>JAGTRK010000007.1 GCA_018261955.1 Burkholderiaceae bacterium
TGTCCGTACCATTGCCTTCTATGCCAATGTTGCCATCGGTCAAGGTACCTGTGTTGCCACCGACGATGTTCAAGGTTTCACCCAATTTGCGCGCTACGTTTGTACCCGTGTCACCTGCAAAGGTCAATGGATTGTTCGCCAATGTGGTGATGCTGTTGTCCACATAGGTTTTGTTGACGATGTTGTCACCATTGGTGATTGGACCTGTGTAGGTGGTATCGCCTGAGATGATGGTGTCGCCTGTGATATTTGTAGTACCCCCTAAGTTAGTAACACCTGTGGTGTTCAAGTTGGTGGTGTTCACCGTGGTAAATGTCGGTGTCATGCTGGTGGCAATTTTAATGCCACCACCATCATCGCTCAATACGATGTTGTTGCCTGTCACGAAGTTGGCAGTGTTGTCGGTTTTATTGATGGTTTTAACGGTCGTACCATCAATTTGTGTGACCACTTCTTGTAATGCACCATCAATCGTGTCTTTGGTGGTTTGACTCAAGTCCACAGAATAATCGGTAACGTTGTTAGCATCTGGAACACTCTTAACCACAGTAACCGCTCCCGAACCCGCCGCTGAGACAGTCGTGCCATTGGCATTTACCGTGTAGGTGCTTTGACCTGTGGTTGCATCGGTCACTTTATCTACACTGGTAATGTTGGTTCCAGCGGCAACGATAGTTTGTGCGCCATCCACGTAGGCTTTATTCACAATGTTGTCGCCGTTGGTGATAGGACCCGTGTAGTAGGTGTCGCCTTGCAAATTGGTGGTACCTGTAACCGTCAAGTTGTTCAAGTTGGTGTCACCTGTGGCAGTCAAGTTGGTGGTGTTCACCGTGGTAAATGTCGGTGTCATGCTGGTGGCAATTTTAATGCCACCCGCTCCATCATCGCTCAATACGATGTTGTCACCTTTTACGAAGTTGGCAGTGTTGTCGGTTTTATTGATGGTTTTAACGGTCGTACCGTCAATTTGTGTGACCACTTCTTGTAACGCACCATCAATCGTGTCTTTGGTGGTTTGACTCAAGTCCACTGCATAGTCGGTGACGTTGTTGGCATTTGGAAGACTTGCAACTACGGTCACTGCGCTTGAGCCCGCTGATGCAGTCGTGCCATTGGCATTCACGGTGTAGATGGTTTGACCATTCGCACCTGTGGTTGCCACAACATTCGTCACGTTGGTACCTGCAAGTACTTCTTCTTGAGAAGCCTTAATCGCTTCATGCACGGTGTTATAACCTGTATCACCAATATTGGTCATGGTCAGCGTACCATCGGGATTCAAAGTTGCATTACCACCTAAAATATCTTTAGTGTCGTTTGCGAAGTTACCCAATACGCTGTTGGTTGCATACAGTTGGCTACCATTGATGGCATCGGTACTGGTGGGAGAGATTTCACCTGAACCGACATTTTTAATCTGACGTTCTTTGCCCGCCGCACCCACCGATACTTGCATGCCTGAATCGGTCACTTGACCTTTAAATGTGCCGTAGGTCAAACCATTGAGGGTCGCCGATGCCACTTGCGTTGCACCTGTCGCTGTTGTGGCGTTGGAACCAAGGGCAACCGAGTTGGCTAAACTTGCGTTGGCTTTAGTGCCAAGTGCCAAAGATTCTAATCCTGAAGCTATTGCATATGAGCCAACAGCAGTAGCATCGGCAGCCGTGGCTTGTGTACCCCGCCCACCAATTGCTGTACTATTCTGAGCAGTTGCTTCAGCATGGCGACCAATTGCGACAGCGCTGTTACCCGTGGCTTTGGCATAGCCACCCATTGCTACACCAAAATTCTGCAACACGCCTGTCTCTGCGTTGTAACCAATCGCGATAGAACCCGCTGTATCAGTTTTTGCGCCAGTACCAATGGCGATTTGTGAGCCACCATTTAAGCCCACTGCGTCTGCCACACCAGACGCTACATTGTTGGTCGTTGCACCTGAGCCTATAGAAACATTATCAGGTCCTTTTGCCACAGCACCTACACCTGATGCTATTGCTTTTAGACCCGTTGCACCATCATTGTTATAGTTGGCACCCGCTACACCACCATCGTTCACGCTGTAGTAGTGCGTTTGTGCTGCTATCAGTTGCGCCACGTTGACTGCATCGCTGTTGGCTGTACCCGCTGCGACATTGGTGATTTGGCGAGTGTTGCCCGCTGCGCCAACGCTGACTGCTGCCAAAGTGGTGCTATTGGTCGCTGTGATCGCCGCTTTTTGTGCTGCTGTCGCACTTGCAGGTGCATAGCCCACCGCACCCGCGGCTGTGTTAGCAACCGAACTGCTACCCAGTGCCACACCTGTTGCTTGCGTTACACTGGTGGCATTGCCCAGTGCCGTCGCATTGGCAACCGCGATGTTGACGTTGTTGCCCAACACAAATGAGTTGTCTGCACCCACGGCGATGGTGTTGGTATTGCCCACGCTATAACTGTTGGCAGCATCGATAATCGATGGGTCACCAATCGCTCCAGAGCCTTTACCGCTTACGATATTGCCGTGTCCTATAGAGATACTATCAATTCCTTTTGCTTGCGCATTATTACCAATAGCAATCGCACTGGTGTCGGTGGCTTTAGCGGATGTGCCAATTGCGACTGCATTATCTTTACTGGCATTGGACCAATGCCCCATGCTAATGGTGTTGTTAGCAGAGATATCCTGTCCTGACAGGGCACCAATGGCGGTATTGAAAGAACCAGTCACATTTTTACCCGCAGCATCGCCAACCGCCACGTTATAATCACCAGAAACAGTATTACCCGCCAGATAGCCAAATGCTGAATTTCTATTACCCGTCACAGTGCTACCAGAATTAGCACCAATCGCCAAGTTAATGTCACCATTAACATTATTACCCGCCAAATAACCAGATGACTGATTATCCTTACCCGTCACATTATTGCCTGCAGATGTACCAAATGCTTCATTGCGAAAGCCATTCACACTGATACCCGCAGATTTACCTATAGCGATATTTTCGTAGTTCGTAGCCGTAGCCGTACCACCCGCCCGAAAACCAATACTGATGGTACTGGAGCCTGTTGCATACGCCTCTCTACCAAAGGCGATACTTTGCTCACCGAGCGCATGTGCCTCGGAACCAACAGCGGATGCCTGGAGCGCCTCTGCAGAAGAAGCCACACCCACCGAAGTTGCACCCTGAGCGCTTGCAGTCGATGAAAACCCCACCGCAGTCGAATTCAGTGCTGCCGCTGCCGCCTTAGAACCCAATGCAGTCGCAGACTTACCTCCCGCCGCCGAATTAACACCCACCGCCGTCGAACTATCACCTGACGCCTGCGCGTTGTAACCTATTGCTGCCGAATCCTCGCCTTTTGCTTGAGCCAGCTGACCTAGCGCAACCGACTCTAAATTGGCATATGTAGAAGTTCCTATTGCCACCGAACTATATCCTGATGTGGTAGCACCTCCACCGATAGCAACATCAGAAACATTGGCAGCATTTGCTGCTGTTCCCGTGTTGTTAACGAAGCCTGAACCTATTTGCGTAGCATAAACTCCTGTACTAAATAATCCTGCAGTAAGCACTGCACCGCTTAGTATTTTTGCCAATCGCTTGGATGAGGATGGTTTGCCTTTTGATGATGCTAACGTCAAAGCCACGCCCACAGAGGATGTGGCTGAATTGGATATTTTACCTTTGGCATGGGTTGTTTCGCTCACGGCCACCCAACTTTGAGTGGCATGGCAATAAATACTTTTATAAGTCTTGTTCATTTGATACTCCTTTTCAACTGTAAAGTGACGTTCCTAAAACATTGTTGGATAAATACACTTAACCATGTAAAATTGCTTTGAATTTTTGTATAAATTTATTTTTTTGTACAATTTTTTGACGCATAGTATTTTGTATCATTCCGTAAGGATATAAGGTTTCTTATTGATACAAATCCATCTTTCGATTGGATTAACACTTGTCTTCATTAATTAACAATTGTTTGCATTTTTAAATTTATTTTGTGCTTTTTTCAGACAGAATGGTATCGTTCTGGTTTCATCATCATTGGATTTGCTGTACTTTTCTTCGAAGCGATATTGCTCAATAGAAACCATACTTTGTATCTGCACTCCTTGCAAACTCGTTCTTTTGACTTTTCAAAAAATTGCTTTTCTGCTATGGTTACACCATCATAAATACTCGAAGGAATACCATGAAAAAAATCACCATTGCCCTCACAACCGTACTGAGTATCACCGCTTTGAGTGCCTGCGACAAAAAAACCGATATGAAGCACGAAAACATGACTGGGCACAACCCACCACCAGTAGCGACAAGCCCAATGGCGGATATGCCCAGCGAAATGCGTATGGCGGGCGACATAAAAATTGAAGTCCAAGGCGCATGGGCGCGTGCCACAGTCGAAGGTCAAAGTATGGGCGGCGCGTTTGTGAACTTGACCGCCGACCAAGATGCAACGTTGGTGGGCGCAACCTCAAATGTATCGCAAACTGTAGAATTACACACCATGAAGATGGACGGCGAGAAAATGGTGATGGCGCAAGTGCCGAATATTGCCCTACCCGCCAATACCAAAGTGGAGCTCAAACCGGGTAGTTTGCACATCATGTTTATGGGCTTGAAAGCACCTTTAAAAGAAGGGCAAACCATTGCATTGAAATTGGAAATTAAAAACAAAGCGGGTCAATCGCAGTTTTTGGACATACAAGCCCCCGTCAAAGCCGTTTCACAACAAATGAAACCATAATCGTTTGAAGTGTTGTTAAAAAAATGGGGCTAAAAATATTTAGCCCCATTTTTTATAACCGCTTCACAAGCGCTTTACAACCACACCACCAAGTGCATGGCGGTGTTTTTAGGTGATACAATTTTTGCACCGCCGCTGTGGCGTTCGGCGATTTTTTTCACCAAAGACAGCCCCAATCCCGCACCGTTTTGCGAGCGATGCGCACGCACAAAAGGCTCAAATAAATCATTCGGGTTGTCCAATTGAACACCTTGTCCGTGGTCGGTAAAGTGAATTTCCGCACGCGCGCCAGCCTGAATGTCTGTACTCAAAACGCGCACTTCAACGGGCGGCAAGCCATATTTGAAGGCGTTTTCCACCGCATTGCGCACCAATCGACGCAATAATTTCGGATTGGCTTGCAGCGTGACCGACTGCCCGCTCACGGCAACTTCTGGATAATGCGCGCACTCCTCCGCCACCAAGGCAAGTAAATCCACCATCTCCAGTGGCATCTGGCGGGCATCTTGGTCATAAGCCTCCAATCGACTGGAGAGCAAAATGCCTTCTATCATTTCATCCAATTCGCTGATGTCTTGCTCAATTTCGGTTTTGCGTTTTGCCTGACGCACATCACGCACATCACCCACATCGGTTTTGAGCATTTCCACATTCATGCGGATGCGTGTCAGCGGTGTGCGCAACTCATGCGAGGCGTTGGCGAGCAACATTTTGTTGGCACTAACAAGCTCTTCCACTTTGCCCGCCGCCTTGTTAAAACTGGTGGCAAGTTTTGCCACTTCATCATTGCCCTGCACTGGAGCGCGTGCGGATAAGTTACCTTGTCCCCATTGCTCCACGCCTGCATTGAGCAATTCCAAGCGTCGGGTTAAACGGCGTGTCAGCGGCAAGGCGGTCAATGCCACCGCGCCAAACAATATCAGCAATCCCGTAATGAAAGTCCATGCCATTGAGGGTTGATTACCGTGCTGTCCTCGTGGCGGCGGGCGAATAAACGCGGTGCGTCCACCCGATAAAGCCACTTGAAATTTAGGTCCAAAGCCACGTTGCTCACCCACTTGCGCCAAAGTTTGACCTTGAGCGTTAAGCAAAATCACCGACAGAGGGATATCGCGTGTGAGTTGCTCCAATACGCGTTGCTGCTCTGCAATGGGCGCATCGGCTGCAGGCAGGGCGTTTTGGATGAGTTGGCCAATGGTGTCAAATCGCCCGCCTGTGCGCTCTTCGCGGTCGTCCAATGCGCGCCACAGCAATGCGGTTGCCACAGCAAAAATCACGATACTGGCAAGCACAGCAAGATAAATTTTAAAATACAGTTTTTGTTTCATCGCGCCAACCTTGAACTATCGGATTCAAACTCAATCTTGTTGCTTGGCAAACACATAGCCCGCGCTGCGCACGGTTAAAATGCGTTTGGGATTTTTCACATCATCCTCAATCACTGCACGCAGGCGTGAGATGTGCACATCAATCGAGCGGTCAAACGCTTCCAAAGATTGATTTTTCAATTGTTCGATTAAAAACTCGCGTGTCAACACGCGTCCCGCGCGCTCAACCAACACCATGAGTAAATCATACTGATAACTGGTCATCTCGCACAAACGACCGTCCAAGTGCACCTCACGCGCATCTGGATGAATACTCAAACGACCAAAGTGCAACGCATCCGCTGGCGCAGAGGTATGAGCAGAGATGCCGCGACGCAAAATCGCCCGCAGTCGCGCGAGCAACTCACGGGGTTCAAACGGCTTGGGTAAATAATCATCCGCGCCCATTTCCAATCCGACAATTCTGTCCATCGCATCGCCGCGCGCAGTGAGCATGAGGATAGGTGTGTTGTCGGTTGCGCGGATTTTTTGACACACGGTCAGACCATCCATATCGGGCAGCATCAAATCTAAAATAATCGCATCAATGACGTTGCTCGCATCGTGCACACACGCCAAACCATCCGCGCCCGTCAGCGCATGGGTGACTTGAAAACCTGCGTCCGTGAGGTATTCAACCACCAACGCGCCCAGACGCTCATCGTCTTCAATTAATAATAAATGTTGCATCATGGATGTGCTCTGTGTGTGAATGATGGGGTATTGTATGCCAAACTGGGTGTGCAATGGACTCGGATTCAGGATTAACCACACACCCAATGACTTGGCAAGCACATACGGATTTTTGTGATGGATTCAAAAAATCAATTTGATCCAAAACGCATCACCAAGGACGCTCAGGCATCATTTTCGCCAACTGTGCGCGCTGCTCAGGTGTGAGCACCTGCGCTGCTTCGAGCATGGCTTGGCTCATGCGTTTGCTTTGCTCATCCATAAACGCAATTTGGCTGGCACGCACTTGTTCCACTGCATTTGCATCGACGGGATTTGCACTCAATAATTCAAACGATTTCTGACGCATGGACTGCATCGCGGTTTGACGCTCGGCTTGCCCCTCGTTGAGTTTGGTTGCGATTTCGCTGAGTTTTTTCTTTTGCTCATCGGTGGCATTGACCTTGTCACCAATGCGCTCAATCATTCTGGATGAGAACGCGCCGCCTTGACCACGCATACCGCCCATTGGATGTCCGCCAAATCCGCCTTGCATTTGAGTTTGCCCCTGCATACCCATCCCGCCACGCCCATAATCGCGCATGCGCTCATGCGTACATGCCCGACCAATTAGCCCGCCGATTAATAACGCGCCAATCAACATCGCGGGCATCAACCAACGTTTGCCGCCACGGCCATGACAATGACCTCGGCGTTGACAGGTGCTTGACTGCTCATCAGCGGCATGGGTTGTGGCTTGCGTTTGTGCCACGGTGTGTTCGGCGTTGTTGGTATTGTTTTCCGTCGTGTTATTCGTGTCATTTGTGTTTGTGTTCATTTCATATTCCTTGTGTGTAATATTCGATATTCAATATTCAAGCGGTTACTTGATGTTCACACTGTATTGTCTGCATGTATCTGAAATATTGCGCGGATGTAAAGTTTTGTAAAGGCACGAATGAGCTCAAAACAAAAAAGCGAAACCCGTCGGTTTCGCTTTTTGGTACAACACATATCACTGAAACAATTATGCCGCCATTGCTTTCACACTGGCTGACAAACGGCTTTTATGACGAGCCGCTTTGTTTTTGTGAACGATTTTTTTGTCAGCGATTGAATCAATCACTGATTGGGCTTTTGCAAATGCCGCTTGTGCTGCTGCTTTATCACCTGCATCTACTGCTTTACGCACGTTTTTTACCGCAGTGCGGTATTCAGAACGCAAAGATGAGTTTTGTGCGTTCAATTTAACGGCTTGACGAGCGCGTTTGCGCGCCTGTGCTGAGTTTGCCATACTTTATCCTTTAAAATATTCAAGTTGAAAATCGATTTTCTATTGCGGGTAAACGAGTTACCGATCTTAATGCGTCCTGAGAGAACCCATATTTTGCGCAAAATAGGTGTTCAACGCGACCCGACCAACTGTCTTGTACCAACTCAATCGCGTGAGACACACACAATCAGTTGGCAAAAAACTCGGGCGTATTAAGAAAATAGCTGTAAAATATACCACTTTTTGCGCTTTCTGGCAATGTGTTTTCATGGTGTGCCTCAATTACCGCACCCTGTGTGTGAATTCCATAGAACGCTTGGCCTTAATTGCAACCTTTTTCTAACACCGTTTCCTCACACCGGCCCTCATGAATTTACTCAAAACACTGGCTTCGGTCAGTGGCTTTACCTTACTCTCCAGAATTACGGGTTTGATACGCGAGATGTTGGTCGCTTCAATTTTCGGCGCGGGAGCCACCACCGACGCGTTTTTTGTCGCATTTCGCATTCCCAACCTATTGCGCCGTTTGTTTGCCGAAGGGGCTTTTTCTCAAGCCTTCATCCCCGTTTTGGGGCAAAGCAAGGCTACCGATGGCGAAGCCAAAACCAAGGTGTTGATTGACCGAACCGCCACCCTGTTGTTTTGGGTGGTGACACTGATTACGATTTTAGGCATCGTCGGCGCGTCGGGCGTGATGTGGGTCATGGCAAACGCCATGCAAGCGGGCACCGAGCGTTATGAATACTCGCGCACCATGACCCAAATCATGTTTCCCTATATTATTTTTATGTCGCTGATTGCGCTGTCATCGGGCATTTTAAATACTTGGAAAAATTTTTCCACACCTGCCTTTACCCCTGTCTTGCTGAATATTGCGGTGATTTGCGCGGCTATTTTTTTAGCCCCGCATTTCAATCCGCCGATTTACGCCTTGACGGTTGGCGTGATTATCGGCGGTTTATTGCAATTGGGTTGGCAAATTCCTGCTTTGATGAAAATCGGTATGTTGCCGCGCATTTCCTTTCATTTGCTGACCGCATTGCGCGACCCACAGGTTCGCAAAATTTTGAAACTGATGTTGCCTGCGACACTGGCGGTTTCTGTGGCGCAAATCAGCCTCATCATCAATACCAACTGGGCAGCCAGTTTGGGTAATGGCGCGGTTTCATGGATTTCATATGCCGACCGCTTGATGGAATTTCCCACGGGTATGCTCGGGGTGGCACTCGGCACGATTTTGTTGCCCAGCCTGACCCGCGCCCATGCCTCTGGTGATGTGCTGGAATACAAAAAACTATTGAACTGGGGTCTGCGTTTGACCCTGTTGCTGGCTTTGCCTGCGGCGGTCGGCTTAGGTGTTTTGGCAGTGCCGCTGACCAGTACATTGTTTCAACACGGTCGCTTCACCGCAGTGGATGTGCAGAAAACCGCGCAGGCTTTGACCATGTATTCATTTGGCTTGCTGGGCTTAATTTCGGTGAAAATTTTGGCCAGCGCGTACTATGCCAAACAGGACATTCTCACGCCTGTGTTGATAGGCATTGGTGTATTGATTGCCACACAATTGATGAATGTGGTGTTTGTTCCCTATTTGCAACATGCGGGTTTGTCTTTATCCATTGGTTTGGGCGCATGTTTGAATGCGGCTATTTTGGTGTTTTTATTGAGTCGCCGCGGGATGCTCGGCGGCGGTCGCGACTGGCTGGGTTTTATTGCCAAAACCTCAGCGGCGGTTTTGGTGATGGCGGTTGTGGCGTATTTTGCCAGCCAACAGGTGGACTGGCTGTCGATGAACAGTGGTATCACGACGTTACTCAAACGCGCCGCGCTGCTTTTTGCGGTGATTGCTGCGAGTGCAGTGGTTTATTTTGCGGCGCTGTTTGCTTTGGGCTTTCGCATGCGCGATTTCCGTTTGGTCAGCCACGCTTAAGTTCGCTCCTGTAAAGTTTTGTAAAGGTTGGCGCACATGCACGTTTTTTGCGTTAATTTGCTTTAAAATTCAGCGTTTGTATTCATCAAAATTTAACATTGGCTTATTATGGCTATCCCATTTAATTTTTTCGCGCTGTCTCGGCGCAAACAGTGGGTGACAATACTGTTATTGGTATTGGCACTGTTTATCGGTTTTCGTGTGTTCCAAGCCTTGACCAAAGCCTCGCGTGCCAAAGCACCGCCTGCCAGTGTGGTACAAATCAAAACCTCTGAATTGGCAGAGGTTCAACCCACGGCATTTAACAAGGTTTTACCTTTGTCGGGCTCACTCAACCCCTACCAACAAACTTTAATTAGTGCGCGCGCCAGCGGCGAAGTTGCGCAGGTTTTGGTGCGCGAGGGGCAAACGGTCAACAAAGGCGACGTACTGGCAGAACTGTCAACCATCACCTACCAAGCGCAAGTCGATCAAGCGCGCGCAGCGGTGAACTCAGCACAGCAATCCTTGGCTTTGGCACAACAGGATTACAAAAACAATAAGGAGTTATTGGACGCTGGCTTTATTGCCAAGATGGCTTTGCAACGCATTGAGGTGAACCGTCAAAGCGCCCAGTCCGCACTCACCCAAGCCCAGCAATCTTTGGTGATTGCACAGCGCAGTTTAAACGATGCGCGCATCAGCGCACCGATTGCAGGTGTGGTGGCCGCACGTAAAGTCAATGTTGGCGATACAGTCGGCATCGGCTCACCCCTGTTTTCCATCGTTAATGACAACACGTTTGAACTCGCCTCGCCCATTCCTGCTGAGCAAATTGGTCAGGTACAAGTCGGGCAATCAGTGCAGTTGCGCACCGCAGGTGTTGCCAATGAGTTTGCGGGCACCATCGAACGCGTCAACCCAGCCGCACAAGCAGGCTCACGCAGTTACATGGTGTACGTGCGGGTATTTAACAACGGACAATTGCGCTCAGGCATGTTTGCCGAAGGCTCGATTTTATTGAGCAGTCGTCCAAACATCTTGAGTATTCCTGCGACAGCGGTGCGCAGCGCGGATGGCGCATCGCACGTGTATGTGGTGAACAATGGTGTTTTAGAAAAACGCAACGTGACCGTCGGTGAGCGTGCCAGTGAACAGATTGACGCACCGATTGAAATCACTTCTGGATTGTCGGCAGGTGAGCGCGTGGTACGTTTGGATTTAGGTATGATGAAACCCAATTTAAAAGTCGAGTTGCTTGACGATACAGGTACAGTACCGTCCGCAGAGTCATCCAAAGACAGCACTGCCCCCCAACAAGGTTTAATCACCAAAATCAAAGCATGGTTTTCTAAAAAATAACCGCTCCATTCACACGACACGTTTAAAAGGTTCTCCATGTGGTTCACTAAAGTCAGTATCAAAAACCCCGTTTTTGCCGTGATGGTTATGCTCGGCTTAATCGTTTTGGGTGTGATTGGCTTTAAAAAAATGGCGGTGGATAAATTCCCCGATGTCGAATTGCCCGTGATTGTGGTGCAAACCACCTACCCTGGCGCAGCCCCCACTTCGGTTGAAAACGAAGTCTCGCGCCCCATCGAAGAGAGCCTCAATACCGTCAGTGGCATCAAAACCATGACCTCGCGCTCGTATCAAAATATTTCGGTCATCGTTGCGCAGTTCCAAACAGGCACGAATATGGATACCGCTTTACAGGACATCCGTGCCAAATTAGACCTTGTTCGCCGCAAATTGCCCGACGACGTAGATGACCCGATTGTGCGCCAAAATGACCCGAACAGCGCGCCGATTTTAACCTTGGTGGTCAAAGGTGGGCAAAACCGCAGCCTCAAGGAATTGAGCGACATCACCGAGAACACCATCAAACCGCGTTTGCAAACCGCGACGGGTGTCGGTCAAGTGGATATTTTGGGCGAAGTGCAACCGCAAATCAATGTGCTGCTCGACACCGCGCAAATGGATGCTTTGGGCGTGGGCGTGAATGAAATCAGCGAAGCGATTCAAGCAGCCAATCGTGAGTTGCCCGCAGGCATCATTGAAGATTCACAAAAAGAATTGGTGGTGCAAGTCAATGGACGACTGCAAAGTGTCGCCGACTTTCGCCGTTTGGTGGTCGCCAACCGTGGCGGTGCGCCCGTGTATTTGGAACAGGTGGCACGCGTTGAAGATGGCAGCGCACAACCGACCAGCGTGTCCTTGACCGATGGTGAAACCACCCTATCGATTAATGTCCTTAAAGCCAGCGGCGCAAACACCCTTGACGTTGCCAACAATGTCAAAGCTAAAATCGCCGAGTTGACCAACTCGCTGCCGTCCGATGTGCAAATCACCGCGCGTGTGGATCAAAGTTTGAGCGTTCAAGCCGATGTGGATGATGTGACCGCAACCATTTATGAGGGCGCAATTTTAGCCGTGATGATTGTGTTTTTATTTTTGCACTCATGGCGCAGCACAGTGATTACCGCCTTTAGTTTGCCCGTATCCATCATTGCCACATTTGGCTTCATGTATGTGATGGGCTTTACCATCAACACCATCACGCTGATGGCACTCTCGCTCTCGATTGGCTTGGTGATTGACGATGCGATTGTGGTGCGTGAAAACATCGTGCGCCACATGCGCATGGGCAAAGACCACTACCAAGCCTCGATGGACGGTACGCAAGAAATTGGCTTGGCGGTCTTGGCGACCACCTTGAGTATTGTCGCGGTGTTTTTGCCGATTGCGTATATGGAAGGCACCATCGGTTCGTTTTTCCATGAATTTGGTTTGACCGTGGTCATCGCGGTACTGGTGTCCATGTTTGTGTCGTTCACCTTAGATCCGATGCTGTCCTCACGTTGGCACGACCCCGACACCGTCAAACCCTTGGAAAAACGCTTTGGTAGCAAACTGTTGATTTGGTTTGAGCATCAGGTAGGAGCATTTTCTGACACCTACCAAAACCTGCTCAAAAAAGCCTTGCGCCACCGCGTGATGACGCTTGCGATTGCGGTGGTAACCTTTGTCGCCAGTTTGCTCATCGTCCCCGTGATTGGTTCGGAGTTTGTGCCACAAGCCGACTCATCAGAGATCAACATCAAATTTAAAACCCCTGTCGGCACGAGTTTAGAGCAAACCACGCTCAAAGCGCGTCAAGCACAGGAATTATTGAAACAAAAATTCTCCGATGAAATTCTCTACACTTTTGCGCGTGTCGGTGGGGGCAACGCCAGTGCAAGTTCGGTGGAAATGTATGTGCAACTCAAACCACTGTCTGAACGCAAACGCACAGGTACAGAATTGCTCACGCCCGTGCGTCAAACACTCTCGAGCATCGCGGGCATCGCCGTTTCTAAAGTGACAGGACAAGAGGGTGGACCATCAGGCACCAATAAACGTTTGATTTACAATGTCTATGGCCCTGATTTGAACAAACTCGAAGCCTACAGCACTGAAATCATGGGTAAACTCAAGGGCATTTCTGGTCTGATGGATGTTGAGTCCTCGGTTGCCGATAAGAAACCCACGGTGGACATTGTGATGAATCAACAACGCTCGGCAGACTTGGGGGTGAACACCAGCGCGGTATCGGCAGTGCTCTCAGGTGTGGTTACAGGTACTAAGGCGGGCACATGGCGCGCACCAAATAACGAGGATTACGACATCTTACTGCGCTTGCCACCCGAACAACGCAACAGCCCAGAAAATGTAGCCAATATGAAAATTGCCACAAGCATCAACACACAAACAGGTGAGCCGAATTTGGTGCGCATTGGTGACGTGGCACAGTTGCAACAGGGCACCACGATGGCAGAAATCGTGCGCGAAAATCTGCGCCGCCAAATCCGCATCGACGGCAACCCATTGGGTCGTAGCACAGGCGAGGTGGCCAGTGAAATTGAAACCGTTTTGCAAGGCATTAACTGGGACGCGGGCTACGGCTACTCAATTGCAGGTGACGCGCAGGACTCCAAAGAATCGGCGGGTTACGCGGCGAGTGCATTAATCTTGGCGGTGATATTCATCTACATGGTCTTGGCATCACAGTTCAACAGTTTTGTGCAACCGATTGCGATTATGAGTTCATTGCCTTTGTCTTTAGTGGGTGTGTTCTTGGCTTTATTGATGTTCAACTCCACCTTGAATATTTTCTCGATTGTCGGTTTTGTATTGCTCATGGGTTTGGTGACCAAAAACGCGATTTTGTTGGTTGACTTTGTGAATCAAGAGCGTGCGCGTGGCATAGACCGCACCCAAGCCATCATCGATGCCGCCCACATTCGTTTGCGCCCGATTCTAATGACCACATTGGCGATGATTTTTGGCATGTTGCCCTTGGCACTGGCACTGGGCGAAGGCTCAGCGCGACGCGCGCCGATGGGGCAAGCGGTGATTGGCGGGGTGATTACCTCAACGCTATTGACCTTAGTCGTCGTGCCTGTGGTTTATACCTATTTAGACGATTGGTCTGAGCGTCTGCGTCATTGGTGGCATCGACACGTGCCACACGAGGTCGAAAACGCGAGTGAGCACAACGATATTGGAACACTTTAAACAAACGAGGGGAAATAGATGAAACAAGATGCCTTATTTAACATGGTCGAACAACAAATCCGCCCGTGGGATGTACACAGCCCAGCGATTTTAAAATCCCTGCACGACTTTCCCCGCGTGGATTTTTTACCGACCAACTTAAAGCCCTACGCGTATATGGACGTTGAATTGCCTTTGAGCATCAATGGTCAAAACACCCGCACCAAACTCATGCCGCCGCGTTTACTCGCACGCATTTTGCAAGAATTGGATTTGCAGGGCACTGAAAATGTGGCTTTGGTCGGCTTGGGTGATGGTTATTTGGCAACCCTGATTGCCTATTTCAGCCGCACCGTGACGGCATTTGAAATTGATGAGCGCATTATGCAATTTGCTCAAGACAATTTAAACCATGCGAACGTGCGCAATATCAATTATGAATTGGCCGATGGCTTAAAAGCCAGCACCACTAAATTTGATGTGGTGGTTTTGGCGGGCAGCATCACGCAACTCACCCCCGCACTGCTGTATAAAATCGAAGTCGGCGGTCAAATGTTCGCCGTGATTGGAGCGGCGGATTCGCCGTCCATGCGCGCCACCATGATTACCCGCACCGATGAGACCGCGTGGTCACAAAAGGTATTGTTTGAAACCGTGTTGGCACCTTTGACCCAAGCGAGCGAGACCTCATCCGCTGCCACATCGTTCACTTTTTAATGAATGGCACTATGAATTTGCTTCGCTCAAATGCCCACCGCTCCGTTCGCCACACCGCCACACGCGCGTGGTGGATTGCTTTGGGTTTGTTGTCTGCCAGCCCATCGGTGCTCGCCTACGATTTGTGGCAAGCCTATCAAGATGCGCAACAAAATGACCCGACGTATTTGTCCAACATCGCACAAAAAGAAGTCTACAATGCGCAAAAAAGCCAAGCGCGTGCAGTGATTTTGCCCACCATCATGGTCACAGGTGGAGTCTATAAAACCCGCAAGCAATTTTGGTACAATCAATTGCCCGATACGCGCACCACGCCGGGCAACATCGCCGTGTCTTTGAATCAACCGATTTTTGTTTTGGACAAAATCACTGGGTTTAAGCAGGTGTCTGTGAATGCACAAATCGGTGAGTTGAAATTGGCACAAGCCAAGCAAGACCTCATCATGCGTGTGGTACAAGCCTATTTCAGCGCGTGGCTCGCCGAGCACAATGTGAAAGTGGCGCAAGATGTGCTCGCTGCTGCCGAACGTCAATATCAAATGGCACAAAAAAACTTTGAGGTCGGCAACACCACCGTGATTGACACGCAAGAAGCGCAAACCATGTGGCACAACGCACAAGCAGCACTCATCAGCGCGCAAGCCAACACGGACAACGCCAAAAGCACTTTAGAATCGGTGGTTGGGCATCCAATCGATGAGCCACTGGCGGGCATCAGCGCACCCTTAAAACTCAAAATGCCTGTGCCAGACACCGCTGAGAAGTGGGTCGCGCGCGCGCGTGAATTGAATTACAACGTGAAAATGGCTCAACTCGGCTACCAAGTGGCGGATTTAGAAACCACCCGCATGGCACAACAGCGTTTACCGCAAATCAGCATTGTCGCCAGTCGTAAGTGGAATAGAACCAATTATCACGAAGTCAATGACGAGCAAACCGCCACCAATACCATCGGTTTAGAGTTGTCCATGCCGATTTTTGATGGCGGGCTCATTAGTGGGCAAGTGCGCGAAGCTGAAGCCAAAAAAACCATCAGTGCCCAATCGCTGCGTGCCACACAAATCAGCGTTGCGCAAAGTACGCGCGCCGCATACAACCAAGCCGTGAGTGGTTTGGCAACCATTTCCGCGTTGGAGTCGGCACAAGGAGCCGCCAAAAAATCGGCTCAGTCCAATTTACTGGGTTACCAATTGGGTATGCGCATCAACATCGATGTGCTCAATGCGCAAAACACCTATGCGCAAGCACAATACAACTTGGCACAAGCGCAATACAACACCATACTCGGCAATGTCAATTTAAAAGCGGCTATCGGAGAGTTGGGGGATGAAGATGTGGGTTACATCAATGCCTTGCTCAGCACAAGCCAGTCCAAAAACTGAGTCCGCCCCATCAACATAAACACGAATGCGCATGCCGATGGTAGTCATCTATCCGTTGTGCATCAGTTGCTCATCAGTTGCGAACTGCGCCGACAGTCGGACGCTCACCAATCGTGATTGGCAACTGTATCGTCTGACCATTGCGTTGCAAGGAAATTTTCGCCGATGAGCCTGGTTTGAGTTTGGCAATCTCGTTGACCATCGAAGTCACATCTTTGATACGTGCTTCATTGACCATCGTCAAAATATCACCAACCTGAACACCTGCTTGAGCCGCAGGACCATTGGTTGCCACACTGGCAATGATGACACCATCCGCGCTGCCTAAGTTAAAGGCTTTTGCCATCTGGGGTGTGATGTTTTGACTCGTCACGCCGATAAAGCCGCGCGAGACTTTACCTGTTTTAATCAACTCTTGTGCCACCTGCTGTAAGGTAGACACGGGCACGGCAAATCCCACACCTGCATTGCCGCCGCTTTCGCTATTGCCACCGTTGACGATGAATTCATTGATTCCGACCAAATGACCATTGGAGTTAATCAGCGCGCCGCCCGAGTTGCCGGGATTAATCGCCGCATCGGTTTGGATAAAATTTTCAAAAGTATTCGCACCCATTTGTGTGCGGTGCAGTGCAGAGACGATGCCCATGGATACGCTTTGTCCGACATCAAATGGATTGCCAATCGCCAAGACCACGTCGCCCACGCGCAATTCTTCTTCACGCCCCATGGTGATGGGAATTAAATCTTTCAAATCAATTTTCAGTACCGCAATATCATTGTCTGGGTCAATGCCAACCAATTTCGCGCTGGCATCGCGGTCATCATTGAGCACCACTTGAATTTGCGTCGCGCCTTCAATCACATGTTGATTGGTGACAATATAACCTTGTTCATCAATAATCACGCCCGAACCACTGCCCTTGTCCATGCCCGCAGAGACCCCCACAGGCGTATTGGTTGTGGTATAAATACGCACGACCGAAGGCATCGCTTTATTGACCGCTTCGTTGTATGATAGCCCTGCCAAATTCGCGGGTGCTTGTTTAAAAGTCAAATTGGCTTTGGGGTCTGCGGCAGCGGTGACCAAGCCTGAGCGTGCATTGGTCAATTGAGTCAAGCCATTGGGTATCCACTGTGGTTTGAGTGTCGCGATGACAAACGCAACCAACACGAATACTGTGATGATTTGCGCCAACCCTAACCAAACTTTTTTAAACATGGAACGTACCCTACTATTAACAGAAATAGATGCTGTGCTCAATGGTGCGCATCTCAAAGATTATTGCCCGAACGGCTTGCAAGTACAAGGACGCAACAGTATAACTAAAATTGCCTGCGCTGTCACAGCCAGTGCCGCTGTGATTGAACAAGCCGCCCTTTGGGGGGCAGATGCGTTGTTGGCACACCACGGATATTTTTGGCGAGGCGAGGATGCGAGCATTGTGGGGATGAAATACCAACGCGTGCGCCGTCTGATGCAAGCAGACATGAACTTAATCGCCTACCATTTGCCATTGGATGCGCATCCAACGCTGGGCAACAATGCGCAATTGGCATTGAAATTGGGTTTGAGTGCGCAAGGGCAATCGCCCATTGAGCCACTGGTGTGGTTTGGCGAACACTCGGACGATCCGACCATCGACGAATTTTGTACCCAAATCACCAATGTTTTGGGACGCGCGCCCTTGATAATTGGTGAGCCACGCGCACGCTTGGGTCGAGTGGCGTGGTGCACAGGTGGCGCGCAAGATTATATCCACATCGCCGCACAACTGGGTGCAAACACCTATATCTCTGGTGAAGTGTCGGAACGCACTTATCACGAAGCGCGCGAACTCGGCATCAACTACCTTGCCTGCGGTCACCATGCCACTGAGCGTTTTGGCATACAGGCTTTGGGGGACTATTTGGCGCAACAATTTGGATTGGAGTATCAATTTTTTGATGAAAACAATCCTGTTTGACGTTGTCCCAATGAGCGCAACAATTGCGTGGCGGGTTTGGGCAAAGCCAAACTCAAATGCTCTGTGTCTGAGAAATTGAGCCATTGTCCCTGCTGTGAAATTTCCAACGGTTCATCCAGTGTGATGAGGTGGGGCTGAATCTCCAATGCGCGGTGCGTGAGGCGGTGTTTGATTAAGGGCAGTTTTTGCACATTTGACGCAGACGCGATGCGCGCGGCTTGCGGAAATACCCATAACTTTGCCCAAATGCCTTGAGCAGGTTGTTGCTCAACCCACACTTGATTTTGATAGCGATAAATATACCAACCAAATGCCAGTGTTTTGACTGCGGTGCGGACTTTGGCTGCAGGTATCGCGTGCACGCACTCTGTTTTGAACGCCACACAATCCCCCTGCCACGGACATGCGCCACAATCAGGCTGATTTTTGCGACATAAACTCGCGCCCAAATCCATCACGCCTTGGGTATAGGCGCGCAAAGCATCTGCAAAGGGAATATTCAAACGCGCCGCATCTGTTGGCACAATCAGCGTTTCACGCGCTTTCTGCCACAATATTTTATCGGTCTGCGCGTTGGGCGCATCGGCAATGCCATGCACGCGACTGAGAATCCGTTTGACATTGCCATCGAGTATCGGCGCAGGATAAGCATAGGCAAACACGGCAATCGCCGCCGCTGTCGATGCGCCAATGCCTTTCAGGGTTTGCAATAACTCAGGCGTGCGCGGAAATTCCCCGCCAAAATCAGCCACCACCGTCTGGGCACACGCGTGTAAATTGCGCGCGCGACTGTAGTAGCCCAAGCCCGCCCACAGCGCGAGCACTTCGTCCAAATGCGCACGGGCTAAATCTGCAACCGTGGGAAAGCGCGCCAAAAATCGTGCGTAGTAATCCACCACCGTCACCACTTGGGTTTGTTGCAACATGATTTCCGAGAGCCAAATTCGGTAGGCATCGTGGGTTTTTTGCCACGGCAACTCGTGCCGCCCATGCGTCAATTGCCAACGCACGAGTTTTTCTGCCAAGGATGCGGATGGATTTATTTTTGACATTTGGGACAAAAGTAGGTCGCGCGTTGCGCTTGCACGATGCGCATGATTGGTGTTTTGCAACGCACACAGGGCTGACCAGCGCGGTCATAAACATTAAAATTCATTTGAAAGTAACCCGTGTTGCCATCGCTGTTGACGAAATCTTTGAGCGTACTGCCGCCTCGCTCGATGGCTGATTTTAATAACGCAGGAATGTGTTGCGCCAATTTTCGACATTCGGCGCGACTCAATGCACACGCGGGTTTTTCGGGGAGTATGCCGCACAAAAACAGCACTTCACTGGCATAAATATTGCCCACGCCAACCACCCATTTGCCTGAAAGCAAAGAGACTTTAATCGCTTGCTTGATGCTGCGCGTGACTTGATAAATATACGCACCGTCAAATCGCTCATCAAACGGCTCCATACCCAAATCACGCAAACGCGGATGCGCCTGCCAATCACCGTCCGCCAAATCATGCCAGAGCACCGCGCCGAACCGCCGTGGATCGTGGTAGCGCAAGGTGTGTGTGGCAAAGACCCAATCGACATGGTCGTGTTTTTGTGGCGCGGTTGTGTTCTCGACAATGCGCAAACTCCCCGACATGCCCAAATGAATCAGCAAGACACCTTGCGAACCGTTTGCACACGCGCACACCAAAGCCAAATATTTACCCCGTCGCGCGGTCTGCATGATTTGTGCGTTTTTTAGGTGTTTAATAAGTGCAGGTTCAATGCGCCAGCGCAGTTGTGGCTGGCGCACCACCATGCGTGCTATGGTGCGTCCCTCAACGTGGGGCGCAATCCCCATGCGCGTGACTTCGACTTCGGGTAATTCTGGCATTTTGTTTGGATTGGTTCGGATTGGTGCGGATTTATTTGGTTGATTGGATAATTTGGTTACAATGCGGTTTCAGCAAGTAACCTTCAAAAATTTAAGGGACGTTAAGGATTATGAAAGCAGTCAGTTCAACCCTATTTACACCTCGCCGTATTGTAACAGCCATTGCGTTGTGCTTGGCGAGCAGTGTGTTTTCAAACTTCGCCCATGCTCAAACACAAGATGCGGTTGAGCCACTTGAATCGATTGACAATGCCCGCACCGCCTATGTATTGCCCAAACAAAAACTCACTTATGAAATCACCATGTTTCAAATTTTGAGTGATCTGGCACTCAGTCGGGGTGACCTACAAATCGCTTATGACGGCTATACGCAATTGGCGAAAAAAACCCGCGATCCGCGCTACGCCGAACGGGCATATTGGGTTGCTGCGCTTGCTAATGACACCAATGCCGCGATTAGTGCCTCTAACTTACTTAAGTCCATCGCGCCCAATGCCACCCTGGGTCAAGATTTGGTTGAGCAAGTGTATATCAAAAAAATTCTCGACAAGTCTGAAGCAGGGCAGTTGCGTGAAGCCTACCAAGCCACCAAGGTTTTTTTAAAAACTCATCCCAATCATGAACTTGGATTGACCTTGTTGGCAGATATTGCCAGCAAATTGAAGTTAGATGACGAGACTTTATACGCTTTTGAAGCACTTTATAAACTCACACCGAACGACCCTGAAGCAATGAACAATTTGGGTTATTTTTTAGCCGATCACAATATGCGTTTGGATGAAGCGAGCCAACTGATAACCAGTGCATTGAAAAAATCGCCCACAGCCCCACACATCATTGACTCTGCCGCGTGGCTCGCGTATCGCAAAAATGAGCTCGACAAAGCACTCAAACTGGCTCAAAAAGCGCAAACGTTGTCCACCTCACCTGACATCACTTTGCATTTGGCAGAAATCCTATGGGTCAAGGGCGATGTCAGTGCTGCACGAAGGTTGTTTAAAGACTTGCAACTTTTGCCTACAAGCAAGCCTGATGATGTCTTCCCAACTCAGTTGCGCGACACCATGCAACGTTTGGGTGTGAGCACGAACGAGACAACCGTGCCTTAATCGAGTCATTGAGCAACGACAGACACTATGAAATTACACCTACAACGCAGTTTGTTGATACTGTTTACCCTATACAGCCTTGCCGCGTGTACCACGCTCAAGCCGATTGAACGCACCGAGTCATCTACTTTTAATATGGACGCTCGCATGGCCATTCAATTTCAAGAGACAGACTCAGACAAAAATTCATCGGGTAAATTGCGCTGGGAAGAATACCCCAGCTCAACCGACATCACTTTGTCCACACCATTTGGCAACACCATTGCCTTGATACACATCACCCCAACCCAAGCGAGTTATAAAGGCTCGGACGGCAGTGTGGTGATTGAAGACACAGCCGATGAATTGTTTTATCGCTTATTCGGTATGGATTTACCCATCGCTAATTTGCGCGATTGGATTGGCACACCAAACCAACCTTTGACCAAAGTGCGCGATGAAAATGGCTGGCACGTGGTGGTCACCGACACATTTGCGAACCCCAATTTAGCTCGTGGACTCGAAGTCTCGCGCACTTCACCCAAAGCGTTGAGCCTCTATGTCTCGATTGAAAACCGCTCGGACAATGTCGCGGCAAACACTGAACCCGCAGCCAATGAAGTCAACTTAGACGACCTGCTGCCCAAGCCCAAGCCAGCACAACCATAATCCCAACCTCATTATGCACCACGCCCAAACCTACTTGTCGCCTGCGAAAATCAACTGGTTTTTACACATTATTGGCAAACGCGCCGATGGCTACCATCTATTAGAAACCGTATTTCAAAAAACTGATTGGTGCGATGAGTTGCGCATCTGTCCAAATGAAACTGGACTCATTCTCTTGCAGGGCGATTTATCAGGGGTTGCGATTGAACACAATTTAGCCCATCGTGCTGCCAGCGCGCTCAAAGCCTACGCACAGACGCAAGGCAAAGATGTGGAAAAATTAGGTGCAGATATTCATTTGCACAAACACATCCCGACAGGCGCGGGACTGGGTGGTGGCAGCAGCAATGCCGCAACTGTACTCACCGCTTTGAATCAATTATGGCAACTTCATTTTGATAACGCCACCTTGCAAACCATCGGTCTGCAACTCGGTGCGGACGTGCCATTTTTTGTCAGCCCACACCCCAGTGCGTTTGCGCAAGGTATTGGCGAAAAACTCACGCCCATTGAACTACCTACCCGTGAATTGCTGTTGGTCAAACCCAATGTACATGCCGACACCCGTGAAGTGTATCAACACCCATTGTTGGTGCGTAACCACGCTCACTTGAATATGGGTACAAGCGCATTGAGCGAACAACTGAAAATTTTAAATGCACGCACGACATTGAGCAATGACATGCAAGCAGCGGCGTTTGCGATTGCCCCAGAAATCAAGCACGTACACGACACTTTGCAACACCTCGTGCCACACGCCTATGTTCGCATGAGCGGCTCAGGCGCGACGGTGTTTGTGTTGCCGCAAAATACCGCCGAGCGTGACACGCTCAATCAATGGCTCGAAACGTGCCCTGAGGATTGGCAGCATCGTTGGTGTCACACACTTTCTGACACACTTTTTGAATAACGCCTTGAGCATCCATTTCAGGCATCCCCCAAGCACGCCGCGCACGGTTGCATCGCTCGTCACCTGCTTGGCATTCATGGCAACTGCTTGAGCGCGCTGCATAAATCGTGCAATTGACTTCCTGCCCGACCTCGCCCGCCAAAGCCACACAGCGTTTTTTCGCTTGATTCGTCCCGCGCATCGCAACGTAATATGGGCTCACGGGCTCGGTCAACTCAATCGGCACTGTGCCATCGGGGTGCGCGGTGGTCTCGCCCCAATAAAATGACACACGAAAATAGGCACAGCAAGCACCACAACGAATACAGGGGTTTGAATGACTCATATCACAACAAAAATAGAGGATTGAAACAGCGTAAAATCATACCAAACCCCATTGTGCGCGACAAGTCTATTCATCGCTGCTCAACTATTACAATCCATGCAATAGCGCGGTACAATGGCAACATATTTTTGCGGATATTTAAATACCATGAGTTCATTTAACCAAGCATTCCCCCAAACCCGTATGCGCCGTATGCGCCGCGATGCCTTTTCTCGCAACCTGATGCGTGAGCACACACTGACCGCGCATGACTTGATTTACCCTGTGTTTGTCACCGAAGGCGAAAACCTGCGCACACCGATTCCCAGTATGCCGAATCAATTTCGCCTGTCACTTGATGAATTATTGCGCGTGGCCGAACAAGCGGTGACTTTGGATATTCCCGCACTGGCCTTGTTCCCCGTCGTGGAAGCGCATAAAAAAACCTTGGATGGGCGCGAGGCCTTTAATCCCGACGGTTTAGTCCCGCGTGTGGTACGTGCACTCAAAAAAGAGTTCCCACAGTTGGGCATCATCACCGATGGCGCGCTTGATCCCTATACCTCGCACGGTCAAGACGGTTTGATTGACGAGACGGGCTATGTGCTCAACGATGAAACCACCGAAGTATTGGTGCAACAATCTTTGTGCAATGCGCAAGCAGGTGCGGATGTGATTGCACCCTCGGACATGATGGATGGGCGCATTGGCGAGATTCGCCGTGCTTTAGAAGCGCATGGATTTGTTCACACCAAAATCATGTCGTATGCGGCGAAATACGCCTCGCATTTTTATGGGCCATTTCGCGATGCGGTCGGCTCGGCAACCAATTTAGGCAAAGCGGATAAAAAAACCTACCAAATGGATCCAGCCAATGTGAATGAAGCCTTGCACGAAGTCGGTCTGGACTTGGCTGAGGGCGCGGACATGGTGATGGTCAAACCGGGGTTACCGTACTTAGATGTGATTCGCGCGGTCAAAGACACTTTTAAAGCCCCAACTTTTGCCTATCAAGTCAGTGGCGAGTACGCCATGTTGTGCGCAGCGGCGCAAAATGGCTGGTTGGATTTAGACACCTGTATGTTAGAGGCATTGATGTCGTTCAAACGTGCGGGTGCGGACGGAATTTTGACTTATTTTGCATTGGAGGCGGCCACACTTTTAAAGAAATAAACCACAACGAGGCGAGAAATACATCAATTCGCCCAATATATTCATAAAAACGATACATCACACATAGGAGCAAACCCATGAACACACAAAACAAAAGTTTAACCACCCGCATCGAAACCGATTTTTTGGGGCCGCGGGAATTGGATGACTCGCAATACTACGGCGTACAAACCCTGCGCGGGATTGAAAACTTTCACATCACTGGCATTGCAATCTCCAACGAGCCGTATTTAATTGCTGCCTTCGGTTATGTCAAAAAAGCCGCCGCGATGGCGAACCGCGAGTTGGGCGTTTTGCCTGCAGACATTTACCCTGCGATTATTGAAGCCTGCGACCGATTGATTGCGGGGCGTTACCTTGACCAATTCCCCACCGATATGATTCAAGGCGGCGCAGGCACTTCGACCAATATGAATGTCAATGAAGTGATTGCCAATGTCGCTTTGGAAATCATGGGACACGCCAAAGGCGAGTACCACATCATCAACCCGAACGACCATGTGAACTGCTCACAATCGACTAACGATGCGTATCCAACCGCATTTCGCGTGGCATTGATTAACCGCATGCACAGCTACCGCGATGCTTTAACCACACTCAAAGACGCATTCAACGCCAAAGGTGATGAACTCTCAGGCGTGCTGAAAATGGGGCGCACGCATCTACAAGACGCTGTACCCATGAGCATGGGCGACGAATTCCGTGGTTTTGGCACCAATTTAGCCGAAGAAATCGACCGCGTCGATGCGGCCACCCGTCTGCTCACTGAAGTGAATATGGGCGCCACCGCGATTGGCACTTCGGTCAACGCGCCCGCAGGCTACCCTGATTTGGTGGTCAAGCATTTGTCGGCATTGACAGGGATTGATTTGCGTTTATCGCCCGACTTGGTCGAAGCGACTTCCGATTGCGGCGCGTATGTACAGTTGTCGGCAACCATCAAACGCACCGCGGTCAAACTCTCTAAAATTTGTAATGACCTGCGTTTATTGGCTTCTGGTCCGCGCACAGGGCTCAATGAAATCAACTTGCCACAATTGCAACCCGGTTCATCCATCATGCCCGGTAAAGTCAACCCTGTGATTCCCGAAGTGGTCAATCAAGCGGCGTTTTACGTGATTGGCAATGACGTGACCGTGACATTGGCGGCATCGGCGGGGCAATTGCAGTTGAACGTGATGGAGCCAGTGTTGGGCTTTGCCTTGTTCAGTTCGATTAAAGCGATGGAAAACGCAATGGTTGCTCTGCGCGATAAATGTGTGGTGGGCATCACCGCGAACGCCGATCGCACGCGCGATATGGTGTTGGCAAGTCTGGGAATTGTGACCTTGCTCAATCCGATTTTGGGTTACAAAAAATGCGCCAGCATTGCGCGTGAAGGCTTTGAAAAAAATAAATCCATTCACCAAATCGCGGTGGTCGAGCAACAATTGATTACTCAAGAAAAGTGGGATGAATTGTTCAGTTTTGAAAACCTGATTCAACCGCACTCTTTGAACAAAACCTTTTTGTGTTACACCGATGGTGGCGCGCATTAAGGCAATGACTGTCACTGACTGAGTGACCCGCGATGGCAAGCAACTGGGTCAGATTTTTGACCCAGTTCATTTTTTTAAAGGACGATGAATGCGTTTACTGCACACCATGATACGCGTTGGCGATTTACAACGCTCGATTGATTTTTACACCCACGTTTTGGGCATGAAACTCTTGCGCACACGCGATAACCCTGATTATCAGTACACCTTGGCGTTTGTCGGTTATGCCGATGAGCCTGAGCAAGCAAACATTGAATTGACGTACAACTACGGTGTCGGTGAGTACGAAATCGGCACGGGTTATGGACACATCGCCATTGGCGTGTCCGATGTCGCGCAGATGTGCGAACGTGTTCGCAACATGAGTCAATTCGGTGGCTGTGTCACACGCGAGGCCGCGCCTGTCAAAGGCGGCACAACGGTGATTGCTTTTGTCGCTGACCCCGATGGTTATAAAATAGAATTGATTCAGCGCGCCAATTAACCCGTAACACTCACTGTGACCGCCACCACTATGAACGCTTTTTTCTTTCGCGCCTCACCCAATCATGTCGTCAGTATCCATAACGACATTCCCAAGAACCTCTCAGACGGATTTCTGTGGTTGGATTTTGTGCGCGATGAGGTGACTCGTGCGCCTGAACAGTGGCAACAGCAAATTCTCAATGTGACGGGCATATTGATTGACGAATTTCACTTGGCAGATGTGCTCAATGTCCAGCATCCATCGTCATTTGATTTAACCGATGATTATCAGATTTTAATTTTTTGTAAATTGATGACCACGGTACAAGACGACAAAGACAGACTATTAAACGACACTCATCTGAGTCCAACGCAATTACACACCACGCCCGTGTCTTTCATTATCACAGAGCACACGGTGATTACCGTGCGCGAAACCGATAGCCCTGTGTTTGACATACAATTACAAAAACTCAAAAACATCACCCTCACGCAGCCCCATGCGGATGCACCTGCGAAAAACAAAGGTATGCCGACCTCGTCCACAGATTTGTGTTTGAAATTACTCAACGCGATGATTGATAAATACTTGGAGGTGCGCGCACCGCTGACCGCGCAAATTGAGCATTGGCAAACTGCATTGTTGCAAGAGAAAAAACGCTTTACCGAGTGGGCGCAATTGCTGCGCGAAAGTGTGGCGCTACAAAAATTAGAAAATCTGTGTGAAGAACAAATTGATGCTTTGCAGGAATTTCGCGAT
Source organism: Burkholderiaceae bacterium (assembly GCA_018261955.1). Taxonomy (GTDB): domain Bacteria; phylum Pseudomonadota; class Gammaproteobacteria; order Burkholderiales; family Burkholderiaceae; genus CTSOIL-112. The sequence continues at coordinate 27,335 of JAGTRK010000007.1, forward strand.
GCGTTCATTGACAATCAATTCGATACGGACGCGTCTTCTCACAGCCAACCTCAGCGACGCGACCTCATGTTGGTACGTTTAAACGATTTGATTGAGCACGCCAACCGCGTGCAAAAACACGCCTCACGTTTGGAATCCGCACTCAAAGCAGCAGTGGATTTGCATTTTTCGGCATCATCCAATCAAACCAATGAAACCATGCGTTTTCTCGCCATCCTGACCGCAATCTTCGCGCCTTTGACTTTGCTCACAGGGGTATATGGTATGAATTTCGATGCGATTCCCGGCCTGCACAATCCTCGTGGTTTCTGGTTTTTACTGATGGCGATGGTAATGGTTACATTAAGTTTGCTGTATTACTTTCACCGCCACCGCATCGTCAATCGCAGCGAAAAAAGCATCGCCCAACTGTTGTCGGGCGAGATGGATGTTTGAGGGTAACGGCTCTGTAGATTCACGTGGCGATGTATCGACCGGGTTTGTGGTTAATCGCCAGTAAAATATTCAACACCACCGCACCAATGATGGAAATACCGACTTGAGCGGGCGCGGCAACCAAAAACGCGCACAGCACAATCACCGCATCGACAGACAATTGCACATAACCTGCACGCCAGCCGCGGCTTTTTTGTAAATACACCGCCAAAATACCCACACCGCCCAAACTGGCCTGATGGCGAAACAGCATGAGCAAACCGATGCCGACCAAGAGCCCCGCCAATACCGCCGCGAACCACGGATTGATTTTGGCAAACACCAACCAATTGGGCAACAGTTCTGACCAAACCGACAGCAAACCCACTGAGATAAAAGTTTTGAGGGTAAAATCCACACCGATTTTTTGCCATGCCAGCCAATAAAACGGTAAATTGACCACAAACAACAACATACCAAATCGCCAGCCTGTCATATAGTGCAAGAGCAACGCCAGCCCAGTCGTACCGCCCGTGACCAAACCAGCGGTTTTAAATACCATCACTCCCAAGGCAATAATCAGGGTCGCACTGGCAATCGCTTGCACATCCTCGATGATGCTGTGTTTGCTATTTTCCGCAACTGTGTCCATCAACTCGCCAAGGCGCGGTCTAAATCCGCATAAAATTGTGGCCAATCGGGCTCGCCAATGTATTTTTTAGTCTGCCCTTTTTTATTGATGATGTAGGTGGTCGGCGTGCCAATGATGTCGCCAAAGGTGTTGGCGAATGTGCCGTCTTTGTCCCACACCAATTGGAATGGTAGTTTATGTGCGCTGGCGTAGTTCTTTACAATCTCTGGCTCATCGTACTGCATGGCAACCGCCACATATTCCACGCCTTTGGGCTGGTATTGATTGAACATCTCAACCATTTTGGGCATCTCTTTTTTACAAGTAACACAAGTCGTCGCCCAAAAATTGACCACCACCACTTTGCCTGCTTGCTGCATTGCGCCCATATCGACGGGTTTTTGCGTATCAAGGGTGAGGGTTTTCAGCTGTGCGTATGAACTGGCTGTGTCGGTTTTTTGCACGGTGCTGCTGTCACAGGCTTGCAGTGCGGCCATCATGGTCAATGCCAATAAGGCGCGTTTGTATGGGTTCATTTTTGCTCCGTTGATGTGGGTTGCATGGCGTGATTATAACTGTAAATCATGGAGGGTGATGAGTGTAAAAGATGCGCGGCGCTTGAGGTCAATCGGTATCAATGTTTTGTAACCATTGGATGTTGCGTTGTGCGCCCACGCCCTGAATCAATACCGCATCGATGCGACAGTCATATTGCGCGTAACGTGGGTTTTGTTGCAAATACAGCGCAATCGCTTGGCGCAAGCGTTTTAACTTGCTCGGTGTAATCGCCGCCAGCGCACCACCGAAACTCGCCGTTTTGCGCATTTTGACCTCGACAAACACCAAGGTTTCGCCGTGCATCATCAACACATCAATCTCACCCAAATTTGAGGCAATATTGTTGTCAAGATGACGTAAACCCTGTTGCTCTAAATACTGCTGGGCGATGACCTCGCCCTGCTCGCCGATTTTTTGAGTCGGTGATTGGGCGTTGTAACGCCTTTGCACTACGCGCTCGGATACCGCGTTTGCAGAGGGTTTGATGAATTTTAAAAGTTGTTTGAGGGTCGGTTTCATTCGCTTTCCATGCTTTTCATGGTAGAGTGTGCGTCTATTTTTAGAGCCAAACATCATGTCAACATCTGTACTGAACACATTGTGGGATGCTGCCTCACAACAGCAATTTCCCACGCACACATTGTATATCGTTGCCACACCCATCGGCAACTTAGCCGACATCAGTGTGCGTGCACTGACCACCCTCTCGCGCGTGGATGCGATTGCCTGCGAAGACACCCGCCACAGCAAAACCCTGCTCAATCAATACGGCATCCAAAAACCACTGATTGCCACACATGAGCACAACGAAAATGAATCAGCGCAACAGTTAATCACACGCCTGCAAAAAGGCGAGCGCATCGCGCTCATCACCGACGCGGGCACGCCTGCAATCTCCGACCCGGGTGCGCGGGTCGTCACCGCAGTGCGCGAAGCGGGACTGCGCGTGATACCGATTGCGGGCGCAAGCGCGGTGGTGACTGCTTTGTCGGCCACGGGTGTGGATGGTGCGTTTGCCTTCGTTGGTTTTTTACCCAACAAAACGGGTGCGCGCGCGCAGGTGTTAGCGCAGTGGAAAAACTGCCCTGCGCATTTGGTGTTCTACGAAGCACCACATCGTTTACACGACACCATACGTGCTTTATCAGAGGTGTTTGCCGAACGCAATGTGACAGTGGCACGCGAAGTGACCAAATTATTTGAAGAATTTCAAACCTTTGCATTGAGCGATGCGCAAGATTGGATGCGTACGAGCGATGGTCCACGCGGCGAGTATGTGTTGATTGTTCACGCACCCACAGAACAAGCCAACACGGCTTTGCCTGCTTGGCGAACCACATTAGAAAAACTGTTGCCCCATCTGCCACTCAAGCAGGCGGTTGCCCTCACGGTCGAATTGACTGCCGCCTCAAAAAATGAAGTCTATGCCTGCGCATTGGATTTGAAAAATCAGGCGTAAAAAAGCCACTGAAAAAATTCAGTGGCTTTCAGTGGCTTTTCATCAAGCGAGGTTTGTAATCAATTGATGACTTCCAAATTCACTCGAGCGGTTCCAGAATGTGTCGAGCCAATCTGTTTGGCAGCAGCGACTGATAAATCAATCACACGATTGCCCACATAAGGTCCGCGGTCATTCACACGCACAATGGTTGATTTGCCATTGGATAGGTTGGTGACCTTTACTAAAGTTCCAAACGGCAAGGTACGATGGGCAGCGGTCATGGCGTGCATATCAAATCGTTCGCCATTTGCCGTGCGTCGGCCGTGAAACCCTGGACCGTAGTACGAAGCCACCCCAGAATTCAAAAACGCCGCTTTCGCGCTAGCAGGTGAATAACTGACTTTTCTCACTTGCCCCGAAACCGAGGTTTTGCTGACTTTAACGGTGGTGTGTACTACTTTTGTTTTTGATGCTTTTGCCTCTTTTGCCATCACTGGTGAGTTCAATACTGCCAAGCCCAAACCAGTTGCAAGTATCAACTTGCGCTGACTTTTAATAAAACGAATCATACCGTCTTACTCCATATAGACGGGTATTTGACCTAAATTAGTTATTAGTATCGGAGCGGTCTTACCCAGTGAACATCGCCTATCTGATTCGATGATGACGAATGCTCATTAACATGCCACAGGCCACACCCAAGGTAACGAGTGCAGTGCCGCCGTAACTCATAAACGGCAGTGGCACACCTACCACTGGCAAAATTCCAGCCACCATGCCCATGTTTACAAACACATAAGTGAATATAATCATCGACAAAGAGCCTGCCAGCAGACGATCGAACCGCGTTTGTGCCATATGTGCTATAGACAGTCCGCGCGATATCAGCAGTAAGTATAACACAAGTAGCAAAATCACGCCTACCAAGCCAAATTCCTCCGAGTATACGGCCAGTAGGAAGTCGGTGGATTTCTCTGGAATAAACTGCAATTGTGATTGCGTGCCATCCATCCAACCTTTGCCCAGCCAACCACCTGAGCCAATCGCCACCTTGGCATTGGCAATGTGGTAGCCCGCCCCTTTGGCATCGTCAATCAATCCAAACAACACCAAAATTCGTTTGAGCTGATAACCGTGTAACACCTTCTCGACAATTTGAACGTCATTTTTGAGCAATTCATACAACACCCCCACGCCCACAACCGCACTCCCAACCAATGTGGCAATCACCCGCCAACTCAATCCCGCAAAGTAAATGACATAAGCACCCGCCGCCGCCACCAACAAGCCTGTACCCAAATCAGGCTGTTTGGCAATCAATAAAAATGGTATGGCAAACAACAGTACTGCGATGCCAAATACCCGCCAAAGTTGTTTACCTTGCGCATTGCCTGAGTTTTGAAAATAAAAGGCAATCATTAAGGGCACACCTAACTTGAGCAACTCGGACGGTTGAAAGCCAAAAATCCAACGGCGCGCACCCAAACGCACTTCACCAAACAACGCTACAGCCACCAACAATATGACCCCAACGACATAAACGGGCACTGCCAAGCGTGCGAACAGTTTAGGTGGCGTATACGCCAACGCCACAATCACCGCCCAGCACACCGCCAGATTTTCAAGATGCCGACTAAATCGAACGGGTTTATCTGTGGATGCACTGTACATGGTCACCGCGCTGACCACAGTGATGAGCAGCAAAATAATGACCATCATCGGATCTAAAGGCGCGAAAATCCTTTTGATTTTTTGACCGATATTGTGTGTGCGTATCACGGTTGCCCCCCCGCTGTTACACCAGTATTACTGGTATTGCGCATGGAGGATACGCTTTTAGGAATCAATCGCTGACCATTTTGTGACGCAACGAACGCATCTATCGCTTGTCGCACCAACGGCGCGGCAGCGGCGGCACCAAAACCCGCATTCTCAACAATTGCCGCAATCGCAATTTGTGGTTTATCAGCGGGAAAAAATGCAATGTACAACGAGTGGTCTTTCATAAACTCTCCACGCGCACTTTGCTTATAAGTGGAGTTTTGTGACACCGAGAATACCTGCGCCGTCCCTGTTTTACCAGCGACTTGACCTGGCAAACCATTAAAAATCCCCCTGCCCGTACCTGAAATATTCACCTGCACCATCGCTTTGGTGATCAACTCTATATCTGCCAATGGGATTTGCAAATCCGCAATCATTTCAGGCTGGGTTTCTGTACGCTGACCCGTGATGGGGTCAATTTTGGCTTTGAGCAAATACGGTTTCATACGCACGCCACGGTTGGCAATCGTCGCGGTGGCATTTGCCAATTGCAAAATCGAAAAAGTGTTTTCCCCCTGACCAATCCCCAAACTGATGGTTTGACCTTCCGACCAGTCTTTGCCTGTTTTTTTCTTATACCACTCACTGGAAGGCAATAAACCTTCGGTTTCGCCCAGCAAATCAATCCCTGTTTTTTGCCCAAAACCAAAACGTGAAATCTCTTGGTGCATCAAATCCACACCCATGACATGTGCCAAACTGTAGTAATACACATCGGATGACACCGCAATCGAGGTAAACATATTCACCGCCCCATGCCCGCGACCACCCGTGCTGTCGCGGTATCTGTGGTTGCCGAAAAGATAAACCCCACCATCATGAATGACTTCATCGCGCGAGCGCGCTCCTGAATGCAAGGCCGCCAAAGCCATAAAGGGTTTGAATGTTGAACCGGGGGGATACGCGCCTTGCAAAGCACGGTTGAACAAGGGGCGATTTTTCGATTCGTTCAAGTCTTTCCATGCGGTCTCAGAAATCCCATCGACGAATTGATTGGCATCGTAGGTCGGCGCACTGACGAACGCCAACACTTGCCCCGTCGATGGCTCAATCGCCACCAAAGCACCGCGGCGACCCTTGAAGGCTTTTTCAACTTGCGACTGAATATACGCATCTATGGTCAATTGCACATTAACCCCTGGCACGGCGGCTTTTTCGCCCAATACACCCATTTGCTTGCCCGAGGCCATGACCTCTAAACGCTCGTAGCCATTGGTGCCGTGTAATAACGACTCATAATTTTGCTCAATGCCCAATTTACCAATATGCGTCGTGCCTTGGTAGGTTTCCTCTTGACCATTTTTCTTGATGCGCTCTTTGTCGCGTTGATTGACGCGCCCGACATAGCCGACCACGTGCACGCCCAAATCGCCTTCTGGATACTCACGAAAACTGCGCTTGGCAACCGATACGCCTTTGAAATTAAATTGCTGTACTGAAAATTTGGCAACCTCTTCCTCATTGAGTTTGCTACGAATTGGAAAACTGTCGAATTTGTCGCCGTCCGCCCGCATTCTATTAAAGCGTTTGATGTCTGATTCAGACACAGGCAAAATCTGTTGGATTTTGGCGATGGTCGCATCGACATCCTCCTGCTCACTGGGTATGATTTCCAACGCGAATCCTGGATTGTCACGCGCCAACACAAACTCGTTTTTATCCATAATCAAACCGCGCGCAGGTTCAATCGGCACTTGCGCCGTGCGGTTCATTTGCGCTTGCAGGCTCAAAATGTCATGTTGGAATATTTGCAAATATACAAATCGCGCAATCAGTATGGCAAAGCAAAACAGCACAAACGATTGTGCGATTAAAATTCGATGTTTGAACATTTGCCCTTGAGCAAAACTGACACGGGGAGAAAGTTTCATTGGAGACCGACCATCACTTAGTTCGCCATCCATTCGCCCATTTTGCGCGACTGCGCGCCGCGCGTGAGTACCATCGCCAACAGCAACCACGCAGGAATGGCCAGCAACAGCCACAACATCAATGAGAGCTTGGTAGGGCTACCCAAGAAAACCAAATACACCAAGGCGCGGAGCAATTGCATCGCAAACACCATCGCTGTCGCGTACAGTGCATGCATGAATACCGAGGCAAATTGCAAACGTGGCGCGAGCAAACGCATACCATACACCAACCAGACATACATCAGGGCATGCTCGCCCATGCGTGAGGATTGCTGTACATCAACCAAAATGCCCAATACAAATGCCACCAAGAGCGAGATTCGTTTGGGCTGATAAACAGTCCAAAACAACAAGACCAAGGCCATCCAGTCCAACCAGATGGTTTGACGCACGGTCAAGAATGACAAAGCCCACGCCACTGCCATACTGAGCAGAACCACTCGAGTGCGTACCAAGGCCAACCATTGTTCAAAGCGCATTGCGATGTTTCCTTGCCATAACGTAACGAATTATACGAAACGCGTGTATAACTTTTAATTTTTTGTATATTGCTCGCGTGTACGAGCACCCAAAGTAGCGGGTACGGGATTGTCGCGCGCCAAGTCGGTTTGTGTGTCGCTGCGTAACTTCATTTCTGCCAAATTGGCAATCTGTAAAATACCCACGTAACGAACTGTCATCAAATGCATCATCGGCACAATGGTGATTGCCGAGCGTCCATCTGCGCTTGCTGGGGCGATTTCAGCCACTTTCGCCACGGCGATATTCGCTGGATACAGCCCATCCAAACCAGAGGTTACCAAGACATCGTCTTTCAACAAATCCGTGTTTTCTTGATTGAAAATACGCAACTCCAAAAACCCCTCACTTTTATCCCCACTGATAAACCCACGCACAGAAGGGTTGCGTTGCACCATGACGGGCACATTGACTTTGGTATCGGTGATTAAAGTCACTTCAGAGTGATCCGCTTGTACGTCGGTGATTTGACCCACCAGACCGTCCACCGCCACCACAGGCTGACCCAACTGCACACCTTCATGACTGCCCGCATTTAAGACCAATTTGCGCATATAAGGATCAGTCACTTGGTATAGCGCCTGTGCAGAAATAATCGGATAGGGCGCGGTGTCTTTCAAACCCAATTGCGCGCGCAAGGCTTTATTTTCGGTCTCGTCTTTAGACAGGGCCTGCAAACGAATGGCATACGCTTGATTTTGTGCCACTAAATCTTGATTTTGACGCGCTAAAGTGGCGATGTGATAACTGTGTACCACTTTGTCGGCTACCCAAGTTCGCGCCAAATATACTGTCCGCTGAACAGGCGTCACGAATAGATAACTCAAAGATTGACGTACCAATGGCGGCCCATTGACCGCCATCATCGCCAATGCACACACGCTGGCAACCGCTAAACGCACCCAATCGGGCGTTGTCCGACGAAACAATTGGTAGTTGTCACCCATGACGCATCCATTCCCGCGTCAAATTATTCATACACAAACAGCGAACTAAAGCGATTCAAATGTTCTAAAGAAATGCCTGAACCGCGCACCACGCACAACAAAGGATCCTCTGCCACGTAAACAGGCAGACCTGTTTCTTCTTGCAACAAACGATCCAAATCCTTAAGTAAGGCGCCACCGCCTGTCAATACAATACCCGACTCAGCAATATCCGCACTCAGTTCAGGCGGCGTTTGTTCCAAAGCGATTTTGACGGTTGAAACAATGGCGTTCAGAGGCTCTGACAAGGCCTCTAAAATCTCATTGGAATTGACCGTGAAACTGCGCGGCACACCTTCGGCCAAATTGCGCCCTTTGACTTCCATTTCCAGTACTTGCGCACCCGGGAATGCGGTACCGATTTCTTTTTTAATCAACTCGGCCGTCGGCTCACCAATCAACATGCCGTAGTTGCGACGAATATAATTGACAATCGCATCATCAAATTTATCACCACCGACTCGCGTGCTGTTTTTATACACCATACCGCCGAGCGAAATCACACCCACTTCGGTCGTGCCGCCACCAATATCCACCACCATTGAGCCACGCGCTTCAAACACAGGCAATCCCGCACCCAAAGCAGCCGCCATAGGCTCCTCAATTAAATGCGCCTCGGATGCGCCTGCGTTCTCGGCAGATTCACGAATGGCTCGACGTTCCACTTGAGTGGAGCCGCAAGGCACGCAAATCACAATTCGTGGACTGGGCTTGAACAAATTGGACTCATGTACTTGGCGGATGAAATACTCTAACATTTTTTCGGTAATGCTAAAGTTGGCAATCACGCCGTCTTTCATCGGGCGAATCGCTTCGATATTACCCGGCACTTTACCCAGCATTTGCTTGGCTTCGCTTCCCACCGCCATCACGGTTGGACGACCTGTTTTGCTGTCGTGCTGAATCGCTACCACGGAGGGTTGATCCAATACGATGCCTTTACCATGCGCATAAATAAGGGTGTTCGCCGTCCCTAAGTCAATCGCCAAATCATTAGAAAAATATTTGCGAATAAAATTAAACATATTAAATCCCTTAAAAACAAAAGCCCGTGAATGACCGTCACTCACGCACCATTTAAACCCACTCATTAAGAACCAACGCCCCACACCGCAAAAAGGTGGTATTGCTGTCAGACCCGCTCGTACATTAAAACCGTTTTCGACATGGAAACGATTTTACAAAAATCTGTTTTGATGCCGCTTATCGACATGGACACAAGCCCGTCAAAAACGCATTTCGCCATCAAGTTATTTTCACTTTTTAGGCAATCACATATGCCACAGCAAGCCGCCATGATACAGCAAAAGCAAGCGTTTCGCGAGTTATCCAATCGAAAAGATGGATTATTTTATCGCCATTTTTCTTCACAATTTCCAAGTTGAATCGGTTCAGAAAATTCAATCATTCACAGCATCAATATCAAAAAAAAAACAATGCTCAATCACACCTTAATTACATATAATGTTCAGGCAACCACGTACCTATATATTTCTGCAATTTGCGCCACAGACTACCTGGCTCGTTTTTTAATGTGGTGCCTGATATATGGCGCATCGTTTGCGTCTCATCTAAATTCGACTCCGCACCCAGATACCAAACCGTTTTTCCTTGGTTTTGACGCATCTCAAAACTGTACTTTGGGTCCAATTGCGTGAGAAACAATTGGCGCATTTGTTCTGCAAAAGCGGGTTGCTGAATCAAAACCCCAACCTCTGTGTTGCCCGTCACCGAACAAGGGTCTAAATTCATCGAGCCGACAAAACTGGTTTGCCCATCAATCACCACCACCTTGGAGTGCAATGCCGTGCGCGAGCCTTTAATCGAGAATATTGGATGTCGCCACTGCGGTTGCGCGGGCACATCGGGATAACCGCGCAATTCATACATCGCAATACCTGCTTGTAACAATCGGTCACGATAGTAATCATAATGCCCATTGACCACGGGCACATCATTGGACTGCAATGAATTGCTCAAAATGGTGATGCGTACACCCGCATTGTGTAAATTAATCAAAAACTGAGTCAACTCATCACCGGGTAAAAAATAAGGGCTGACAATCAACACTTCTTTTTTTGCTTGCGACATCGCTCGGATCAAATTGTCAAATACAGGTGTATCCATGCGGATTTCACCATCCTCCGACAAACTGATGTGCGCCGGGTCAGGATAGTGATTGATTTTGCTGGGCGGATCGATTAAGAACTCGACCTGCCCCCATGTAACTTTGGACAGCACGATGGGCAACATCTCTTGCTCTGTGTCTTTGAGTGCTTGCAAATACGGGTGGCGACTGACGCGTTCCAGCTGGGTCAGTTTACTGGTGCTAAATATCATCTGCGATATTTGTTCACGCCTCATATCGATATGCTGCGAATCAAACGCATCAACAGACATCACCTGCTCGGAATTCCAATAATCATCAAAGCCTGCCTGCATTTTATCCACCACAGTCCCGCCCAACAACACATCCATATCCGAGAAATTATCCGCGTCACCCGCATTGAAATAACGATCTCCCAAGTTGCGCCCGCCCGTGATGCCGAGCACGCCATCTGCCAACCACATCTTGATGTGCATTCTGCGTCGCAAACTGCTCAAATTGGATAGAAATACCATCCAACGCGAGACAATATTCGAGCGATATCTTTTAATGGGGTTAAACAACCGAACCTCGATATTGGGGTGGGCATTGAGCACCAACATCTCTTTGTCGCGTCCCAGTTGCTCTCGGTCGTCTAACAGTATGCGCACGCGCACCCCCCTATCCGCGGCAATCACCACCTCGCGCAAAAGCAAACGCGAACTCAAACCTTTTTGCAAGGTGTAGTATTGCAAATCCAAACTGTACTTTGCATGTTTAATCAATGCACTGCGCGCCGCAAAAGCCTCCACACCATTGGACAAAGGATAAACCGCCGAATCCGCCGCCTCGCCAGTGCGTTCGGCCATTCGCTCATTGATTAAGCCACGTAAATTGGGAAGTTTCTTGGGCATAGCAGTATCCATTGGTAGATTGGCGGACTGAATGGGCTGGTTCAAAGAAATTCGATTGTGCGCTTGCTGTTTCTGCTCAAACAACTGCACCAATGGCGCATCCGAAAATTTGGGCAGACTGGTTTGATGGGGTTGTGAATATGGTGCATTTTTCAGGTGTTGCGGCAAAACATTGGCGCAGGCCGACAACAGCAGCAACATCCACACCACGCTCATATTGCGGCATATTCTAACCGAATCACGCACACGCCACCCCAATCATTTCTGTAGGTATCGTATGGCAAAACTGCCGCACCCATTGCTCAGGAGTCGCAATCATCACGCCCCGTTTTTTCGCACGCGCATGCAAACACAGCAAATGCTTGTCTTTGGAAATCAGCCAATCGGCCTTGAGTGCCAAAGCCATATCGATAAACACTTGGTCATCCTTATCCGAGCAGCGGATGCGATCAAATGGCGTCGGCGGTGTCGGCGTCCACGCCACCAACTCGCGGGTGTGCGCAAGGATGTCGGCTTGCCGCTCAGGCTCAACTTTAAACTGCGCACGTCCCAATACATCCACCCACTCATCCCACATGGCTTGCGTCATCAAAACCGTTGCGCCCTGCTGAATCATTGTATTTTTTAACAACGCCATCGGCGTATCTGGCTCGCACGCAAATACAAACCAGTCCAACCAAATATTGGTGTCTAAAATATAACGAGGCGCAGGATCAAACATCTGATTCACAGAGACACCAAACGCCCGTTTTTAATCCGCACACCTTTTTTGCTCAAACCACCGAGGTTCGAGTTTTGCGCAATCAACATCAATTGCGCGCGGTTTTGCGCATGACAAATCGCTGCAGCGAGTGCATCGGCCGCGTCGGCTTGTGGTTTGGCAGGCAAACTCAGTAAGCGTGCAACCATCTCCTGCACTTGCTCTTTTTTCGCTTTGCCGTGTCCGACCACTGCTTTTTTCAACTGCAACGCCGTGTATTCATGCACGGGCAAATTTTTTAAAACCAATGCACCAATCGCTGCGCCACGCGCTTGTCCGAGTAATAAAGTCGATTGCGGATTGATGTTTACAAACACCTTTTCGATGACCGATTCGTGCGGCGCATACGCATCAACCACCTGATGAATTCCCGTCATTAACGAGTACAAACGCTCGGGCAAGACCTCACCCGCAACCTTAATCACCCCACTGGCGACATACACCATTTCGTGTCCGCGCACATCAATCACCCCAAAGCCTGTCAAACGCAAACCAGGGTCAATGCCGAGCAGACGTATCGTGGTAGGGGCGGAGGGTTTACTCATAAACTATTTTGATTTTGAATGATTTCGCGCTTGCCCAATCGACATCCCCACCAAGCGCGACACAATCAGCACCACATACATCACACCGCAAAACATCTGCACCGCCGACACCGCACGACCTAATGGATGCACCGCAATCACATCGCCCAGACCCGTATTGGTCTGCGCAGAAAAACTCATAAACAACAACTCAATCCAAGTGCGTGGTGCATCATTATTCACCGCCGCAATAATGCTGTGCGGAAACACTCCCTGCAAAGCCGAGTAAAAAAATGCAAAGCCCCACGCCATCAAAGTAAATCCAGCCGCCGCCGCATAGAGCTCATCACGCGTCACCTCATGATCATCCATGATGTACATGATGATGCCAATCGCCGCGTACAGATAAGCCACGCCCTCAACTAAATTTGCCAAGACCGCTAAATTCGTCCAACCCAAAAACACCACGCCCACACTCAACACCAAGGCAATCACGACCAAAATAATGCCCCAGACATTAACAATCGGCGTGCGGCGAATAATCACCCCAACCAACACCAGAGCCAAAGCCGACAAGCACCAAGATACAGCCTGCGCCGCCAAACTTTGCCCCAATAATGGTACAGTCAAAATAATCAACAACTGCACCAGCAACAAACCCGCCGAAGGTGTGCGCCGCAAAAAATCAATCCAATTCATTTTAAAACCCATAGCCCAATAGATGCACGAAGTATAAAACAAATACCACTCGAATGGGCGGTAGAGATGATTGGAATAGGGTCATCGTAGAAGCGGCGTTAAAGCCCGCTTCAAATAGCACAAGCCTTTGGAGTCACAAATGAACCGTAAAGACAGTGTGTAGCACAGTTTGCAGGTTCGCCCAACTTGGGATTGAACTGTGCTAAACTCAGCTGGGATTTGTAGTATTCTTACACTGACACAGATAAATGATATTGCTTACCAGAACATCATCAGAATCACACTAATATTTTTATAAACCATGAAACGCACTGAAAATATATTACAAGTAGCATCCAAAATGAATATTGAGTGGTATGAATCCGAATACTTCATTATGCCTGACATTCCTCTGCCGCCTTACCCAAACAATAGTGAAGGGGATATTTTTTTAGGTTTTTACGTCCTATTTATTTGTGTAGCAGGGGAAGCAGAATTAATAATCAATAACACGCCCACCAAAATAGAGCAGTCATGTCTTTATGCTTTAAGTCCGGGCAGTAAAATAGAGCCCAAAAGCCAAAGTGAAGACTGTCGATTGAGAATACTATCCTTTACAAAAGACTTTTTATTAAAAAACAACTTCACGTCCAACGCATTAACCGATTTTGATTTCTTTACTAAAAATCAGTTTAACAAAATTACTGTCGATCCTGATGAAGCACCATCGCTTTTGCAACTGTATGATTTTCTTAAAACGAAAGAACAAAATAACAATCGACAATCTGCTTTCTATGTAGAAATCATTCGCAGTCTTTTCTTTACATTTTTATATGAGGTAAAAATAATCTATTCCAATCACGCGATACCCAAAACACCGCGCAACAATAGGGACAAAGAATTAAACATAAAATTTAAGGAAATATTAACTACACAGGCCAAAATGCAACACGGCATAAAATTTTATGCCGACTCGTTATTCATTACACCCAAACACCTTATTAGTGCGATTAAAAACACATCAGGAAAAACACCCAAAGAAATGATAGACGAAAGAATTATAGGAGAAGCCAAACAATATTTAGTACATACCCACTACACGATTGGTCATATTGCTGACTTACTACAATTTCCAGACCTTGCAACATTTAGCAAATTCTTTAAACGACACACTTTGTTATCACCCTCAGCATACCGAAAGAAACATCCGTAATAATAATTTCCGACTTTTTGACAAATTATTGCGAAAATCAAACAAATCAAGCCACAATATGAAGTGATAGTATAAAGCCTCGATTAACCATCAATAGAGGTTTTTAAAATGTCTCACAAATTATCTGATAAGTTGGCCACGTTGGCTGATAAAACGCGAAATCTTGAAGATAGAATTGCATTGGTCAACACTGAAAATAAAGAAAAATTGGATGCAAAAATTGCAGAGGCAAAAGCCGATGTGGAAGCCAAGAAAAATGTGTTTAAAGCCAAGACTGAAGCAATCAAGTCAGACGCAGATTCATCAGTTGCTGCAGTAAAAAACTCGTTTAAAGAAAAATTAGCCTTGTTTGAAGCCCATGCAAAAGCAAAAAAAGCTGAAATTGAAACCAAAATCTCCAACGGAGAGCATAAGTTAGATGTCAAATTTGCCGAATCCAGTTATCGAAAAGCGGTTGATTATGCCGACAATTGCGTGGATTGGGCAATGCTTGCAATAGCCGAGGTTGAGGAAGCAATTTTAGAAGCAATCAGTGCCAAAGAGCATTTGGACAGTCTAAAAAAGAACCAAGCGTAATATCACCCTAAATGGGGTGTGCGGGGGCGATTAAGTAAGGTTTTACCAGTAATCGCCCTATTGTTTTTCTAATCAATGACGGAAATGGCGCACACCCGTAAATACCATGGCAATCCCGCGCTCATCCGCCGCAGCGATGACTTCATCATCACGCATCGAGCCACCGGGTTGAATCACGCAACTTGCGCCAAAGTCAATCACCACGTCCAAGCCATCGCGGAAGGGGAAAAAGGCGTCCGAGGCGACTGCCGAACCTGCGAGCGACAGACCTGCCGCTTGCGCTTTGATAGACGCAATTTTCGCCGAATCCAATCGGCTCATTTGCCCCGCACCCACACCCAAGGTCATGCCACCGCCACAATACACAATCGCGTTGGATTTAACGTATTGCGCGACTTGCCATGCAAACAACATGTCGTCAATCTGCGCATCGGTCGGTGCAAGTTTGGTGACGATTTTGAGGTCTTCACGTTTGAGAAAATGGTTGTCCGAGGTTTGAATCAGCAGACCCGAACCGACACGTTTGATGTCCTGCGCGTTGCGACCTTGCTCCCAGTCTGTGCCTGTTTTTTTCACGCCTGTCATGTCAATTTTCAATACGCGCACGTTCTTTTTCGCTTCGAATATCGCCAATGCTTCGGGCGTGTATTCAGGCGCAATCAGCACTTCAACAAATTGTTTGGATACCACTTCTGCCGCCGCCGCATCACATACTACGTTAAACGCGATGATGCCGCCAAATGCTGAAGTCGAATCGGTTTTAAAGGCCTTGCTGTAGGCTTCCAAGGCATTCGCGCCGACCGCCACGCCACATGGATTGGCGTGTTTGATGATGACGCAGGCGGGCACATCAAATGATTTCACGCATTCCCACGCCGCATCCGCATCAGCGATGTTGTTGTAGCTTAGTTCTTTGCCTTGCAACTGAACCGAGGTCACGAGCGAACCGGGGGCTGGGTATAAGTCGCGGTACAAAGCCGCTGATTGATGCGAGTTTTCGCCGTAGCGCAAATCTTGCACTTTGACCATATTGGCGTTGTGCTGTGCTGGAAATTCTGCGCGCGTCGTCACGTCACGGGTATTGGCATCAATACTGGAGAGGTAGTTGCTAATCGCCGCATCGTACTGGGCAATGCGGTTAAACGCCGCGACCGAGCAGGTAAATTTCGTGCTGTCAGACACATCGCCATTGGCTTTGAGTTCGCTCAACACTTGCGCGTACTGCGCCGCGTCGGTCAGCACCACCACGTCTTTCCAGTTTTTCGCCGCAGAGCGCACCATCGCAGGTCCACCGATGTCGATGTTTTCAATTGCGTCTTCTAATGTGCAATCCGCCTTGGCTACAGTGGCTTCAAATGGATAGAGATTGACCACCAACATGTCGATGGTTTCAATGCCATGCTCGGCCAATGCTGCCATGTGCTCAGGTAAGTCACGGCGCGCCAACAAGCCACCGTGAATTTTTGGATGCAAGGTTTTCACGCGGCCGTCGAGCATTTCGGGAAAGCCCGTGTGGCTTGCCACTTCAACGACTGGCAAGCCCGCATCAGCGAGTAACTTGGCCGTACCGCCGGTTGATAGCAGTTTGACGTTTTGCGCGTGCAGCGCTTGCGCCAATTCGACTACGCCTGTTTTATCTGACACAGACAGTAATGCAGTTTTAATCATGGTTCTCTTTCAAAAAATAAATAAACTGGTTTAAAGTAGGTTGTATTGTTGTAATTTTTTACGCAAGGTGGCGCGATTGATGCCCAACCAATCGCTCGCCAAACTTTGATTGTTGCGGGTTTTTGCCATGACTAACTCAAGCAGTGGTTTTTCACACACTGCCAACATCATCTGATGCAGATTGCTTGGCTGACTGTCACCCAAATCCTGAAAATACACCTGAAAATGGTGCTTGATGCACGCATCAATCCCAATGATTTCATTTTGTGTGTCACAAATTTGCTCTGCTGCTGTATTTTTTTTATCTATCGTATTCATTATTGTCTTTCAAACATACTCTAAGTACTGGCTATTTATTGCCAAATCATCAAAAAAATCACCAACTGCTGTTAATTGTTCTTCACACGAATTTAAAATATTCATGCGTTTGCGAAACGCTTCACCGCCTTTAAGCAGTGTCACATACCAACCAATGTGTTTGCGTGCAGTGCGCACGCCCATAAACTCACCGTAAAACGCATAGTGGTGCTGCAAATGCTCCAACAAAACCGTTTTGGCTTCTGCCACGGTCGGCGGGTCAATCAAACGCCCCTCTTGCAAATACGCCACAATTTCGCGAAAAATCCAAGGTCGTCCTTGCGCCGCACGGCCCACCATCAAAGCATCTGCACCCGTCACGTCCAGTACAAACTTGGCTTTTTGTGGACTGTCAATGTCGCCATTGGCCACCACGGGAATCTGCACAGACTGTTTGACAGAACGTATGGTTTCGTATTCGGCTTCGCCTGCATAGCCATCGGCGCGCGTGCGGCCATGCAAGGTCAGCATCTGAATCCCACAATCCTGCGCAATTTTGGCGATGCTCAACGCATTTTTGTGCTCGCGATTCCAACCCGTGCGAAATTTCAAGGTCACAGGCACATGCACTGCACCGACTACCGCGCGCAAAATCCGCTCAACCAGTGCTTCATCGCGCAATAAAGCCGAGCCCGCTGCGACACTACAGACTTTTTTCGCAGGACAGCCCATATTGATGTCTATGATTTGCGCACCACGCTCAACATTAAACGCCGCTGCATGAGCCAACATCGCAGGGTCAGAGCCCGCAATTTGCACCGCAATTGGCTCCGTTTCGCCGATGTGGTTCATGCGGCGCGTGCTTTTATCGGTGTGCCACAGTTGCGGGTTGCTCGCCGCCATTTCGGACACCGCATAGCCAGCGCCCATGCGTTTACACAGTTGGCGAAAAGGCCGATCCGTCACGCCCGCCATCGGTGCGACAAACACATTGTTAACCAACTCATACGCACCAATTCGCACTGCCAGACCTTTTTTTAACCTTTTTAATACAACGGTATTGTAACAAAGCCGCGGGTCGCGCTGTGGCAAATTGCTTAAATTTTATACAATTGATGCCGCAAAAAAACCGCATAGAATCTTTCATCCAAAAGAAAAACCCTCAGATGACACAAACTCTGAGGGTTTTTTGTGACCAAAAAAAATCGTCACAATGCCAATTGATTCAAGGCCTTTTCCAATCGCGCCACCGCGCCGTCCACATCCTTGAGTTTATCAATACCAAACAATCCCAAACGGAAGGTCTTGTAATCCGCAGGTTCATCACACTGCAAAGGCACGCCCGCTGCGATTTGCAAACCTTGTTCAACAAATTTTTTGCCGTTTTGAATCATATCGTCCGCGGTATAGCACACCACCACCCCTGGAGCTTCAAAGCCCTCTGCCGCCACACTTTTAAACCCACGGGCTTTGAGCAAAGCGCGCACCTTCTCGCCCAACGCCCATTGGTTGGCACGTAAAGTTTCAAAACCCGCTGCTTCAGCCAATCTCATCATATCGCGGAAATATTTAATCGAATCGGTCGGTAGGGTCGCATGATACGCATGACCACCATTTTCATAGGCTTGCATAATTTGCAGCCATTTTTTCAAATCAACCGCAAAACTATTGGAAGTCGTGACATTAACTTTAGCCAAAGCAGCCTCATTCATCATCACCATACCGCAGCAAGGCGAAGCACTCCAGCCTTTTTGCGGTGCACTGATCAACACATCCACACCCGTTGCCTGCATGTCCACCCAAATCGCACCCGAAGCAATACAATCAAGCACAAACAACCCACCCACCGCGTGCACCGCATCGGCCACCGCCTTGATATACGCATCGGGTAAAATCATACCTGATGCCGTCTCCACGTGTGGCGCAAAGACCACCGCAGGTTTGAGTTCAGCAATTTTAGCAACCACCTCATCCAAGGGCGCGGGGGCAAAGGCTTCTTGCGTACCCGCCACCGCTTGACGCGCTTTCATCACCGTGATGTTCGAGGTGATATTGCCCATCTCCAAAATTTGCGACCAACGGAATGAGAAAAAGCCATTGCGAATCACCAAACATTGCTCGTTCTGCGCCAATTGCCGCGCCACCGCTTCCATCGCATACGTGCCACCCCCAGGAATCAACGCGACTGCCTGCGCGTTGTACACTTTTTTCAGGGTCGCAGAAATGTCGTTCATCACACCTTGGAACTGCGCAGACATGTGGTTCAAGGAACGGTCGGTAAACACCACGGAGTATTCAAGCAAACCATCTGGGTCAATATTGGGAAGTAAGGCGGGCATAATCAATCCTAAAAGAGGTCAATACAGGTGCGGTATTTTATACGAGTCTGCGGGGTTTGGGCAAAAGTTGTGCGACCAAACACCATCGGCCCATATAAAAATCGCCAAGACACCACGCGGGTGTTTGGCGATTTTCTACCACCATTGCAACAATTACTGTGCCAAATGCGCACGCATTTTTTTCATCGCAGCGGTTTCAATTTGACGAATGCGCTCAGCAGATACACCGTATTTATCCGCCAAGTCGTGTAGCGTTGGCCCTTTTTCATCTTCATCGGCCAACCAACGTGCCTCAATGATGTCGCGCGAACGTGCGTCCAAAATCTCCAAAGCCGCATTCAATCCCGAAGATTGCAAACGGTCATTTTGTTCGCGTTCTAAAATCTGTGTCGGCTCTTGGGTTTCGTCCGCCAAATAGGCAATCGGTGCCATAGCCACTGCGTCCTCATCGTCGTTCATTCCACCATCAATCGCGATGTCGCGCCCTGTGAGGCGTTGATCCATTTCGATGACTTCTTCAGGCTTGACTTTGAGCACGCGCGCAACATCGCGCACCTCTTCTTGCGTCATGTTTCCACTGGTTTTCATGCTGCGCAGGTTGAAAAACAATTTGCGTTGCGCCTTGGTCGTGGCGATTTTCACCATGCGCCAGTTTTTGATGATGTATTCGTGAATCTCGGCCTTAATCCAATGAATCGCAAACGACACCAAACGCACGCCGCGCGTTGGATCAAAGCGTTTGACCGCCTTCATCAAACCGATAGAACCTTCTTGAATCAAATCGCCTTGCGGCAAACCATAGCCCGAATAATTGCGTGCAATCGACACCACCATGCGCAGGTGCGAGACGACCAAAGCGTGCGCCGCTTGTAGGTTGTTCGGGTCTTTTCGATACGACACGGCAAACTCATATTCTTGCTCAGGGGTGAGCATGGGAATGGCGTTGACCGCACGCGCATAGGCATCCAAATCGCCTAAGGTCGGCACGGTGAGAAACTGGTTGTACTGCGTTGAATAAGGGCTTACTGCATAAGTTGACATATTTCCTCCTGTCAAAAGTCGATGTATCCCATCGACTTGGGTACCCAATGTTTGGCTTGCAAACATCGGGGCACTGCTCTTTGATTATCATTTTAGCACTCTTTTGGTGAGAGTGCTAAAACTCATAAAACGCGGTGAATAACGCGCCATCTTTGATTCAGTTTACGGATTCATCATAAATCTGAATCATGGAATTAGTTTGTGGTTGCATGCTTGCGCACTTGCACCGATGTGTTGCATGTCACAACGTACCTTGAGCCTCATTTCACAGTACAATCGCACATCGTTTTGAAAAGGGTATTTTATGGAACCGAATCACATTACCAATATCACCCATGCGATTCAACTCGCCGTTGCGCCTGTTTTTTTACTCACTGCCATTGCAACATTGATTAATGTGCTCAACGCTCGTCTGGGTCGAACCATTGACCGCCGCCGTGCGCTGGAAAAAATGATGTTTGAATCGGCAGACAACCCAAAAAGAGTGGCTGTATTGGACAGTGAGCGCGCACTGCAAATTCACCGCCTACACGTGATTTATTGGGCGATTTTATCGGCAGTAACTTCCGCCTTATTGATTTGTTTGGTGATTGTCGGTGCATTCATTGGTGCGTTATTAGAAATTGAAGTCTCGCGCCTGATTGCGGTGTTGTTCATCCTCGCCGTGGTCTCAATGGTCTTTGCGCTGATACTGTTTTTACGTGAAGTGTACTTGATGATTGATGCACACGATGTTTATGGCGAGGCCCTGCACGTGAAACCGACCTTGTCCCAAGAACGCCATTCTTCTTCAATTAAATAATCCGACAATGGGTGCACCTCGCGCCATGAGGACTCAATTGCCCATTGGATTTTTTGCCCTTTGAGTTTGAGCGGTGCTTCTGGCAATGCTATGTCCACCCGTGCATGCGCGAGAATCACCGCCAAACGCAGACACAGCACATGTGCGGTAAAGTCGGGCAGACTGCTGAATTTTTCAGTATGTTTGCGCAAACCACCAACCTGCGCACCCACCAGTTCGGCCAAATAACTTTGCGCAAAGCGCGAAAATCCAGCCAAATCGGTGTTCGCCATCAAATACGCACCGTGTCGGTGGTAACCATCGTGTGACACCGCCATGCCCACCTCGTGCGTCATCGCCGCCCAAGCCAAGCGTTGTTGCGCCAATTTCGGTGCATCGGGTGCTATTTGTGCGTACAACACCAACGCGAGTTGGCGCACGCGCATCGCCTGCGCCACATCCACGCCATAGCGTTTGATGAGCCGTTGCATGGTTTGCTCGCGCGTGTCGCGCTCAGTGTCTTGTCCGAGCAAATCAATCATCACCCCTTGACGCAAGGCACTGTAACACGGACGCATTTCTTGGATGTCCAAGGCATGAAACAAGCCCATCAACACCGCCAAGCCGCCCGCCAACACTTGAGCACGTTGCTCCTTAATTTCGGCAAACGTCCATTTACTTGGTGGTTTGTTGAGCATCAATTTGGCCAACTGGCTCATGCACTCGCGCGTGATGGGGTAAGTGGTCACTTCCACGCCTGCATTGAGTGCAACGCACAGTTCTGCAATCGTTTCTATCGTGCCCGATGAGCCAACAGCATACTGCCAGTGCTGCGCGCCAAACTGCGCGTAGGCTTCTTCAAACACCGCCGAAGCCGCCAGCACGGCTTTTTCAAAACTGCGTTTGGTCGGTTGACCATTGGGGAAAAATTTCAAGGTGTGCGACACACAACCGATGCGCAGAGAATTCATGTGTTGCGCGGTGTAATTCGTGCCGACAATCAATTCAGTTGAGCCACCACCAATGTCCACCACCAAACGCGGCACATCATCGGTCGGTAAATCGTGCGACACCCCAAGGTAAATCAAGCGCGCTTCCTCGCGCCCCGCAATGATTTCAATCGGGTAGCCCAAGGCTTTTTGTGCGGGTTCTAAAAACGCATCGGGATTCTTGGCACTGCGCAGACTTTGGGTTGCCACCGCGCGCACCGCATGTGGCGCAACCCCACGCAATCGTTCGGCAAAACGCTCTAAGCACGCCACCGAGCGCGCAATCGATTCGGGCGTGAGAAACCCATGCTCATCCAAGCCCGCACCCAGACGCACGGGTTCTTTGTAGTAGTCAATGGTGACCAACTGGCCATCCTCCAAGCGCGCCATTTGCAGGCGAAAACTGTTGGAACCCAAATCAACCGTGGCGAGAATTTGTCCGTTTTGCATTATTGGCTCTTCATTGGCGTTTTTGTGATTTCATGTAATTCACACACGCTGGCTCAGAGCGCATCAATGCCTCCATGTTTTTTGAATTCAACGCTTTGGGGATGTCCAAGGAACTCATGACATACTGCAATCCTTGTTGAGCATTGACGGGCATGCGGCGTATCATTTGCTCCAAATATTGTCCCCAAAACTCCGCCGCTCGAGTCCACTGTTTGCCTGCAATCAGGCGTTTTAACGGCACTTGGGTTTGCGCGAACGCTTGCTGCTCAGTCGGTTGGGCTAAAAATTGTTCCAGTGCTTTGACCCTGTCGGCATAACCCGCCTGTTGCACCATTTGCACCGCGTTGGGAACCACTTCGGGCAGGACATGCTTGTTAAAAATCGCGTTCAGACACGATATATAGACTGGATTTTTATCCTCTGACTCATCCAATCCCTGCTGTGTGCCCATTTGCAACACGGGATCAAACCACTGGCTCAATAATTTGTGTGAGGTTTCTTGAGCTTGGACGTTCAGTGACCATGCACACAGCAACGCCCATAAGTATTTTTTCATCATCATCCTTAATTCATTCGCCCAACAACGCTTCGACGAACTCCACTGCATCAAAGGTCTGCAAATCGTGTACGCCCTCACCGACACCAATGAAATACACAGGAATTTTGCGCTCCACCGCCAATGCAGCGAGCACGCCACCTTTGGCGGTGCCATCGAGTTTGGTAATGATGAGACCCGTCAATCCAACCGCTTCGTCAAACGCCTTGACCTGAGCCAAGGCATTTTGCCCCATATTGCCATCGAGCACGAGGATGATTTCGTGCGGTGCGCCATTCATGGCTTTATCCGCCACCCGTTTGACTTTTTTGAGTTCATCCATGAGGTTCAACTGGGTGGGCAATCGCCCTGCGGTATCGGCAATCACCACGTCGAGTTTTTTCGCCTGCGCCGAAGCGATTGCGTCAAACACCACCGCCGCTGGGTCGCCCGACTCCTGCGCAATCACGGTGACGTTGTTGCGCTCACCCCACACCGCGAGTTGCTCACGCGCTGCGGCGCGAAAGGTATCGCCCGCTGCGAGGATGATTTTTTTATCCATCGCTTGCAGGTGATGGGTCAGTTTGCCGATGCTGGTGGTTTTGCCCGCACCATTGACCCCCGCCACCATGAGCACCAAAGGATGATGCGATTCAACATCAAGGGTTTTTTCTAAGGGTTGCAGCAATTCAATCAAAATCTGCTTGAGCGCGGTTTGCACCCCTTGTGCGTCCTCAATTTTTTCTTTTTTCACCCGCGCACGCAGGGCATTCATCACACGTTCAGTGGCATTGATGCCCACATCCGCCATTAAAAGCGCGTCTTCCAACGATTCAAACAAAGCCTCATCGACCCGCACACCAACAAACACGTGGCGCAAATTCGTACCTGTTTTGCTCAGACCTTGGCGCAAACGAGCAAACCAACCCCCTTGCGATTGACCTTCGATACTTGGGCGAGTTTGGGTTTCGGGCTCGGTGTGCGCGGTGGTTTCGGACAAGCCCGCATCCATCGCACGCGTAAAAATCGCGCCCAAATCGACATCCGCAGGGATTGGGCTGGGTTGGGTTGCGTCTACGACTACGGCTACTGCGTCATGAACATCTGCCACAACAGGTGTATTTTGAACAGCCCCATCTTGGATGGGTTCGTCGGTGGACTTTTTGCGGCGAAAAAAATTAAACATGGTTTTTCAATCAATGGGCTACGGTATAATTCGCTCATTGTACGCAAAGCCTTGCACACACACAACGTTATGCCCCTATTTCGTAGGTGTAAACCATTTTTATCTTGAACACACACAGCCACATTCATGCCGCCCAAAAACCAATCAACCACAGGTCACATCCGCATCATCGCAGGTCAATGGCGACGGCATCAATTGCCCGTATTGACACACGCAGGTTTGCGTCCATCATCTGACCGCGTGCGCGAGACGGTATTCAATTGGCTCAATCACCTATGGGGCGGTCAATTTGCAGACAAACACATCATTGACGTGTTTGCGGGCACGGGTGCATTTGGATTGGAGTGCATCAGCCGTGGCGCACGCGCGGTCACGCTCATTGATGCACACCCGCCCGCCATCGCCGCGATTACCCAAACCTTGGCACATTGGGGCAAACAAGATGCGAGCGTAACGAGTGCGCAAACCATCGCAGACGATGCTTTGAAAATATTGCATGGGTATGCGCAGGCAGGACACTCATTTGACTTGGTGTTTTTAGATCCGCCCTTTGGCAAGGGTTGGTTGGACAAAACGCTGCCACTCGTTAGCCCGTTGTGTCATACAGACAGTTTGCTGTACGTTGAAGTGGAAAAAGGCGCGAATTCAGATACATTGGGCGCACTCACGCAGCAAGGTTGGGAACGCCTACGTGAGGGCACAACGCAACAGGTTTATTATTCGTTGTGGCGACGATTGAATGCGAGTACTTGAATGCGAATACTTGACTAACGCCATTCTGAAGTTTTAAGCAGATGCGGTCTCAGGCTCACTCTGCTGCTGCATCCACATCTGCGCATACACACCATTTTTCGCCAACAACGCCGCATGTGTCCCGCGCTCAACAATGCGTCCATCGTCCATCACCAAAATCTGCTCGGCATGGACAATGGTGGACAGGCGATGCGCAATAATCAAGGTGGTGCGGTTTTGCGCGGCTTCGTCAAACGCCGATTGGATGGCTTTTTCGGCATGGGTGTCCAGCGCGGAAGTCGCTTCATCAAACACCAATATCGGCGTATTTTTCAATAAAGTTCGCGCAATCGCCACGCGTTGCTTTTCGCCGCCTGAGATTTTCAAACCACGCTCGCCGACTTGAGTGTCCAAACCTTCAGGCAAACGTGCCAAAAATTCGCCCAAATGTGCCGCGTGCGCCGCTGCCAAAACCTCTGCATCACTGGCATCGGGGCGACCATAGCGGATGTTGTAACCCAGCGTGTCATTAAACAACACAGTGTCTTGCGGCACAATACCAATGTTGCGCCGCAGGCTGGTTTGCGTCACACCTTTGATGGACTGCCCGTCAATCAGCACCTCGCCGCTTTGCACATCATAAAAGCGAAACAACAAGCGTGACAAAGTCGATTTACCCGCACCGCTTTTACCGACCACTGCGGTGGTGGTGTTCGGCGCGATGGTGAAACTCACATCGTGCAAAATTTGGCGATTGGCATCGTAGGAGAAATTCACATGGCAAAACTCGACCTGTCCGCGTGTAACGTTTAATGCCGCTGCATCAGGCGCGTCGTTGATTTCATGCGGCGCGTCGAGCAGCGTGAACATTTTGTCCACGTCAATCAAGCCTTGTTTGATTTCTCGGTACATCACACCGAGGAAATTCAAAGGCACATACAGTTGCAGCATCAAGGTGTTGATCAACACCAAATCGCCAATCGTTGCGCGCCCCGCAACCACATCGTGCGTGGCGTACCAAAGGATGGCAATCAGCGCGACCGAGATAATCATCTGCTGACCCAAATTGAGCAGTGACAATGAATTTTGCGATTCAATCGCCGCCACACGAAATTGCTTTAACCCTTGGTCGTAACGTTTGGCTTCAAAGGCCTCGTTGTTGAAATACTTGACGGTTTCAAAATTGAGTAGGGAGTCAATCGCTTTTTGATTGGCTTCTGAATCCATTTTATTCATGCGCACGCGGTACTGCGTGCGCCACTCGGTAATCGCAATCGTAAAACCGATGTAGCACACCAAAGCCATCGCGGTAATGGTCACGAACACCCAATCGTATTTCACCCACAAAAAGCCCAACACCATCAACATTTCAATCAAGGTTGGCACGATGGTCATGAACGAAAAACCAATCAACGTGCGGATGCCGCGATTGCCGCGCTCAATGTCGCGCGTCAAGCCGCCCGTTTGACGCGACAGATGAAAGCGCAGCGACAAGTCGTGTAATTGATTGAATACTTTGAGCGACACGGTGCGTGCGGCATTTTCGACCACTTGGAAAAACACAATTTCGCGCAACTCGTTGAACAAAGTTTGCGAAATTCGCAACGCGCCGTAGGCTATCAATAAAGCCACAGGTACGACAAACACCATCTGCACGTTGGGATTGGGCGTGAGCGAATCAATCACGCTTTTCAGCGTCATCGGAATGCCGAGATTCATTAACTTCGCCAAAATCAGCGCGCTAAATGCCATCAATACACGGTATTTACTCGCCCAAACATACGGCCAAAGAGACTTGATGGTTTGCCAATCGGAGCGATCGGCACGGGCAGGATTGGCAGGAGGGGACGAATCGAAGCGACGGCTCATAATCTGTTTCTTTAGTTTTAATCAAGCGCGTATTCTACTCGCTTTGTGCGCCCTGCGAACAGCCGCCGCGTCCAATCACTCATCCGATTTGTGCGCCACCTGCGACATGATGTATTCAGAAATCGCCGTAATCGACAGCGATGGATTGACCCCTGGATTGGCAGAAATCATCGAGCCATCGCACACATAGGCATTTTGATAACCAAACAGCCGACCTTGTCGGTCAACCACGCCCGTGCTCGCGTCCTCACCCATCACCGCGCCGCCGAGAATATGCGCGGTCGAAGCGATGTTAAACAACTGTTCGGTAAACAGGGTATAGGCTTTGCCGTTGATTTCTTTGGCGTACATCAGTGCCATTTCCTCTGCATGTGGGATATGCGCTTGAGGTCGCTCACCGACATCCAATGCGGTTTGCAAGTTGCCCCAACGGTTCAGTTTGAATTGTAATTTGGAATCCAAATGCTGCATAAACAGCATCACTTGACTGTGTTTCGCCCAGTCTTTAACCGTTGCAATTTTAAAATACCCCACGGGGTCTTTCACCCACTGAGACAACATCTTATATAGCCGTACCCATGCATTTGAACCATATGCCATGGGTGCCATCGCCAAACGCCAAACACCAGAGCCCGCGCCATAGCGCACGGGTTCAAGGTGGCTGTGCGCATCGGTGTTGAGCACCGAGCCAATCGCAATCCCTTGGCTGTAGTCCACATCTTTGTCCGCCGTCGCCACATTGATTAAGCTTTCATTGTTGCTGCGAATGTCGCGCCCCACACGCTCAGACAACGCAGGCATGGATGTTTGCTTGAGGGTCAACAGCAATTTGCTCGTGCCAAGCGTTCCGCCTGAAAACACCACGCCTTTTGCTTTGATGACTTGGGTTTTGCCACGCCCAAACCACGTCCATTGGGTGGAATCGCGCACATGAATTTCATAACCGTTCTCGCCGTTTTCACCGATGGGTTTGACATCGTGTACAAACGTTTCTGCCAAGATTTTTGCACCGCGTTTTTGCGCCAAGTACAGATAATTTTTATCCAATGAGTTTTTTGCATTGTGCCGACACCCCGTCATGCACGCGCCACAGTGCAGGCACGATGCACGCTCAGGGCCTTCACCCGCAAAATACGGATCGGGGACGGTCTCGCCCATTCGCTGACCCTCACGCGCAAAAAAAATCGCTACTTTGGTCGCATGAAAATCCTCTTCACGGTTGATTTTTTGCGCTACGGTGCGCAATGCTTCATCGCCCGCACATAATTTTGGATTAATTTCTGCGCCGAGCATGGTGTACGCCATGTCGTAGTGCGGCTTGAGCACGTTTTCCCAATCATTGAGTTTTGCCCAACTGCCTGTATTGAAAAACTCAGGTTTGGGGATGGGCAAGGTGCAGGCATACACCAAAGAACCACCGCCCACACCCACGCCCGACAAAATACTGATGTGTTTGAAAAAGCTCAAACGCATAATGCCTTGGGTTTTAATCGCGGGAATCCACAACCAACGTTTAATCTGCCAATTGGTTTTGGGAAAGTCATTCGGCGTGAACCATTTGCCCTTTTCAATCACCAGCACCTTATAGCCTTTTTCGGACAGACGCAGTGCGCTGACCGAACCACCAAAGCCGCTACCAATCACCACGTAGTCATATTCCGTTTGCAACAACTCTAAATCCACTGCGTTCATTGCTTTTCCTTGCTGTGTTATTCGTACAACCACCCATATTTATGTATGCGTTTTGGGTAGGCTGTAGTGGGTCTGAATCATTTCTAAGTATCGTGCTTGCTCAAGTTGCCAACGCGCATCGTCCCAAGCCAAGTATTTTTGGCAGACCGTGCGAATTTTTGGCAAATACTCCTGTCCGCCGTTGCGCTGGGTATTACCCAATCGGGTACGGCGCAACAACACATCATCCAAGTGTACCACCATTTCATGTTGCACAATCCATTCGAGCGTCTGCAAAAATGTAGGGTTAAACTCAATCGCTTTTTTAGGATTGCCCAAATCATTGGGAAAAACCACATCGTGGCGAAACAGTCGCTCGTGCGTGTCGCGCAAAGCCCTTTGCTTATTTTCGTCTATCCAACCCAACGTGCGCAACACATCGTGTGCAATCACACGAAACGTCGTGAGTTTGCCGCCACTGACCGTGACCACGCCATGATGCGTCCATACCGAATGACTGCGCCGCTCTTGCGAGGGATTGAGTCCCTTGCCCGAGGCAATGATTGGCCGCACGCCCGCAAAACTCGAGACAATGTCAGCTTGAGTGATGTGTGCGGACGGGAATTCACGTTGCATCAATTCAAGCAAATAATCGACTTCCTCTACGGCGCAATCGGCCTCTTGGCGCAAATCACCCGTGTGATCCAAATCAGTTGTGCCCACGCAGGTCATACCCATCCACGGATAAACAAACACAGGACGTTTATCGCGCGGGTGCAAAATCGTCAAACTGCTTTCAATCGGCAAGCGGTGGTGTGCCATCAATAAATGACTGCCGCGCAAAGGGCGGACTTTTTTCTCTGTGCCCGATAGGGCATCAGCCAACGCACCCGTGGCATTGACCACTTTCTTTGCATGAATCGTGGTTTCGGTTTGATTGAGCGCGTCATACACACTCAAATCAAATCCTCCCGTGTGGTGCACCGATAGGTGATTGACCTGCACGTAGTTGCACACCTGCCCACCTTCAAGCACCGCTTCGTGCAACACCCGCAGCACCAAGCGCGCATCATCAACCAGCGCGTCGGTGTAGCGCATTGCGCCTTTGAGTTGCGCTGTGCTCAACTGCGGCACACATTGGCTCAACCGTGCTTTAGAGAACCATTGATGGTCGCGAATGCCTGCAAACGCATCGTACAACCACATAATCGGAGCCATGGCCCAACGGTTGGGAAACTGCCTGCCGCGCACCACAAATAAATAGGCTTGACGCTGCACCAAGTCAGGAATTTCTCTGAGCAAACGCTCACGCTCGTGCAAAGACTCGCGCACCAAGCGAAAATCGCCCTGCGCCATATAGCGAATGCCGCCGTGTACCATTTTTGAAGAACGACTGGACGTGCCCCAAGCGAAGTCTTTTTGCTCAAGCAACAGCACTTTTTTACCTCGTGCCTGTGGTTGCCGCATGGCTTCGAGCAACACCCCCGCGCCCGTAATGCCACCGCCGATGACCACCAAATCCCAATCGGTTTGTGCCAAAACGGCTGCATCCATCCTTGTGCCCAACATGTCAACCTCGTTTTATTTGATTTGGATTACCATCAATTGCTGTGAATTTTATTTAAGCATCTGTATTGGCACATGATAGCACGCAATACTTGCTTTTTAAAATCCTGCGATGCGGCTCTTGTACAGCGCAAAGTGCTTTCACGTATAATGCTCAAAACTCAACCAACCACGAGGCAACCATGAGCACAGCAACTCACGATTTTATTCAAAAAACCATCAGCGACCACCCGATTGTCCTGTTTATGAAAGGCACGGCGCAGTTCCCGCAGTGCGGTTTTTCGGGCAAAGCGATTGCCTTGCTCAAAGCCTGCGGTGCCACTCAAGTCGCCACGGTCAATGTTTTAGAAGACGATGCGATTCGCCAAGGCATCAAAGACTTTTCGCAATGGCCCACCATCCCACAACTGTACATCAAAGGCGAATTCATCGGCGGCTCGGACATCATGAATGAACTATTTGAATCGGGCGAATTGCAAACCCTTGTCAGCCAAGCCATCGGGTAATGAATTTTTCCGCCTTGTTTCGCTTCACCCTACTCGCGGCCATTTGGGGGGCATCGTTTTTGTTCATGCGCATCCTCGCGCCCGAAGTCGGCGGCGTGTGGACTGCGCAGTCACGGTTGACCATCGGTGCTTTGGCATTGTTGGTATTTGTTTGGCTACGCAAAATCCCTTTGCACATGCACCAATGGCGGCATTATTTGGTGGCAGGTATTTTAAACTGCGCCATTCCGTTCGCGATGTTTGGCGTGGCAGGTAAAATCCTCCCCGCAGGCTACTCGGCGGTGCTCAATTCATCCGTGCCACTGTGGGCAACGCTCTTTGGCGCGATGATGCTTGGTGATAAGATTACACCTTTGCGCATGTTGGCTTTATTGCTTGGGGTTATGGGTGTGATTTTTGTCGCACGCCCAAGCGCCGATGTGTCCATGACGCATGTGTTTTTCATGGGTGTGGGCGCGTGCTTGGTGGCGACCGCTTGCTACGGACTGAATGTGACCTATCTCAAAAAATACACCTCGGGGCTCAATCCCCAAGCCTTGGCCACCCTATCGCAGGCATTTGGCGCATTGGTCTTACTCCCCATCGGTTTGGTGCAGGGCATTCCCACGCACATCAGCACACCTGCGCTGTGGAGTGGGCTGGCACTGGGGGTGCTGTGTTCGGGTTGGGCGTTTTTATTGTTTTACCATTTATTGGATGAGCTCGGCGCAATTATGGCAAGCAGTGTGACGTTTTTTATTCCGCTGTTTGGGATTTTATGGGGTGCCGTGTTTTTACACGAACGCTTAGAATGGAATGTATTCGTAGGTTGTGTCTTAATTATCGGTGGCGCGGTGTTGCTGTACCGAAGCAACCTCAAAAAGGCAACACCATGAAACAAAAACTCATCATCGCCATCACGGGTGCAACGGGCGCGATTTACGGTGTGCGCCTACTTGAAGTGCTCAAAACCCTGCCGAACATCGAAACCCACCTCATCGTCTCGGATGCGGGCTGGCTGACCATCGCGCATGAGTTGGACATAAACAAAGAGGCCATCCGCGCTTTAGCCGATGTCAATCATGCGTGCAACAACATCGGCGCATCGATTGCCAGTGGTTCGTTTTTGTGTGACGGCATGATTGTCGCACCGTGTTCGATGAAAACGCTGGCAAGCATTGCCCACGGCTTTTCTGACAACCTTATCAGTCGCTCAGCCGATGTCATGCTCAAAGAACGCCGTCACCTCACGCTGATGGTGCGCGAGACACCGCTCTCAAGCATTCATCTAAACAATATGCTTGCAGTGACGCAAGCAGGTGGGGTGATTTTTCCGCCCGTGCCTGCGCTCTACCACAAACCCACCAGCATTGATGACATCGTCAATCAAACCATCAACCGCGTGCTTGACCAACACGGCATCCACATGGATTTGGCACAACGCTGGCAAACCCTTTAATTTAATTCATTTCATCCACCAACATGCTTTCCACTGAATTGTCTTGCGAAAAATTGGATTTAACCTTGGATGAGGTCATGGCTCGTTTGCCGACACTCGCTGCACCCATTGATGACACCGCACTGAATGATTATTTAGACCAACTGTACGCGCTCGGTCGCCTGCGCCACATCCCCAACATCAGCCCGCAAAACGTCACCTATTTACACAGCCTACTTCACCAACGCCAACCCAAAAACATTTTAGAAATCGGTTGCGCCAATGGTTACTCGACCTTGCGACTGTGGCAAGTCGCGCGCGCATGGGGTGCGCGCATCACCACGATGGACATTTCCCGACCCTCATATTTGGAAGCGCAACACCATTTCAAACATTGCCAAGCCCATATTAAACTGCATTTTGGCAATGCCTTGCAAATCTTACCCACGCTCACGGGTGATTTTGACTTCATCTTGATTGATGCGCAAAAAGTCCACACACTTGATTTCTTTATCCGTGCACGCAAACTCGCCAGCCCTGACGCACTCATCGTGATTGATGACGTGATTAAATTTAGGGATAAGATGACAAACTTTTACGATCACTTGCACACGCACGCCATCGCCTACGAAATTCTCGCACTACCTGATGACCAAGACGGTGTTATGTTGATTGACTAATACATTCCACCCAATCGCTCGGCAAAATCAACTAAGAATACGGTACAATTACGGCTGTTACTCTATTATATTGAGGCTGAGCATTCCATGTCTTTATCCCTTACCGATGTGCAAAAAATAGCGCGTTTATCACAACTGACACTGAGCGATGACGAACAAGCGCAAACCTTGACCCAACTGAACACTGTGTTTGGTCTAATCGACCAAATGAGTGCGGTCGATACCACGGGCATTGAGCCTTTGATGCACCCAATCGCGATGATTGAATCCGTGCAACAGCGCCTGCGCACCGATGCGGTGAGCGAGTCCAACAATCGTGATAAAAACATGGCAAATGCGCCGCAAGCCGATCAGGGTTATTTTTTAGTGCCCAAAGTCATTGAATAAACCCTATCCAAGCACGCACCTCGCTCAAACACCCGTCCATATCGCACGACCATCAAGGATTTTTGAATGCTACACAACTTATCCATCCGCCAACTGCGTGAACAATTAGACAACAAAAAAGTATCCGCAGTCGAACTGGCACAACATTTTTTAGACCGTGCCACCGCGCACGCTGATTTAAACGCGTTTATCCGCCGTGACCCTGAGGTCACGTTGGTGCAAGCACGCGCCGCAGACGAGGCAATGGCGCACAATCAATCGGGCGCGCTCACAGGCATCCCGATTGCGCACAAAGATTTGTTCGTCACCACCGATTTTGCCACCACGGCAGGCTCGAAAATTTTGGCGCAATACATCAGTCCATTTGATGCCACTGTGGTTGCGCGTCTAAAAAACGCTGGCGCAGTGACTTTGGGTAAACTGAATATGGATGAATTTGCCATGGGCTCATCGAACGAGCATTCGCACTACGGTGCAGTCAAAAACCCGTGGGATACCACGCGTGTCTCGGGTGGCTCATCGGGCGGCTCGGCGTGTGCGGTGGCGGCGGGTTTGACCGTTGGCGCAACGGGCACGGACACAGGCGGATCGATTCGCCAACCCGCTTCGTTCACGGGCATCACGGGCATCAAACCGACCTATGGGCGCGTGTCGCGCTATGGCATGATTGCTTATGCGTCTTCGCTCGACCAAGCGGGACCAATGGCGAGAACCGCAGAGGACTGCGCAATTTTACTCAATGCGATGCACGGCTTCGATGAACGCGATTCAACCTCAATGGCGCGTGATAGCGAAGATTTTACGCGACTGTTGGGACAAAAATTCTCAAATGAAGCAAGCGAGTCGCAACCACTTAAAGGTCTGCGCATCGGCATTCCGAGCGAGTTTTATGGTGCGGGCTTGGATGCCGAGGTCAAGCAAACCACTTTGGCTGCAATCCAACAATTCGAGCAACTCGGCGCGACCCTCGTGGATGTGCATTTACCGAAAACCGAGTTGTCCATCCCGACTTATTATGTGATTGCGCCTGCCGAGGCTTCGAGTAATTTGTCGCGCTTTGACGGGGTGCGTTATGGTTATCGTGCCGAGCAATACACCGACTTGGAGGACATGTACCGCAAATCACGCTCGGAGGGCTTCGGCTGGGAAGTGAAAAAACGCATCATGATTGGCACGTATGTGCTCTCGCATGGCTACTACGATGCGTATTATTTGCAAGCGCAACGTCTGCGCCGCATGATTGCGCAGGATTATCAGGACGCATTGGCGCAGTGCGATGTGATTATGGGGCCTGTCGCACCGACCACCGCGTGGCGCATGGGCGAGAAATCCGACGACCCCGTACAGATGTATTTAGAGGATGTTTACACGCTGTCATTGAATTTGGCGGGTTTACCCGGTATGAGCGTGCCCTGCGGTTTTTCGAGCACGGGATTGCCCATCGGTCTGCAAATCATTGGTCATTATTTTGATGAAGCGCGTTTGTTGCAAATCGCCCATGCGTATCAAAACGCCAGCGATTGGCACACACGCCGACCAACGGTGGCACAATGAAACAACGATTAAACCAAACACTGCGCATTGCGCTTTTGAGCCTCGTGGTATTTGGCTTGTATGCTTGTTCGTCACTCAAGCCAGAAGGTGGCGGTAACGGCGGCTACAATAAACCTGTGACCATCAATGCCGCGTGCGAGCAACGCGAGGAAGACGACTACTACGATAAAATCGCAGTATCAGTGAACCAAAATGTGGTGCACAGTTTGGATTGGCTGAGCAATCCACGCCAAGGAAAGTGTCACTTCCAACTCAAGGATTTCACCCAAGTCGCCACGCAACCGCAAGCCGATTTGCAATCACGCAAGAACAAAAAATGCCACATCTATGTTTGGCAAGATGCACGCTTTGTCACTGTGAGCACCAACAATTGCGCCAAAGTGTGTGCGGTCAACGACCATGTGTTGCCGATTTTGCTCGACCCGCATACGGGTGGTTGCAGCAAAGTAAATCGTTAATTAAACAGAAAAATCGAATGAAGGATGAACCATGAGTTGGGAAGTTGTCATCGGGTTAGAAACCCACGCACAGTTATCCACTGTTTCTAAAATTTTTTCGGGCGCGCCCACTGCGTATGGCGCAGAGCCCAACACACAATCCTGCCCTGTGGATTTGGCATTGCCTGGGGTTTTGCCTGTGCTCAACAAAACCGCAGTCGAAAAAGCGATTATGTTTGGTTTAGCAATTGATGCACAAGTCGCACCCGTGAGCGTGTTTGCACGCAAAAATTATTTTTACCCCGACCTACCCAAAGGCTATCAAATCAGCCAGTTTGAATTGCCCGTGGTCATCGGCGGCACGCTGTCGTTTAATGTCGGCGAAGGCGATAAAGCCTACCGCAAAACCGTGCAACTAACCCGCGCCCACCTCGAAGAAGACGCAGGCAAATCCGTGCATGAACTGTTTGACAACGAATCCGGGATTGACTTAAACCGTGCGGGTACACCGCTGCTCGAAATTGTCACTGAGCCGGTGATGTACAGCGCGGCCGAGGCGGTGGCGTATGCCAAAACCCTGCACGCGCTGGTTGTGTGGCTGGGTGTCTGTGATGGCAATATGCAAGAAGGCTCATTCCGCTGTGATGCCAACGTTTCTGTGCGTCGCGTCGGTCAGACCGAACTCGGCACACGCCGTGAAGTGAAAAACCTCAACTCGTTTAAATTCCTCGAAGATGCGATTAACTACGAGATTAACGAACAAATTCGCATCATCGAAGACGGCGGCGCGGTGCAACAAGCCACTGTATTGTTTGACCCAAATTCTGGGCAAACCCGTGTGATGCGCACCAAAGAAGATGCGCACGATTACCGCTATTTTCCCGACCCAGACCTTGCACCTTTGGTCATTTCAGACGAATGGAAAGCACAGGTACAAGCGACCATGCCCGAACTACCTGCTCAATTACAAAGCCGTTTCGTTGAACAATATGGTCTATCGACGTACGATGCCGAGCAGGTTTCTGTGAGCAAAGCGCACGCTGAATACTTTGAAACTGCGGTCGGCGCGATGAGTCAATCCGATGCCAAAATGGTCGCCAATTGGATGATGAGTGACATTGCCGCGACCTTGAATAAAGAGGGGTTGGAGTTGACGAACTGCCCTGTATCAGCGACACGTTTGGCACAACTCTTGGCAAAAATTCAGGACAACACCCTGTCGAACAAACTCGCCAAAGAGGTGTTTGGCGCGGTATGGGCAGGCGAGCACGCAGACAAAAATGACGCGCAAATTGATGCCATCATTGAAACCCGTGGTTTGAAACAGGTGTCTGATTCGGGCGCGATTGAAGCCATCGTCAATGAGGTGATGAATGCCAACGCCGCCGTGGTCGAAGAATACCGCGCAGGCAAAGAAAAAAGTTTTGGCTTTTTGGTCGGACAAGTCATGCGCGCCTCGAAAGGCAAAGCCAATCCTGCACAGGTCAATGATATCTTATTGGCAAAATTGAAAGGATGAAAACTTAACTCATTTTGTCCTCACATTGTGAGGAATATATGGATTCAAAAACGATCTGTCCTGCCACAGAGACCCGTAGGTGACACACTTAAGGAAACACAGAATAACCCATCATCCATTGTTGCTGTGTTGTGATTTCTAACAAATTTTATTGGGTATGAAAACAAGCAGAGTGAATGATTGTCCATTCGCTCTGCTTGATGCTTTTGCTTCAAGTCAAGACACCATGTTTTATACAAGAAAAGTGTGGTGTAATACGTCATTGACCAAAGTGTCGTGCAAAGCGATGCTGTATATGCCTTGGTTAATCACCACATCCGTACCGACCTGATGCGTAGCAGCACTAAGAGCGTTGGTATCGGCAAAGATGTTTTTTGAAATAACCAAAGAATCGTTATCTCCGATTTCAAGATTAAAGTCCATGATGACGCTTTTCCCTTGTAAGATGTTAAACATAAAAATATCATCGCCCACGCCGCCAAACAAAGAGTCATTTCCCTTAGAAGCAAGCAGTCGATCATTGCCTTCGGCACCGTACATTTGATCATTGCCCAAGCCGCCTTTGAGGATGTCGTTGCCTTCTCCTGCGTGCAGCAAGCTACCCGTGCCAACAGCGGTGAGCGTGTCGTCGCCATCTTTGGCAAAGACCGCTTTGGCAGATAAAGTGTCATTGCCATTGGTGCCTTCGGTGTCTGCTTGGTAAGCAATATTACTTCCGAATAACCAAAAACGTTTATCAATAATATTTTGCGCACCAATCTCGTATGGATTGAGTATGCTGAGCGCATCACTCTCAAAGGCTAATTTTTCGATATGTTCAGCTTGTTTCAGGTCAGAGCCGTTTTTGGCATCAAAAAAGACAGTACCATCGGATAAACGATAGGCATTCCAATCACTGGCTTTGCCGTCCAAACGCAACGTGTCTGTGCCTGTGCCGCCATCAACACGATCTGCGCCCGCGCCAGTTCGGATGCTGTCATTGCCCGAATCGCCATAGATGTAGTCACTGCTTTGACCGCCTTGCAATAAATCATCAAATTTTGAACCGATGAGAAAAGCTGGTGTGCTATAGTGATCCGAGGTAACCGTCGCTTTGTCTTGCACCCATGTGGTTCCGCGTGTCACTGAGGTCAGATTGGCCACGATAGTGGTGCTGTCTCGTTCCATATAGTCGTAGAATGGGTTGTCAATGATGCGTTGATAAGCATCGGTAAATACGCCATCAACGTGAGCGTACCAGCCAGCAGGGATGTTAACGAGAGAGAACAAAGGCATCGGCCATAGAGGCGATGCGTACATATCATCAAATAAAACTATATTGTCTACGGTTGAACCGTACATTGAATCTGGGTTGACCAAGCCTGGGTCGGCCGCTTGAATCGCACCTAATACGGATGTTTCATCACCAATAACACGATACACCACATCGTTTTCGTAGCCAAAATTTAGGATGGATGGGTCATCGTAGATCAAGGGTGCTTCTACACCGACAAAATTTGCATTTTCAAAAAAGCCATCGACAAGAGTCCGTCTATTTTGAGCGGCTAAATTGGTCATTGCACCACCTAAACTGTAACCAGTGATGATGACATCTTCTGCTGTTAAATTTTGTTCTGTTACAAAATTTTTGACTGCAGTGAGCAACGGTTCTAGATAAGGAACCATTTCACCAGTATTTAGTTGGAAGTAGTCGGGCAAGTCTGCAATCGAGTTTGTTCCAGTGAACGATACAGAGACGCGTGTCAAATGACCTTGTGCATCGTATTCGCCAAAAACTTTAGCTTGAAGTCCAGTGGGCAAAATACCAGTCAGAGGGCTAGTAATGGTGTAGTGACCAGAAAAATCAACGGCACTATCAGGCAGCCCCAACTCATTTGGATTGAGTTCGCGCCAACCTACTGGTATTCCGACTTGAGCTGTATTCGGATAAAACCCAGTATTTAAAGCTATATCCGCAACCCATGGAAGCACTTGCTCAACAGGTAAACCTAAAAAGCCTGCAGTATTTGTATAAGTTGCCAAACGATAAGCAGTTGCAAGCAATTCCGCTGACTCACTACTGGTGTAATTCCGATAATCAAACATTCCCATTTTTGTCTCCTTTTATTGGTATATATGGTCACTAACTGACACGAACGTTCGTTCGATTTTTGAGTATATAGTGAGTTTTCTACATAGTCAACAGCGATAATGAAATGGAAATTAGATGAACTGTACAGTTTAAGTTCTATGCCATATATATATGTGTGTGCGAATGGTAATACCCACCACAAAACAAAAAATCGTTTACCATGTGCACGATTGAGCAAGTTTTGCTTTGATGAGGGGTAAATGGCTTTTTGCCAATGT
Source organism: Burkholderiaceae bacterium (assembly GCA_018261955.1). GTDB lineage: Bacteria > Pseudomonadota > Gammaproteobacteria > Burkholderiales > Burkholderiaceae > CTSOIL-112. The sequence continues at coordinate 66,345 of JAGTRK010000007.1, forward strand.
TATCTAAATGAATGAACATGGCTAAAACTGTACAGCTAAACGTTGTATCACAGTTGTGCAGATGCCCGATTTATTGCTTTCGACTAAAAACCCCACCATCTGCACACTGTAATAAAAAGGAACCACCATGCCCCTGCATTCACTCAAAAAATGGTTGGGACAACATCTGGCACACTACCTTTCCAAACAGCGATTGGGCACGCCCTCGATTGCGCTGTGTCAACCCGAGGCTTTGCGCGCCACCTTGCGCAAGGGCGATGTGCTGTTGGTTGAAGGCAATACCCGCTTTAGTTTGGCGATTCAATATCTGACCCAATCGAATTGGTCGCATTCGGCGTTGTGCATCAAAGACCCCGCTGGTTGCGCGCCCGATGAACCTTGCTTGGTTGAAGCCGATATTCTTGAAGGTGTGCGCTTACTCACACTGGATAAATACAGTTTGATACCGACGCGCATTTGCCGACCTGTGGGTTTGACTGAAGATGAAAAAAACCAAGTCATCAACATCATTCTTGCCAAATTGGGGCATCAATATGATTTGCAAAAAGTCTCCGATTTGGTACGTTATTTGATGCCTAAACCACCCGTGCCTGAATCTTGGCGACGGCGTTTGATTGCTTTTGGCAGTGGCGACCCAACACGGGCGATTTGTTCGACCTTGATTGCCGAAGCATTTTTATCTGTGCACTACCCGATTTTGCCCCTCATCAAAGCCGAACAAAAAGACACTTACGCGCGCAATTACCAAGAATGGCAACGCATTCGTAAGCACAGCCTATATACCCCGCGCGATTTTGATATTTCGCCTTACTTTCAAATCATTAAACCGATGAATTAAATGCGCCAAGTCACATAAAAATAGCCGCTTAATAACCACCGCATACAGCCATATATAGTGTAACCATCTGTTTTAAAAGGATTTTTAATACAAGCAATTCTTGATATTTCTGTATGTTTGCACAGCGTGAATGTTTTTTTTTGGGTATGATAGCGTCTATCGCATTATCGATTCTAAAAAACAAACTATCCACACAATCATTTCAGTACCCACCTATTAGCAAGGAGTTTCGCCGTGAATTTCGACAACATCGCCCAATTGACTCAACCCATTGAGCAGGACATCAGCCGTGAGGTGTTGATTGAAAAATACGCCAAGGGCGATGAAACCACGGTGGAACAAGTACGCCAACGTGTCGCCACTGCGCTTGCCAATTGCGAGTCAGAGGACTTGCGCGCCAAACTCGCTGAAGATTTTTACAAGGCTTTGGACGGCGGCTTTATCCCCGGTGGGCGCATCAATTCGGCCGCGGGCACAGATTTGCAAGCGACTTTGATTAACTGTTTTGTGCAACCTGTTGGCGATTCGGTCTCTGAAGTCGGTGACGATGGCAAACCGGGGATTTACTTCGCATTGTTGCAAGCGGCGGAAACCATGCGTCGCGGCGGCGGTGTTGGTTACAATTTCTCAAAAATTCGCCCGAAAGGCGCGCGCGTCAAAGGCACGAATTCATTGGCCTCAGGCCCTGTATCGTATATGCGTGTGTTTGACCGCTCGTGCGAAACGGTTGAGTCCGCTGGTGCGCGCCGCGGCGCACAAATGGGTGTGCTCGATTGTGACCACCCTGACATCGAGGACTTCATTCGTGCCAAAGACCACGGCGACTTGCGCAATTTCAATATCTCGGTGGGTGTGTCCGATGAATTCATGCAGGCAGTCACCGCCGATGCCGACTGGGAATTGGCACATGCCAAAGAGCCCGATGCGTCTGCATTCCAAGGCTACTACCAACGCGGCGATGGCAAATGGGTCTATCGCAAAATCCGTGCGCGCGATTTGTGGCGACAAATTATGGAATCGACTTATGACCACGCCGAACCCGGTGTGTTGTTCATGAGTAAAATCAACAGCGACAACAACCTATCGTATTGCGAAGTCATCGAATCAACCAACCCATGTGGCGAGCAGCCTTTGCCCGACTACGGCTGTTGCGATTTGGGCTCGATTAATTTATGCAAATTCGTCGGTGACCCATTTGGTAATGCGCCGACCTTTGACTTTGACGCCTTTGCACAAGTGACCGCGCTGTCGATTCGCATGCTCGACAATGTATTGGATTTAACCGTTTGGCCACTCGAAGCGCAGCAAAAAGAAGCGCAAAACAAACGCCGCGTTGGCTTGGGTTTCACAGGTTTAGGCGACGCGCTCATCATGATGAAACTCAAATACAACTCAGTTGAGGGTCGCGCGATGGCGAGCAAAATCACCGAAGCCATGCGCGATGCCGCATACAATGCTTCGGTGGATTTGGCGATTGAAAAAGGCGCGTTTCCGTTGTTCGATGCAGATAAATATTTGGCAGAACCACACTGCGCCAGCCGTTTACCCGAAGCCATCAAAGCGCGCATCCGCATTCACGGTATTCGCAATTCACACCTGTTGTCGATTGCGCCCACAGGCACGATTTCATTGGCGTTTGCGGACAATGCTTCCAACGGCATTGAGCCGCCATTTAGCTGGTTTTACACACGCAAAAAACGCATGACCGATGGCTCGCACAAAGAATACTTGGTTGAAGACCACGCCTACCGCGTCTATCGCATGATGGGGCATGATGTGAGCAACCTGCCTGATTACTTCGTATCGGCGTTGGAGATGAGTGCGAACGACCACATGCTGATGTGTACTGCGGTAGGGCCTTTTGTCGATACCGCGATTTCAAAAACCGTCAACGTGCCCGTGGATTACCCATTTGCTGATTTTGAAAACCTCTATATGGCGGCGTGGAAAGCAGGCTTAAAAGGCATCACCACTTATCGTCCCAATTCAGTTTTGGGCTCTGTGCTCTCGGTTGAGCCGTCCAAAGAAACCCCACAGGATTTATCGGGCACATCTGAGAACGATACCGAACGGCGCATCAGCCTGAAAAGTGCGCCCACGCCCGCATTGGCAAGTCTGAGATACCCAAGCCGTCCAAAAATGAAGGGCGGCAATCCCTCATGGACGTATATGGTTGAGCACGCTCAAGACGACTTCGCGGTCTTCGTCGGTCACCTGCAAGACGAAGCCCATCCGTTTGAATGTTGGGTCAATGGCAATCATCCGCGTGGATTGGGTGCGGTGGCAAAAACCCTGTCAATGGACATGCGTTGCCAAGACACCGCATGGTTGGCAATGAAACTCGAATCTTTGGCAAAAACCTTGGGCGAGCAACACTACACCGTCGAATTGGACAACGAAACCGTTGCCACCGCCAGCAGTGCGGGCGCGATTTTGGCGAAAGTATTGCGCCACCGCATTGGTGATATTCCAACACCTGAAGTGCCAGAACCGACACCCGTGTTGGATGCGATGTTCGCACGCAAAGAGCCCAAATCAGGGCCTGACGGCACCATCAGTTGGTCGGTAGATGTCATCAATCCACAAACGGGGGATGATTTTGTACTGTTTATCAAAGAATTGATATTGCCCAACGGTGCACGCCGCCCGTATTCAATGTGGCTGGCAGGCACGTATCCACGCGAGTTGGACGGTCTGTGCAAAATGCTCTCGCACGACATGCGCGTGATTGACCCCGCTTGGATCGGCATGAAACTGCGCAAATTGCTCAACTATGCCGAAGCGCAAGGTGATTTTTTTGCGCGCCTGCCCAACAGTGAAAAATCACAAAGTTGGCCTTCGACGGTCGCGTATTTGGCACGTTTGGCAATCCACCGCTACGCCATGCTCGGCATCCTCACCGACGAGGGCTATCCAGTTGAAAACATGGGGGTGATGATGCCTGAACAAGGGGATTTATTCATCGAAGAGACCCCTGCGAAAATCGCACCGATTGCAGGCAAACTCTGTCCTGAGTGCGCCAGCCACACCGTGATTAAAAAAGACGGTTGTGAGTTTTGTACCAATTGTGGGCATGTGGGTGCGTGTGGGTAAAACGCATTGACCCAAGCACAAGGCCATCAAACTTGATGGCCTTTTTGTTGAATATGGCTATCAATGCCGCGCCAAAAGTGATTCTTCTCGAATGATACGCAGCATCTCTTCATCTGCCATGCGATAAGCGTTTTTCACCATTTCCAACAATTGTCGCGCCTCGTCACTGTCGGGCTCTGGAAATTCGGTTTGGTATTCACACAACAACACCAATCCCTGCTCAGCATGGTTTTGAATTTCATAACGCAGTCGTCCCTGCGGCGCACGCTCATTCGCCACCGTGGTGAACTGTACGCTGTGTGCATGCACCAATTTAACCTCATCGTAAATCTCGTGTTCACCAAAGTATAAAACCCGTTGAAAGGTCTCGTCATCAATTTGCAATACATCTGCGCCATCCAAACCCACAGTAAAACGCACAGGCTCCATCACCCGCAATAACAAACCTGTCCACAGTTGTTCAGCAGTCAAACTGCTGACGTGTAGCGTGTTCACAATGATGGGGTAACTCAGTTGCAGCATAGGATTGTCCTCTGATGAATGGTGTGGGCTTTACAAAACTTTACACAACCCACACATTTACTTAATGTTGGCGATCTATTATACCCCCACACACGCAATCACAAGCATGATGGCAACGTGTGAGGCTAAGTGTATTCGGGATTGATTATTTTTTTAAGGAGTTGATATGAAACGCATAGTATTGATTGCATCACTCATCGCCGCCAGTGCGAGCTTAGTAGCCTGTGGTTCAATGGGCGGACGCGATGGCGATCCACGCGGACAACGAGGTCATGGTCATTTTGACGCAATGCGCCAAGCGGCTGTCACTGCCTGTCAAGGCAAAACCGAGGGCACTCAAGTGAACCTCAGCACGCCTGAAGGAAAAGCCATTCCTGCGGTGTGCATGATGTCGCCAAAAGGTGAACTACATGCCATGCCCGAACAAATGCTTGAGCACATGAACATTGCCAAACAAGCATGCGTTGGCAAAGCATCGGGCGACGCGGTTCAAATACCTGACTTTAGAGACACTTCGAAAACCACGGATGCAACCTGCACTCAGCGCGGCGGTAGCTTAGTCGCTCAGCCCAAAAATATGAAAAAAACTTGGGATAAAAGCCACCCAAGAATGAACGCACCCGCTCAGACCAATTAATTAAGTATTCGTCATTACAGACAACAAACCCCGATTTTTCATCGGGGTTTGTTGCAATTATATTTTAACAACACGTCATGCAGGCGTAACCGATGGTGTGTTTTCTTCTGGGGGAGAATAACGGTAGCCCATACCATACACCGACTGCACAACATCCACATCAGGCAAGACTGCAGCAATTTTTTTACGCAAATTTTTGATGTGACTATCCACAGCGCGGTCAAACACATCCAAATTATCGTGATATGCCTGCGCAATCAATTGATCGCGCGAAAATACCCGTTCAGGCTGCGCCAACAGGGTATTGAACAAACGCAACTCGGTTGGCGTTAAGTCCAACTTTTGCTCACCGTAGCGAATCACTTGCGCCGCCGCATCAAACACAAACGCAGATTGGCCCGTCGCACCGCTCACCCGACGGCGCAACAGTGCTTTCACGCGCGCCACCATTTCTTTGGGGCTAAAGGGTTTGCACAAATAATCATCCGCGCCATTTTCAAAGCCAATCAAACGATCAACCTCCTCAACCTTGGCGGTAATCATCATAATCGGCACATCCGAAAACTCACGAATTTCCTGACACAGTGCCACGCCATCACGACCTTTTTTATCAGGCACCATAATGTCGAGCAAAATTAAATCGGGTTTCTGAATTTTCACCGCTTCAATCACCGCATCACCTTTGTCATGCCAATGCACCAAATAACCTGCGTTTTGTAAATACGCCTGCTGCACTTGTGCAATCATGGCTTCGTCTTCGACCAATAATATTTGGCTTTTGCGTTCAAAATCTTCCATCTGTCTACTCCTTGTTTATGTTTTAAATCTCACACACACAGATATTTATGCTGTGGGTGTGGTTGCTTTTTTTAACTTTTTCGCCGTTTTTACCTCAGTGGCTGCTAACGGCAATGGTAACTCAATACTCACTTGCAAACCGCCCAAATCTGAGTGTTCTGCGCTTATACTGCCTTGATGCGCGGCAACAATCCCTTGACTGATTGCCAAGCCCAGACCTGAACCACCTGTGGCACGATTGCGCGAGCCATCCACCCGATAAAACCGTTCAAACAAATGCGGCAATGACGCAACGGGTACACTTGGGGCGCTGTCTTTGACACAAATTTTAATACTTGCTGCGCCTTTGGTCACACTCACCACCACCCGCCCGGGCGCATCGGTGTAACGCAAAGAGTTGACCAAAATATTGCGCATCACTTGTTGCAAGCGTTGCTCGTCACCATGAATCACCACGGGCTGCGTCATTGGTAAAAAACTCAACGTTAAATTCGCCTGTTCAAATGCAGGTTTATGACTATCAACCACACCAGTCAACCATTGGTTGACCTCAATGGGTTCGAGATGTAAATCCCACTGTCCCGAAGTCGCATGCGCCATGAGTTGTAAATCATTGACCAACACCGTTAAATCCTCAATGCACTTGATGCTGCGCTGCCACTCTTCATCCGTGTTGGGCACAATGCCATCGCGCATCGCTTCGGTACGCATTCTCAGCACTGTCAATGGTGTACGCAATTCGTGCGAGGTGTCTGCGACCCATTGACGACGCGCCGATTCTTGAGCCTCTAACTGTGCGGTCATGCGGTTAAAATGCGTGGCAATGTCACCAATCTCATTGCCTTGCCCAGCATCCAATCGTGTGCTCAAATGCCCTGCCGCAACCGCACGAAAACCTGTCTGCAAATCCGCAATCGGTCGGCGAAAATGCATGGACAAACTCCAAGCAATGAGGGCGGATAATGCCGCCGCAATTGCCAGCATCAATAGCGACACTTTAAACTGCTCATCCATGAATGTGCGGGCTAAATTGTCATACGCCAAACCATCACGGCTGACCAACCAATACGCAATGATTTGTTTTTGTTCGTTGCGTATGGGCTCAAACCGCGCATTTTGCGCGTCGACTGTTTCGCCCGCCAAAAACATCCCGCGCGCATCCAATAATGCCACACCCCGTGCATAAATTGGAATGGGGTTCGCAGATTTTTCCACGTCCACCGCTCGATTTTGCAACATGATGCTGACCGATGAGGCAATCGCTTTATCCTCGCGCGCAACTGCTTCTGGATTACGATTGGGGGGGGGCGCATCCAATCCGCGCGCGGCGAATTGTTCACGGCGCACCGCTTCAATCGAGGTGAGCAAGTCTGTCCACGCACCTGATTTACGCAACACCTCCAAACTACCGTCTTGGTTATACATGTGCACCAAGACCGATTCCACCCTGCTCAAGCGCTTGAGTTTGGCGTTGGTCACATACTCATCGAAACCTTCGCGCACTTCATGGTGCATCACGCCCGCAGTGAGCAGCACCAAGATGACCCCGATGGAAAAAAACGCTAAGAAGAATTTTTTCTGTAAAGAAAAACGCATGGGATGACGACGCTATGGTTGAGTATTAATGCGCTCATTGTAAGCCGAAAAATAGCACAAAGCGTGTAGGTATGAACCGAACTCAATCACACCAAAACCCGCTCAATACCGCCGTTGTTCGCAGTGTGGACATAGTCGGCCATCCAGTTCTCGCCCAAAAGATGTTTTGCCATTTCCACCACGATGTAATCAGGCTCAGCCTCAATGTCGTTGCGATAACGGTGTAAACCTTGCAAACACGCGGGGCATGAGGTCAACACCTTGACTTCGCCTGTGAAGCCATCCGCGCGAATCGCGTCTGCACCTGCACGCATTTCCTGTTCTTTGCGGAAACGCACTTGCGTGGCAATATCAGGACGACTGACGGCGAATGAGCCTGCTTCGCCACAGCAGCGGTCATTGAGCGCGACATCCGTCGCCATCAATTCATTCACCACTCTAATTGGGTTGTGGGTTTTCATCGGGCTGTGGCAAGGGTCGTGGTACATATAGCGCACACCTTGCGCACCGTCCAATTTAATGCCTTTTTCCAATAAATACTCATGAATGTCGAGCAAGCGTGCATTCGGGAAAATTTTCTCAAATTGATATTTTTGCAACTGATCCATACACGTGCCACACGAGACAATCACCGTGCTGATGTCAAGGTAGTTCAAAGTGTTCGCCATGCGATGGAACAACACGCGGTTGTCGGTGGTGATTTGATCGGCCTTGTCATCATTGCCCGTCGCGGCTTGCGGATAGCCGCAGCACAAATAACCCGGTGGCAATACGGTTTGCACCCCCGCATGGTAGAGCATGGCCTGCGTGGCCAAACCAACTTGCGAGAACAATCGCTCCGAGCCACAACCAGGGAAATAAAACACCGCTTCGGTATCCGACGTGGTGGTCGCTGGATTGCGAATAATCGGCACGTACTTTGAATCTTCGACATCCAGCAAAGCGCGTGCGGTTTTTTTCGGTAAATTACCTGGCATGGGTTTATTGATGAAATGAATCACTTGCTCGCGCATCGGCGCACGCCCAATCGAGGGCGCAGGCGCGCTGGTTTGCGCGCGGGTGATGCGCATGGTTTTTGCGATGTTATGCGCCCAGTTTTGCGCTTTACCGCCCCATTCGAGTACGATTTTTTTGTACATCCGAATGCTCGATGGGTCGCGCATGTTCAAATAGGTCATCGCCAATTTCGTGCCGACATTCGGGGTTTTTTTATCCATCTTGCGCAACAAATTGCGCATGGCGATGGTCACATCACCAAAGTCAATATCAACAGGACAGGGCTTTTCACAACGATGGCAGACCGTGCAATGGTCGGCAACGTCTTCAAATTCGCTCCAGTGCGCAATCGAAATCCCACGGCGCGTTTGCTCCTCGTATAAAAACGCCTCGATGAGCAAGGAGGTCGCGAGGATTTTATTGCGCGGCGAATACAATAAATTCGCCACAGGCACATGGGTGCTGCACACAGGTTTACATTTACCACAGCGCAAACAATCCTTAACCGACGCGGCAATCGCACCGATGTCGGACTGCTGCATAATCAAAGATTCCACGCCCATCAAACCAAACGATGGTGTGTAGGCATTGCGCAAATCGCCGCCTGTCATGAGTTTGCCACGATTGAAGTTGCCGTTCGGGTCGATTTTATTTTTGTACGCGCGAAATGGCGCAAGTTCCGCATCGGTCAAAAACTCCAACTTGGTAATCCCAATGCCATGCTCACCCGAAATCACGCCGTCCAAATCACGCGCAATCTGCATGATGCGCGCAACCGCTTCGTTTGCTTCGTGCAGCATGTCGTAATCATCCGAGTTCACGGGAATATTGGTGTGCACATTGCCGTCACCCGCGTGCATGTGCAACGCAACAAACACGCGCGAGCGCAGAACTTTTTGATGCACCGCGTGCAATTCGTCCAGAATTTTACTGAACGAGAGCCCCGTGAAGATCCGTCGTAACTCTGGGCGCACTTCGCGTTTGTACGAAAATCGTATCGTGCGGTCTTGAATCACATCAAACAACCTCACATCAGGATGTGTCTTCAAGCGGGCTTGCAACAACTCACGCGTATTGGCATCAACCATCGTTGCCACGGTGTCAAAAATATCTGCCAAGGGCGCGTCAATATACGCCATCCAATACTGCCAACGCGCTTTGACTTTGGCAATCACCGTGCGCGCATCGTCCACACGGTTACCAATGATTTCTGCCTTTGACAAATCGCTATTGCCAATCTCTTCGTTCTTGACAATGGGTAAATCCCCTGCGAGATAAGCATCCAAACTCGCCAAAATTTTGAATTTGTTTTTGGTGGACAATTCAATATTGATGCGCTCAATCGCATCGGTGTACTCGCCCATGCGCGGCAGCGGGATCACCACGTCCTCGTTGACCTTAAATGCATTGGTGTGGCGCGAAATCGCCGCCGTGCGTGCACGATCGAGCCAGAATTTTTTGCGCGCCTCGCTACTGACCGCAACAAAGCCCTCGCCCGTGCGTGTGTTCGCCATGCGCACGACTTCGGAGGCCGCTTGCGCCACCGCATTTTCATCGTCACCGACAATGTCGCCAAACAAGGCCATTTTCGGCAATTCACCACGGCGTGATTTGGTTTCATAACCCACCGCGCGCAAATACCGCTCGTCCAAATGCTCCAAACCTGCCAAGCGTGTGCCGCTGGTTTTCTCAGTTTGTTTAAGGTAATTGGTAATCTCGACAATGCTCGGAATCGATTCGCGCGCCTGCCCAAAAAATTCCAAACACACGGTGCGCGTGAATTTGGGCATGCGGTGCAACACCCAGCGCGCGCTGGTAATCAGCCCGTCCGTGCCTTCTTTTTGTACGCCGGGTAGACCCGATAAAAATTTATCAGTAACATCTTTGCCCAAGCCGACTTTGCGGAACGTTGCGCCAGCGATGGTTAAAGTTTCACGCCCAATTTCTTTTTGACGGTCGGGCGAGAAGCGCACCAATTCAAAAATGGCGACATCCACATCGTGAATTTTGCCCATATTGTGGTCTATGCGTGTAACTTCCAACCAATTGCCGTTGACATCGACCATCGTCCAACTGGCTAAATTGTCCAGTGCCGTGCCCCACAGAACCGCTTTTTTGCCACCCGCATTCATCGCCACGTTGCCGCCGATGCAGGACGCATCGGCACTGGTTGGATCTACCGCAAACACCAAACCCGCGCGCTCAGCCGCCTCAGCGACACGACGCGTCACCACACCCGCGCCCGTGACAATGGTATCGACCTCGTTGGTCATCAGTTTGCCGCGCCATTTTTCGATGGCATTCATTTGTATCAATTTTTCGGTATTGATGACCACCGAGCGCGCATCTAATGGCACTGCACCGCCCGTATAACCCGTACCACCACCGCGCGGCACGATGGTCAAGCCCAATTCAATCGCCGCTTTGACCAAGCCCGCCATCTCGGCTTCGGTGTCGGGCGTGAGCACCACAAACGGATACTCCACGCGCCAGTCGGTTGCATCGGTGACATGCGAGACGCGCGAGAGCCCGTCAAACTTGATATTGCCCTTGGCGGTGTGTTTGCCGAACTTCGTACGTACTGCGGTGCGCAATCGCGCCATTTCATCGAATTGCTGAGCAAAATGTGCCACGGCATCGTGTGCCTTGCGCATTAACGTTTGTACTTTTTCGGCGCGTTGATTGCTCTCAATATCGGTATTGACCGATAAGTCCGCCACACGACGTTTTTCGATTTCATGCAAGCGGTGTTTCAAAGCTTCAACCAAAGCCGCACGACGCTTGGGATTCTCAAGTAAATCATCCTGCAAATATGGATTGCGATTGACCACCCAAATATCGCCCAAAATTTCGTACAACATCCGTGCCGAACGCCCCGTACGTCGTTCTGCGCGCAACTCAGACAACAGATGCCAAGCCTCATCACCGAGGAGGCGGATGATGATTTCACGGTCAGAAAATGAGGTGTAGTTGTACGGAATTTCGCGCAGTCGCGCGGGTGTTTGAGGCATTGCGTTTTGCAAATTGCTCAACAAGTTCGGTTCAAGTGGTGCATTCATAAGTGACTTTCTTGCGACACAAGACTGGCGTTCTGTGTCAATATTAACGTGTTATTTTAACCGATTTTACAGTGTTTGCCCGCGCTGAATGATTTGGGTCTGAATGCGCGGCTTTAAATCAAAAGACTGATGCAAGTTTGCATCATTTCACCATATTTATTGTGCGAAGTTTCAGTAAATAGTGATAGAATTGAAATGTCCGACCAATACGCTGGGATATAAAATGCGTGGCGGAGTTTTGATTCGAATGAATTTATTTTTTTGCTGTTAAACAAGGAGATTTTATGCGTACCTCTGCTTCTTTCCGTTTACTCGCAATGGGTTTGACCGTTGCGGGTGTTTCACTGTTAACTGCTTGTGGCGGCGATGCGCCTGCTCCTGCACCAACTGCTGCACCCGCTCCTACTGCGGCTCCTGCACCAGCCGCAGCACCTGCTCCAGCAGCCCCAGCTGCCGCTGCTACCTCAATGGATCCAAAAGCCCTGATGACTTCTTTGGGTTGTGCGGCTTGCCACAAAACCGATGCTAAATTGGTCGGCCCTGCTTACCAAGATGTGGCTAAAAAATATGCAACGCAAAAAGATGCCAAAACTTATTTGGCTAAAAAAATCATGGAAGGTGGCTCTGGTGTTTGGGGTCCCGTGGCAATGACACCCAACAAAGCCAACCCTGCTGTCACTCCAGAAAAAGTGGATATCATGGTTGACTGGATTTTGGCTGGCGCGAAATAATCGTTGGGCTTGCTCCAAAAAATGCGACACGTGGTGTCGCATTTTTTATTCACAGGTTTGTTTGACGACCTGAGCACGCATTTGTTTGCGTATGAGTCCCTCACGCTGGCGTTTGGCTTGTTCATCATTTTCGATGGTCAGTTCTGGAACGACTTGCGGCACACCATCTGCCATCGCGACCATAGTGAAGTAGCAACTATTGGTGTGGCGCACACTGCGGTTTTGAATGTCTTCTGCTACGACCTTAATGCCGACTTCCATTGAAGTGCGTCCAACATAATTGACCGATGCCAAGAAGGTCACCATTTCACCGACTTTGATGGGTTCTTTAAACAATACTTGATCCACAGAAAGCGTCACCACGTAACAGCCCGCATAACGACTGGCACATGAGTAAGCCACTTGATCCAATAGTTTAAGTAATTCACCACCATGCACATTACCCGAAAAATTCGCCCTATCGGGGGTCATTAAAACCGACATGGTGAGTTCACGCGGATTAAACGTACTGGGTGACGGTTGAACGTGTTCCATGGTCTTAATTTACCTTATTTTTGTTCAGGGTACTGACTATGGATGCCTTTGAGCATGTCCAACAATACCTGTTTGATTTGCGCTTGCGTACCGCCCATCAACACCGCATCATCGATCGCGTCTTGTGCCAATTCGCGCAATTCGTCGATATTTTCGTTGAGTACTTTAATTTTTTCCACACAAGACAACACCGAGCCATCGGGCTTGAGCCATGTGGGTGGGATGGATTTTTGAGACATATCAGTAGTTGTTTGGGTTATCGCGTGTGCGTTTGATGTTTTCAATCTCTTCCAAACGTTTCGGCGGATAAGTCTCCCAACGCGTACACGCAGGGCATTGCCAATAATAATGCGCCGCTTCAAAGCCACAATGGGTACAGCGATAACGTGAGAGTTGCTTCACCTGTTTTTGTATCAAACCGCGTATCAATGCCGCTTTGGATCGCTCGTCCTCACTACCGACTTCTTCTTCCTTAATGCGTGCATTGAGCAACTGGTTCAAAGCATTGAGCGACGGGTGACGCGTGAACAAAGCATCTAAACGCGCCAAAGATTGCGTGCTGTCGGCGTATTGATTTTGTGCCAATTGCCACGCATCGAGCACATCAATCGAGCCTGTATCCAAAGCCTGCTGATACAAATATTCAACCCCATCGGCACTGCGGTTGAGCGCAACAAAGGATTTCATCATATCGTTGACCAATAAGGGAATCGCCTCCGGCTGCGCCTGCGCCAAATTTTGCCACGCAGCCAAGGCTTCGTTGTGACGCTCCTGTGCCGCATACCATTGACCTTGTAAAGATTGGGCGCGGATGGATTGCGGACGCTCAGTCAACGCGGCTTGAATTTCATTTTGTGCCACGGACCAATCTTTACGGTGCATGGCTTCAATTGCCAACTCACAATGAAAATGCGCCATCGACAAACTGAGTGCCAACGCCTGTGTGTTTTGCTTGTCTGAACTGCTTGAGTGGTTGGAATAATTTGGGTTGTTTTTTTGCGCAGTTTCTTTCAAGGCTTGCACCATGCCAATCGCTTGTTGCCATTCTTGCTGTGATTGATAAATATGGGCGAGCTGTTGGCGCGCTTCAAACTCGCGCGACGTGCCGATCAGTTGAATAAAACACTGCTCGGCGCGATCAAATAAACCGCCGCTTAAAAACGCAGAGCCCAATTTAAAAGTTGCACTCAAACGTGGGGTTTCTGACAAATCGGGGCGGTCTATCAAATTTTGGTAGACACGAATGCCACGCTCAACTTCACCGCGCTGCGTGAACAGATGTCCGAGCGCGAAATACAAATCAACCGTCCCCGTGTCCACACGCGTCACGTCAATCAGTGCTTCAATCGCCTTGTCGGGCTCTTGATCCAACAAATGATTGAGCCCTTGAAAATAGGATTTGGGCAGTTTTTTGGATTCTTGCGCACGCTTGCGACTGTCCCACTGCGCCGCCAACCAACCGAGCGCAAAAAACAGGGGCAAAACCAGTAACCACTCGATTTCAAATTCCATATCAGCAACTCTTTACATGGTGAATGGAGGCAAATCGGTCATGGGCTCAGCCGCTTGGATTGGCTGACTGGAAGCACTTCCCAACTGTCTTTCCTGTTGCGCCAAAGCAAGTTTGTTTTGCTCATTTTCTTTACGCAATTTGCGCGCTTCCCACTTTAAACTCCAGTGTTTGGGCAGAAGAATCAATACCCCCAACAACACGCCCAAAGCAAAAAAAGCAAACAGCAACACGATGAGTGGCAAACTAAATTGCAGACCATCCATCAAACTAAACACCACGATTTGATTGTTTTGCAATGCCAACCAGACCAAAATTAATAGCACAATAATGCGCACTGTCCAAGTGATGATTTTCATATTGACCTCTGTTGTGTTTTAATTCGGCCATTGTAGCCATTTATGCGCAGGATTGCCTGTGTTTTCACCCATCTTGCACACATAAAAAAACCAGCATTGCGCTGGTTTTTGTACTGCCTGTATGTGCAACGGCGCAAAAAAATTACTTCTGCTGATCCACGCGTTCACGCATGTCTTTACCGGCTTTAAAGTGCGGCACCTTTTTAGAAGGCACGGTCACTTGATCGCCCGTTTTAGGATTGCGTCCAATGCGCTCTGGTCGTTGGTTTACCGTGAAACTACCAAAGCCACGAATCTCCACACGTTGCCCCACCGTTAAGGTGTGGGAAATCGCGGTGAGTATCGCGCTGGCGGCCATTTCAGCATCGCGTGCAACCAATTGCGGGAAACGCGCTGCGAGATTATTAATCAATTCAGATTTGGTCATGGGTATTTTCAAGTAAACATTCAAACACGAAGCACAGTCAACACATGACTTTGCGCACATCCAATCAAAAAAGGACTACCCGCAAGATTGCGAGTAGTCCGATCATTTGATTATTGTTGTTCCAATTTGGCTTTCAACAAAGCACCCAAATTGGTTGTGCCTGAGGCTGCAGCACCTGAATCTTCAGCAATGTTTTTCAACGCTGCTTGAGTTTCAGCTTGGTCTTTAGACTTAATCGACAACTGGATAGAACGGTTTTTACGATCGACCGATACAATCACGGCTTCCACTGCGTCGCCTTCTTTGAAGTGAGTACCTGCATCTTCAACGCGGTCATTCGAGATTTCTGATGCGCGCAAATAGCCTTCAACATCATCACCCAAAGTCACCACCACGCCTTTGGGCTCAACCGATTTAACCACGCCTTTAACCAATGAGCCTTTGTCATTGAGGGTGGTGAAGTTCATGAATGGATCGCCTTCGAGTTGTTTGATGCCCAAAGAAATACGCTCTTTGTCCACGTCAATCGACAGAATAACAGCTTCAACTTCTTGACCTTTTTTGTAGTTGCGCAAAGCCGCTTCTGGGGCTTCGTGCCAAGACAAATCTGACATGTGTACCAAACCATCAATACCGCCATCCATACCGACGAATACACCGAAATCAGTGATTGAGCGGATTGCGCCTTTAACTTTATCGCCTTTTTTGAAGTTTGCTTCAAAATCATCCCAAGGATTGGCTTTACATTGTTTCATGCCCAAAGAAATACGGCGTTTCGATTCGTCGATTTCGAGAATCATCACTTCCACTTCATCGCCCAAAGTCACGAGTTTCTTCGGATCGACATTTTTGTTCGTCCAGTCCATTTCAGAGACGTGTACCAAACCTTCAATGCCTTGCTCGATTTCTACGAATGAACCGTAATCGGTGATATTGGTGACTTTACCGAACAAACGGGTGTTTTGTGGGTAGCGATTGGCCAAACCAGACCAAGGATCATCGCCCAATTGTTTGATGCCCAAAGACACGCGGTGTTTGTCTTGATCAAATTTCAAGATTTTCGCTTCAACTTCTTGGCCAACCGTCAATACTTCTGATGGGTGACGCACACGACGCCATGCCAAGTCAGTGATGTGCAACAGACCATCAATACCACCCAAGTCAACAAACGCGCCGTAATCGGTGATGTTTTTAACAATCCCTTTAACGATTTCGCCTTCTTTCAAGGTTTCTGCCAATTTCGCACGTTCTTCGCCCATAGTCACTTCGAGGACTGCGCGGCGGCTCAATACGACGTTATTGCGTTTGCGGTCTAATTTAATGACCTTAAATTCCATGGTTTTGCCTTCAAATGGCGACATGTCTTTGATTGGACGCAAATCCAACAAAGAGCCCGGCAAGAACGCACGAATGCTGTTCGCCATGACCGTCAAACCACCTTTGACTTTACCCGTTACAGTACCTGTAACCAATTCGCCAGATTCCAAGGCTTTTTCCAAATCCAACCAAGCAGACAAACGTTTCGCACGGTCGCGTGACAACACAGTGTCGCCAAAACCGTTTTCGAGTGAATCAATCGCGACGGATACGAATGCACCCACTTCGGCTTCGAGTACGCCTTGATCGTTCAAAAATTCTTCTACCGGGATAAATGCTTCTGATTTCAAACCTGCGTTGACCACCACAAAATTGTGGTCGATGCGCATGATTTCTGCGGTGATGACTTCACCTGAGCGCATTTCTTGACGCGCTAATGATTCTTCGAATAAAGCTGCAAAGCTTTCGTTGTTGGCAACAGATGTCATTGATAATTTCACTTAAAGTTACACAGAGAACTTGAGCGTTGCGCGACATGCCCAACTTTTGACCCAAGACGCTGGAGTTAATAAAACGGACAGCGCAACGCACCATCCGACCCTACATAAAACCCATTGGTTTTTTACGACACAACTTGATAAAATTGGTCGATAACGGTTTGAATGGCCGCCTCTAAACTCATGTGTGAGGTGTCCAAAACAAACGCATCGGCAACGGGTTTGAGCGGTGCGAACGCACGGTTTCTATCCCGTTCGTCACGCGCATGCAAATCCGCAACGATTTTATCAAGGTCTGTTATGGTAGCAGAAAAACCCTTGTCAATCAATTGTTTATAGCGTCTTTCGGCACGAATTTGGGCGTCCGCAGTCAAAAATATCTTCACGGTGGCATTTGGAAATACCACGCTCGCCATATCGCGCCCATCCGCCACCAAGCCCGCAGGCTGCGCAAAATCACGTTGCCGTTGGAGTAAAGCCTCGCGCAAGGTGCCTACGGTCGCGATTTTAGAGGCCATATTACCCACTTCTTCGGCACGGATTGCTTGACCGACCTCCTCGCCATCTAGCACGATGGATTCGCCTTCAAAATGGACGTTTAAAGTGCTCGCCCATTGCGCCAACTGTTGCTCATGCGCCACATCCAGTACCGTGTCACTCGTCCAACCTGCACGAATCGCCTGCCAAGCCACCAAGCGATACAAAGCACCGCTGTCCAAATAATGAAAGCCCAAACGTTGCGCGACCGCTTGCGCGACCGCGCCTTTGCCCGATGCGGTCGGGCCATCAATCGCAATCACGGGTACGGCTACGGATGCTGCACTGGTCAAATTCTGACTCATCAATATTCCAATATGATTAAAAAGCGTTCATCGCCGCCCAGGTCGCTTCCAAATGCGCAGTCGGCGTAACCTTAAAACCGCTGCGCACATACGCATGCCAACGTCCGATGACCCAACTCATCCAAAACTCGCTGTACACACCGACTTCCACCGCAGGTTGCCAACCCGTTTCCATCGCCGCATCCCGAAAACCTTGTTTGAGCGAGGCTTGCACACGATCAATCAGTTGGGTCACGCGCAGTTGCAGGCGCGCATTTTCATGTAGCAATGCATCGCCAATCAAGACCCGCGCCATCCCTGGGTTTTTCTGCGCAAACGCGAGCAGTATGTGCAAAGACTTTTGAAT
The DNA here is from genome assembly GCA_018261955.1 of Burkholderiaceae bacterium. Lineage (GTDB taxonomy): Bacteria > Pseudomonadota > Gammaproteobacteria > Burkholderiales > Burkholderiaceae > CTSOIL-112. The sequence goes on from JAGTRK010000007.1 coordinate 84,447, forward strand.
TTTTTGCACCGCGCTGGCATCAGATTGATTGATTTGCGCCAGTAAACCCAGCAGGCTGGTTTCAATAAACTCAATCAAACCCTCAAACATCTGTGCCTTACTCGCGAAATGCCGATACAGCGCGGCTTCTGAGACCTCCAAGCGTTTTGCCAATCCTGCCGTGGTGATTTTTTCACCTTCGGGATGCTCCAACATCTGCGCCAACATTTGCAAAATTTGCACCCGCCGCTCACCTTTTGCGGGTGATGACGCGCTGGGAGTTGGCTTTGCTGCTGACACGCTTGGCTGCATGGCGGGTTGCGTTGGGTTTTGTGCTGTGTTTGTCATTTGAATCATTCTAAGCAAATAGCGAAATTATAGTGATGTTGGGTCGTTATCACCACGTATTTCACTGATTTTTAGGTGCTTGTTTGGTTTTGTATGATTTTATTTATAAAAAAGGCAAACCTTACGATTTGCCTTTTTCGTTACGACACTCAAGCGGATTATTCTTGCTCAGGTGTTGCGTCTTGTACCACTTCTGTTGCGGTATCATCCAACGTAAAATCCATGACTTCAACTTCGGGGGCAGAGAAAATTTCTGCCTCAGCACGTTGCTGCTCGTGGATTTTTTTGTTCGCACGGGCGCGGTGGAATGCCAAGCCCGTACCTGCTGGAATCAAGCGACCGACGATGACGTTTTCTTTCAAGCCGCGCAATTCGTCGCGCTTGCCCATAATCGCCGCCTCGGTCAAGACACGTGTGGTCTCTTGGAACGATGCTGCTGAGATGAACGAGTCGGTTGACAACGAGGCTTTGGTGATACCGAGCAATACGTTGTTGTATTTCGCTGGCAAGCGATCCAATGCCACCATGCGTTCGTTTTCAATCAACATATCCGAGCGTTCCACCTGTTCACCTGGGATGAATTTGGTATCGCCCGCATCGGTGATTTGTACACGACGCAACATCTGACGCACGATGACCTCAATGTGTTTATCATTGATTTTCACACCTTGCAAGCGATACACATCCTGAACCTCATCCACAATGTAGGTCGCCAACGCTTCTGTACCGAGCAAGCGCAAGATGTCTTGCGGATCAGCTGGGCCGTCAATGATGACCTCACCTTTATTGACCACTTGACCTTCATGCACAGTCAAGTGTTTTTCTTTACCAATCAAAGTTTCGTGTTGCACACCATCCAAATCGGTAATCACCAAACGCTGTTTACCACGGGTTTCTTTACCAAATGACACCGTGCCTGTGACTTCCGCCAGCATCCCTGCATCTTTAGGCGAACGCGCTTCAAACAACTCGGCAACGCGTGGCAAACCACCGGTAATATCACGGGTTTTTTGCGATTCCATTGGAATACGCGCCAGCACTTCACCACGACCGACCGCTTGACCATCACGCACAGTAATCAGCGCGCCCACTGGGAAGCCAATGGTTACCGCGTGTTCTGTACCCGGTATCACCACTTCTTCACCTGCTTCATTGAGCAATTTCACTTGCGGACGCATAACTTTAGCAGTGGTTGAACCACGGCGTTTCGGATCAATCGCAACAAGGGTGGACAAGCCTGTGACCTCATCGACTTGCTTGGCAACCGTCACACCTTCTTCGACATTTTCAAACTTCACTTGACCCGCATACTCGGTGATAATCGGACGAGTCAATGGATCCCAGTTTGCGAGCAATGTACCTGCTTTGATGGTGTCACCATCTTTTTGTAGCAAGGTCGCACCGTATGGCAATTTATGACGTTCACGTTCACGACCATGCTCATCACTGATCACCAATTCACCCGAACGAGAAATCACGATTTGCTCGCCAGCATTGTTGGTCACATAACGCATGGTGCTGGTAAAGCCCACGATACCATTTGATTTCGCTTCAACTGATGACTGCACGGTTGCACGCTGAGCCGCACCACCGATGTGGAAGGTACGCATGGTCAACTGAGTCCCTGGTTCACCAATCGATTGCGCCGCAATCACGCCAACCGCTTCACCTTTGTTAATCAAACCACCGCGACCCAAGTCACGACCATAACACTTGCCACACAAGCCATAGCGTGTGTCACAAGTCAATGGCGTGCGTACTTTCACTTCGTCAATACCGAGTTTTTCGATGCGCTCCACTTGGTCTTCTTCGAGCAAAGTACCCGCTTCAAACACGGTTTCTTGGGTTTCTGGGTTAATGATGTCTGCCGCTGCGACACGACCGAAAATGCGGTCACGCAAAGCCTCAATCACTTCACCGCCTTCAACCAAGGCCTTCATGTGTACGCCGTTGCTCGTGCCACAATCGTCCTCAACCACCACCAAGTCTTGCGTCACATCCACCAAACGGCGGGTCAAGTAACCCGAGTTCGCGGTTTTCAGTGCCGTATCAGCCAAACCTTTACGCGCCCCGTGGGTCGAGTTAAAGTATTGCAATACGTTCAGACCCTCGCGGAAGTTCGCGGTAATCGGCGTTTCAATAATCGAACCATCTGGCTTGGCCATCAAACCACGCATCCCCGCCAACTGACGAATCTGCGTTGCCGAACCACGCGCACCTGAGTCCGCCATCATGTAAATCGCGTTGAAAGACTCTTCACGGGTGTCGTTGCCATGACGGTCTTTGACGGGATCGGTCGAGAGTTGATCCATCATCGCTTTACCGACTTGATCCGAAGTGCGACCCCAAATATCAATCACTTTGTTGTAGCGTTCGCCCGCAGTCACCAAGCCCGATGAGTATTGTTGCTCGATTTCTTTGACTTCTTTGGAGGCCGCTTCAATCAAACTTTCTTTGACTTTTGGAATCAACATGTCATCAATCGCAATTGAAATCCCTGCGCGGGTTGCCAAAGCAAAACCGTTGGATTTCAAACGATCGGCAAACAAAACGGTTTCGCGCAAACCACATTTACGGAACACAGTGGTAATCAACTTAGAAATTTCTTTTTTCTTCAATGCTTTGTTCATGATTTCGAACGACAAGCCTTGTGGCAAAATTTCTGATAAAAATGCACGGCCCACAGTGGTTTCGTAACGTTTCATGCGTTTGACGAATGTGGGCTCATCTGTGCCTTCAGCCGCATCCACTTTGTCAAACTCGGCAATACGGCAAGTGATGCGCGTGGTCAAACCAACTTCGCCTGCCGCGTACGCACGCTGCACTTCGTTGACGTTGGCAAACATCATGCCTTCGCCTTTGGCATTGGTTTTCGCGCGGGTGGCGTAATACAGACCCAAGACAATATCTTGCGATGGCACAACAGAAGGCTCGCCCGACGCTGGGAACAAAACGTTGTTCGATGCCATCATCAAGGTACGTGCTTCGGTTTGTGCTTCTAAACTCAAAGGCACGTGAACCGCCATTTGGTCACCGTCAAAGTCGGCGTTGAACGCCGCACAAACCAACGGGTGTAATTGAATCGCTTTACCTTCAATCAGCACAGGCTCAAACGCTTGAATCCCCAAACGGTGCAAAGTCGGCGCGCGGTTGAGCATCACGGGATGCTCGCGAATCACGTCTTCCAAAATATCCCAAACCACAGGCTCTTGCATTTCCACCATGCGTTTGGCCGACTTGATGGTGTTCGCCAAACCTTGCGCTTCGAGTTTGTTGTAAATAAAGGGTTTGAACAATTCCAAAGCCATGAGTTTTGGCAAACCGCATTGGTGTAATTTGAGTTGCGGACCAACCACAATCACCGAACGACCTGAGTAATCGACACGCTTACCCAACAAGTTTTGACGGAAACGACCGCCTTTGCCTTTAATCATATCGGCGAGTGATTTGAGCGCGCGTTTGTTCGCACCCGCCATCGCTTTACCACGGCGACCGTTGTCAAGCAAACTATCCACCGCTTCTTGCAACATGCGTTTTTCGTTGCGGGTGATGATTTCGGGTGCGCGCAATTCGAGCAAACGTTTCAAACGGTTGTTGCGGTTGATCACGCGGCGATACAAATCATTCAAGTCCGAAGTCGCAAAACGACCGCCGTCCAATGGCACGAGCGGGCGCAAATCAGGTGGCAACACAGGCAAGACTTCCATCACCATCCATTCAGGCTTGATGCCTGAGCGAGTGAAGGCTTCCAAAACTTTCAAACGTTTGGCGAATTTTTTAATTTTCGCTTCTGAATTGGTGGTTTTGAGTTCTTCGCGCAATCGTTCCACTTCGCCTACGACGTCCAATTTTTGCAACAACTCGCGAATACCTTCCGCGCCCATCAAAGCACGGAACTCATCGCCGTACTCTTCGGACTTGGCGTAGTAGTCGTCTTCGGTCATGATTTGGCAACGTTTGAGCGGCGTCATCCCTGGCTCAATCACCACGAATGCTTCAAAGTACAACACACGTTCAATGTCACGCAAAGTCATGTCCAAAACCATGCCCAAACGAGATGGCAGCGATTTCAGAAACCAAATATGTGATACAGGTGAGGCGAGGTCAATATGACCCATGCGTTCGCGACGCACTTTGGTCAAAGTGACTTCCACGCCACAACGCTCGCAGGTCACGCCACGGTGTTTGAGGCGTTTGTATTTGCCACACAAACATTCGTAATCCTTAACAGGTCCGAAAATTTTGGCACAAAACAGCCCATCGCGCTCAGGTTTGAACGTGCGGTAGTTGATGGTTTCAGGCTTTTTCACTTCACCGTGCGACCACGAGCGAATTTTCTCAGGCGAAGCCAAGCCAACTTTAATCACGTCAAAGTTGTCATTCGCTTGAATTTGCTTAAATAGATTGAGCATTGGATTGTTCATAGTTCAAGCTCCTTATTAGTTATTGTCTAAATCCATGTCCACACCCAGTGAACGGATTTCTTTGACCAATACGTTAAACGACTCTGGCATACCCGCATCAATCTCGTGATCGCCTTTGACAATGTTGTCATACATTTTCGTACGACCATTGATGTCATCGGACTTGACGGTCAACATCTCTTGCAAGATGTAGGACGCGCCATACGCCTCAAGTGCCCAAACCTCCATCTCACCGAAACGCTGACCACCGAACTGCGCTTTACCACCAAGTGGTTGCTGCGTGACCAATGAGTATGGACCAGTCGAGCGCGCGTGCATCTTGTCATCGACCAAATGGTGCAGTTTCAAGATGTGCATATAGCCGACAGTGACTTTGCGCTCAAACGGATCGCCTGTGCGGCCATCGTACAATTGCATCTGCGTTTTGCTTTCGTTAAAGCCCAATTTTTGCGTTTTCTCGTCGTCATCAGGGAAAGCCAAATTCAACATATTGTGAATTTCCGCTTCTGCCGCGCCGTCAAATACCGGCGTTGCAAACGGTACACCATTGCGCAGATTGCGTGCCAATTCCATCAAATCGTCATCAGACAAGCCTTTGATGTCTTCAGCTTGACCCGACGAGTTGTAGATGCCGTCGATGAATTTACGTACTTCTGCAATTTTCGCTTGTTGCTTGAGCATTTCATCAATGCGCCAGCCCAAACCTTTGGCCGCCCAGCCCAAATGCACTTCGAGCACCTGACCGACGTTCATCCGCGATGGCACACCCAATGGGTTCAACACGATGTCCACAGGCGTACCGTCTGCCATGTGTGGTAAATCTTCGACGGGAACGATGAGCGAGACCACACCTTTGTTACCGTGGCGACCCGCCATTTTGTCACCAGGTTGTAGGCGACGTTTGACAGCCAAATACACTTTGACCATCTTAATCACGCCTGCCTGCAAATCATCGCCTTGGGTGAGTTTTTTGCGTTTCTCTTCAAATGCGTTGTTAAACTGCGCGCGTTTTTGCTCCAACGACTCACGCACCGCTTCCATATCCGCCGCGATGGACTCATCCGCCATGCGAATGTCAAACCATTTGTACGGATCGGCAAATTCTTCCAAATACTCGGTAGTGATTTTCGTGCCTTTGGCCAATTTGTTCGGGCCACCATTGGCGACTTTACCAATCAAAGATTTTTGCAAACGGCTAAACGCATCACGCGCCACGATGCGCATTTGGTCTTCGAGGTCATGGCGATAACGGCTCAATTCCTCATCGATAATCGACTGCGCACGCGCATCACGCGGTGTGCCTTCACGCGTAAACACCTGCACGTCAATCACCGTACCCACCGTACCGCCTGGGACGCGCAATGAAGTGTCTTTCACATCTGAAGCTTTTTCGCCGAAAATCGCACGCAGCAGTTTTTCTTCTGGTGTGAGTTGGGTTTCGCCTTTTGGCGTGACTTTACCGACCAAAACGTCGCCTGATTTCACCTCAGCACCGATGTGGATAATGCCTGATTCGTCCAAACGCGACAATTGCATTTCTGCTAGATTCGAAATATCACGGGTGATTTCTTCCGCACCGAGTTTGGTATCGCGTGCGACCACAGACAATTCTTCGATGTGAATCGAGGTGTAACGATCATCCGCGACCACTTTCTCAGAAATCAAAATCGAGTCCTCGAAGTTATAGCCATTCCACGGCATGAACGCAACCATCATGTTTTGACCCAAGGCCAATTCGCCCAAATCGGTCGAAGCACCATCGGCAATCACGTCACCGCGCGCAACGATGTCGCCTTTTTTCACAATCGGGCGTTGGTTGATGTTGGTGTTTTGGTTCGAGCGCGTGTATTTAATCATGTTGTAAATATCCACGCCGACTTCACCTGCAACCGTTTCGTCATCGTTGACGCGAATCACAATGCGGTTCGCTTCAATATGATCAACCACGCCGCCACGCAAAGCCTGAACCGCAGTGCCCGAGTCAACTGCAACGGTGCGTTCAATCCCAGTACCGACCACGGCTTTTTCAGCGCGCAGACACGGTACGGCTTGACGTTGCATGTTCGAGCCCATCAATGCGCGGTTCGCATCATCGTGTTCCAAAAATGGAATCAGCGATGCCGCAACCGAGACAATTTGCGATGGCGCAACGTCCATGTAATCAATGCGTTCAGGTGAAACCAGCATCGACTCGCCCGCTTCACGCGCAGAGACCAGCTCGCCCGTGAGTTTGCCTTTGGCATCCATGTCGGCATTCGCCTGCGCGACCACGTATTTGCCCTCTTCAATCGCTGACAAATAATCAATTTGGTTGGTGACTTTTAAATTCTCGACACGGCGATACGGGGTTTCGATAAAACCGTATTCATTCAAACGTGCGTAAATCGCCATTGAGTTAATCAAACCAATGTTTGGCCCCTCAGGCGTTTCAATCGGACACACACGACCATAATGCGTTGGGTGTACGTCACGCACCTCAAAGCCCGCACGCTCGCGTGTCAAACCACCAGGACCCAAAGCCGAAATACGGCGTTTGTGGGTAATTTCTGACAATGGATTGGTTTGATCCATAAATTGCGAGAGTTGCGATGAACCGAAAAATTCTTTAATCGCCGATGAAATCGGTTTTGAGTTAATCAAATCATGGGGCAACAGACCTTCTGATTCGGCTTGTGCCAAACGCTCTTTGACCGCACGCTCCACACGTGCCAAGCCTGAACGGAATTGGTTTTCGGTCAATTCGCCGACGCAACGCACACGGCGATTGCCCAAGTGGTCAATGTCATCGACCTCGCCAATACCATTGCGCAAGTCAACTAAGGTTTTAACCACGTCCAAGATGTCTTGGTTGTCCAAAACCATTGAACCTTCATCGGTGTCGCGACCCAAGCGGCGATTGAATTTCATACGACCCACGCGCGACAAATCATACGCGTCTTCGGAGTAGAACAAGCGGTTGAACAAAGCTTCGACCGCATCATCGGTTGGCGGCTCACCGGGGCGCATCATGCGATAAATCGCGATGCGCGCAGCGTTTTGATCGGCTGTTTCGTCCAAACGCAATGCGCTGGAAATATACGCGCCGTGGTCGAGCTCGTTGGTGTAGAGCACTTGCACACGGCGCACGTCGTTCGCACGTAATTTCACCAATAATTCTTCGGTCAACTCATCATTGGCTTTGGCAATCACTTCGCCTGTATCTGTATCGATGATGTTTTTCGCCAAAACCAAACCATAGAGATAATCCTCAGGCACAGCCATTTCTTGCAAGCCTGCTTTTTCGATGTCACGGATGTGTTTGCCCGTGATGCGCTTATCACGCGCCACGAGAACTTTACCCGCTTTGTCGACGATGTCATAACGCGCGACTTCACCGCGCAGGCGATCCACATTCACGGGAATAAAACCACCTTCTTTGGCAAACGTCACTTCGGTGAATTCGAAGAAGGTTTCCAAAATTTGCTCAGGGGTCATGCCGATGGCTTTGAGCAAAATCGTCACTGGCATCTTACGACGGCGATCCACACGGAAATACAACACGTCTTTTGGATCAAATTCAAAATCCAACCATGAACCACGGTAAGGAATGATGCGCGCTGAGAACAGCAATTTACCTGAACTGTGGGTTTTGCCTTTATCGTGCTCAAAGAATACACCCGGTGAGCGGTGCAACTGCGACACAATCACGCGCTCAGTACCGTTAATCACGAACGAACCTGTGGTGGTCATCAGGGGCATTTCGCCCATATAAACTTCTTGTTCCTTGACTTCTTTGATGGTCGGTTTTGAAGCTTCTTTGTCCATCAAGACCAAGCGCACTTTCGCGCGCAATGCCGAGCAATAGGTCAAGCCACGTTGTTGACATTCTTTCACATCAAACACTGGTGGCGCCAATTGATAACTCACAAACTCCAAACGCGCCATTTCATTGTGCGACACAATCGGGAAAATCGAGGTAAATGCGGCTTGCAAACCCGAGTTCGCACGTTGCATCGGATCCACATCGGATTGCAGGAATTCATAAAAAGAATGCAACTGAGTTTCGAGCAAGTAGGGAACCTGCTGCACAACTTCGCGCTTCGCAAAACTTTTGCGGATGCGCTTTTTCTCAGTAAATGAGTAAGCCTGAGCTTTTGCCATGGGGCACTCCATAAGAGAGGGTTGAATGGGTAATCAAACAAGAAAACAATTTGAAACAAATATTGCGTCTGAAAATCAACACACGCAACACGCAAAGACCAATCTTGTAGCATTTGGTGGCGAGCCACTACTCACCGCTGGCGGACAATATATATTCAGCACAAAACATAGAAAAACGCATCAACAGACACCCTACGCTTTGTCGGACTGGATACATACCCGACCAAATTTGGATTCTTGTCTTTGAAAAGAAAGCAAAATTAAATAAACGCTTGGGACAACAACCGACTCACCCAAAGACATCATTCATTTAACTTAACATTCTTCAATCAAGTCAAACAACATTCACACATGCACACGCACTTATTTTCACCACAAACACACCCCATCATAAGACGGGAAAAGGCTGACACCGCAAAACACGGCATCAGCCCATCTTTGGAAAAGCACTCGATTATTTGAGTTCGGCTTTCGCGCCCGCTTCTTCCAATTTTTTCTTAGCGTCTTCAGCTTCCGCTTTAGATGCACCTTCTTTAACTGCTTTAGGTGCGCCATCAACCAAGTCTTTCGCTTCTTTCAAGCCCAAACCAGTGATTTCACGAACCGCTTTAATCACAGATACTTTGTTCGCGCCCACATCAGCCAAGATCACGTCGAATTCAGTTTTCTCTTCTGCTGCTGCACCGCCTGCTGCTGCTGGACCTGCTGCCACGGCTACGGCTGCCGCTGATACACCAAATTTTTCTTCGAATGCTTTAACCAAATCATTCAAATCCATTACAGACATCGCGCTGACCGCTTCTAAGATATCGTCTTTAGTAATTGCCATTTTGTATTACTCCAATATTGCTCGGATGAAACCATCCAAAAATTTTTAAATATGAAATCAAACGTACGCTTAAAAATAAATGAGTTTATTATTAAGCCGCTTCTGACGCTTTTTGTTCCGCAACCGCGCCCAAAGCGCGCGCCATGCTGGAAACTGGAGCTTTCATCACGTATGCCAACTTCGACAACAATTCTTCGCGCGAAGGAATACTTGCCAAGGCTTTAATGCCCGCCGCATCCAACAAAGAACCATTGTAAACGCCTGCTTTCAAAACCAATTTATCATTGGTTTTAGCAAAATCATTCAAGACTTTTGCCGCAGCCACAGCATCATTGGAGATACTGTAGAGCAAAGGACCGACCAAATTGTCAGACAATGCTTCGAACGAAGTACCCGCGATGGCACGACGCGCCAATGTGTTTTTCAACACACGAACTTGTACGTCTTGCTCACGGGCAGTTTTACGCAATGCTGTCAGAGCTGTTACGCTAATCCCACGATATTCAGCAACTGCCACAGTTTGTGCGTTTTCAATTAACTGCGCAACTTCCGTGACAACGGCTTTTTTACCATCAAGATTTAGTGCCATTTATCAACTCCTACATCATTAAAAGGAACTGTCGTGAATATGCTCTTGGTCGCCCAATCCACATAAACCCAACACCCAACGACTTCCTCAACGAGTCGTGTTGCTCGACCAATAAAATCAATCAAACAACGGCAATTCATTTTCGGGGCCGCTATTCTGCGTTGGCTAAGTTTGACTGACAACTCAATTAAGCACAGAAAAATCTCTATGCACCAACGGTCTTTGAAAGCTCGCTGTTGTTCAACTTTCACCAAACAACAACGACCCAAAGCTCTCTTTTATTTGCCCACAACTGTTTCTGGTGGACAAACATCGGTTTTTATTGAACCGTACCTGTATCGACACGCACACCCACACCCATGGTCGAACTCAAGGCAACTTTACGGATGTAAACACCTTTAGATGACGCGGGTTTGAGTTTAATCAATTCTGCAACCAAAGCCTGCAAGTTTGATTTCAACGCATCAACTTCAAAGGTTGCACGACCCAAGGTCGCGTGAATGATACCGCCTTTGTCCACACGGAATTGCACCTGACCTGCTTTGGCGTTTTTCACCGCAGTTTCAACGTCTGGGGTCACCGTACCGACTTTCGGATTTGGCATCAAACCACGTGGCCCCAAGATTTGACCCAAAGTACCGACCACACGCATGGCGTCTGGGGTCGCGATGACGATGTCAAAATCCATGTTGCCCGCTTTAACTTGCTCAGCCAAATCTTCCATACCAACCACTTCAGCACCTGCGGCTTTAGCGATTTCCGCTTTTTCGCCTTGCGCAAACACGGCGACGCGAACCGTTTTGCCTGTACCTGCTGGCAATACCACAGAACCACGAACGGTTTGGTCGGATTTTTTAGGATCCACGCCGAGTTGAACCGCTACGTCAATAGACTCTTCGAATTTTGCGTTGGCACATTCTTTAACCAATGCCAAGGCTTCATCGGCCACATACAATTTGTTTGCGTCGACTTTTGCTGCCAATAATTTAGCGCGTTTTGATAATTTTGCCATGTTACACACCCTCCACGATGATGCCCATGCTACGTGCAGAGCCTGCAATCGTACGCACAGCCGCGTCTAAATCCGCCGCTGTTAAATCGGGTTGTTTGGTTTTTGCAATTTCTTCTGCCTGCTCGCGCGTAATCGTCGCGACTTTGTCCGAATGTGGACGAGCCGAGCCTTTTTGCAACTTAGCCGCTTTTTTCAGCAAGGTCGTTGCCGGCGCGGTTTTCATGATGAACGTGAAGCTCTTATCCGCGTACGCGGTAATCACAACAGGTACGGGCAAGCCCGGTTCAATGTTTTGAGTTGCTGCGTTAAACGCTTTACAGAACTCCATGATGTTCAGACCGCGTTGACCCAACGCTGGACCGACTGGAGGTGACGGGTTTGCTTTACCCGCAGGAATTTGCAGCTTAATAAAGCCGACAATCTTCTTTGCCATTTTCTCTACCTTTGAGTGGTAACGCCATTTCGCCTGATGCACTTAAGCACACGATTAAACACAGACTACTTTGGCTCCTCTTGCGACTTATTTATTTGCAAACCAAAGTTTGCACAGGTAAAGTCACTTAACCTTAAAACTATTTATTGATTGCAAAAACCATTAAACTATTAAACTAAACGATTTTTTCAACCTGATCAAAACCCAATTCCACAGGCGTTGAGCGACCAAAAATTGTGACGGTCACGCGCAATTTGTTGCGCTCGTAATTCACTTCTTCGACAAATGCGTTGAAGTCCGCAAACGGCCCTTCGGTCACGCGCAATTCTTGCCCAACCACAAACTCAACCTTCGGACGCGGACGCTCGCCATTCATCAAATTCAATACTTTTTCCACGTCTTGCGGTGGCAATGCGCGCGGCTTGTTGCCAGAACCACCCACGAAACCAGAGACTTTCGGCGTGCTTTTGACCAAATGCCAAGACTCATCGGTCATCGCCATTTCAATCAACACATAACCAGGGTACAAACGACGCTCGGCAACCACGCGTTTGCCATTGCGCATTTCGACGACCTCTTCCGTTGGCACCAAAATACGGCCAAACAAATCTTCCATACCAGAACGCGCAATGCGCTCATGCAATGAGCGCTCGACGTTTTTTTCCATGCTCGAATGAGCCTGTATGAAGTACCAACGTTTTTCCATTATTTTTTCCAACGCAAAATCAAGTCGTACAGCACCCATTCAATTGTTTTGTCAACACCCAAAATGAACAAAGCCATGACAAATACAAACAAGAACACCACGCCCGCCATTTGCAAAACTTCTTTACGGGTCGGCCAAACCACTTTTTTGGTTTCGCGCAGCGCATCTTTAGCGAACGCAACAAACGCCTTGCCCGAAGGAGACACAAAATACACCACAGCCGCCACAACAAAACCCGCCAGCAATAACAGCGATTTTAAATACGCAGGTTGCAACGGGAGAAATAAATACGCCACAAACGCAGCGACGATAATCAGAATTGAAACCCAAACACCCCACTTAGAAGCATTGGCATCAATAATTTGAGTTTGGCTCATAGCCCATTCTCTTAATAATAAAACAGTTTTGATATGTGGCAGGGGCGGAGGGTCTCGAACCCCCAACCTACGGTTTTGGAGACCGTCACTCTACCAATTGAGCTACGCCCCTACAAACCAAAACTGAATGAAACTACAAATAAAGAAGCGGGATTCTATCATAAAAGCAGAATCCCGTCCAGCCCTTTCAGGTTAGACCTGAAAGGTTACAACATTACTTGGTAATTTTCGCAACCACACCCGCACCAACGGTACGACCACCTTCACGAATCGCAAAGCGCAAGCCTTCTTCCATCGCGATTGGGGCAATCAACTCAACGCTGATAGACACGTTGTCACCCGGCATCACCATTTCTTTATCCGCTGGCAAAGTCACAGCACCCGTTACGTCCGTAGTACGGAAATAGAATTGTGGGCGATAGTTGTTGAAGAATGGTGTGTGACGACCGCCTTCATCTTTACCCAACACGTAGATTTCTGCTTCGAAACCTGTGTGCGGTGTGATTGTACCTGGTTTAAGTGGCTTTGATACCGACGATTTCCAACTCTTCACCGACTTTAACGATACCACGTTCGATACGACCTGTGACCACAGTACCACGACCTGAAATTGAGAATACGTCCTCGATTGGCATCAAGAATGTACCGTCCACCGCGCGTTCTGGGGTTGGGATGTATGAATCCAAGGCATCGCCCAAAGCCAAGATAGATGGTTCACCGATTGGAGATTGGTCACCTTCGAGTGCCAATTTAGCAGAACCTTTGATAATCGGTACATCATCGCCTGGGAAGTCGTATTTTGACAATAATTCACGAACTTCCATTTCAACCAGTTCCAACAATTCTTCGTCATCGACCATATCGCATTTGTTCAAGTACACGAGGATGTACGGTACACCGACTTGACGTGCCAACAAGATGTGTTCGCGGGTTTGCGGCATTGGGCCGTCTGCGGCTGAACATACCAAAATCGCGCCGTCCATTTGTGCCGCACCGGTAATCATGTTTTTGACATAATCGGCGTGGCCTGGGCAGTCAACGTGTGCGTAGTGACGACTCGCTGTTTCGTACTCAACGTGTGCGGTGTTGATGGTGATACCGCGTGCTTTTTCTTCGGGTGCCGCGTCAATGTCCGCGTAACCTTTGGCTTCACCGCCGAATTTTTTGGTCAATACCGTGGTAATCGCCGCCGTTAATGTGGTTTTACCGTGATCCACGTGACCAATGGTACCGACGTT
>JAGTRK010000002.1 GCA_018261955.1 Burkholderiaceae bacterium
CAACCACGTTTGGCGCAGTGGCGTGTAGGCTAATTTGGCAAAGCCAAGTTAAGCGAATAACGTGAGCCTGCCATAACCAAAGTAGGACATCAGCAAACTTTTTATTTGACGGAAAATCCAAAGGCAAGCATAAAGAACGCATGAACTATTTCATGCGTTCTTGAGATTTTGAAAATGAAGGGAAAGGGTTTTAGTGAATCACTTTGCCCTGATGAATCACTGTCTGAATCGCACCAGCCAACTCATAACCCAGCCACGGAGTGTTTAGATGCTGACCACTGATACTTTGAGCGTCAATTTTTTGGTATTGCTCGGTATCGAACACCACGATGTTCGCCTGTGCACCGATCTTCCATGTGGGCGCATCTAAAGTCAAAACAGCGTAGGCATTGGTTACACAACTGCTCAAGGCTTGCGCCACATCCACTTTTTCTTCAGAAGCAAGGTGCAACATCGAGTTGAGCAACCATTGCACACCCACTGCGCCCGCTTGGGTTTGTCCCACAGGCAAGTGTTTGGCATCGGTATTGACTGCGGTGTGGTCAGAGACCACGGCATCAATTGTGCCGTCCAATACCGCAGCGCGCAGCGCGGTTCGATCGGTAGATGAGCGTAGCGGCGGGTTGAACACCAATTGCGCATTGAACCAACCCATGTCGGTGTCGATTAAATGCAGGTGGTGCATGTTCACATCGCAGGTGATGTTTAAACCCTCTGCTTTGGCGGCGCGTACCAATTCAACTGAGCGCGCGCTGGAAATCCGACAAATATGCACGCGCGGGGCGTTTTTACCCAAACCACGTAAGAGTTCAAAGAGTGTAAATAAAGCGATGGATTCCGCCGCAGTCGGTACGCCAGACAAACCCAAGCGCGACGCGTATGCGCCCGATGCGGCAAAGCCGCCCGATAAAAAACTGTCTTGCGCGCGCAACCACACAGGCACATCAAAACTGGCGGCATACGCCAAAGCGCGCTGCAAAACTTGGGTGTTGCGAATCGGTTGGTCTGCTTGAGAGAGCCCAATACAGCCATGTTCGACCAAGGTCGCCATTTCTGCCAGTTGCTCGCCTTTTAGTCCTTGTGTCAAAGCACCCAATGGATAGATTTTTGCCAAGTCCAGTGATTCGGATTGATGGATGAGTTGCGTGACCAAACGCGGTTCATCCAATACGGGATTGCTGTCGGGCAAGCACGCCACGTGCGCCACACCGCCGCGCAAGGCGGCTTGTAGGACTTCTTGCATCACGTCATCTTGGTTGCCGCCTTTTTCGGACAGGCGCACCGCCAAATCTGCTAAGGCAAATGAAGTGTGTTTGTTTTGTGCATTGATGATTTGGGCATCTTGTGCGAAACCATCGGGTGTTTGGTCAATGCCGACGATTTTGCCATTGGCGATGTACAGGGTTGAACTGTGTGCATCGGTGTGCGGTGCTTCATTTGTATTGCCCGCAGTGTGTACCAAACGTGCGTTTTGAATAATTAAAGAGCGATTCATTGTTTGCCTCCCGCCAAAATAGCCATCACCGCCATGCGTATCGCGATACCGAAACTCACTTGCGGCAATATCACTGCCTGCGTGCCGTCGGCCACATCGGATGCAATTTCAACCCCACGGTTGATTGGACCTGGGTGCATCACAATCGCATCGGGTTTGGCGAGGGCGAGTTTTTCTTGTGATAAGCCATAGTGTTTAAAATATTCGGCTTCTGAGGGCAGCAACGCGCCCGCCATACGTTCTTTTTGCAAGCGCAGCATGATGACCACATCCACATCTTTAAGCCCCTCATTCATGTTGTGATACACATGCGCGCCCATTTCTTTGAGTCCGCTGGGCAATAAAGTTTGTGGGCCGATGACGCGCACTTCGGGCACGCCCAAAGTGGTCAGTGCGTGAATATTGGAGCGCGCCACGCGTGAGTGCAGAATATCGCCGACAATCGCTACGCGCAATTGTGTGAAATCCTTTTTGTAATGGCGGATGGTGTACATGTCCAACAAGCCCTGAGTGGGGTGTGAATGCCGTCCATCGCCCGCATTGATGATGTGGATGTCTTTGATGCACAGTTGATTTAGATGCTCTGCCATCAAATACGGCGCACCGCTTTGATTGTGGCGCACGACAAACATATCCGCGTGCATTGCCGCAAGGTTGTCCATCGTGTCCAGCAAGGTTTCGCCTTTACTGGTTGAGGAGGCTTCGATGTTCAGATTAATCACATCGGCGGACAAACGTTTGGCGGCGATTTCAAAAGTGGTGCGCGTGCGGGTGGAGTTTTCAAAGAAAATATTGAACACCGATTTACCGCGCAACAGCGGTACTTTTTTGACATCGTGTGAATTCAACGCCAAGAAGGATTCTGCGGTATCCAAAATATGCGTGAGCATCTCGCGCGACAAACCTTCAAGACTGAGTAAATGCTGTAATTGCCCTTCGCTGTTAAGTTGAGGGTTGCGCGCATTGCGTAAATCAGCCCACGGCACAGGCGGTGGGCTTGGATTGGAGTTTGCTGGGTTATTGGGCAAAGACATGATTAGGACTCCTTGGTTGATTCAGCATGGCTGACGCGTCGTGGAATGCGGAAACAAAAACGGTTGCGCTCATCGCGCTCTAATACCAATTTATAAGCAGGGTCAAATTCACCTGCGTCGCCTTTGATTTGTGCGGCAATCGGCAGTTGACGGCCGCCGCGGTCATACAGCACGGCGAGCTGAACCGTTGCAGGGCGACCAAATTCAAAAATTTCGTTGAGCGCAGCACGCACACTGCGTCCACTGTTGAGAATATCGTCACACAGCACCACCACACGATTTTCGATGTCAAACGGAATCTGCGTGGTTTTGACATTGGTGCGAATGCCCGTGGTGGCGTAATCATCACGGTAAAACGAAATGTCCAAAGTACCGAACGGCTCGCTCAACCCCAAATCCTGATGCAAACGTTCCGCCAGCCATGCGCCACCACGGTGAATACCGATGAGTGCGGGTGGTTGCGCGGATTGGGCGAAAAAAATGCGCAGCTGACTGAGCAATTGCACATACAAATGCTCGGCATCGGGGATAGGGGTGGTTGGCGTGGTGAATGCTGGCTGATGAGTCATAGGGTGCACCCAATCGTTGAAATAAGTTGAAATAAATTTTCGCTATTCTAACTGATGCACGGGCAAGTTTGGATGAATTTGGCTGGGTTTTGCCGCAAAGTGCCACAACATGGTTGAGGGGTATGGGAGATGTTTAGGACATATCCAAATACTGTTGCAGAATGATTGCGGCAGCCAAATCGTCTTGAGGTTTTGCGCGGGTTTGCCCACGTGCATTGGTGAGTGTGCCATTGGGCAAAACCACCGATGAATAACGCTCATCGACCAGATGTACGGGCAATTGTGTTGCACTCATCAGCGCCTGTTGCACATCCAAACACACCTGTGTCATTTCATGCGGCGTACCATCAGGGTGGCGTGGGCTACCGAGTACCAATTCGTGCGCCGACCAGTCGCGTGCGATTTGACGAATGCGCTGAATGCTATGGGCTGGGTTGGTGTTTTGAATGATTTCCAAAGGCTCGGCGTGTTGCGTGAGGGTATTACCCACCGCAATGCCAATGCGTTTGAGACCGTAATCAATACCAATGACTGTGCGCACCGATGAGTTCATCACGCATGACCCACCACATCAGAGAGCATGGCTTCAGAGATACCGAGCAGACGCATGGCTTGTTGGTATTTTTCTGTGGGTAGGGTTTCAAACAGTACATGCGCATCGGCGGGCACGGTCAGCCAAACATTGCGTGCGAGTTCTTCCTCCAGCTGTCCAGCCCCCCAGCCTGCATAACCCAAGGCCAATAAAAAGCTCTCAGGACCTTTGCCTTGCGCCACATCCTCCAAGATATCTCGTGAACTGGTCAAACCCAAGTGCTCATTGATGCGAACCGTTGCCGCATACTCTTTATAAGGCGAATGTAATACAAAGCCGCGTTCGGTTTGCACTGGACCACCAAGATAGACATTTTGTTCGGTCTGAATCGGGAGTGGATAACTGATGTGCAAACTGTCATCTTCCGCTTGAAGACGCACAAGGATGTCTGAAATCTTCACATCCGCAGTGCGGTTAATCATCAATCCCAAAGCACCACTGTCCGAGTGGTCGCACACGTAAATAACGGCACGCTCAAATGCGTCACCCTGCATCGCAGGCATGGCAATGAGAAACTGCCCCTTTAAATTGATGGCGGGACTTTGTGTTGCAGAAGTTTTGCTGTGATCGGTTTTCATAACTTGATTGTAACGGCGATTGCGATTTGTTTGTGAAGCATCATAATCCCATAAATTAAGGTGGTATGCAGAAAATCAAGTGCGACGTATTATTTTAAGTGGTTTTACTGATTGACTTAGGATAGAGAGTGAGTTGGAGTGAATAAAACAGGTGTTGCTATAAAAGGACAGAGGTAAGGGAATGGCTGATAAAAATATTTTCTTAATTTCTTACTTTCACAAGCATTTGTAGAGCCTTGTTTTATAACAATAAAAATTTAAAGATTTTATAGGGAAAGCGTGCTAACCCATTGTCTTTATTGAGAAAATTGACTTTTAACTTGACGCGGTCTGCGCCATGCCGTAAAGTTGCGTCAATGTGGTAAAAAGTGTCATTTGGTGGTAAATGTGCCAACGACATTCTGTTTAATTTTTGAAAGCAAACGCTGTGTATCTGGGTAATTCTTCTCTCTCGTTGGATGCTAAGGGTCGGATGATGGTTCCGAGCAAGTATCGCGACGCGCTCCAAAAAGAGTGCGAGGGGCAATTGTACATCACGCGCAGCCCTGTCGGGTGTTTATTGCTACTGCCCTTGCCTGTGTGGGAACAAATGGCACGCGAAATCATCACGTGGGGCGAGGAGTTGGATGTGTATCGGGAGATTTATTTTTCCAGTGCCGAGCCAGTGACTTGGGACAGCACAGGGCGGATTTTGATTCCACCGAGTTTGCGCGCCAAGGCGAAGTTGGACAAAGACATTGAGATGTTTGGCAATGGCACGCATTTTCGCATTTGGAATGCGCAGGTGTATGAAGCGCACGAGCAAGCAGAGTTGGCGAGGGAAAAACCAGCTGCGATTAAAAACTTTAGGTTTTAACCGTGAGCGAGGCACAAGAACACATCACGGTGATGTTGCATGAGGCGGTAGCGGCATTGGCGGTCAAACCCGAGGGTGTGTATGTCGATGGTACGTTTGGGCGCGGTGGGCATTCGCGCTTGATTTTGTCGCAATTGGGTGAAAACGGGCAATTGTGGGTGTTTGATAAAGATCCACGCGCGATTGTCACAGCGCGAGAATTGGCGACTCAAGATGCGCGGGTGCGGGTGGTGCACGACAGTTTCAAAGCCATCTCTGAGCACTTATCAGCCAATAGCGTGGATGGTGTGTTGTTGGATTTGGGTGTGAGTTCGCCGCAAATTGATCAAGCAGAGCGCGGGTTTAGTTTTCGTCAAGATGGTCCGTTGGACATGCGCATGGACAACACCTGCGGATTGAGTGCGGCGCAGTGGCTACAACAGGTGTCAGAGGCTGAGTTGGCACGGGTGATTAAAGAGTATGGCGAGGAGCGTTTTGCCAAGCCGATTGCCAAAGCAATAGTGGCGCGGCGCGCACAAAAACCTTTTGAGCGTACTTTGGATTTGGCGAATGTGGTGGCAAGTCAAGTGCGTGGTTACGAAAAAGGGCAAAACCCAGCCACGCGAACGTTTCAAGCCATACGCATCGCGGTGAATGATGAGTTGGGGGATTTGGGTGCGGTGTTGGAAGCGGTGTTGGTGTTACTCAAACCACAGGGGCGATTGGCTGTCATTAGTTTTCACTCTTTGGAGGATCGCCCTGTGAAGCAGTTTATTGCCAAACACAGTCAGCATTCAAAGGATTTGGCAAAAATGCCGTTGACACAGGCGCAGTTGCCGAAGTTGTTGCTTACGGATTTGGGGCGACAAAAGCCTTCGGCAGCCGAAACGGCGCAAAACCCGCGTGCACGCTCAGCAGTGTTGCGTGTGGCGCAAAAGAACGGTTGATGAATCGTTGTAAATAGTTAAAAAATTTAAATTGATTGAATACAAAGCGAGCAAACATGTCGATGTGGCGAAATTCGGTGATTTTGTTGATTGCGGTCATTGCTGCGGCAATGGCGGTGATTAACGTGCGCTATCACGTGCGCACACTGACCGTGCAACTCGAACAAGTGCGCGAACAAGAACAACAATTACAAATCGAATGGAGCACGCGCCAAGTGCAACAAGTTTCTGCAGCAAAAAATGACCGCATTGCGGAAATCGTTGCGGGGCAAGGGATGGAACGCGTTAATCCCAGTTCGACCTATTATATGACCCCAAAATCCGTGGGGGGCACACCATGAACCGCGCCACGAACATCCGCCCTGCTAAAATCAAGCCATACTTTCCGTTGGAAGCGTGGCGTTCGCGTGTCGCTTTGTCGGGTATTTTGTTGGGTATGTTGGCATTGTCTTTGTGGGCGGTCAAATTGCAATTGTTGGACAATGACTTTTTACAAAGCAAGGGCGATGCGCGTTATTCGCGCTTGTTGGAAATTCCCGCACCGCGCGGCAAAATTTACGATCGCAATGGCGTGGTATTGGCTTCAAACATTCCCGCACGGGCAATTTGGGTGATTCCCGAAGATGTGCGCATGAGCGCGGCGCAAGAGAGCAAACTGGCAAACTTGTTGGGCATAACTGTTGCAGATATTCGTAAAAAAGTGGCGCAGGACGACAAGCGTTTTGTATATCTCAAACGCCAAGTGTCGCAGGAAGTGTCCGATCAAATCAAAGCCATGAAAATTCCTGGGGTCAATAGCCAAAAAGAAGTCAAACGTGATTATCCACAAGCGGAGGTTTTTGCGCACTTGACAGGCTTTACCAATATCGAAGGTCAAGGTCAAGAGGGTTTGGAATTGGTGTATGACAAAGACATTCAAGGGCAAGTCGGCAAGCGCAAAGTAATTAAAGATCGATTGGGCAATGTGATTGAAGACCAAGGTGTGATGCAAGAAGCGCGCCCTGGCAAGGATGTGTACTTGTCTTTGGACGCACGGGTGCAATACATCGTTTATACCGCCCTGCGCGATGCGGTGAAATTCCACAACGCAAAAAGCGCATCGGCGATGGTGGTGGATACGCGTACGGGCGAGATTTTGGCATTGGAAAACTATCCGTCGTATGACCCCAATACGCGCACAAGTATGGACATTGAGGCTTTGCGCAACCGAACGGTAACTGATATTTTTGAGCCAGGTTCAGCGCTCAAGCCGTTTACGGTCGCACTGGCTTTGGAAAAAGGAAAAATCACACCACAAAGCATGATTGAAACGGGCAATGGACAATTCCAAATTGGCGACGCGCTGATTAGCGACTCACACCCCAATGGGCGTTTGACGGTACAGCAGGTGATTCAGAAATCATCCAATATTGGCACCAGCAAAATTTCTTTTATGCTCACGCCGCAAGAGATGTGGACGATGTTTGATAACGTGGGTTTTGGTCGGCAATACAAAGTGGGCTTCCCCGGTGTGTCGCCAGGTTTGTTGCGCCCGTATAAAAATTGGCAAAAAATCGAGCAAGCCACAATGTCATACGGACATGGGATTGCCATGTCTTTGTTGCAACTTACGCATGCCTATACGGTGTTTGCGCGTGATGGTGAGTTGATTGATTTGACTTTGATTAAAAAAGAAACACCTGATGCTGTGGGCGGCACGCGTGTGTTTTCAGCGCAAACCGCGCAAGAAATGCGCACCATGATGCATATGGCAACCGAACCCGGTGGCACTGCGCCCAAAGCACAGGTGGTCGGCTATACAGTGGCGGGCAAAACAGGGACTGCGTATAAAGTGGAAGGCAATGGCTACAATAAAAACAAATACGTGGCGACCTTTGCGGGACTCGCACCTGTCAATCAGCCGCGCATTGTGGTGACGGTTATGGTGGATGATCCGACTGCCAATGGGCATTTTGGTGGTGTGGTTGCTGCGCCTATATTTAGTCAGATTGTGTCTGAAACCTTGCGCACGCTGTCGGTGACGCCCGATGCACCGTATAAAACCTCGATTAACCACACCGCGACAGAGGAGTCCATGTGATGAATGCGGGACAACTTCACACGCTTGATACCACACGCAGCAATCAGTTGAACGCTGAGCAGACAGCTGTGGTTGCGCAGGTGATTGGCAAATTTGGTACATACGCGAGTCAACGCAGCCACATGGTCAGCGACAGCCGCAAGGTGCAAAAAGGCGATGTCTTTGTCGCCTATCCGTTTGACCCCTTGGCGCACAACGATGCCAAACACGATGGGCGCAGTTATGCCGATGTCGCGGTGAAACATGGCGCGCGTGCTTTGCTCTGGCAGTTGGATGGTCAGGTTGCGGCAAAATTTTCGGTGCCTACGGGTGGGGTCGAGGATTTAAATCAATTGGCGGGGCATATTGCCAGTGCCTATTACGGTCAGCCGTCTGAGCACATGCGCATGGTGGCGGTGACGGGCACCAATGGCAAAACCTCGAGTGCGCAGTGGTTGGCGCAAATCCTGAGCCAACACGATATGCGCTGCGGGATTATGGGCACGCTCGGTGTGGGTTTTGCCAATGCCATGGTAGAAACAGGGTTTACCACACCGCAGGCGGTTGAAGTGCATTGTTATCTGAACGACATGCGCAGTCAAGGTGCGCAAGCGATGGTGATGGAGGTCTCATCGCACGCGCTCACGCAGGGGCGCGTCAATGGTGTGGCGTATGAAGTGGCATTGTTCACCAATCTATCGCGTGATCATTTGGATTACCACGGCGATATGGACCGTTATGAGTCTGCTAAAGCCATGCTGTTTGCTTGGAATACTTTAAAAACTGCGGTCATCAACATCGATGATGCGGTTGGCTTGCGCTATGCACAGATTGCTCAAGACAACGGCATCACGGTGATTGGCTATGGTTTGAGTCCGCAGCCCGCAGGCGTGACGCAGTATCTAAGAGCCAGCCAAATTGATCAAGCGGGCGCGTTGACGACATTCACCTTAGATGTTGATGGGGCTCAGTATCCTGTGGCATCGCAATTGGTGGGTGAGTTTAATGTGATGAATCTGCTCGGCGTGCTTGGCGTTTGCATGGCTTTGGGTTTGGATGTAGGGCAATGTGTGGCCGACTGTGCGCACATCACCGCTGCTCCAGGGCGCATGCAGCGTTTCGGTGGGGATGCACAACCTTTGGTGGTGGTTGATTTTGCGCACACGCCCGATGCTTTGGAAAAAACCCTGTTGGCACTGCGCCCAATTGCACAGCAGCGCGGTGGACGATTAATCTGTGTGTTTGGCTGTGGCGGTGATCGTGATGCGGGCAAACGGCCACAAATGGGCGCGATTGCGCAAAAAATTGCCGATGCCGTTATGGTGACCTCGGATAACCCGCGCACCGAAAACCCCGAAGTCATTATTCAAAATATTTTGGCGGGTATGGATTTAGGTGCGCCCAATATTCACACCGAAGTGTCGCGCCCGACTGCGATTGCTCAAGTGTTGAGCGATGCAAGCGCGCGCGATGTGGTGCTGGTCGCGGGTAAAGGACACGAAGCCTATCAAGATGTGATGGGTGTGAAGCATCCGTATTCAGATTTAGAAACCGTGGCGCAGGCTTTAAGCCAGTGGCAATCGCCGAAACATCAAGGTGAAAACTCAGTGAATACCAATCAATCTCAGGTGATGAGCGACTTGACACAAGCGGGAATATGGATGGATGCCGTGCACGTTCAGGGCGATGCAACGTTCGCGCACGTGAGTACCGATACGCGCACCCTCACACCCAATGATTTATTTATCGCACTCAAAGGTGAGCGATTTGATGCGCATGATTTTTTAGCACAGTTGAAAGTTGGGCAAGTTGCCGCAGTAGTGGCTGAGCGTGTGCCTGAGGGATTTGCCTTACCGTATATTTTGGTTAAAGACACGCGCGTGGCATTACAACAATTGGCGCAAAACTGGCGCGCACAATTTGATATGCCTGTGCTGGTGGTAACAGGCAGCAATGGTAAAACCACAGTTAAAGAAATGTTGGCTGCCATCATGCAGGCGGCTTATGACGACGGTTATTTGGCAACGCGCGGTAACTTAAATAATGACATCGGTTTGCCCTTAACTTTACTTAATTTAAACTCAAGCCACCACAGTGCGGTGATTGAGTTGGGTATGAACCACCCTGGGGAAACTGCGCAGTTGGCACCGATCGCCCAGCCCACCATTGCGATTATCAACAACGCCCAACGTGAGCATCAAGAGTTCATGCAAACCGTCGAAGCAGTTGCCATTGAGCATGCTGATGTGATTGACAGCATCGCTGAGGGCGGCATGGTGGTGTTTCCAGCGGACGATGGGTATGCGTCCATTTGGCGAGAACGTGCTCAAGCACGTGGCGTAGCCATTCATGACTTTAGTTTAAACGAATCGGTCAGCGCGATGTACAGCGCGCGCTATGAATTGGGCTTGTATGCATCAACCGTGCAATTGGTCACACCGATGGGGCAATGCACCACGCAAATCAATATCCCCGGTGTACACAATGTTCACAACGCACTCGCCGCGTGTGCTGCAGTGACCGCGATGGGTTTGCCGTTGGAAGTGGTCGCGCGTGGTTTGTCGAATTTTGTGCCCGCCAAAGGACGTTTGCAAACCCACAAACTCAGTAACGACTGTATTTTAATTGACGACACCTATAACGCCAATCCCGATTCGGTTTTGGCGGCGATTGAAGTGTTGGCCAACTCAGCGGGGCGCAAAATCTTAGTGCTTGGCGACATGGGTGAAGTGGGCGAAGACGGTGGTGCATTCCATGCGGAAATTGGCGCACATGCTGCCGCTCGTGGAGTGCATGTGTTGTTGGCAACGGGTGAGATGATGCGTCAAGCGGCGCAGGCCTTTGGTGCGGGTGCGCAGCACTTTGATGATGTGGCGGGAATTGCCAGTGTGGTACGTGCACACATGCAAAATGGAGCCAGCACGGTATTGGTTAAAGGCTCACGCTTCATGGGTATGGAGCGCGTGGTGAATGAATTGCTGTTGGAGACAGCGCAGAATATGCAGGACATGACAATAAAGGACACAAACCATGTTACTTGAACTGGCCAAATGGCTCTCCCAACTCTCGCCTGAGACCCGGTTTTTCGCGGTGTTCAATTACCTGACATTACGGGCTTTATTGGCCATGGCGACTGCACTCATCATCGGCTTGGTGGCGGGGCCACGCGTTATTCGCCGTTTGGCTGAAATGAAGTTTGGTCAAGCAGTGCGCACCGATGGACCGCAGACCCATTTGGTCAAACAAGGCACGCCAACCATGGGTGGTGCTTTGATTTTGATTGGTATCGGGATTTCGGTGTTGTTGTGGGCGGATTTATCCAATCGTTTTATTTGGATATTGATGTTGGTCACCATGGGTTTTGGCTGGGTGGGTTGGGCCGATGATTATCGAAAAATTGTCAATCGTGATCCCAATGGTATGCCTTCGCGCGAAAAATACATGTGGCAAACCATCATTGGTGTGGTGGCGGCAATTGGTTTGGCGTTTTCGGTTTCGGCAGGAGCAGAAGGACACACTTTGGCTTTGTTTTGGAAATGGTTGGGCTCTGGCATGACCATGCCGCTGCCGAATAAAGCCGATTTGATTGTGCCGTTTTTTAAAACCATCAGCATGCCGCTCGGCGTGTTCGGCTTCATGGTGTTGGCGTATTTTGTGATTGTGGGTACGAGTAATGCGGTCAATCTGACCGACGGTTTGGACGGTTTGGCGATTATGCCAACCGTAATGGTCGGTGTGGCATTGGGGATTTTTGCTTATGTTGAGGGCAACTTCAAATATGCCAACTATTTGCTGTTACCAAATATTAAAGGTGCAGGTGAAGTCTTGGTGTTTTGCGCCGCAATGGCGGGTGCAGGTTTGGCATTTTTGTGGTTCAACGCCTATCCCGCACAAGTATTCATGGGTGATGTGGGCGCGTTGGCTTTGGGTGGTGCGCTCGGTACGGTGGCGGTGATTGTGCGTCAAGAATTGGTGCTGTTCATCATGGGGGGGGTGTTCGTGGTCGAAACCTTATCGGTGGCAGCGCAGGTTTTATACTTTAAATACACCAAAAAACGCTACGGGCAGGGCAGAAGGATTTTGCTGATGGCACCCTTGCATCACCACTATGAGCAAAAAGGTTGGCGCGAGACACAGGTCGTGGTGCGTTTTTGGATTATCACCATCATGTTGGTGTTAATCGGTTTGGCCAGTTTGAAGATTCGATAAATTTAGGTAACGACAATGGTACAAAATAGATTGGTGATTGGTTTGGGTGAGTCGGGTATGGCGTTGGTGCGCCATGCGGTGCGCACTGCCACGCCTGTTGCCGTCTATGATTCACGCCAAGCCCCCGCGCAACTGCCCATACTCCAAGAAAAACACCCAAATGTGACCGTGCATTGCGGTGGGTTCGATGCCACGTATTTGGACAATGTGGCTGAAGTGGTGCTCAGCCCGGGGTTGAGCCCACACGTCGAACCACTGAAAACGATTTTGGCTGTGGCGCATGAGCGTGGCATTCCTGTGTTGGGCGAGTTGGCTGTGTTCACGCGCGCTTTGGATGATTTAAAGGCATCACACGATTACCAACCTAAAATTTTGGCAGTCACAGGTACCAATGGTAAAACCACGGTAACTTCGTTGACGCGCCATTTGTGTCAATCTGTTGGCGTGTCTGCCTTGGCCGCTGGCAATATCAGCCCGTCGATGCTCGATTCGCTGTGTGACGCGTTGGACAATGATGCCTTGCCTGAGGTTTGGGTGTTGGAATTGTCGAGTTTTCAACTGCAATTTGCCCAAGGTTTTAATCCCAACGCGGCAACGGTGTTGAATATCTCGCAAGACCACCTCGATTGGCACAGCGATATGGCGGAATACGCGCAGTCAAAAGCCCATGTTTTTGGCGCGGACACTGTGCAAGTACTCAATCGTGACGATGCCGCCGTCATGGCGATGGCGAAAGCGCAATCGACACAAATGAATTTTGGCATTCACGCACCGACTGTCGCAGGTGACTATGGTTTGTGGCGCGAGGGTGGCATGGATTGGTTGAGCGTTGCTGTGACTGATGATGTGATGGTAGATAAGAAAAAACGCGGTCAAGCAGCCGCACCCGTTGCAGTCACTTTACAACGCTTGATGCCTGCCGATGCCCTGCAGATTCGTGGGCGACACAATGCGATGAATGCGTTGGCGGCACTGGCATTGTGTCGGGCGATTGACTTGCCACTGGCGAAATTGCTGCACGGTTTGCGCGATTATGCAGGCGAACCACACCGCGTGCAGTGGATAGCCAACATCAATGGGGTTGATTTTTACGATGACTCCAAAGGCACGAATGTGGGTGCGAGTTTGGCGGCGATTGAAGGTTTGGGTCAAAAAATCGTCTTGATTGCGGGCGGCGATGGTAAAGGGCAAGATTTTACGCCGATGGCTGATGCGATTAAAGCCCATGTGGTGCAGGTGTGTTTGATTGGTAAAGATGCGGCATTGATTGAAACAGCGTGGCAAGACTGCGGCGTGCCGATGCAGGTGTTTGAGAATTTAGAAGCGGCAACTTTAGCCGCCGCGCAAGCCGCGCAAGCAGGTCAAGCGGTCTTACTCTCGCCCGCGTGTGCGAGTTTGGATATGTTTAAAAATTATGCGCATCGTGCGCAGGTGTTTGTCGATGTGGTGCACGAGTGGGCAAACGATATGGGACAGGTGTGAGGTCATGCGAATTTTAAGTTGGTTGGGCATGGGTGAGCAAAATCAGATGAATGGTTCTGATTGGTCGCGCTCGCCCGCGCGCAATTCAGCATGGCAGGATGTGGATTCGGTGTTGTTGTGGGTGCCTGTTTTGTTGATGTTTTTTGGTTTGATTATGGTGTATTCGGCGAGCATTGCCCTACCCGATTCGCCCAAATACCACAATTATTCACGCTATTCGTTTTTTATCAAACATGGTCTGAGCATTGGTATTGGATTTTTTGTTGCGTTTTTGGGTTTAAAAACCTCGACAGAAACATGGCAAAAATTGGCACCCGTGGCTTTGATTGTGGCGATTATTTTGTTGGTGATCGTGCTGATTCCGCATGTGGGTCTGCGCGTCAATGGCGCGCGCCGTTGGCTGCCTTTGGGAATTATGAATTTTCAACCCTCGGAGTTGATGAAACTGGCGGCGTGTTTCTATGCGGCGGATTTTTGTGTGCGCAAAAACGCCGACATTCGTGACATCACCAAAGGGATTTTGCCGATGGTGGTGGTGCTCGGCATGACCTCATTGCTGTTATTGTTGGAGCCCGATATGGGCGCGCTGATGGTGGTGGCGATGATTACCTTGGGTGTGATTTTCCTCGGTGGAGTCAATTACAAAGTGTTTGCTGCGTTATTTGCCACGATGGTGGCGGCGTTTGCGGCTTTGGTGATTTTTACACCGTGGCGTGCCAAACGAATTTTCGCTTACCTCAATCCTTGGGATGAAGAAAATGCTTTGGGCGGTGCGTATCAACTCACTCAGTCATTGATTGCTTTTGGGCGCGGCGAATTGTGGGGACAGGGTTTGGGGGCATCGGTACAAAAAATGTTTTATTTGCCCGAAGCACACACCGATTTCATCATGGCGGTGATTGGCGAGGAATTTGGCTTGCTAGGGGTGTGGGCGGTGATTATTGCCTTCACGCTGTTGGTTTACAAAATGTTTATGGTGGCGCGCGAGGCGATGGCGTTTGAGCGCAATTTTCAGGCACTGGCAGTGCAGGGGATTGCGATTTGGTTCGGCGTACAAAGTTTTATCAACATCGGTGTCAATATGGGTATGCTGCCGACCAAAGGTTTGACCTTGCCATTTATCAGTTACGGTGGTAGCGCCTTGATGTTCAATTGTTTGGCGATGGCATTTGTACTGCGTGTGGACTATGAAAACCGCTGTATCAAACGTGGCGATTATCAGCGCAAAAATGCGCAACAGGGACGGGTGGTATGAGTACTTCTAAAACCATACTGATTATGGCAGGCGGCACGGGCGGGCACATCATGCCGGGTTTGGCGGTGGCGCAGGTGTTGACCGATGCGGGTCATCGGGTCGCGTGGCTCGGCGGTGCTGGCGGGGTGGAGAATCCCTCGATGGAGTCGCGCTTGGTACCGCAACATGGTTATGAATTTCATGCGGTGGCATTCGGCGGCGTGCGAGGTAAGGGCGTGCAAACCAAATTACTCGCGCCGTTTCGACTGCTCAAAGCCATCGCGCAAACGCGCAAAGTGTATCAACGTGTGCGCCCCGATGTAGTGCTCGGCATGGGCGGATACATCACAGTACCCGGTGGTTTGACTGCGAAATTGACGGGTATTCCGATTGTCTTGCATGAGCAAAACTCGATTGCAGGTCTGTCGAATCAGTTGTTGGCAAAAATCGCCAAACGGGTATTGACGGGGTTTCCGAATGTGTTTGAAAAGGGTGAATGGGTCGGCAATCCTGTCAAACAGGTGATTGCCGACATCACTGAGCCGCAAGCGCGCTTTGCAGGGCGCAGTGGCAAGCTCAAATTGGCGGTGATTGGCGGCAGTTTGGGTGCGCAGGCGTTGAACAGTGTTGTACCAAAGGCTTTGGCATTGATTGACGAAGATGTGCGTCCTGAGGTGGTTCATCAATCGGGCGAAAAACAAACTGAGCAATTGCGCGCCAACTATGCGCAAGTGGGTGTACAGGGCGATTGTCGTGCATTTATTGATGACATGGCGCACTTATACAGCGAAGTCGATCTGGTGATTTGTCGCGCGGGCGCGATGACTGTGGCGGAACTCGCCAGTGCAGGGGTTGCCAGTGTGCTCGTGCCATTTCCACACGCGGTGGATGACCATCAAACCGCCAACGCGCAGTTATTGGTCAAAGCGGGCGCGGGTGTGTTGATGGCGCAAAACAAATTGAGCGCAGAAAAACTGGCCGACTATCTGCGTGGATTGACGCGCGCGGATTTACTGGCGCAAGCCGTACAGGCGCGCAGCGTTGCCAAACCGAATGCTACGGCGGATGTCGCCAAAGTGTGTTTGGACGTTGCGGGTGTGAATACGATGGAAAGCAAGTTATGAAGCATAAAATAGAAAACATTCATTTTGTCGGTATTGGCGGCGCGGGTATGAGCGGCATTGCCGAGGTGTTGCTCAACTTGGATTACAAGGTCACAGGCTCAGATGCCAGTGAGAGCGCGAATGTCAAACGCCTACGCAGTTTGGGCGCGAGCGTGGCAATTGGACACGCAGAGGAAAATGTACAAAACGCCGATGTGCTGGTGGTCTCGACCGCAATTGATGAAAACAACCCTGAGTTGTTGGCAGCGCGTGCGCGCAAAATTCCGATTGTGCCACGCGCGGTGATGTTGGCGGAATTGATGCGCTTTAAACGCGGCATTGGCATTGCGGGCACGCATGGCAAAACCACCACGACATCTTTGGTGGCGAGCGTGATGGGCGAGGGCGGGCTCGATCCAACTTTTGTGATTGGTGGCAAGCTCAACAGCGCGGGTGTGAATGCGCGTTTGGGCAAAGGCGATTACATCGTGGCTGAAGCCGATGAGTCGGATGCGTCGTTCTTGCACCTGTCGGTTACGATTGCGGTCATCACCAATATTGACCAAGACCACATGGACACCTATGACCATGACTTTAACAAGTTAAAAGAGGCGTTTGTCGCATTCACCCGTTCGTTGCCATTTTATGGCGCGGCGATTGTCTGCATTGACGATGCGAATGTGCGCGAAATTGTGCCGAAGTTGTCCAAAACCGTGATTACTTATGGTTTGAGTGAGGATGCCCATGTGCGCGCCTACGACGTGCAGGATGCCAATGGACAAATGAAGTTTAAAGTCGCGCGCACAGGTTTTGGCGAAGATTTGCCTGATTTAGATGTGACCCTGAATTTACCGGGGTTACACAATGTGCGCAACGCGCTCGCGGCGATTGCGGTCGGCACGGAAGTCGATGTCGATGATGCGGCAATTTGCAAAGCACTGGCTCAGTTCAATGGCGTGGGACGGCGTTTCCAACGTTACGGACAAGTGAAAGTAAGCGAAGCCAATGGCGCTGGTCAATTCACCTTGATTGATGACTACGGTCATCACCCCGTGGAAATGGCGGCGACACTGGCGGCAGCGCGTGGCGCATTTCCGAACCAACGCATCGTATTGGCGTTTCAACCGCACCGCTACACACGCACGCGTGACTGCTTTGAGGATTTCGTCAAAGTGCTCTCGGGTGCAGACGGCGTGATTTTAACCGAGGTGTATGCGGCTTCGGAGTCACCGATTGTGGCGGCCGATGGACGTTCTCTGGCGCGCGCCTTGCGCGTCGCGGGCAAAGTAGAGCCCGTGTTTGTAGAAGAAGTCAGCGGCTTGCCACAAGCGATTGCGGATTTTGTGCGCGATGGTGATGTGGTGATTTGCATGGGTGCAGGCTCAATCGGCGCGGTGGCAGGTAAAACCGTTGAATTGATGGGACAGACGTAAAGAAGAGAACAACATGGCGACAGATACACATAATTTCGGCAAAGTGGCGGTGCTCTACGGCGGGATTTCCGCCGAACGTGAGGTCTCGCTCAAATCAGGTGCGATGGTGCATGCGGCTTTGGTCAAACAGGGCGTGGATGCGCATCTATTTGATACAGGTGAGCGCGATATTTTTGAATTAAAAACCCAAGGGTTTGAGCGTGCTTATATCGCGCTGCATGGGCGTTTTGGCGAAGACGGCACGGTGCAAGGCGCGCTCGAATTGATGCACATTCCCTATACAGGCAGTGGCGTGATGGCCAGTTCTTTGGCGATGGACAAAGTGCGCACCAAGCAAATTTGGTTGCAAGCAGGTTTGCAAACGCCCAATTATGTGGTGCTGGCGCGTGGTGAAACGGTGGATGTGGCGAAAATAGTGGCGCAACTTGGAATGCCATTGTTTGTCAAACCACCATTGGAAGGCTCATCGGTTGGAGCAGGTAAAGTCACTCGCGCAGAAGATTTACAAGCAGCGTGTGAGTTGGCATGGCAGTACGACACCCACGCCTTGATTGAACAGTGCATTGAGGGGCGCGAGACCACCTGTGCGGTGTTGGGATCGAGCAAAGATGCGTACGCCTTGCCACTGGTCGAAATCATTGCGCCCGATGGCAATTATGATTTTGAACACAAATATTTGAGCAATGACACGGTGTATGAATGCCCTGCGAAATTATCAGATGAATTGACCATACGCATTCAAAATATGGTGGTGGATGCCTACCGAGTGTTGGGCTGTGCGGGTTGGGGACGTGCTGAAGTTTTGGTGCGTGCGTCGGACAATGAGCCATTTTTGTTGGAGATGAATACCTCTCCCGGGATGACCGACCATTCATTGGTGCCGATGGCGGCACGTGCAGTGGGCATGAGTTATGAACAGTTGGTGATGGCGATTTTGGCAGATGCGCGTTTGCATGTATTGCACACGCCTGCGCGAAATCAATAAGGAATGATGATGCAAGGCTTTTGGGACGACATCGGTTTAATGCAGGCAGTCACACGCATGATGGTGTGGGTGGCGGCGGTGTTGTTGTTGATTGCCTGTGCGGGCTGGTTTTTACAGCGTCCATTTTTTGCCATCAATCAATTTCGCTTTGTCGGCGATGTGGCGCAATTGGAAGCCAAGCCGACCCATGATTTGATTGAACAAAATTTAGGACAGGGTTTGTCGGGTGGGTTTTTTTCGATGAATTTGTATCAGGTACAAAACAGTTTGCAAAGTTTGAGTTGGGTTAAAAGCACTTCTGTGCGCAAGGTTTGGCCACATGCGATTGAAATTCACATCACTGAGCACAAACCTGTGGCGATTTGGAAAGAGCGTTACCTCAGCCCTGAAGGGCAGTTGTTCACAACGCGTTTGAGTGATGTGCAGCGTGCGCAACTCCTCGAAGCAGAAGGGCCTGATGCAGCTTCAAAATTGGTGGCCGAGCAAATTCCTGTGATACAGCAATGGTTTGCGCCTTTGGGTTGGACAGTGAAAAAAGTGGTTTTGTCGGAGCGTTACAGTTGGCAAGTCGGTTTTACCAATGGAGCTGTGGTTGAGTTGGGGCGGGCCGATACGCCGAGTGCTTTAGAGGAGCGGGTGCGTCGCTTGCAACAGTCGATGAACTTTGTACAAGAGAATATTGGGGACACGGGCGCGTATATTGATTTGCGCTATCCCAACGGATTTGCGATGCGTTCGGATAAATTGCATCGTGTGGTAACCAATACAGAAACTATGATGAATACAGGTGAAAAACATGAATGATACGACCAAGGACTTAATTGTTGCTTTGGATATTGGTACGTCCAAAGTCGTTGCTATGATTGCTGAGGTGTTGCCAAACAACGCTTTTAACGTCATCGGTATTGGACACCACCCATCACGCGGGATGCGCCGTGGTATGGTGGTCAACATTGAAGAAACCATTCAAACCATCCAATACGCGATTAAAGAAGCCGAGTTGCGCGCAGGTTTTAATGTGCGCAGCGTGTGCACAGGGATTGCGGGCAGTCACATCCACAGTTTCAATTCCAGCGGCATGGTGGCGGTTAAGGATGTTGAAATCACACAAAACGACATTGACCGTGTGCTCGATACCGCACGTGCAGTGAGCATTCCCGCTGACCAGCAAATTTTGCACGTCTTGCCGCAAGAATACAAAGTCAATGACCAAGATGGCATTCGCACACCGATAGGCATGACAGGGATGCGCTTGGAAGTCAAAGTGCACATCATCACGGGCTCAGTCTCTGCGGCACAAAATATTGTCAAATGTATTCGTCGCTGTGGTTTAGAAGTCTCAGATTTGCGTTTGCAACCTCTGGCTTCAGCAGCAACCACCCTGACGCAAGACGAGCAAGAAATCGGTGTGGCTTTGGTGGACATCGGTGGTGGCACAACCGACATTGCGGTGTTTACCGAAGGCGCAATTCGCCACACTGCAGTGATTCCCATTGCAGGTGATCAAGTGACCAACGACATTGCGATGGCGTTGCGCACACCGACCATAGAAGCTGAAGAGTTAAAGTTGCGTTACGGCGTGGCCAAACAAGGCATGGTGCCGTCTGAATCGGTAATTGAGATTCCGGGTGTGGGTGACCGTGCGGCGCGCCGCGTGAAACGCCAATCACTCGCAGCGGTGATTGAGCCGCGCTTGGAAGAATTGTTTGTCTTGGTTCAGCGCAATTTGCAAGAGGCAGGCTTTGATCATCTGATTGCATCGGGCGTGGTGCTCACAGGTGGCACAAGTTTGCTGCCTGGTATGACGGAGTTGGCAGAGGAAGTATTCATGAAGCCCGTGCGCATTGCCCAGCCGATGTATGAAGGTAATTTAGCGGACTTGGTGTGCAATCCACGTTATTCAACCGTGATGGGTTTGCTCATGGCGGCGCGTGAGAAAAAAGGCGAAGTCGCTACCAGTCATATGGATGGTCATGTCGTGGGCGGTGGCTTTGGTCGTAAGAAAAAAACTGAGGGTTCAGGTAATGTTGGTAGTGGCAAGTCGGTGTTTAAAGCGATGCGCGACTGGTTTGTCAAAACATTTTAATGGTTTAAGTTGTTGTGGTTTGTAGTAAGAAGTGTGTCCGCTTGGACATTTTTAAAAAAGGGGAAATATTATGAGTTTTGAAATGTTAAATGAAGCACCAAAAGGCACGATCATTAAGGTCGTCGGCGTGGGCGGTGCAGGTGGCAACGCGATTGAGCACATGATTCGCAATCAGGTGCAGGGCGTTGAATTTATCAGTGCCAACACCGATGCGCAGGCTTTGAGCCAATCAACCGCGCAACACACCTTGCAATTGGGAGAGAGTGGTTTGGGTGCGGGGGCGAAACCCGAAGTCGGTCGTGCCGCGGCAGAAGAAAACCGTGAACGCATTGCGGATATGTTGCGTGGTGCGAATATGGTCTTCATCACTGCAGGGATGGGTGGTGGTACGGGCACGGGCGCGGCGCCTGTGATTGCTGAGATTTCCAAGCAATTGGGGATTTTGACAGTGGCCGTGGTCTCAAAACCATTTGAGCAAGAAGGCAAACGCCGCATGATGGTGGCCGAAGAAGGTCTGCGCCAATTGGAGCAACACGTCGATTCACTCATCGTGGTTTTGAACGAAAAACTCGAAGAAACCTTGGGTGAAGACGCCTTGCAACACGAAATGCACGAAGCGGCCGACGCGGTGCTCAACAACGCCGTGGCGGGGATTTCAGAAATCATCAACGTGCAAGGCAATATCAACGTCGACTTTAATGACGTGAAAACCGTGATGGGCGAGCAAGGCCGTGCGATGATGGGCTCGGGTACGGCTTCAGGGCCAGAGCGTGCGCGCATTGCGGCAGAGGAAGCGATTGCCAGCCCATTGTTGGATGGCGTGAACTTGGCGGGTGCGCGCGGTATTTTGATTAACATCTCCGCTTCGCGTGACACCCTCAAAGGGCGCGAAACCCGCGAAGCGACCAACTTGATTCGTGAGCGTGCGTCTGAAGATGCCACCATCATCATGGGCTTGGCGTATGACGAAAGTTTGGGCGACAAAATGCGTGTGACTGTGGTGGCAACGGGTTTGGGTGGCGCGCGTCGGGTTGAAACCGACAACGTCGCTACCCGCGTGTCAGCATCGGCCGAGTCTGCGCACCTTTATGTTGAACCAATGCCAATCGGCAGTGAGACGGCTGCACCTGCGGGCTGGGTACAAACAGGCGCGCCTGCGTCATCTGTAGAAACCGCGCCGCGCCGTCCTGTGTCTGTGCCGACCTTTGGTGATTACAATGAGTTGGACGTGCCTGCGTACGAGCGTCGTGCACAATTGCACACAGCCCAACGCACGGTCAATGGTGAAAACTTCATTGAAGATTTGGATGTGCCGGCATTTTTGCGTCGTCAAGCAGACTAAATTTTTGCTTCAAGTGTGCTGTTAGGCGTGGTTTGCCTTGCGTCCCCTTCGCAAGAGCAAACCACGTGCTTCATGCGCACTCAATGCACTTGGCAACACGGGTACGTGTGCCCCAAAGGTTTACCAGGTTTACCAAGTTTTACTCATAACAACTGCGAAAAGATGTGGTACATGTCGGTTTTCCCCCAGCACGCGCAAGCGTGGTGGGGTTTGTTTTTTTGCGGTATCATGATGCATCAACAGCGCAACCCCAACACGAACTGAACCATGAAACCAAACAACCCCACCCCAGTCCGACAGAAAACCCTTGCACAAGAAGTTCAAACCACAGGCATAGGTTTGCATTCTGGGCGCAAGGTCAAACTCATTCTGCGCCCCGCGCCCGTCAATACGGGTGTGGTCTTTCGCCGCATGGATGTTGATGCGAATTTGGACATCACCACTGCGGCGGAGCACGTGATTGATACCCGCATGGCAACCACCTTGGCCAATCCAAGCAATTTGGCCGCACGCGTTTTGACGATTGAACACTTGATGTCGGCCTTAGCGGGCTTGGGCGTGGACAATGTCATCGTTGAAGTCAATGCGCCCGAAATTCCCATCATGGATGGCAGTGCCACCAGTTTCGTGTATTTGATTACCACGGCTGGGTTGGTTGAGCAAGACGCATTGCGCCGTTTCATCCGCCTCAAGCAATCGGTGCAAGTGACTGAAGGTGATAAAATCGCGCGTCTTGACCCGTACTTTGGCTTTAAAACCCGCTTTGATATTGAGTTTGACCATCCTGCGATTGATGAAACGGGTACGCACTGCGAGGTGGATTTTACGGGCGATGCCTTTGTGCGTCAAATATCGCGTGCACGTACTTTTGGTTTTATTCAGGACGTGGAAGCCTTGCGTGGCTTGGGCTTGGCACAGGGTGGTAATTTGGCGAATGCAATCGTGCTGGATGAATACAAAATCCTCAACCCCGAAGGATTGCGCTATGGCGATGAGTTTGTCAAACACAAAATCCTCGATGCGATTGGCGATTTATACGTGATTGGCCATCCGATTTTAGCGTCCTACAGCGCGTATAAATCGGGTCATGCCTTGAATAATCTGCTGATTCGCGCGGTATTGGCGGATGCGGACAACTACGAAATCGTCACCTTTGACGATGTGCGCACTGCGCCAAGTTTCGCCCAAGTACATGGCGATGCCATGGTGGGTGCGGTCGCCGCAGTGGCGTAATCGTTACAACAAATCCAATTGCCCCACCTCATCAGGGGCACGCAAACGCACCCCCAAGCCGATGAGACGGATACTCCCCGTATGTTTTCGACAGGCGTTTTCTAACAATTGTTTGAAATGCGTTATCGAAACATCGCGTTCATTGACCTCCACCGTGCGCACTTTAAAGTCTGCCATGCGCAGTTTGACAAAGGTTTTGTGTACCAGAGGCAAGGCGCGGTTGCGCTCAATTCGACCAATTAAATCGGTGTGCAAAGCGGGCAGTTTGCCCACGCAGTCGCTAAACCCATGTAAATCCTGCGCGTATGTGGTTTCAACGCTGATGGATTTGCGCACGCGGTTGCTTTTCACTTCTCGGTTGTCTATGCCGCGTGCCGATTGATACAAAGCCGTTCCAAGTTTACCAAACTGCTCACGCAAAAAAGGCAGTTCGCGTGCGCGCACATCTGCGCAGGTGAATAGACGCAGTCGATGCATTTTTTCCGCCGTGCGTGGACCCACGCCAAATAATTTTTCGACGGGTAGTTGCGCGACAAAGGCATCCACATCTTGCGGGCGAATCACGTAAAGCCCATCGGGTTTGTGCCAATCGCTGGCAATTTTTGCGAGAAACTTGTTCGGTGCAACGCCTGCGGAGACCACCAAACCGGTTTCATTTTTAACCCGAGCGCGAATTTCTTGTGCCATCAAGGTGGCACTGCCCTGATGAGCGGAGCAAGCACTCACATCGACGTAGGCTTCGTCCAATGACAGCGGTTCGATTAAATCCGAGTATTCACGATAGATGTCAAAGATGGCTTGCGAAGCCTGTTTATAACGTACAAAGTCAGGCAATACAATCACCAACTGTGGACACAGTTGCAATGCTCGTCGCGTCGGCATGGCCGAGCGCACACCGAAAGCGCGCGCTTCGTAGTTGCACGTCGCAATCACGCCGCGCCGATCCGCTGACCCACCGACCGCCAAAGGTATGCCGCACAGGGCAGGGTTGTCGCGCATCTCCACGGCGGCGTAAAAGCAGTCGGCATCAAAATGGATGATTTTGCGTTGGGTGGGTGCGGTGCTTGGATTCATCGGTTCAATTGTTTGAGCATCACATCGGGCACGTTGGTGAATAAACCATCCACACCCCAAGCCATGAGTGTGCGTGCCTGCACCACATCATTCACCGTCCACACGCGTACTTGCAACCCTTTTTGATGCGCTTGGGCAATCGCCTCTGATGTGGTGTCGTGTGCATCCAAGTGTAGGGCAGACAGTTGCACCGCGCTCATTGAGTTCATCAAAGGCTCGGTGTCGTGGTACAACGCAGTGCTGCGCAGATACGCCACGGCGATGTCGGGGCACAAATGCGCAAACGTTTCAATCGCCACAGGGTGAAAACTGGAGACAATCAGGTGTTCTGCCAAATCGGTAATCTCTGCACGCAAGTGATCAATCACTTCGGCGGTGCGCCGAGCCATGCGCTTGGCTTCAATTTCAATGGTCGATTCAGGCGCGCGCATCAAGACGGGATGACCGTTTGCATGGCGTTGATTCAACTGTTCGGGCGTGGCTTCGAGCAGCTCGGTTTTGAGTTCGATATTGACCCAGCGTCCGAGCGGACGCGCACGCAACACCTGCGCCAAAGTCGGGATGCGCGTGCGCGCGTATGCGGTGGAAAAATGCGCACCTGCGTCCAATCTCATCAATTCCGCCGCATCGTAGTCTTGTACACGTCCCGTGCCATTGGTCAATTTATCTAAAGTATCGTCGTGAAAGACCACGACTTCGCCATCGCGCGTGCATTGCACATCCAATTCCACACCATGCGCACCCATAGACCACGCCAGTTCAAACGCAGGTAGGGTATTTTGTGGGCGGTAGGCCATCGCGCCACGGTGGGCGAAAATCAGCGGTGTTGGTGTCATGGCGTGATAATTCCTGTGAATCAGTATAAAGGCTCATCGAAATGCGCCGCTGAAACCTCGAGAAAGTTTATTAAACCATTGTACAATTATTGAACGACAAGGGGGATATTCAGCCCTAAAATCCTAAAACATACAGGAGACATCACATGGAGAGTATTGTTCACGCATTGCTGATTATATTTAGTTTCGGGGCGTTTTTCATCATTGCGATGTGGGTGGAAAACAAGGTGCTGATTCGTCAAGGTAAAGAACGCTACGACCTACCCGAAACCTTGGCAAATATCGTCAGTTCGGTGTTGTACAAATCGGCGGATGCGCTGTACATCATCGTTTTTGTCGGTGCGATGGCGGCGTGGGTGCAAGCGCATGGCTTGCAACTGAACATCGAATACCACTGGTACACCTATGTGTTGATTTTCATTGTGCAGGATTTTTGTTTTTATCTGTTTCACGTGGTGGCGCACAAAATGCGCTTTGCGTGGGTGTCGCATAAAATTCACCACAGTTCCAAGCATTTTAATTTTGGCGTGGCATTGCGCCAGTCGCTGCTCGCGCCGATTCCATTGTTCAGCATTGGCTTTATCATTTGGGCACCGTTTGCCTTTTTGGGTTTGGACATTGCGACGGTGGCGTTTATTTATGAGTTGAATCTGTTTTATCAATTTTGGATACACACGCGCACGGTCGAGCGTTTGCCCAAATGGTTTGAAGCGGTGTTCAATACACCGTCGCACCACCGCGTGTTGGGCACGTTTGTCGATGAGCGCGATGCGGGCGAAATTCTCTACGGTGTGAAATCTCGCCCTGTGTACAGCCACAATGTGTTTGTGATGGTATTTGAAGAACTCTTTGATTTGCTCAAAACCATCTGGCGCAACAAGGATATTCGTTACCTGTGGCACCATCCCGATTGGTCACCAAAATGAAATGGCACCAGCCATCCAAAATGATTGTGATGGCTTGCCGTGGAGGGGTATTGGTTCAAATGTCAGTAAGGTCAGTAAGCACTCGCATCGGGGATGGGCTCAACCAAAATTTCGCTACCCGCTTCATCGACATACACACAACGCAAATTCACCACATCGGTGCGCCAGTAGCGCACGCCTGCATCGGCGGCTTGTTGGCAAAACGTCATGAAGTCGGTTTGCCCCTGTTGGTGAATCGCAATCGTGTGGCGCAAGGCCGCCGCGTCGCCGTGAGGCGCAACTTGTAAAGCAGGATACTTGGCAGGCGCATCCAGACGCTCGCCTATGCTGGCAACATACTCCGAATGCCCATCGCTGACGTAAAAATCATAATGCGCCATGCCCAATTTCAAGTCCTGCACGTAGCGTGGGAAGTCCGCGCCTGTTTTGACTTTAGCATGGGTTTTGGCGATTTGTTCAAGTGTAAACATGCTGAGCCTTTGTGTGCGTGGTGAATAATATGGCGCAATTATTTGGCTTCAATCAGCTTAAATCGAGCCAGAGGAGCCATGCGTGCTTTATTCAAAGACAAGGTATTGCCCGAAATCGTATAGTTGTCCACCATACCGAGTACTTTGGCCAATGCCGCTTCGTCCGCCATATTGTCACACGCCATCATGGTCGATGCCAATTGTTTGAAACGCAACTGCAACGGTTGCTTGATTTCATAGCCGCCAAACATCGTATTGCAACCTGCTTTGGCGGACACTTGGTTTTTGTCCGACATCAACATCAGATAATGTGTCTCTGCCGAACCTTTGACCGCTTGACCTTGTAACTCAACCAATTGCCACTTTTTATCTTCGACTGGCATAGCCATCACCTTGGTTAAAACATAAAGAGGAGCCAAATCGCCTGTGATGCGTTGCCCTGCCAAGTCCAATTGAAACAACTGGTTTTCGCCGACTTGGTATTGGGTGGGCGTGGTGCTTGGATTGATACCGTTCAATCTAATCGCACTGCCTTGAGCATTCCAAGTGAACGAGCCGTTTTCTACGAATACTTTTTTATCTTTGCCTAAATACTGAGTGCTCAGCGCGTAAGTACCATCGTCAGATAATTCCAATCGTGTGGCAATCCCTTCGCAATCGGCGCAAGGCATCACGCCTTTATAAGTGCCCTGCCAATCCAAAGCATTTTGCGAGGTGTGCATATCGGGGGGATTGTTTTGTGTGGGCGTTTGTGGTTGATTCATTGTCGAACATGCAGACAAACTCATAACCATCACCATGGCAACACCAAGAGTTAAAAGAGAACGATTCATCGAAAGACTCCTTATAGTGTTAGTTGAGATAAAATTTAAACACTCAATCAAACCATGCTAACACAAGCGACCATCACAAACATGTATTCAAATAGCACAAGGCGGCCTCTTTGGAAGCCTCGTTCATGCAATATTGACGCATTCTGACTACTTTTTTAGCCCAATCACAATGCCTGCCAAGCATCTAAAAACCGTTGTCGCGCTTGAGCGTGCGCCACAATTGGTGTGGGGTAGCCGAATTGCTGCGGATTTTTGGGTGCGTGGATTTCTTTGACAGGGCAGTCGCGCAGTTCGGGTAGCCATTGCTTGATGAACACACCCTGCGCGTCATAGGTCTCGCTTTGTTTGGTCGGGTTAAAAATTCTAAAATATGGCACGGAATCATTGCCCGTGGACGCGCTCCATTGCCAGCCGCCGTTGTTTGAGGCAAAATCAAAATCAATCAATTTTTGCGCGAAATACCGCTCACCCCAACGCCAATCAATCAACAAATCCTTGACCAAAAACATCGCGCAGACCATGCGCAAACGATTGTGCATGAAATTCGTGGCGTTCAAACAGCGCATCGCCGCATCAATCAAGGGATAACCCGTGCGTCCCTCGCACCACGCGACAAAAGCGGTGTTATCGTTGTACCACGCCACACCTTGAGTATTTCGTTTAAACGGTAGATTTTGCCCTACATACGGAAAACCCACCATCACATAACGATAAAAATCTCGCCAGATGAGTTCGGTTTGCCACTTTTCTGCTGCCAACTCCGATGTCTCTTGCGTCTGCACAGCCAGTTGCGCGCGGTGCCAACATTGGCGCGCGCTCAATGCGCCGACTGCCAAATAGGGCGAGAGCCCACTTGTGCCTTGAACGCTCGGATGGTCGCGGTCTTGCGCATACCGATGCAGCGTTTCAGCGCAAAATGCATCCAAGCGTGCTTGCGCAGCAGATTCACCCGCGACCCAATCCACATGTGTATGGGGTGTGGGTGTGTAATCGCCCCAAAATGCATCCCCCATTGCAGGTACATCGCACAGATTGAGTGTGTTGTGTGTGCCTGCTGGCATGGGCGCAACACTGGGCAAAGCGTGCTGCATGTGCGTGTGCCATTGACGCAAAACATTGTTTTTATACGGGGTAAACACCGTGTAGCAATCACCATTCTGTGTGCGCACACGCTCAGGTTTCATCAAACACTGGTCATGATACCATGTGATTTCAATCGAACTTTTGCGCAAAATTCGATGGACATTTCTGTCCCGTTCGGTTTCATTGAATTCATATTGACGATTGGCAAACACCTGCGTGATGCCCCGTGCTCGACACCAGTCAAGCAACAACTGGGGTACAGCCGCATAGTCAGGACAAGTCAGACAGTGAAAAGCGATGCCATGTGCGTACAAATCCTGAGCCAAAGCCTGCACCGAACGCGTCTCAAAATCGACCCGCGCATCACCCACATCATGCCGCCGCCACTGCGCGGGCGTGCTGATATACACAGTGAGCAACGGCACAGCCAACTGCTCCGCCAAAGCCTGCGCTTGGGTCAAAGCAGGATTGTCCGCCAAACGCAAATCGGCACGAAACCAGTGCAACACCATAAAAACACCTGTTGAAAATCATTGGGAAAGCCACGCGCAAAGCGTGAAAAGACAGCCGTCATCATAGCAGAATGACAGGGCTGGGGCTTTGCTTGGCGTTGCGCGAAAGTATAGAGTCACGTTGACTCACTATCTCCAAATTGCGAAGCGATGAATTCAATGATGGGGTTTCATAGGTGAAGAAAGCCCCACTTTTAGTAAGCATTTTTCGCGTATTCGCCCGTTCATTACTCTACTGAGTTTTTCAATAAATAATAACCATCAAGTCTTTTTACAGTAGAAAAGCTTGTCTCAGCGGATATCCCAACAAGTTGGAGAAGCAAAAAAACTAAAACTGCTTCCACAAATTTTGATTTTTCCAGAATACCGACAGTAGAGAAATCATTCGCATGTGAAATATCATTTCGTAGTTTGCATATTTCATTTAAGTTGCTCGGTGTGTATTTCCAGTTCTCGTTATTCAAGTTGGGAATTAGTTTCATTTTTTTTGAAATACATGCTTCTGTGCTTAATTTTTGAGAGTTTAGCCCTCGTTCACCCGAAATCCTACCCATTAACTTCTTAATTGATTTCGCATTGCATTTAAACGCTTCTTCCTCTAAAAGAAGTAAACTTCTCTTAATAAATCCATCTAACACAACAGAATCGACATAATTTTCTTTGATGTACGAACAACGCTCTAACAATCTGAACAAACCTAAAAAGGTATCTTCTGGATTGTTCATTTTCATATATTTTAAGTATTTTTTGTAGTACTCTCTTTCGCCTTTGTCAAGAGAGAAAAAGTCGCTAACCACATCTAAATTCGGAGGTGAATCATCTCCAACCTCGCTGAGAAATTGTTCAGAAAATGGAAATAAAATAGCTTTGAATTCATGATGGCATTTCAGTTTTTCTGTTTGAAAATATATTGATATATTCTTTTCACTGATTTTGTCGCTACTCGTTATACTTAAAATTTCTAAATCACTGCCATATAAAAAAGAAAAAATTCCAATTGTGTCATTCAGTGTGTCAGTGAGATCAGTGAAGCAAACTTCTGAATGAAAATACCCACATAAGCGTGGATGCAACTCTTCGTAACCTTTTAAAGCAGAATAACCAGTATGGTACGAATATCCACCAACCAAATGAAATCCATCTGAAAGCACAATAAACTCAGCGTCTGATTGTCCTCTATCTAAACATTCCATTTGTTTAGCTGTATGACCTAACCAGTGATTAAAACTTGGCGAATCTATTTTGAAGTTATGATAAGAATCAGCAATTGATAATTGAGAATCTGCATATAAAACATAATCAACAGCAAAAACAGCTTTAAAAAAAGAGCCTCTGTTTCGCTTCGGCAGACTCTTTGATGAGTAGTGTATAAGATTTAACCCGTGTAACACAAATTTAGTGAAAAAGTCTCCACCTGATAATGAATCGATTTTGCGTTTGAAAAATATTGAGTTTTGCCTTGCTTTAATTTCTCCATAGATCTCAACTTTGATTTCACTTGGAGTTAACTGTAATTCCGCCTGAAAAAAGTCGTCATTAATTTCAATGTTGAAGTCAAATTTATATTTTTGGTTTAAAAATAATTTTTCAATTCGATTCATTCTGAACAACCCCATTTAAACTAATGAAATGAGTAGGACGCACTCACAAATCCAACTTATTATTTTTTATTTGAATAAACTCAATCACTTTTTCCGCACTGGCGGCACATCGGTA
This sequence comes from Burkholderiaceae bacterium, assembly GCA_018261955.1. Lineage (GTDB taxonomy): Bacteria > Pseudomonadota > Gammaproteobacteria > Burkholderiales > Burkholderiaceae > CTSOIL-112. Next base: position 30,667 of record JAGTRK010000002.1, read on the forward strand.
CAATGCCCATCTGCAACCTCCGCAGCCATGCCGATGGATTCGCCCAGCGTTGGGTGGGGGTGTATGGTTTTGCCGATGTCCAGACTGTCCGCACCCATTTCGATGGCGAGGCAGACTTCAGAGATTAAATCCCCCGCGCCTGTGCCGACAATGCCGCCGCCGAGGATGTGCCCGGTGGTTTCATCAAAAATGAGTTTGGTAAAGCCCTCGTCACGACCGTTGGCAATCGCGCGACCTGAGGCTTGCCATGGGAACACGCCTTTTTTAATCGTGATGTTTTGCGCTTTGGCTTGTTCTTCGGTCAAGCCTGCCCACGCCACTTCGGGGTCGGTGTAGGCGACCGATGGAATTTGGCGCACATCAAAGAACGCTTTTTCTCCATGCGCGGCTTCGGCGGCAACGTGGGCTTCGTGCACGGCTTTGTGCGCGAGCATGGGTTGACCAACGATATCGCCGATGGCGAAGATGTGTGGGACATTGGTGCGCATTTGCGCATCCACGTTGATAAAGCCGCGCTCTGTGACTGCCACGCCTGCCTTGTCCGCGTTAATGAGTAATCCATTCGGTGCGCGACCCACAGCGACCAACACCATGTCGTAGCGTTGTGGCTCGGTTGGCGCGGTGGATGTGTCGTTGGCTTTCTCAAACGTCACCCAAATGCCATCTTCACGTGCCTCCACCGCCACGGTTTTGGTATTGACATAGATGTTGTCAAAACGGTGGGCGTTGTGCTTTTGCCAAACTTTGACGAGGTCGCGATCGGCACCCTGCATCAGTCCATCCATCATTTCAACCACATCCAAGCGTGCGCCGAGTGATGAGTACACCGTGCCCATTTCTAAACCAATGATGCCACCGCCGAGGATGAGCATTTTCGAGGGTAATTTACCTTGGATTTGGCGTAATTCCAACGCGCCAGTGGAATCCACGATGCGTGGATCTTCGGGTATAAACGGCAGTTTGACCACACGCGAACCTGCGGCAATGATGGCTTGTTTGAAGCGGATGGTTTTCGAGGTTTGTTTGCCCTCGCCATCGGTTGTGGTCACTTGCAGATGGTGTGGGTCGATGAATTGCCCCACGCCCTGCACCACGTTGACTTTGCGCATTTTCGCCATGCTTGCCAGTCCTGTGGTGAGTTTGCTCACCACGGAGTTTTTATAATCGCGCAGTTTATCGATGTCCACGCTCGGCTCGGCGAAGGTGATGCCGTGTGCAGATAGGTGTTTCGCTTCATCCATCACTGCGACTGAATGCAACAGGGCTTTCGAGGGGATACAACCGACGTTCAAACACACACCGCCGAGCGCGGCGTAACGCTCCACCAGCACCACATCCATGCCCAAATCTGCCGCTCGAAATGCTGCTGAGTAGCCGCCCGGTCCTGCCCCGAGTACCAATATTTCGCAGGCGAGGTCGTGTGGCGTGTCAGCGATTTCGTCTGTCATTGGCGCGGCTGGGATACTTGGGGCAACGGGTGTGGTCGCCGACTGAGGTTCGGTGGCTGTTGTGGCAATCTGTGGTGTCGCAGCGGCTGTGGTTTCACTGGTTTCGAGCACCACAACGATGGAACCTTCAGAAATTTTATCGCCGACTTTGACTTTGATTTCTTTGATGATACCCGCGTGTGAGGAGGGCACGTCCAAAGTCGCTTTGTCGGATTCGAGCGTGAGCAAGGCATCCTCAACTGCGACGGTATCGCCAACCTTAACGAAAATTTCAATCACGGGAATATTTTTATAGTCGCCGATGTCGGGGACTTTGATGTCGATGAGTTGGGTCATTGTGACTCCTGTTAATTTGACGGCACCTTGACTTATGCCGATGCACCATCATAAGCGATGATATTCACGGTTGATAAATCCAAAGGCACATCCAAACAACGCAGATTGATGGCAACGGTTTCAGTCACGCCATCATGCCCTTTGCTTATGCCAAACGGCGCACAGCCGCAGGTTTTACAAAAGTGGTGTTGTACCACGTGTTTGTTAAACGTATAGGTACTGTATGCGCCCTCGGGCAAAGTCATTTGTGTTTGTGCTTTAGGCATAAACGTGAGTAGATAGCCCTTTTTACGGCAGTGCGAGCAGTTGCACTCAACGACTTTTTCGAGTGTGGTTTCAAACGAAATTTTCAATTGCCCGCAATGGCAACTGCAGGTGTAATTCATTTTGGAATCCTTGTGCGTTAAAAACTGGAGCGACCCGCTTAGTCTGTCAAACGGCTCGGTTGACATCCCGTGCTTTTACATTCGCGCAAGCGGTCTTGTAAAAAATTGGTTTGCTCGACGGTTTTTCTCAGGCGGCAATTGACAAACAGAACGATTTCATCGTCGCGCTCTTCGATGCATTGGCTGTCGCGTCCACGCATCCATTCGAGTTGCACGGATTTAAGGGTTTTTTTGCTCGCGCTCGGTAAGGCTTTCATCAAATCGCCATAGGCTTTGTTGAGGTCTTTGTCTGCTTGGATGTACAGTTTGTCTTTGCAGTAAAACTCGTCAAAGGTGTTGCGTGCGTTGTCACAATTGTCCGCCAATGCCGCCACACTGATGATGCTCAAACCCGCAGCGCAAAATAATTTGAATAATGTGTTCATAGTAAAACCCTTCTGTAGTCGTTGAGTATATTTGCCAAATAGGCGTTAAACCGCGCTGCCGCCGCACCGTCAATCACGCGGTGGTCATACGACAGCGATAATGGGCACATCAGGCGTGGCACGAACTCTGTGCCATTCCAAACAGGTTGTATGGATGAGCGCGACACGCCGAGAATCGCGACTTCAGGCGCGTTGATAATCGGCGTGAACGTCGTGCCGCCAATGCCGCCCAATGAGGAAATCGAGAAACAACCGCCTTGCATATCGGTCGGTTTGAGTTTGCCCTCGCGTGCGTTTTTCGCCAATTCGCTCATTTCAACCGCGATTTCGGTCACTGATTTTTTATCCGCGTCTTTAATCACAGGCACGACCAAACCGTTTGGGGTGTCGGCAGCAAAACCGATGTTGTAGTATTTTTTATAGACCAAATTGTCGCCATCGAGTGAGGCGTTGAATTCGGGAAATTTTTTCAGCCCTTGCACGCAGGCTTTGATGAGGAAAGCGAGCAGGGTGAATTTAACGCTTTGCTTTTCGTATTCTCTGTTCAACGTCACACGGAATTGTTCTAATTCGGTGATGTCGGCGACTTCGTTATTGGTCACGTGTGGAATCATCACCCAGTTGCGCGATAAGTTTTGACCTGAGATTTTTTTGATGCGTGAGAGGGGGTGCACATCAATTTCACCAAATTTGGTGAAGTCAATTTGTGGCCACGGCAGTAAATCCAAACCACCACCGAGCGATGCAGGTTGAGTGACATTCGGTGTTGGGCAAGCGGCTGCGCCATTCATCACCGTTTTGATATAGGCGCGCACATCGTCTTGCGTGATGCGGTTTTTCGACCCTGTGCCCGTGACATTGTCCAAGTTGACATCCAATTCGCGTGCAAATTGGCGCACGGAGGGCGATGCATAGGCTGTTTTGCTCATGGCAACGGTAGCAGTTGGGGTGACCTCAGGGATGGCGAGCAGTTCGCGTTCTACTGGAATTGGGATGGCAGCCGCTGCGGTGGTCTGTACTGCGGGCTCCTGCGGTGCGGCTAGTGTACTCGTTGTGTTTACAGGATTTGCATTGCTTGCGTCTGCTGCTTCCAGCGTCACCACCACCGAGCCTTCGGATACTTTATCGCCGACCTTAACGGCAATATTTTTCACAACCCCCGCATGTGAAGAGGGCACGTCCAACGTGGCTTTATCGGACTCAAGGGTGACGAGGGTGTCCTCGACGGTGATGGTATCGCCGACTTTGACAAACACCTCAATCACAGGGATGTTTTTATAGTCGCCAATATCGGGGACTTTGACTTCAATGATTTGACTCATGATGTATTCCTTGTTTGAGGTGGTTTAAACCGTCCACGGTGCAGGCTTGCCCGCATCCAATTGGTATTTCGAAATTGCTTTGGCGACGGTGTCGTATTCAATCACGCCCTCATCGGCCAAGGCTTTGAGCGCGGAGACTGTCACCCAGTAGCGATTGACTTCAAAAAAGTGGCGCAGTTGCTCGCGTGTGTCCGAGCGTCCAAAACCATCCGTCCCCAGCACGGTGTAACGTGCAGGCACAAACGCACGAATTTGCTCGGCGACTGCACGCATGTAGTCGGTTGCGGCAATCACGGGTGCGTCCGAATCCATCAACAAAGTTTCCACGTGCGAGAGTTTGCGTGGCGCGGCAGGATTGAGTAAATTCTCACGCTCAATCGTCTGACCTTCGCGCGCCAATTCGGTGAAACTCGGTGCGGAATAAATGTCCGACTCAACACCCCAGTCGTCTTTGAGCAATTGCGCTGCATGAATGACTTCGTTCAAAATCGTACCCGCACCAATCAAGCGAACTTTTTTCGGCGCGTTCGCCGCACCGCGTTTGAATAGATACATCCCTTTGATGATGTCGGCGGCAACCGACGCACCTTCGGGCATCGCAGGATGGGCGTAATTTTCGTTCATCAGCGTGATGTAGTAGTACACGTCTTCTTGTTCGCGATACATGCGGCGCATACCATCCTGCATGATGACTGCCAACTCGTATGAGAAAGTCGGATCGTAGGAGATGCAGTTGGGCACAGTGGATGAGAGCAATAAACTGTGACCGTCTTCGTGCTGCAAACCCTCACCGTTCAGTGTGGTGCGTCCTGCCGTCCCACCGAGGATGAAGCCGCGCGCGCGCATGTCGCCTGCCGCCCAGCACAAATCACCCACCCGTTGAAAGCCAAACATCGAGTAGAGGATGAAAAACGGTATCATCGTTACATTGTGCGTTGAGTACGAAGTCGCTGCGGCAATCCAGTCGCTCATCGCACCCGCTTCGTTGATGCCTTCTTCCAACACTTGACCCGTGGTGGATTCTTTGTAGAACATCAATTGTTCGTGGTCTTGTGGTAAGTATTGTTGTCCCTCTTGACTCCAAATGCCGAGTTGGCGGAACAAGCCTTCCATACCAAAGGTGCGCGATTCGTCTGGGACAATCGGTACGATGCGATCCTTGAGGTTTTTGTCACGCAGCAGCGTACCGAGAAAACGCACAAACGCCATGGTGGTGGAAATCTCACGACCTTCTTCGGTGGCCTGCAGGAAAGACTCAAACACCGAGCGTTCAGGAATCAATAGGGCTTCATCGGCTTTTTGACGGCGTTGTGGTAAATAGCCACCGAGTTTCATGCGCGCATTGCGCATGTATTCAAGCTCGGGTGAGCCATCGGCGAATTTAACGAATGGCAATTTCTCCAAATCCTCGTCTGAGACGGGAATTTCAAAGCGATTGCGGAAATTGCGCACATCCTCGAGGTGCATTTTTTTCTGTTGGTGGGTTGAATTCTGCGCTTCGCCTGAGCCACCCATGCCGTAGCCTTTGATGGTGTGTGCCAAAATCACGGTTGGGCGGTCGGTCGATTCGTGCGCGGCTTTGTAAGCGGCGTAAATTTTCGATGGATCGTGTCCGCCACGATTGAGTGCCCAGACATCTTCATCGTCCCAGTCGTGAATCAACGCGCGCAGTTCATCGGTGTTAAACAGGGTATCTCGGATGTATTGGGCATTTTTTGCGCGCATGGTTTGAAACTCACCATCGACCATCTCGCCCAAACGTTTAACCAATAAGCCTTTGGTGTCGCGAGCAAACAGTTGATCCCACTTGCGTCCCCACACCACTTTAATCACATTCCAACCTGAGCCGCGGAATTCGGATTCGAGTTCTTGGATGATTTTACCATTGCCACGCACGGGGCCGTCTAAGCGTTGCAAATTACAGTTAATGACGAACACGAGGTTGTTGAGTTTCTCGCGTCCCGCCATACCAATCGCGCCGAGCGACTCGGGCTCATCGGTTTCGCCATCACCTAAGAATGCCCAAACCTTGCGGTCTTTGGCATCAATCAAACCACGGCTGTGTAAATACTTCATAAACCGCGCTTGGTAAATCGCCATAATCGGCCCCAAGCCCATTGACACCGTTGGGAACTGCCAAAAATCGGGCATCAAATACGGATGTGGATAAGATGAAATGCCTTTGCCATCGACTTCTTGACGGAAATTGCTCAATTGCTCCTCGGTCAAACGTCCGAGCAAGAATGCACGAGAATACACACCAGGTGCGGAATGCCCTTGTATAAAAATCAAATCCCCGCCATGCTCAGATGAGGGTGCGCGCCAAAAATGACTGAATCCGATTTCGTACAAAGTTGCAGCGGATTGAAACGAGGCAATGTGTCCACCGACGTTGGTGGTCTTGTTCGCTTTGAGCACCATCGCCATTGCGTTCCAACGCACATACGAGCGAATGCGGTGCTCAATTGCTTGGTCACCGGGTAGTTTCGGCTGATTTTCCACGCGAATGGTATTGATGTAGGGTGTGGTGGTTTGAAAAGCATGTAGTACACCATTGGTGCGTGCGTGTGAAATTTGTTGGTCAATAATATACGCGGCGCGCTCTGCGCCATGTGTGGCAATGATATTGTCCAAGGCATTGAGCCATTCTTGGGTTTCTTGGGTGTCGATGTCTTGATAATTTTGAACATCGGATTGCGAGGTGGGCATGGCTTCTCCTTGGTATTTGGCTTTTGACCGTTGCGTGTGATGATAACGCCCATTGTGGGTGAATGGGCGCATTATTTATTGATGATTTTATGGGAAAAAAATAGGTCATGCAACTTATTTTTCACTTAATAATAGATGTTCCCATATTATGATAAAAATTATAAGTAAGCAGAGTGCAAGACACCAAGCCAAAGTCCGCTTGGAGTGAAGAGAGCGCGATGCTTCAAACTCAGAAAAATCACTGTAATTACGCATAATGGTTTTTACACACAACATACCACGTGGTTATACCTTGAGTGACGAATTTTAAACTCGTAGTACTTCTGCCGAGTTTGTTGTTCTCGACAAAAACATGCTAATTGTCTACCATTTTGCTCTATACTGCGCTCGGATTGATTTTTGTGGTACAAAACAGTCTTAAGGTTCAACAAGTACAATTATATTTACACAAAGAAGGAATTAAGATGATTAAAAACGATTATCACGTTTACGACAACCAACCCAAACCTTGGTATAAAGTTTTGTATGTACAGGTTTTGATTGCGATTGCTTTGGGTATTCTCATCGGTCATTTTTGGCCACGGTTTGGGATTTCATTAGAACCTTTGGGTAAAGGCTTCATCAATTTAATCAAAATGGTGATTACACCGATTATTTTCTGCACCATCGTTGCGGGTATTGCCAATATGCGCGATTTGAAGCAAATGGGGCGCGTGGGTCTGAAGGCTTTGATTTATTTTGAAGTGGTGTCCACCTTGGCACTCATCGTAGGTTTTATCACTGGGCATTTGATCAAACCAGGTATTGGCATCAACGCATCTGTGAGTAGTTTTGCCGCAAAAGATGTGGCAAAAGTATCTGAGTTCGCGGCTCAATCACAGGGTCACGGTATGGTTGATTTTTTGATGGGTTTGATTCCAACCACTGCATTTAGCCCATTTGTTGAGGGCAATATTTTACAAGTATTGTTAATCGCTATTATGTTTGGCGTGGTATTGACACGTGTACCCGAAGAACGCGCGCGTCCATTGATTCACTTCATCGAAGGCACGTCTGACGTGTTCTTTGGCATGGTTGGCATCATCACGAAACTTGCACCGATTGGTGCGTTTGGTGCAATGGCATTTACCATTGGTAAGTTTGGCATTTCGTCTTTGGCAAACTTATTGGGCTTAATTGGTACGTTCTATTTGACCGCTTTGTTATTTGTAGTTATTGTTTTGGGTATCATTGCTAAACTCACTGGATTTAGCATATTCAAGTTCATTAAATACATCAAAGAAGAATTGTTGTTGGTCTTGGGTACCAGTTCATCTGAATCAGCTTTGCCACATTTGATGGAAAAATTGGAACGCATGGGGTGTAAAAAATCTGTGGTTGGCTTGGTTGTGCCAACGGGTTACTCATTCAACTTGGATGGAACCAATATTTACATGACTTTGGCGGTGTTGTTTATCGCGCAAGCATTAAATATTGATTTAACCTTGTGGCAACAGTTGACCATTTTGGGTGTCGCCATGTTGACCTCAAAAGGTGCGAGCGGTGTCACGGGCGCGGGTTTTGTGACATTGGCAGGGACATTGATGGTGGTTCCCGATATTCCAGTAGCGGGTATGGCCTTGATTTTGGGGATTGACCGTTTTATGAGCGAAGTGCGCGCTTTGACCAATTTTGTCGGTAACGGTGTGGCCACCGTGGTGGTGTCTAAATGGGAAAACTCTTTGGACGAAAACCAAATGCACGAAGCATTGAAATAACGATGGTTTTGTTTTGCAAAAAAGCCAGTCAAATTTGACTGGCTTTTTAATGCCAAAAATGCGCGACAGATTATTTTTGTTTTTGCGTCAATTCAGCAATTCCTGCGCGTGCCAAACCCAATAAAGTGTCTAATTCTGTCGCAGTAAAAGGTGTACCTTCTGCGGTTCCTTGAATTTCAACAAACCCACCTTTGCCTGTCATCACCACATTCATATCGGTGTCGCAACTCGAATCCTCGATATAGTCCAAATCAAGCATAGGCACGCCTTCGACAATCCCAACCGAAATCGCTGCAACCGAATCGGTGAGTGGACTTGCGTTGATTTTTCCCTGCGCAATTAACCAATTTACCGCATCAACCAGTGCCACATATGCACCCGTGATGCTCGCAGTACGCGTGCCGCCATCGGCTTGCAACACATCGCAGTCAATATGGATGGTGCGCTCGCCGAGTTGTGCCAAATTCACGATGGTGCGCAGCGAACGTCCAATCAGGCGTTGGATTTCCTGCGTGCGTCCAGACTGTTTGCCACGCGCTGCTTCGCGGTCAGAGCGGGTGTGGGTTGAGCGTGGCAACATGCCGTATTCCGCCGTGACCCAGCCCTCGCCACTGCCGCGTTTGTGCGGTGGGACTTTTTCGAGCACACTGGCAGTACACAATACTTTGGTGTCGCCGAATTCGATGAGCACCGAGCCCTCGGCGTGCTTGGTAAAATTGCGCGTAATCGTCACGGGGCGCAAACTTGTTGGTGCGCGGTCATGTTGTCGGTGTATCATTATGCTTTCCTTGATGATGATTTAATTCGAAAACACGATTGTACATGAGCCAAACACAACAACCCATTGATTCTCTCGAAGTTTATAGCATGACAGGCTTCGGTCAAGCGCAGGTCAACTCCAAACTTTGCCGACTAAACTTGCAACTGAAAAGTGTCAACAGTCGTTTTTTGGATTTAACCTTGAAAATTCCCGATGAACTCGCAGTATTTGAAGGCAAACTGCGCGAAGCAATCACACACGCGGTCAAACGCGGTAAAGTTGAAGCCCGTTTGAGTTGGCAAACCTTACTGCCGAGTGATGGTGAGGCGGAAGTTGCGTTAATCAATATTCATGCACTTGCGCAGGCTTTGGCGGTACAAAACGCCATACTCGCCCACGCGCCGAATGCATCACCTATGAGTGTGTCCGCATTGATGAATGCACCTGCGGTTTTGCCGAGCAGTGTCGGCGCGAGCGAGGTGCTGTCTGAGGTTACTTTGGATGAAATCAACGTTCTAATCAACAGCGCAATTGCGCAGTTCAAACAAAGCCGTCAGCAAGAAGGCACGCATTTGGCGCAAACAATATTTGAGCGATTGGATGCCATCGGTGTGGTGGTACAAAACCTGCGCGTGCAATTGCCAGAACTGCTCAAACATCAGGAAAGCAAACTCACCGAGCGTTTACTCAAAGCTTTGGACAGTGATAAAAATGAAATTAAACTCGCAACCAGCGCAATTCCACGCGAAGAATTGATTGAACGCATCCGTCAAGAAGCCAGCCTGACTGCGATTCGCATCGATGTTGCCGAGGAGTTGGATCGATTGGATGGACACCTTGGTAATGCGCGTCAGTGCTTTGTCGATGGCGGCAATATCGGTAAAAAACTCGATTTCCTGATGCAGGAGTTCAACCGCGAAGCCAATACCCTCGGCTCAAAATCCGCCAGTTTGTTGCAAACCCAAGCGTCTTTGGATTTAAAATTAATGATTGAACAAATGCGTGAACAGGTGCAGAACTTAGAATAACCATGATAACCGATACACATACTCCCAAATCAGGCTCCCTCTTTGTCATCGTTGCCCCCAGTGGCGCGGGTAAATCGTCCTTGGTCGCAGAATTGCTCCAGCAGGATACGAATATCCAATTGTCCATCTCCTACACCACGCGCGCTCCGCGCACGGGCGAGGTCGATGGTGTGAACTACCATTTCACCGATGTGGTGAATTTCCTTGCGATGCGCGCGCATGGTGACTTTATCGAATCCGCCGAAGTGCATGGGAATTATTATGGCACATCGAAAACATGGATTAACGCCGCGCTTGCCTCAGGCAAAGATGTGTTGCTTGAAATTGATTACCAAGGTGCACAGCAGGTACGGGCGCATTTCCCCGATATGGTCGGGATTTTTATCTTGCCGCCGTCTTTGGAAGTGTTAAAAGAGCGTTTGGAAAGCCGAGGAACCGATGCCCCTGAGGTCATTGCCACGCGCTTAGTCAATGCAAAAATTGAAATCAGCCACGCACCTGAGTGTGAATATGTTATCATTAACACCGTATTTTCTACCGCGCTCACCCAACTCCAAGCCATCGTTCATGCCGCGCGTTTGCGTTATGCGGTGCAGTTGGCGCGCAGTCCAGAAATTTTTAATCCGCTGGGATTGAGTTAACCGCTCTTAGAATTTAAAGGAACACACATGGCACGTATTACCGTTGAAGATTGTTTGAAACAGATTCCGAATCGCTTTGATATGACTTTATCGGCGACCTACCGCGCACGTCAACTCGCGCAAGGTCACAGCCCAAAAATCGTCAGCCACGATAAACCCTGCGTGACCGCTTTGCGTGAAATCGCCGCAGGAGAAGTCGGCGCGGAAATGCTACTCAAAGTTCCGAGTTAAACCTGCCTATTTTGTGCAGAAACAGCCATTGATTCAATGGCTTTTTTTACCCCCGATGCCTTGAAGATGCCCACACAACTGCCAACCCCATCCACCACGGAGCAAGAGTTCCATGCGACGAGCATCAGCACGGCGGTGTCGGGCGAGCACAAAAAGCAGCATGCTGAGTTGATAAAAAAAGGTTTAGATGGTTTGTTTGCACAGTTGTCGAGTTATTTGTCTGAGGATGATTGTGCACGCATTCGGGCGGCGTTTGTCTTTGCCGATGGCGCACATTTGGGACAATACCGCCAATCGGGTGAGCCGTACATCACCCACCCGCTTGCGGTTGCCATGCTGTGCGCCACTTGGAAACTCGATTCGCAGTCCATCAAAGCTGCCTTACTCCACGATGTGATGGAAGATTCTGGCGTGGATAAAATCACGCTGGCAACGCAATTCGGTGCGCCCGTGGCGAATTTGGTCGATGGTTTGTCCAAGTTAGATAAACTTTCGTTCGACTCCAAAGAAGCCCAGCAAGCCGAGAGTTTTCGTAAAATGCTGTTGGCAATGGCAGAGGATGTGCGTGTCATCCTCATCAAACTTGCCGACCGCTTGCACAATCTGTCAACCATGCAAACCATGCGCGCGGATAAACGCCGTCGCATTGCGCAAGAAACTTTAGAGATTTATGCGCCGATTGCGCATCGCTTGGGTTTGGACGAGATTTATCGCCAACTCGAAGACCTGTGTTTCGAGCAAACCCACCCGTGGCGCGCCAGAGTGCTTAAAGAAGCACTCAAAGGCAACCGCCAACTCAAGCGCGAATTGTTTGGCAAAATTCTCACCAGTATCCGCGAAGCCTTTGCACAAGCCCAAATTCATGCAGAAATTCGCGGGCGCGAAAAAAACCTGTCGAGCATCTATTTCAAAATGAAGTCAAAAAAACTGTCGTTGTCCAATGTCTTGGATGTCTATGGTTTTCGCGTGATTGTTGATACGCGCTCCAATTGCTACGTCAGTTTGGGGATTTTGCACGGCATGTTTAATCCTGTCCCAGGTAAATTCAAGGACTACATTGCGATTGCCAAGAAAAATGGCTATCAATCCCTACACACGGTGGTTTTGAACCACGTCGGTAAGCCGATGGAATTCCAAATTCGCACCTTTGAAATGGAGCGCAACGCCGAGTCAGGGATTGCCACACATTGGCTGTACAAAGAGTCCGATGTGAGTTTTTCGGATGTGCAAAAGCAATCGCACATCAATTTACAATCCTTGCTGCACATTCAACAAAAATCCAATGACTCGATTGAATTTCTCGAGCATGTCAAAGTCGATTTGTCGCCCGATGCGGTGTATGTGTTTACGCCCAAGTCGAAAATCCTCAGTTTGCCACGCCATGCCACCGTACTCGACTTTGCGTACAGTGTCCATACCGATATTGGTAACCACACCACAGGCGCGTTGATTAACGGCGTTGAAGTGCCGATTAGCACCGAGTTGCGCAATGGCGATCGGGTTCACATCATCACCGACCCACAGGTTTTTCCACAGCCGACTTGGCTTAAATGGGCAAAAACCAGTAAAGCACGTTTGGAGTTGCGTCACTATTTTAAAACCCAGCGCATGGCCGAATCTGCTACGTTGGGCGAGCAATTGTTGCGCCAAGCCATTGATGCGCTCGGCTTGCCATGTCCTGATGACATCAAAGATGGCTGGGAAAAACTGCTCGCCGATGCGGGCTGTAAGACGCGTGATGAATTGCTCTCAGAAATTGGTTTGGGCATACGCCATGCGAATATCACCGCGCAACGCTGGTTGCTATTGACCCAACAACACAACCATACTGTCGCACAAAATGCCGTATTACAAGCCTCCGAACAAGCGCTTGTCAAACCTGAAACCGAGCGTTTGGTCATTCGTGGCGATGAGTTAAATACTTTGACTTTATCCAAATGCTGTCGCCCCATCCGCGGCGATGCCATCATTGGTTTTTTGCAGCGCAAACAGGGCTTGGTCATTCACACCGCGGATTGCTCTATTGCGCGCAAGCAACGCGCCGCTGATAACCTGCGCTGGATTGATTTGGAGTGGGATAAAAATGCCGAGTTGGACAACACCTTCCCCGCCAGCGTTGCCATCACGGCATTGAACGAAAAAGGCTTGCTGGCAAAAATTGCCAGTCAAATTTCTGAAGCAGGCGCGAATATTGCTGATATTTCCTTAGAAACCGTATTGAACGATGTGCGCATCAACATCATCTTGGATGTCAACGACCGTGTGCATTTGGCGCAGGTATTTAAATCTGTGCGCAGTTTGGGGCAGGTGAAAAAAATTGCCCGTCGTTTCGTCGCGCCCAAATAAGTTGGTCACTTATGTCGATTATCAAATCTTTGCATCCATTAGAACAACAGATATTGGATGTGTTGCCACAAACCCAGTGTACCCAATGTGGTTACGATGGTTGCGCGCCATACGCCCACGCTATCGCATTTGACAACACCCCCATCAATCAATGTCCGCCAAGTGGTACCGCAGGCATTGCACAATTGGCACAGATTACGGGCAAAAAAATCACCCCATTAAACCCAGACAACGGCATTGAGCAGCCTTTGCGCGTGGCATACATCATCGAAGATGCGTGCATTGGGTGCACTAAATGCATTCAAGTCTGCCCGACCGATGCCATTATCGGCGCGGCAAAATTTATGCACAGCGTGCTTGCGGATAGATGCACAGGTTGTGATTTGTGTGTGCCTGCTTGTCCTGTCGATTGCATTGAAATGCCGATTGCGCTTGACGCTGATTGGACACGGGCGCGCGCGCAACGCGCACGTGCGCAATACGAATTTCGCTTGATGCGATTAGAGCGCGAGAAAGTTGAGCGTCAAGCACGTCGCCATGCAAAACTCCACAGCAAGCATCAAGCCTTTACCGCTGAGCACCCACCTGAGCAGTTTGAAAATGCTGAAATCGAGCGCAAACGTGCGAGCATTGAGGCGGCATTGGCGCGCGCGCGTGCACGGCGCAATCCGAATGGCGAGCAATAAAAAACCACCGACATATTGGTTCGGTGGTTTTTTGTAACAACAACGAAAATCAATTCAATCAATTACTTGATTTTGGTTTCTTTGTAAATCACGTGTTTGCGCGCAATGGGATCAAATTTTTTGATTTCCATTTTTTCAGGCATATTGCGCTTGTTTTTGTCGGTGGTATAGAAGTGACCAGTACCAGCGGTTGATTCGAGTTTGATTTTATCACGCATGTGAATTCTCCTTAGATTGCGCCACGGGCACGCATGTCAGCCAAGACTGCGTCAATGCCGTTTTTATCGATGGTGCGCAGAGCTGCATTCGATACGCGCAAACGCACGTAGCGGTTTTCAGACTCTACCCAGAAACGACGGTTTTGCAAGTTTGGCAAAAAGCGACGTTTGGTTTTGTTGTTCGCATGAGAAACATTGTTCCCAGACATTGGGCGTTTACCCGTTACTTGACATACGCGTGCCATGATATTCCTTTGATACTTTAGTAAATATAAAATAGACTCGATGACTACACTGCACTATCAAGTCAAAAATGATTCAGTTGTGGATTTTCATCACAAACCGCACGAATGCTGCGGATGTGTTTTTAGAACTCAGAATTATACGAGAATTTAGACGTGAATGCAAGGTGTTCGCGCAGTGTTTTGTCCATAGTGCGCTCGTTTGTGGCTTTTTGAGCGATAAATTGGTGTCAAAAGGCGTTGGCAATCAGGTGATTTTCCGCCATGCTAAATGGTGACTGTCCATCGGCAACGATGAAATGGTCGAGCAGGTGCACACCCAAAGGCAACAGTTGATTTTGTAGTTCAATGGTGGTGCGTATGTCGGTTGGCGAGGGCTCACTGACGCCCTGCGGATGGTTGTGCGCGAGGATCAGTGCGTGGGCGTTCAGGCTGAGTGCGCGGTGCGCAATGTGGCGCACGTCAAAGTTTAAATGTGTCAATGTGCCCTCGGTCAGTGTTTCGATGTGTATGAGGCGCAAGGCTGGGTCAAGCAATAGCGCAATACACCGTTCATGCGGTACATCATGCAAATGCAGTTGAATCAAAGTTTTAAGTGCGGGCAAATCAGCGATGACGGTGTGTTGCGAGGCGTTGTCCGCCAACGCGCGGCGGCTCATTTCAAACACCGCTTGTAGTTGCGCAAATTTGGCACTGCCCATGCCTTTGATTTCGGTCAACTCCGCCTGCGTTGCGCCGAATAATCGAGAAAGTGAGCCAAAATGTGCGATGAGCTCTTGTGCTAAATCCACCGCGCTTTTGCCCTGTACACCCATGCGCAGAAAAATTGCCAATAATTCGGCATCGCTCAAAGCAGTTGCGCCGCGTGTTAATAATTTTTCGCGCGGTCGGTCGTGAACATCCCAATCGGTTATGGACATATCGTATATAATTCAAACCGTTAAAATTGATCGAATATTTGTCGAACCTCAGGATTAAACACCAATGTCACAGAATAATCAAGCCATCACCCACCAGTCCCACATCACTTTGCATTACCGCATCGCGGTACTTGATGGTTCAGGTCAAGAAGTGAGCGATTTTTTAAATACCTTTCAAGGCAATCCCGCCACGGTGGCGATTGGTCAGGCGCAACTCGCGCCGTTTATGGAGGACAAACTCTTGGGTTTATCTGAGGGTGCGCACGAAAGCTTTGATTTAAGTGCGGACGAGGCGTTTGGCGATTACAACTCGGAATTGCGTCAGGTGGTGTCGCGTGCATTATTATTAGAGGGCAATCCACAGGTCGATACCTTCGGTGAAGGCGATTTCGTTGAGTTTGCGATGCCCAATGGTTATCGCATGACGGGACAGTTTATGGGCTGGAATGAGGATCAATCGGGCGCGGTAGTGGATTTTAACCACCCTTTGGCGGGCAAACCGCTGCGTTTGGAATTACAAGTGATAGGGGTGTTGTGATGAGTGATGTGTCCATCGTTTTGGCACAACCGCGCGGATTTTGCGCTGGGGTTGACCGCGCCATTACCATTGTGGAGCGCGCATTGGAGCAGTTTGGTGCGCCGATTTATGTGCGTCATGAAATTGTGCACAACAAATACGTGGTTGATGATTTGCGCGATAAGGGCGCGGTGTTTATCGAAGAATTGTTTGAGGCACCTGATGGCAGCACCGTGATATTCTCTGCGCATGGCGTCTCGCTCGCGGTGCGCGCCGAGGCGCAACGACGCAATCTGCACATATTTGACGCGACCTGTCCGCTTGTGACCAAAGTCCACGTTGAGGTTAAACGCATGCGCGAGCAGGGCTACGAAATCATCATGATAGGGCACAAAGGACACCCCGAAGTTGAGGGCACGATGGGTCAGGTCAAAGATGGTATTTATCTTGTCGATACAGAGGCGGACGTTGCCAATCTGCAAGTGCAAACGCCTGAGCACTTGGCGTATGTCACACAAACGACTCTTTCAGTGGACGACACCAAAGGCATCATCAACGCGCTCAAGCAACGCTTCCCCAAAATCACCGAGCCGAAAAAAGCCGATATTTGCTACGCCACACAAAACCGTCAAGATGCTGTGAAGGTGCTCGCGCCACAGGTCGATGTGGTCATCGTGGTCGGTAGCCCAAACAGTTCAAACTCCAATCGCCTGCGCGAACTCGCTGAAAAAATGGGCGTGTCCGCGTATATGGTGGATAACGCAGATGATGTGCAGGCCGAATGGTTCACCCACGTGCAAAAAATCGGCGTGACCGCGGGTGCGTCCGCGCCAGAGGTCTTGGTTGAGTCGGTACTCAATCGTATCAAAGAACTCGGTGCCAGTTCGGTCAGTGTGCTCGAAGGGGTTGAGGAGTCGGTCAAATTTCCCTTGCCCAAAGGTTTGAGTGGTTTGCAAAGTATTGAGGTTAAGGTTGAAGCACTGTAAACAATGGCGTGACATAGTGCTGCACCCGCATCCTGCGCAACTTCCTGCGACAGACATCCAAGTGAAAGCGGGTATTGTGTACACTGACGATGCATTGGTTTTTTCGTATCAATGCCGTCAGCAGTCGGATGATGACATGGGTGTTTTACTACCAACCCCTGTTGTGCCGACAGCCTGCGACAATCTTTGGCAACACACGTGTTGCGAAGCGTTCATCGGTGCAAAGGATGCCGAGGCTTATCTTGAATTTAACTTTTCGCCATCGGGTTGTTGGGCGGTTTATCGGTTTGATGGCTATCGCGTGCGTGATGAGTCGTATGTTTGCCGATTTGCACCGAACATTGAATTGAGACAACTGTCCGATGGATTTGAACTCACTGCCAAGATTTCCAGCGAGGTATTGCCCCAAACAACATCATGGCTCGTCGGATTAACCGCTGTGATTGAAACCACAGATGGGCAAACAACTTATTGGGCACTGCGACACGATGCACCACAACCCGATTTTCACTTGCGCTCACAATTTCTAATGCCTTTATCATCAATCAATCAGTCATAAACCCATCATGAACCCAAACACAAACCCCACAACATTATTTGGACTTGACCAACTGTTGACCGATGCTGCCTTACAAAACGAGTTAAAAGGGCGGCGTGTCGCGCTGTTGGCGCATCCGCCCTCAGTCACGCCCGAATTGACCCATGCTTTGGACGCTTTGGCGCAGATTCCCGCGTTTCAATTGTCTGCTGCGTTTGGGCCACAGCACGGTTTGCGCGGTGATAAGCAGGACAATATGATGGAGTCACCCGATTTCACGGATCCCAAACACGGCATTCCTGTATTCAGTTTGTATGGCGAAGTGCGTCGCCCGACCGATGCGATGATGGCGAGTTTTGATGTGTTGTTGGTCGATTTGCAGGATTTGGGTTGCCGTATTTATACCTTCATCACAACCCTGCGCTATGTTTTAGAGGCGGCGGCCAAACATCATAAAACGGTTTGGATACTCGATCGCCCCAATCCAGCAGGGCGACCTGTAGAAGGCTTGACTTTGCGTACAGGATGGGAGAGCTTTGTGGGCGCGGGCGAAATGCCCATGCGTCATGGTTTAACCATGGGCGAGTTGGCGCATTGGTTTGTCAAAATCTTCAATATTGACGTGGATTATCGCGTGATTCCGATGCAAAACTGGGACTTTGAGGCTGCGCCCGATTATGGTTGGCCACAACACCAACGCAGCTGGATTAACCCCAGTCCGAACGCGCCGAACCTGTCGATGGCGCGCGCGTATGCGGGCACAGTGATGTTAGAAGGCACGACGTTGTCTGAAGGGCGCGGTACCACGCGACCTTTGGAACTATTTGGTGCGCCCGATATCAATGCGGATACGGTGTTGACGCAAATGCAAAACATGGCACCGCAGTGGTTGCAAGGCTGTATTCTGCGCCCAATTTGGTTTGAGCCAACTTTTCATAAACACCAAGGAAAACTTTGTCAAGGTTTACAAATTCACGTGGATCACCCCTCGTACAACCACCATGAATTCCGCCCTTGGCGATTGATGGCGTTGGCGTTTAAAGCCATCCGTACGCTACAACCAGACTACCCACTGTGGCGCGATTTTGCTTACGAATACGAGCATGACCGATTGGCGATTGACCTCATCAATGGCTCGCCGTTGTTGCGTGAATGGGTGGACGATGCCACCACCACGCCAGAGGATTTGGAACACTTGGCAAGCATGGATGAAGTGCGTTGGATAAAAGACACAGAAACGTTTAAACTATACCCGTAGCCGTTGCGTGTTTAAACCGTTGTAAAAATCGCTTGGGTTGCGGCCAATATTAACCCAGATGATGCAATAGACCGCTCATCAATATGTGTGAAGTCGTGCAAATAATGACTTGCATGGCAGGTTTAGATTTCACCTATTGGGTTAAAATCGCTCCACTGAAATGGCGTCGCCCTATGACATCATCTGCGTCGTTGCTCAATCCTTGAATACATTGAGTATTCAAGGATTTCGCGCCTCGCATCTGATGCCATATGGCTTAGCCATTTCAGTGTTCTATTGCATCATCTGGGTTAAATAAACTTTATTGATAAGGAGTGGGATATGCGCCAATCATCTGTTGATATCAAACCTCAGGGTTTTAACGCCATCGTTAAAGCCCCATTCGGCGCGGTGGGCATACGTCTAAATCCCGCCCGAACGCATATTCAAGAATTCATTTATCTACCCGCCGACACCCAAGCGCAAAAACCCGATTGTGAATTGGCGGCGCGCGCCAGCGAGCAGGTCAAAGCCTTTATTTCCAATCCGAATTTCAAATTTGATTTGCCTTTGTTGGAACAAGGTACGGAATTTCAAAACAAAGTTTGGCGCGTGATTGCCTCACTTGAAAACGGGCAGACCTTGACCTACAAACAAGTCGGACAGCTCATCGCCTGCGGTGCGCCGCGCGCGGTCGGTGGTGCCTGTGGTGCAAATCCGTATCCGCTGATTGTGCCTTGCCATCGAGTGGTCGCGACCAATGGCATCGGTGGTTTTGCGCACAATGATGGCGGCTTTTATGTCGGGGTGAAACGCTGGTTGCTGGCACAAGAAGGCATCGTCTATGACTGATGTAGGGGCTGACGCGACCAAATTGGCGGATGCCGAAAACGCACTGATAGACCAACTCATTGACCAGTTTTGTAGCCAATTGTGGCTCGCGCACGGTTTGTCTGAAAACACGCTCGCCAGTTATGGCTCGGATGTGCGCCAATTGGCAAAGTTTTTGCAAACACGTGGGCGCAGTTTACAAACCGCACAATCGGCAGACATTGAAGCCTACCTTGCGCACATCTTCGTCAATAAATCGGTCAAAAAATCCACTTCGAGCAATCGCAAAATCGGTAGTTTCAAACGGTTTTTCCAATGGGCTTTGCAAAGTCATCTGCGCCATGATGACCCAACCATTCATTTGGTGCTCGCCAAGCCATTGGCACGCTTGCCCAAAAGTCTGTCTGAGCAACAAGTTGAAGATTTACTCAATGCGCCTGATGAGAGCGATTTGGGCGTGCGCAACCGCGCGATGCTCGAACTCATGTACGCCAGCGGCTTGCGCGTGACTGAGTTGGTTGGCGTGCGCATGTTGGATGTGAGTTTGAATGATGGCGTGTTGCGCATCACGGGCAAGGGCAATAAAACCCGACTGGTGCCTTTTGGCGAAGATGCGGGCGAACGTCTGAAAAAATATTTGGACGGTGCGCGGGTGGCGTTGTTACATGGACGCACTTGCGATGAGGTGTTTGTCACGGCGCGCGGCGGCGCGATGACGCGGCAGATGTTTTGGCATGTGATTAAAAAATACGCGGTACAGGTGGGCATCCCTTTGTCCATCATCTCACCGCATACCTTGCGTCATGCGTTTGCCACGCATTTACTGAATCACGGCGCGGATTTGCGTGTGGTGCAGATGTTGCTCGGACATTCGGACATCTCGACCACGCAGATTTACACCCACGTCGCCCAAGAGCGATTGAAAAATATCCATGCCCAGCACCATCCGCGTGGTTCAACCCAGATGATGCAATAGAACACTGAAATGGCTAAGCCATATGGCATCAGATGCGAGGCGCGAAACCCTTGAATACTCAATGTATTCAAGGGTTGAGTAACGACGCAGATGATGCCATATGGCTTAGCCATTTCAGTGGAGCGATTTTAACCCAATAGGTGAAATTAAACCTGCTATGCAAGTCATTATTTGCACGACTTCACACCTATTGATGAGCGGTCTATTGCATCATCTGGGTTCATAGTATGAATTTAAAAAAACGGCAAATCTGAATTGATTTGCCGTTGTCAATCGTGCCCTTGAACGTTGCAATGGGCACGCACATGAAGCCTTACAATTTAATGCTGCTCGCCTGTGCAGTGAGGTAGCCAACCGCCGCGCCGTAGCGGTCTTTGTAGTTGGCGCGGATGATGGGGTCAAGCGCGGGTTGCACGATGCTGTGGATTTTTTCCCAATCGCCCGCGTGTTGGAAATTACTCATGATGTAGGTGTAACCATGAATATTGTCCGCGACAAATAACCCTGTTGCTTCCGCGCCAGATGGTACCGACATAATGCGTGTCAATTCTGTGGTGTCCACGTTGTATGCCCATAAGAAGTTGTTGACATGCATCCCGCTGTCTTCGCCGATAAACAATGTGCGCAGTTTTTCAGAGAACTTCAGATTATCTGGATTGCCGAGTTTGTCTGCGTGTGCGGTATTGCCGAGTGCATCGGGTGTCGCCAAGTCTTCGCCGACAATCAAGGCTTTGGTATCGGCCGCGACCCATTCGCTGTGAATCGGTTTGCCTGAACTGTCTTTTTGCCCACCTTTGAGGTTCAGTGCCATCACACCGCCTGCGTTGAGGGCTTTGTCCAAGGCAATGCCACTGCCTGCGTACCAGCCTTTGCCGCCTTTGACCATGGAGTCTTTGATGTAGGACAGGGCGGAGTAAGCGACTTTGTCACGCACATTGACCGTTGTGCCTTCCATTTTGGTGTAAGCCATAGAGCCCCCCATCAAGCCCGCATAGCGGTGGGTTTCGAGGAATGCGGCGGCTTTTTCCATCCCCGATTTGACTTTGATCCAGTTGGCTTTGCCGTTGAGCCAGACTTTGGTAAACGTTGCGTCAAGGGGGTCTTCTTTGCGCACATCCATGATGTCGGTGGGTTTGAGTGTATTTGCCATTTTTTTAATTTCATCACTGGTAGCATGTCCCAAATGAATCCATGTGATGGGTGTGGGTACTGCTGTTGGGTCAACGCTAGAACCTGCGCCAACCTTAGCGACATATAAATTACCTGCGGATAAATCCCGTGCTTTGTCGGCAATAAACATGAACAATCCGCCGTTGGTCGCATCATCGCCCATCAACGCAGTACGCTCATCGGGCATCATTTGAATCAATTCATGTGAAATACGCCCCAAACAGTAGTGTTTCTTGATTGTGCCTGTGCCATCTGGATTAACCACTACTTCTGGTAAATGGCCGTAGTGATAGGCTTTGGCAGTGGATTCGTCACCAAACAGGTTTTTTGAAAAGGCTTTGAGTTGTTTGTCATCTGAGTTAAACGCATCTGGCTCGTATTCCTCGCTCGATAAATGCGTGCCCCACGGCGATAAACTCGAACCGCAGGTAATCCATAGACCTTGTACTTTGGACGTATCGACATTGTGGTATTTGACCAAAGACAGTTTGCCCGTTTTTGGGTCTTGATCCAGCGTGAGTACCGCAATCGGTGAAGGCACTTTGCCGTAGTTGTCCGCATTGGCTAAATCGCGGGTGACGTATTCAAATTGCACCACAGCGAATACGGGCTTGCCTTTCACACCGTTGACTTTGGCATTAGGTAAAGTCAATAGCGATGTGCCATCTGGCGCATCGGAAAACAGTTGACGCTCTTTGCCTGACACCGAGCGATCCATAATTGGTTGGTTTTTGATGTTGTAGTTGCCACCTGCAAGGGTTTTACCGCCTTTGCCATCAGGGACTAAATCACCCGTGAGAAAAAACGACTCGTAGCCGAGGTTGTAGGTTTGGGCGTGTCCTGTGCTGTATTTGACCGTGAGTTTGGATGCAACATGATTGATCGCCATTTTCGCTGGGTTGTCCAAATTTGGCGCGCCCATGCCTTTGAATGTGGCTGATACAAATTCACCTATCGAGGATAGGGCTGGGGCAGCGTGTGCGGTGTTTTGATTAAACAATGCGCCCATACCGCCCAATGGCAATAAAGGTGCTGCACTGAGTGCTTTGAGGATTTTACGGCGTTGTGTGAGATGAGGGGTGTGCATATTGTTCCTTTAAAAATAATGTGTATTAAACGTTAAAAACATCACCTGAGCCATATTATTGCGTTGATAAAACAGCATGGTTTATCGTTGCGTTGGTCTGTGTGCTCGTGTGAAAACTTAAAAATTCTTGGGTACACGCGCGCCATGAAAATTGTTCGGCATGGGCGCGTGCCACTTCAGAAGGGATGTTCAAAGCGCGCTCACAAGCACGTTGCAAGTCGTTGTCCATCACGCCAGCGGGTGAGTCGCCAATCACATCAATTGGTCCTGTCACAGGATAGGCCGCCACGGGCGTACCGCATGCCAGTGCCTCCAGTAGTACCAAACCAAAGGTGTCGGTCAAACTGGGGAATACAAACACATCGGCGGACGAATAGACTTTTGCTAACTCGTCTTGCGTGAGTACGCCCAAATAGTTCACGTCGGGGTACTGTTTTTGCAAACGTGCCAATTCAGGGCCTTCGCCGACCACCCACTTGCTGCCTTTGAGATTCAGTTGTAAAAACGCATCAATGTTTTTTTCAATCGCCACGCGCCCAACGTATAAATAAATCGGGTTTTCAGTGTTGAGTATATTGGTGGGGTGTGGGTAGAACAACTCGGTGTCCACACCGCGTGCCCACAGCGCGACATTGGTAAAACCATAAAGCTTCAAATCATCCATCACCACCTGAGTGGGCGCGAGCATGTATTGTGCAGGGGCGTGAAACCAACGTAAAAATCGATACGTCCAAGCCAGTGGAATCGCAAAGCGCGCTTTGACGTATTCGGGAAAACGGGTGTGGTACGCCGTGGTAAACGGCAAGCGATGCTTGAGGGCATAACGGCGCGCTGCCATGCCCAAAGGGCCTTCGGTGGCGATGTGAATCGCATCGGGTTGCGACTCTGCCATCATCTGCGCCAAACGACGGTAGGGAAGTAGCGACAGTCGGATTTCAGGATAAGTCGGGCACGCCACCGTGGTGAAACTCAGGGGTGTAATCATCGAAACTTCATGTCCCATGCGCGTTAACTCGCGGTTGGTCGCTTGAATGGTGCGCACCACGCCATTGACCTGTGGTTCCCAAGCATCGGTCACAATCATGATGTTCATAGGCTCACCCAATGTGCGCTTGGTTGTAAAAAGGCTCTGCGCGTGGTACGCAATATATTCGCCACACTCGCCGCCCATGCTTGATCGTGCTCAGGTTCGGGTACCGCAATCACGTCGGTGGTCACAGGTGCAACTTCGAGGGTGCGATGACTCAATTTGCCCCATTCAATAATCGACAACTGACCTTGCGCATCCTCAGCGACCGCTGTTAAACTCTCGACCCAATCGCCTGAATTGAGGTAGGTAACACCGTTGATGTCGCGCATCTGTGCTTTATGGATGTGACCACAGAGCACCGCTTGGCAACCACGGCGTTGCGCTTCACTGGCAACCGCAGTTTCAAAACTGTCGATGTAGGCGACCGCATTTTTGACACGGTCTTTGAGGAACTGCGACAGCGACCAGTATTCCCAACCCATTTTGGCGCGCCACAAATTGAGCCAACGGTTGGCTTTGAGCGCGAACATATACAACTCGTCGCCAATTTTTGCCAACCACTGCATGTTTTGCACCACGCCATCAAATAAATCACCGTGCAAAATCCAAATCTTTCGATCATCGGCTGTGGTGTGAATCACCTCATCGACAAACTCAATCCCGCCCATTTCGATGCTCGGTATGCGTCCATCGCCCTCATCCAACTTCTCAATGAAGTCGCGGATAAACATATCATGGTTGCCCGTGATATAGACAATCCGCGTGCCTTTACGCGCTTTGCGCAAGAGTTTTTGAATCACATCGTTGTGGGCTTGTGGCCAGTACCAACGTTTTTTCAATTGCCAGCCATCGATAATGTCGCCAACCAAATAAATTGTCTCCGCCTCATTGTGCGCTATAAAGTCCAGCAAGGCGCGCGCTTGGCAATTGCGCGTACCCAAATGCACATCCGAAATCCACAGGGTGCGGTGTTGTTTGGATTGCTTCCTCAAAGTTATCTGTGTGTCCATAGCCACCTCCTTTATCGTCGTCTTTATTGTGGCGTATGGTAGTGGGCAAATATGACGAAGTGATTAAAGACTGATGACAAATTGATGAAATGTACGCGGTGAGCGGGACATGACGGTGATGCGCTAAGATGCGTTGGATATTCCGTGCGTTTTCGACTGTTTGCTCATATCCCACACACAAAATTTTTTGTAACTCACGTTACCAATAGACAACAAAAAACCCTGCAAACATTGATGTTTACAGGGCTTTTTCTAATCATGGGTGTTGCTGATTATTTAACTGGTGCCGAGGGGGGGAATCGAACCCCCACTCCTTTCGGAACCGGATTTTGAGTCCGGCGCGTCTACCAATTCCACCACCTCGGCGTGAGAACGACATTATCCATATTTTGCCAGAGTTTTGCAAGTGTTTTTTTAAGCAGATTGCTTTTTCATAGCCCCAAACATGACTTTGCCCAATTCTACGCCCCATTGGTCAAAACTATTGATGTTCCACACCACGCCTTGTAAAAAGGTTTTGTGCTCGTACAGTGCGATGAGTGCGCCCAAAGTGCGCGCATCAAATTTACTCAGATGAATGCGCGAGCTGGGTTGATTGGCGGGGAAATGGCTGTACGAGGGTTTGCTTTGCCACTCGACGCGCAATGTTTCGGGCAGTGCGTTGATGCCATAAGCGAGCGCATCCGATTGTGCGCGAGCAAATAAAAGCAAGTCTTCTGTGCGGGTATCACCTATGTAAGCAGGGTTGTTGTCTGGTTCGACACTGATGATATCCAACGGCACGCGTACACGTCCTTGATGCAGGAGTTGGAAAAAACTGTGTTGTGTCACCGTGCCCAACCCGCCAAACAGCACAGGCGCAGTGGCGTAGTTAATTGACTCGCCTTGTTTGTCGGTGGATTTGCCGTTCGATTCCATTTCGAGTTGCTGCAAGTAGTCGGCAAAGTAGCGCAAGCGTTCGGCATAACTGATGACACCATGCACTTGTGTTCCGTGAAAGTTGCCGTACCATACGCCGAGCAAGGCGAGCATCGCGGGCATGTTGTTGGCAAATGGGGTGTTGAGAAAATGTTCATCCATCTCGTGTGCGCCCGCGAGCAGTTGTTTGAATTGCTCGACGCCGAGCGCGATGGCAATCGATAAACCGATTGCAGACCACAAAGAAAACCGTCCGCCAACCCACTCGGGCAGAGTGTAGCAACGCTCGCTTGTGATGCCCCACGCGCTGGCGGCTTGGGTGTTGTTTGAAGTGGCGCAAAAATGTGCTTGTTTGATTGCGATGCCGATACTGTCCGTCATACTGGTTTGATAATGCGTGCACAGCCAAGCATGTGCGGCCTGCGCATTGACCTGAGTTTCCATGGTCGAGAAACTTTTGGACGAGAGGATGAATAAAGTGCGCTCAGGATCCAGTGTGCTTAAGGTGCGCGCCAGTTCAATCGGGTCAATATTGGCGACGAAATGCACGCGTGGTTGTGCAGACACATCCGCCAGAGCGTGGCAAATCAGGCGTGGCCCCAAGTCCGAACCGCCAATGCCGAGGTTGACCACATCGTTGATGGTCTGTCCACTGTGCCCTTTGACCTCGCCATTGCGCACCGCATCGGCAAAGCCGAAAAAGCGCGCTTGCGTATCGGCAACTTCTTGCACGAGTTTGCTGTCCGCGCCTGTGTACGAGCCGCGCAATGCCACGTGCAGTACCGCGCGATTTTCGGAGGTATTAATGGACTCGCCTGAAAACATTTTTTTTTGCCATGCGCGCCAACCCTGCTCATTCAATAGTTGTTCAAACAATACCAGCGTTTCATCCGTGATGTGGTGGCGCGAGTAGTCCAATTCGATGTGACAAGAACAGATTTTATAACGTTCAGCACGCGTGGCATCGGCTTGGCGCAGTTGCTCCAAACTCAGTGCGGTGAGGTTCTTTTTGTGGGCATTAAGGCTCGCCCATGCGGCGGTTTGGGTGGGATTCATGGATATCCTTTAAATGTGTTGATGTGTTTGTGTGTATTTTAGTCAAAAAATGATGCGTGCGTTTGAATATCTCGGTGCATGACTGCGGTCAAGTGGCGCGGGATGAGTGCTTAGACAGCAAAAAGCCTTGCACGGATGCAAGGCTTGATTTGCTCAAATTGAAACAAAATTAAGCAGTGGCGCGTTTGGCGGTGTCATGAGAGACATCGTTGAGTTTCTTTTTGTGTTTGATGACTTGTTTGTCCAATTTATCCACTGCCAAATCAATCGCGGCGTACAGGTTTTCTTGAGAGTCTTCGGCATGAAAATCATGCCCGTTTGAACGCAAGCGCAAGGAGGCTGTTTGTAGGTTTTTTTCAACTGAAAAAATTGCCTTCACTTCAACGGCATGATCGAAATGGTGTTTTACCCGTTCTAATTTTTCGACGAGATGTTCACGCAAAGCGGGAGTGACTTCGACATGGTGACCTGTGAGTTGTATGTTCATATTGAACCTCCGTGATGTCTGCAAACCCTTCTCGGGTGCAGTGTTGAAAAAGCATTTGCGATAAACCTCGCCCTTGGATATAGAATAGCACCATTCAACGAGATTGCAAGTGCTTTTGGCAGTGTTTTTGCAATAATTTTACGATGTGATTTATTGTGCTTAAATGATGGTAAATGCTTTAAAAAACGTTTATTTAACACGATAAGAACAAATATTCACCGTGACGACAAGAAAAATGCTATATTTTTACAAGATTGTGCGACGCACCATCAATAATTAAATCAAAAACACACGATAGGAATAAAGCAAATGTATAAACCTTGGCTCAGTCAGTATGGTGAGATTCCTGCTGAAATCAACCCCAATCAATTCTCTTCTATTGCGGCACTTTATGATGACGCATTTGAGCGTTTTGGTTCGCGCACCTTGGCGATGAGCATGGAAAAAACTTTAACCTACGCGCAAACCAAGCAGATTTCCGAGCACATCGGCGCGTGGTTACAGCAGCTGGGTTTACAAAAATCTGACCGCGTGGCGGTGATGATGCCCAATTGTTTGCAATACATCGTCGTGGTGGCGGCGATTTTGCGCGCGGGATTTTGTGTGGTGAATGTCAATCCCTTGTACACACCCGATGAATTGGGTCATCAGCTCAAAGATTCGGGCGCAAAAGCCATTTTTTTACTGGATAATTTTGCCACCACGTTGGAAAAAGCCCTGCCGCACACGCCTGAACTCAAACACATTGTGGTCAGCAAACTGGGTGATTTGATGGGGGTAAAAGGGCACCTTGTAAATTTTGCCCTAAAATACGTGAAAAAAATGATTCCCGATTGGAATATTGATTCAGCCATTTCATTCAAACGCGTCATGGCCGATGGCGCGCGTTTACACATGACCCAAGTCGCGCTCACACACGATGATTTGGCTTTTTTGCAATACACAGGCGGGACAACGGGCGTGGCAAAAGGCGCGATGCTCACACACGGCAATTTGATTGCCAATGTGATGCAAGTGACCGCGTGGTGCGCACCTGCGTTTGAGAGCATGGATGCCAACGAGCAAGCTGTATTTTTACAGGCTTTACCGTTGTATCATATTTTTGGGTTCACAGCGGGCGCGATGTATGCCATGCACATTGGTGGGCAATTGTTATTGATTGCCAATGCGCGCGATATTCACGCCATGATTCAGGATTTAGAAAAGCACCCCGTGCATGTGTTCCCAGCGGTCAATACCTTGTTTAACGCATTGATTCACCACCCAGAATTCAATAAAATTGACACATCAAAACTGCGCGTGGTTTTGGGTGGTGGGATGTCAGTACAACGTGCCGTGGCTGAGGAGTTTTACGCACGCACAGGTAAGCCGATTATTGAGGCGTATGGTCTGTCCGAAACCAGTCCAGGTGCGTTGTTTAATCCGGTGCTGGCAACCGAATACACAGGTTACACAGGTTTGCCATTGCCATCCACCGACATCGCCATTTTGGACGATGATGGGCGTGAAGTGCCTTTGGGCGAGTCAGGTGAAATCTGTATTCGTGGCCCACAAGTCATGGCAGGCTACTGGCAACGTCCTGATGAAACCGCGTTGGTAATGACTGACGATGGATATTTCCGCTCAGGCGATATTGGTGTGATGAATGAGCAAGGGTTTGTCAAACTTGTGGATCGTAAAAAAGACATGATTTTGGTATCGGGTTTTAATGTCTATCCAAACGAGGTGGAGGAGGCGGCAGTGTCTCACCCCAAAGTATTGGAAGCCGCCGCCATCAGTATGCCGTATGAGCATTCGGGCGAAGCAGTGAAATTATTCATCGTCAAAAAAGATGAGAGTTTAACGGTTGAAGAATTGCAAAGTTACCTAAAAGACCATTTAACAGGCTACAAGCGTCCCAAGGCCATTGAATTTCGCACTGAATTGCCTAAATCGAATGTGGGAAAAATTTTGCGCAAAGAACTCAAAGGTCAATAAGCGACAGGTCATCGTACTTTGGAGCCGCTCAGAGATGGGCGGCTTTTTCATGTTTGCCCGTGCTATAATCGCACTTCATGCCCACCAGACAATCGCTGGCATCGGCAACGATGCGGGAGGAAAGTCCGGACTCCACAGAGCACGATAGCGGCTAACAGCCGTCCGCTGAAATCCGCAAGGTATAAGGTGAGGAATAGGGCCACAGAGACGAGCGTATTGAGTTACGGTGAAACGCGGTAACCTCTATCGGGAGCAACATCAAATAGGCACGCATTGAGGCGGCTCGCTGAGCGTGCGGGTAGATGGCTAAAGTGGCGCGGTAACGCGCCACGTAGAGGAATGATTGTCGGTGTTTATCGCAAGGTAAATGCTCACAGAATCCGGCTTATCGGTGGGCATGGACTTATTTCGGGTGCAATTTTAAATCTCACCATTCAAAGCCTGCGCGGCATGGCGCACATCCTCGGTTCGACCGACAAAGTAAATTTCATCGCCTTCGTGCAGCACAGGGTCAGGCGATAAATCCAATTCGTTCAAACCACGAATCACACGTTTGACGGTCACCCGCCATGCGGATAAAGGCAATGTGCTCAGTGTTTGATCTGTCCACAAACTTTCATCGGATAAACGTGTGGCGTGTTCGGTCGGCTCAATGGTTTGAGTGGCGCTAGGTTTACTCGATTTTGCAACCGCTGCGGGTGTGGCAGAACTCATACCAAATGGGTCGGACTCTTCATCAAAATGTTGACGCAGTAAGTCATAACGACCGCGCCGCTGTTCAGCGATAAACGCCAATACATCTTGCGGTGTCGCACCCGCGCTCAATAGCGTTTGTGTGGCTAAAATCAAACTGCCCTCTAAAATCTCAGGCACCACCGCCACCGCGCCTGCACTTTGTAATTGCTCTAAATACGAGTCATCCAAGGTGCGCACAATCACAGGCAAATTTGGATTGAGTTCGCGCACATGGTGCAATACATGCAATGCCGCACGCGGCTCGATATAGGTGATGACCAAAGCGCGGGCGCGATCGACACCTGCCGCGCTCAGGCTTTCTTTGCGCGTGATGTCGCCATAAACCACATCGTGTCCTTTGAGAATGCCGCGTTGCACATTTTCGGGGTCTGCATCAATCCCCATGTACGGCACGTGTTGTTCCTTGAGCAGTCGTGCCAAGGTTTTGCCACTGCGTCCAAAGCCCGCGATAATCACGTGGTCGTGGGCTTCCATACTGTGACTGACGACATGCGTCAGTTGCAACGATTGCAGCAACCATTCAGAGCGGGTGACGCGAAAGACGATTTTATCGGCGTATTTGAGGATGAAAGGCGTGAGGAACATCGACAGTACGATGGCGGCGAGTACCCATTGCGCCACCGTTGGATTGAGCAGGGCGTTGCCCAAAGACAAATTCAGCAATACCAAGCCAAACTCGCCCGCAGGCGCGAGTGCGAGTGCGGTGCGAATGGCATTGCCCGTGGATTGCCCGAAGGCGCGCACCAGACCGAGCACAAGCGCAAATTTAATCGTCAGCAACAACACCAGCACACACAGCACCGCCAACCATTCGCGCAACACCAACATCACATCCAACTGCATCCCCATAGCGACGAAAAACAGACCCAGCAGAATGTCTTTGAACGGTTTGATGTCCTCTTCAACTTGGATTTGATACTCGGTTTCAGAAATCAACATCCCCGCGATGAACGCGCCCAAAGCCAATGACAAACCCGCCTTCTCAGTGAGCCAAGCAAAACCCAAGGTCATCAAAAACAAATTGAGCATGAACAATTCACTGGAGCGGCGACGCACCACGATGGTGAGCCACGCGTGCATCGGCTTTTGCCCCAAACCCAAGAGTACGACCAAGACCAAGACGGTTTTAAACACGCCCCAAGCGAGTTGAGCAAACAATGCGCCATCGGATTGTCCCGTTTGTGCCAAAGCGGGAATTAAAATCAACAGCGGCACGACCGCCAAATCTTGAAACAACAGCACACCGAAAATATTGCGTCCATGCGCTGAGTCCAACTCCAAACGCTCGGTCAATAATTTCATCAAAATCGCGGTCGAACTCATCGCCAAAACGCCACCCAAAGCGAACCAACCCGCGCCGCTCATGCTCAATTCGGCAGGCAAAAAGCGGTTGAGCCCCCAACCCAACAGACCAAACAGCAGCATGGTTGCGCCCACTTGTGCACCGCCCAAGCCCAGTACCAAACGGCGCAAGGCTTTGAGTTTGGGTAAGGAGAACTCCAAACCGATGGTAAACATCAAAAACACAATGCCCAGTTCAGCAAAATGCGCGACCGATGCAGGGTCAGGCAACAGTTTCAGTGCGTACGGTCCGATGAGCACCCCTACGGTGAGGTAGCCCAAAATCGGCGGCAATTGCAGGTAGCGAAACACCACCACGGCAAAAACGACGATGGAGAGGATGAGGACGGTAAAGGATAATCCGTACATGGCTTCTTAATTAAGTTATCAACTGGCTAACGTTGTGGAGCAAGGCTAAAAACGTTATACTTCGGAATAATTTCCTTCTTGATAATAACAAAATTCTCCGCCCACCGTCATGAAAAAAATGCACACCGATGATATTCTAAATGCCGCACGTGATGTGCTGCACATAGAGTCAAGCGCGCTCACAGATTTGTCCGCACATTTGGACGCGCAGTTTATCAAAGCGATTGAACTCATCATGGCGTGTACAGGTCGTGTGGTGGTCTCGGGTATGGGTAAGTCGGGTCACATTGGGCGCAAAATTGCCGCGACTTTGGCTTCCACGGGCACCCCTGCATTTTTCGTTCATCCAGGAGAAGCGAGCCACGGCGATTTGGGCATGATCATGCCTGAGGACGTGATGCTGGCTTTGTCTAATTCGGGCAAATCCGATGAGTTGCTGGCGATTTTGCCCTTGGTCAAACGCTCAGGTGCAAAACTGATTACGGTCACAGGCGACATCGATTCGCCGATGGCGAAATTGGCCGATGCGCATATTTTGGTCGCGGTCAAACGGGAAGCCTGTCCTTTAAATTTAGCACCGACCGCGAGCACCACAGCCGCATTGGCACTGGGCGATGCGCTGGCAGTGGTCTTGCTCAAAATTCGTGGGTTCAATGAAGAGGACTTTGCGCGCTCGCATCCGGGTGGTTCGCTCGGTAAAAAGCTCTTGACCTATGTCAGTGACGTGATGCGCACGGGGAAAAGTATTCCTGCCGTGCAATCGGGTGCGAGTTTGACCGACAGTTTATTAGAAATCAGTAAAAAACAATTGGGCATGGTGGCGATTGTCGATTCTGCGCATAAAGTCTTGGGTGTATTGACCGATGGCGATGTGCGCCGTTTGTTTGAAAAAGGTGTGGATGTGCGCACCTTAACTGTCGATGAGGTGATGTCGCTCAACCCGCGCACCATCACCCAAGATGTGCTCGCGGTGTCTGCGGTTGAATTGATGCAGCGTCACCACATCAGTCAAGTTTTGGTGGTTGATGAGGCGCAGATACTCATCGGTGCGCTGAATATCCACGATTTATTTGCCGCCAAAGTGGTGTGAGGACACGCGCATGACCCATCATTCAAACTTCAAACCGAGCAACGACGCGCTCTATCGCCCTGTGGCCGCGATGCCGAGCGATGCCGTTATCGTGCGCGCACAAAAAATCAAACTGTTGATTCTCGATGTTGATGGTGTCTTGACCACGGGCTATTTGGATTACGATGCCAAGGGCGAGGTGGTCAAATCGTTTTATGTGCAAGACGGTTTGGGTTTGCAATTGTTGCGCGAGCAGGGTATTCAGTTGGCGATTATCAGCGGACGCGACTCGCCCGTGACTGCGGCGCGTGCCAAGGATTTAAAAATCCATCATGTGTTGCAAGGCGCGCAGGACAAAGGCGCGGCATTGGCAAGATTGCTGCAAACAGAGGGCGTGGCGTTGAGCGAGTGTGCGTATATCGGCGATGATGTGATTGATTTGCCGATATTGCGTGCGGTCGGTTTGGCGGTGAGTGTGCCCAATGGACATCACTTGGCGCGCTCGGCTGCGCATTGGGTGACGGCGCAATCAGGCGGCGCGGGCGCGGTGCGTGAGTTGGCCGAATTGATATTGTTTGCGCAAGATAAATTATTGGCGGCGTATGCGCCGTATTTGGATATGAATGTTTTGCCTCAATTGGAGATTGTCTAAATGGCTTTTTCTCGTTGGCAATACTGGCGGCGTTTTAATTTGCCCAATGTGGTGTATCTACTGATACTCATTGCGATTGCAGGTGGGAGTTATTGGTGGGTGCGCAAAGACATGAGCGCCCAAACTGTGGTGCAAAATCAACCACTTGACCGCATGGACGGTTATGCCGAGAGTGCTGAGTTGACCCAAACCAGTGACAACGGCAAACTGATGTATCAAGCGACCATGAACCACATTGAGCATTTTGGCAACCAAAACCTTAGTGGCCAAGATGTCGTCCTCGTTTCGACCGTGGATGGCCAGCCCAAGGTGGTGGTCAAAGCGCAAAAAGCCATTTGGAACAGTGCGGAAAAAATCGTTGATTTATCGGGCAGTGTGTTTTTGCAGCGCGAGTCCGATGGCAAAAACCAAGACATGACGTTGACCACCGAAAAAATGCAAGTGCATATGAACCAAGGCTTGGCCAGCAGTGATGAAGCATTTGTGATGACCAATGGCGCGAGCACTGTGACCGGAAAACGCTTTCGTTATGATTACCAATTGCGCGATTTAGAAATGGGTGGTGGGCAAACGGATGCGCAACCAGTCGAACGCATCAAAGCCGAAATCGTCAATGCGGTGCGCAAATAACCCCACAGAGCTTTTAGAAAATATATGAAAAAAATTCAATTCTCCTTATTTTGTTTGACCTTTGGCGCACTTGCATTGGGCACGACGGTGGTCGGCGGTGCGGATGGCGTACTGACGGACAGAAGCCAACCGTTCACCATCGAGGCGGACACGGCACAGTACAGTGATGTCACGCAAAGCGCGCGTTTTACAGGACGTGTGGTCTTGCAACAGGGTACGATGCAAATTCAATCGGATACGGTCGATACTTTGGTTGACCCCGAGGGCTACCAATACGCAACGGCAAAAGGCGGGGAAAATGGCTTGGTGCATTTCCAGCAAAAACGCGATGGCAGCAACGAAATCATGAAAGCGCAAGCAGAGCAATTGCTCTACGATGGCAAAAACAACGTCATCGTTTTGGCAAAGCGCGCGCGTGCGCAACGCTTTGATGCCAAAGGCAAACTCATCGACCAAATCGATGCTGAAGAACTGACTTACAACCAATTGACCGAAGTATTTGAAACCAATACCAAGGGGCAAGGACGCACGCATGTGTTGATTTCGCCAAAAAGCAATGCAGGCAAGCAGGGGGGCAAATGAATCAAACTCAGCAAGCCACACACTACGAGCTCTCGGTACAGAACCTCCAAAAACACTATGGCAAACGCATCGTGGTCAAGGATGTGTCGTTCAATGTCCACAGCGGCGAAGTCGTCGGATTGCTCGGCCCAAATGGTGCGGGCAAAACCACCAGTTTTTACATGGTCATGGGCTTGGTCGGCGCGGACAAAGGCGCGGTGCTACTTGATGGCGAGAACCTAATTCGCGAGCCGATGCATGTGCGTGCGCGCAAAGGCATGTCGTATTTGCCGCAAGAAGCCTCGATTTTTCGCAAACTCACGGTGGAGGAAAACATCCGCGCAGTGCTTGAATTGCAGCGTGACGCGCAGGGCAAACGATTGAATTTGACCGAAATCAACCGCCAACTCAATCAATTGGTGGGTGATTTACAGATTGGTCACATCCTACACAGCCCTGCACCTGCGCTCTCAGGCGGCGAGCGTCGGCGTGTGGAAATTGCACGCACCTTAGCGACCAATCCGCGTTTTGTGCTGCTGGATGAACCATTCGCGGGGGTTGACCCGATTGCGGTGATTGATATTCAGCGCATCATTAAATTTTTGGTGGAGCGCAACATCGGCGTGCTCATCACCGACCACAATGTGCGCGAGACGCTCGGCATTTGTGACCGCGCTTACATCATCAGTGATGGCACGGTGCTCGCTCAGGGTAATGCAGCAGAGATTGTTAATAATGAAGCGGTGCGTCGGGTGTACCTTGGCGAGCATTTTTCGATGTAATTTAGAGTGATTAGGGTGGTATGGCAAATATATTATTGACGGGCGGCACAGGGTATATCGGCGCGCACACAGCGGTGGTGCTGATTAAATCGGGACACACGCCGATTTTGCTTGATAATTTTTCCAACTCCACGCCCAAAGTCGCACAGCGCATCCAAGCCATCACAGGCGTGCAACCCACGGTGATTGAGCAAGATGTCTTAGACACAACTGCGTTGGTGGATGTGCTGAAAACCCACAACATCCAAGCCGTCATTCACTTTGCCGCGCACAAAGCGGTTGGCGAGTCGGTCGAAAAACCACTGGCGTACTATCAAAACAACGTGGTCGGCACACTCTCAGTTTTGGACGCAATGGCGCAAGCGAATGTGCGCCACATCGTGCTCAGTTCGTCCGCCACCGTGTATGGCGAGCATGGTGTGCCACCGATGTCTGAAGACGCGCCTTTGTCGGCGACCAATCCGTATGGACAGACCAAAGTGATGATGGAGCAAATCATCCGCGATGTGGCGGTGGCGGACAAAACGCTACGTTACGCCATGTTGCGTTATTTCAATCCTGTGGGTGCGCACCCATCGGGACAAATTGGCGAGCATCCGCGTGGTGTTCCCAACAATCTGATGCCTTATGTGCAGCAAGTCGCGATTGGTTTGCGTGAAAAACTATCCGTGTTTGGTAACGATTACCCGACAGCGGATGGCACGGGTGAGCGCGACTATATCCACGTCATGGACTTGGCGCGCGGGCATGTGCTTGCGGTCAATCACCTGCTCGCGGGCAATGACTCATTCACCGTGAACCTTGGTACAGGCAAACCCGTGACCGTATTGCAAATGGTGCAGGCATTCGAGCAGGCATCGGGCAAGCCGATTGCCTACAGCATCGCACCGCGTCGTGCGGGCGATGTGGCGAGTGTGTATGCCAATCCAGAATGGGCGCACCAATTGCTCGGGTTTGCAACCGAATACACCATCAATGATATGTGTCGTGATGCGTGGGTGTGGCAAAGTCGCAACCCAAATGGTTACGATGAGGCGTAAACGCCGCGAAAACCAAGTAAATTCACGCAAACAAGAGCCACTCTATTGAGTTATGTGCAGGCACTCTGTATCCTAACGGGTTGGTTGCATTGATTTCAAAAGGAAATTCAAAAATGGCATTAGTGGTACACAAATACGGTGGCACGTCGATGGGCTCGGTTGAGCGCATTCAAAACGTCGCACGGCGCGTGGCAAAATGGGTCAAAGCAGGACATCAAGTGGTGGTCGTGCCTTCAGCGATGTCGGGCGAGACCAACCGTTTGCTCGGTTTGGCTAAGGAGATCAACCCAAAATGTGCCGACATGAGCGCGCGTGAAATGGACATGATTGCCTCAACGGGCGAGCAGGTCTCGGTCGGTTTGCTCGCGATTGCATTGCAAGCCATTGGCACGCCAGCGATTAGTTACACGGGTTGGCAAGTCCCAGTGCGCACCAACTCAGCGTTTATGAAAGCACGCATCGAGTCGATTGATGGTGTGAAAGTGAAAAAAGACTTGGACGAAGGTCGTGTGGTCATCATCACAGGTTTTCAAGGGGTTGACCCTGACAATCACATCACCACTTTGGGGCGTGGCGGCTCGGACACCTCAGCGGTCGCGGTCGCGGCGGCGATTAAAGCCGATGAATGTTTGATTTACACCGATGTCGATGGCGTGTACACCACCGACCCGCGTGTGGTCGAAAACGCGCGCCGTATGGACAAAATCACCTTTGAAGAAATGCTCGAAATGGCGAGTTTGGGCTCGAAAGTATTGCAAATTCGCTCGGTCGAATTTGCGGGTAAATACCAAGTTAAAACCCGTGTGCTCTCAAGCCTGACCGATCCCGACATGGACATCAATATTGAAGCCAACTCTGGCACCCTGATTACTTTTGAGGAAGACGAAACCATGGAAAAAGCCGTTATCTCTGGCATCGCGTTTAGCCGCGACGAAGCCAAAATCACCTTGAACCAAGTACCCGATATGCCGGGCGTGGCGTTCAGCATCTTGGGTCCCATCGCTGCTGCGAACATTGATGTGGATATGATTATTCAGAATCAAAGCAAAAACGGCACGACCGATTTTTCATTCACGGTCAACCGCGCGGAATACAACAAAACCATGGAACTCATCAACAAAACCGTCGCCCCCGCAGTGGGTGCGGCATCGGTTGATGGCAACGACAAAGTGGCGAAAGTCTCGGCGGTCGGTATCGGCATGCGCTCACATGTGGGCGTGGCGAGTAAAATGTTTGACACGCTCTCGCACGCAGGCATCAACATTCAAATGATTTCCACCTCTGAAATCAAAATCTCTGTGATTATCGAAGATAAATTCATGGAATTGGCGGTGCGCGAATTGCACCAAGCGTTTGATTTGGAAAATGAGGTCAGTACAGACGCAGTGTAACGCCACTCAAAACGCGACTGAAAAATCCACCTGATTGAGTTGAAGGTGGATTTTTTTGCGATAGACCAGTAGAAAAAAATCATGATTCAGGTGGATTGGCTGTTTGTTATAGTACAATCAAAAATTGTAAGTCCATCGGTAGAACGAAATTAAGCGTATTGAAACTTTTCGGTGGATAACAGTGCCCTTGGTTGGCGGTGATGACCGACTGTGGTTTGATCAATACGAGGAGAAAGTGATGATTAAAAAAATAGTGTTATTGTTGCTACTGACTGTGTATGCACACGTTTCATTTGCTGGTAGTTGGTCGGTAGATTTGTCTTCGAAATGTAAGGTTTGGAATCCGTATCCCCAGCCCAATGAGAGTATCAAATGGTCAGGTAATTGCCTCAATGGTTACGCGCATGGTCAAGGTACCATGCAGTGGTATATCAATGGTGAACTCCGTGATGTGTATGTGGGCAATTATGCTCAAGGTTTGATGAACGGTGAGGGCAAGTTTATGTGGGCCAATGGCAGTCATTATGATGGAGAATATTACTTGGGTAAGCGCAATGGCTTTGGCGTGATGAGTTTGGCGCAAGGCGATAGCAATGTCTTGTCGTACACCACGCTGGGTTTGGGTACTTGGGTTAACGACACGTACAAAGTGGTCGGTCTGTGGCGTGACGACGATTTTAGTTGGATTTGCCCCAGTAAAACCGAATGTATGAGCCAACAACCTGCTCCACAGCCGCAAAACGTACCTGACAGTATGCCTGCGAATTGACCGTTGCTTCAGCGGTTCAGATATCTCAGCAGCATTGACGAAAAGCGAAACACCCCGAGCGGTTATTGACCGTTCGGGGTGTTTGTCATTTGAGGTTTTTTTGGATATATCCACACGGTTGCATCAAGCCTTAACTTGAGTGGGGAGTGGCGGTGTACGTGTGGCTTGAAAATACTTGATGTGCGCCCAGCCATGTCAACGCCATGATGGCGGTTCCCACAAACAAGCCCGTCATCCCCCAGTGCGCATTGAACCACGCGCCGAGCATTGCCCCCACAAATAATCCGAGCGCTTGCACGGTGTTATAGACCCCCGATGCCGCGCCTTTGGTGGCGGGGTGGGTGAGTTTGGACAGCAATGATGGTTGAGTGGCTTCGAGCACATTAAACCCTGTAAAAAACAACAGCAATGCGCCCGCAATCGCCCATGCACCACCGGTTTGCGTCGCCAATCCAATTTGCGCGAGCACGATGAATGCAATCGCAAGGCGCATGATTTCAAACATTTTGCCGTATTTCTCCGCGCGAATAATCAATGGCACCATCGCCGCCATGCTGATGAGGATGACGATTAAATACAGCACGGTGCTTTGTTGGTGCGTGAGTTGCAATGCAATCAAACGTGAAGGAATCACCACCCACATCGCCATTTGTACCGCGTGCAGGACAAACACACCCAAGTTGAGCAACCATTGGCGTTTGTCTGTGAGTACTTGTTGCATGGCGAGTTTTGAACTGATGGGCATGTGATGGGCGTCCAAAGGCGCGAGCGGAATTGACCAAATCAGCAATAGCGCGAGCAATGCCAGCACGCCGATGAGTATGAATATGCCGTGCATCCCAACCCAGTCAAACAATATTGGACCGACAATCAATGACACCGCAAAGGTGAAGGCAATCGACATGCCGATCATCGCCATCGCACGGGTGCGTACTTCGGTGCGTGTGGTATCCGCAACCATTGCCACGACGACACTGGAAATGGCTCCCATGCCTTGCAAGGCACGCGCCATCGCCAAGCCATAAATACTGTCGGCGGTGGCTGCCCAAAAACTGCCAATGGCAAATATGATGAGACCAAGGGTGATGAGGGGCTTGCGTCCCCATTTGTCGGATGCCAATCCGTAGGGGATGTAGAGAAAGGCTTGGGTCAAACCATACGCGCCCATTGCCAAACCGATCGCCATGCCTGTTTGCGAGGGTATCGGGGTGTCTGTGAAGCCAAATCCCAAAGGCAAACCGAGCGCGTAGGGTGCGAGCACGGGCAACACCACGAATAAACCGAACATCCTCAGGGCAAACACCAAGGCAAGGCGAATGCTGATGCTGCGCTCAAGGGGGTTGAGTTGGGTTTGAGTGACAGAAGGTTGGGTCATGGTGCGGTTGGATTTCTTTGGGGGTTTGTCAAGTACCTATGAATGCATGGCGCATGGCAATTGTCAGTAAAAAGCGTTATAGTAGCAGATTGGATAGCCGATTGTCGTGGGGATGATGTAACGGTTTGTAACGCATTCATCTTCACGCAAATATCAAAGCAAAGCATATGAACGAAATCAAAATCCGTGGCGCACGCACGCACAACCTCAAAAACATCCATTTGGATTTACCACGTCAAAAACTCATCGTCATCACGGGTTTGTCGGGCTCGGGCAAATCGAGTTTGGCGTTTGACACCCTGTACGCGGAAGGACAACGTCGTTATGTTGAAAGCCTGTCAGCGTATGCGCGGCAATTTTTGCAACTAATGGAAAAGCCCGATGTCGATTTGATAGAAGGATTGTCGCCTGCGATTTCGATTGAACAAAAAGCCACCAGCCACAACCCACGCTCCACCGTGGGTACGGTGACGGAAATTCACGACTATTTGCGTTTGTTGTTTGCCCGTGTCGGCACGCCGTATTGCCCGCATCACCATCAACCGCTCGCCTCACAAACTGTTTCGCAAATGGTTGACGCGGTGTTGGCACTGCCTCAAGACACCAAATTGATGATACTTGCTCCTGTGGTGAGCAATCGCAAAGGCTCGCATGAGGATTTATTTGCGCAGATGCAGGCGCAGGGCTTTGTGCGCTTTCGCGTGCGCTCGGGTGGCGGCACGGCCAATACCTCCGCGCCGCAGATTTACGATGTGGACAATTTACCCACATTGAAAAAAAACGACAAGCACACCATAGAAGTTGTGGTGGATCGCATCAAAGTCAATGCCGATTTGAAACAACGTGTGGCAGAAAGTTTCGAGACTGCTTTGCGCCTTGCCGATGGCCGCGCGCTCACGGTGGATATGGACAGCAATGTCGAGCAATTGTTCAGCGCGAAATTCGCTTGTCCTGAGGTGGGTTGTGATTACGCGATTGCCGAGTTGGAGCCGCGTTTGTTTTCGTTCAATAACCCAATGGGCGCGTGTCCCGAATGCGATGGTTTGGGCAATGTGACCTTTTTTGACCCCAAACGTGTGGTCGCACATCCGAGTTTGTCACTCGCTTCGGGTGCGATTAAAGGCTGGGACAAGCGCAATGTCTATTCGTTCAGCATGATGCAGGGTTTGTCTCTCAAATACAATTTTGACATCGACATGCCGTTTGAGGAATTGACCGAGGAAGCGCAACACAAAATTCTCTACGGCTCGGGGCGGCAAACCATTCCCTTTACTTATTTATCGGATAAAGGGCGCGCGGTGGTGCGCGAGCATACCTTTGAGGGCGTGATTCCGAACCTTGAGCGACGTTACAAAGAAACCGACTCGATGACCATCCGCGAGGAACTCTCGAAGTTGCAAAACGTGCAGCAGTGTCCCGCTTGTGCAGGTACGCGTCTGCGCGAATCGGCGCGCAATGTGCGCGTGGGCGATGGCAAAACCGCGCGTACGCTACACGAAATCGCCCATTTGGCTTTGCGCGATACCTTGGCGTATTTTAAAACCATCGCACTCAAAGGTGCGAAAGCCGAGATTGCCGATCGCATCATCAAAGAAATCACTTTGCGTTTGCAGTTTCTCAACAATGTTGGATTGGATTATTTGTCCTTGGAGCGCAGTGCCGATACGCTTTCAGGTGGCGAGGCGCAGCGCATTCGCTTGGCTTCGCAAATCGGTTCGGGTTTGACGGGTGTGATGTATGTTTTGGACGAGCCGTCGATTGGTCTGCATCAGCGCGACAACGACCGTTTGATTGAAACCTTGAAACATCTGCGCAATTTGGACAACACCGTGATTGTGGTCGAGCACGATGAAGACATGATACGCACCGCCGATTATGTGGTGGATATGGGGCCGGGCGCGGGCGAGCACGGTGGGCAAATCGTTGCGCGCGGTACACCTGCGGAAATTGAAGCGCATCCTGATTCAGCGACAGGGCATTTCCTCTCAGGCAAACGCCGCATCGAAGTGCCGAAAAAACGCCGCCCGAAAACCGATAAGGAATTGGTCATCAAAGGCGCGACGGGCAACAACCTCAAAAGTGTGGATTTGCATTTGCCCGTGGGCTTGATGACCTGTGTCACGGGCGTATCGGGCTCAGGTAAATCCACGCTGATTAACGAAACGCTGTATCTGGCGGCTGCGCGCAAAATCAACCGCGCATCGGAAGAGCCCGCACCGCACGAGGACATCATCGGATTGGCGCATTTTGATAAAGTGGTTAATGTCGATCAAGCACCGATTGGGCGCACCCCGCGCTCGAACCCCGCGACTTACACGGGTTTGTTCACCCCCGTGCGCGAGTTGTTCGCCGAAGTACCGACCTCGAAAGAGCGCGGCTATCAACCGGGGCGGTTTTCATTCAATATCAAAGGAGGACGTTGCGAAGCCTGTCAGGGCGATGGCGTTCTAAAAGTCGAAATGCACTTTTTACCCGATGTGTATGTGCCGTGCGATGTGTGTCATGGTAAACGCTACAACCGCGAAACCCTTGAAGTGCAATACAAAGGTAAAAACATCCATGAAGTGTTGGAAATGACGGTGGAGCAAGCACATGCGTTTTTCGATGCTGTGCCGAACATTGCGCGTAAGTTGAAAACCTTATTGGATGTGGGCTTGGGTTATATCACCCTTGGTCAATCGGCAACGACTTTATCAGGTGGCGAAGCCCAACGGGTTAAACTTGCGCTGGAATTGTCCAAACGTGATACTGGGCGCACCTTGTATATTTTAGACGAGCCGACCACAGGTTTGCACTTTGCTGATATAGAATTGCTTTTATCGGTGATTAATAAGCTGTCTGATCATGGCAATACTGTGGTGATTATCGAGCACAATTTAGATGTGATTAAAACCGCCGATTGGGTTATCGACATGGGGCCTGAGGGCGGTGCGGGCGGTGGGCAAATCATCGCACAGGGCACGCCAGAGCAAGTGGCAACAAACCCAGCCAGTGTTACGGGTGCGTATTTAGCACCCTTATTGAATCAATAACCGAGCGATTAACCATGTGGATTTCATATCTTTTACAGGGTCTCACGCGCATCTTGGTCGGCGCGTATCCACGTTGGATTGGCTGTAAACCCAATGCCAATCAACGCATCTATATTGCCAATCACACCAGTCATATTGATACCATGGCGATTTGGACGGCTTTGCCCCCCGAGTTACAAAAAACCACCCATCCTGTGGCGGCATGGGATTATTGGGCGAACAATAAGTTTAAAAAATACATCACCACTCAGGGCTTGAATGCCGTGTATATCAAGCGCAGCAAAGCAGAAAACAGCGACGAAGACCCGCTACAACCGCTGTATGACACTTTGGACAAGGGTGATTCGCTGATTATTTTTCCCGAAGGTACGCGCAACAAAGATGCGGTACCACAGCCCTTTAAATCGGGCATTTACCATTTGGCCAAACGTTTTCCAACGGTGGAATTCATCCCTGTGTATTTAGAAAATCTCTCGCGCATCATGCCCAAAGGCGAATTTTGGCCTGTACCACTGGCATGTACGGCGCGTTTCGGTGTGCCCTTGTATTTGCAAGAGGGAGAAGAAAAAGAGGTGTTTTTAGAACGCGCGCGTCAAGGGGTTATCGATGCCTGTGCGCAAAAAAGTGCGAGCAATTGACCAAGGATGAACCACAATGAATTGGACTGAATACGAACGCTTCATTTTAACCCTGTTGAGTTTGGTATTTCTCGTGGGCTTGGGGCACATCATTACCTATGTGTCGCTGATTTATGCGGACAAATACCAAAACAAAACCCGTCGCGCGTTTTTGATGCGCACCCAACGCTACCTTGGCACGTTTTGGTGGATGTTTTTGATTGCGATTCTAACGGGTTTGTTTGGTTTGGTCGGCGGTCTGATTGCCAGCACGGTGCTCTCGTTCATCGCTTTACGCGAATTCATTACGCTCACACCCGTCAAAATTGGCGACCACCGCGCGCTGTCGATTGCGTTTTTTGTGCTGATTCCTTTGCAATACATTCTAATTGGCTTTTCGGAATTTGGCTTATTTACAGTGCTCATCCCCGTGTACGCGTTTTTGCTTTTGCCTGTGTTTACCGTGATACGTCAAGACACCGACCGATTTCTCACGCGCAATGCGTCTTTGCAATGGGGACTGATGGTGACGGTGTATTGTATCAGCCACATGGTGGCGATTTTAAATATTGAAACAGTGCAAGGTTTTAGCAATGGACGTAGGGCGTTGTTTTTATTGTTTTTCTTGGTGTTGGTGCGTGCCTCGGCTTTGAGCCAGCATGTGGCGGATTATTATTTACGCAACGCCTCTCGGCGGATTGCTGAGCAAATCAATAGCCGCTACACTTGGAATGGCTTAATCATCAGTGCAATTTTCGCGGCGATTTTGGGCGCATCTTTGGCATGGCTCACGCCGTTGGATTCATGGCAAGCGTTCATCGCGGGTGGCTTGATTGCGGTCAGCTCAATACTCGGACGTCTGGTCATGCGCGGCATT
This sequence comes from Burkholderiaceae bacterium, assembly GCA_018261955.1. Lineage (GTDB taxonomy): Bacteria > Pseudomonadota > Gammaproteobacteria > Burkholderiales > Burkholderiaceae > CTSOIL-112. The sequence goes on from JAGTRK010000002.1 coordinate 75,203, forward strand.
GCGATGAGCATGGGCATTCGCGATTGGGGTGAAGTCACTGGGCGCGAGCAAGGGGTGTTGGATCGACTGGATGGCATGATTTATGCCGCGCCTGTGTTTTTCCATTTTGTGCAATTTGTCATCATCAGTTTTTAGTGGGTCTCGTCCGCCACGCCCCACCAACTGGAGATGAAACTGGCGAAGGCAATCAAAAAGCCACCTACCCAAGCGCGCATACTCATCATTTCATGGGCAATTAAAGCACTCGATACCGCACCGACCACCAATTCAAACGGAAAAATCACCACCGCTTGGTGCGAGGTCAAATACTTGAGTCCGAACTGATACATGCGGTAACTCAACATCAATAAAGCCCCCGTCAATACAATCACCGCCAAAGCAGGCAACCACATGTCGGCGCGTGGTAAGTGCGAACCCGATTCAAACTGCAGCCAAACGCCACCGACCACAATCGCACCAAAACCATAGACAAAGGCTTGCACCTCCGAGCGCATTTTGCTCACATGGCGCACTTGTACATTGAGCAATGCCGAGGCAAAACCCGCACCCAAGCCCGACCACTCAGCGGCATTGGCAGGCAAGGGCAAACCTTTGGTGGGGTCATACAGCATCACCATCGCGCCGAGCAGTCCGAGCGCAATCCCGAGCCAACCCGCCCAATTGGTGCGTTCGCCAAAAATCAAAGTTGCCATCAAACCTGTCCACACGGGCATCAGGTAAAACAGCAACATCACGCGCATCACCTCTCCGTGCACCATGCCCCACGTGAAGCCGAGGTTTGAGAATGCTGCGCTGACTGCCATTAAAATCAAAGCGGGTTTGGAAATACTCGCCAACTCAGTGCGCAGATGGGTGCGTGCCAACACCAACGCGAATACAGTTGCCGCCATACTGATGGCAATCCCCACACCCATGCCGCTCATGCCACAGTCGTACAGATAACGAAACGCCAACCATGACAGCCCCCAAAATAGGGCGACGTAAATGAGCGCGATACGGGCGAGGGTGATTTGTGGTAACTGATTTGACAGACGGTTATTCATAAGAAATGATTGAAAAGCAGGCAATGGCTGGCATTGTACCGCATTGTGTTGAGGATGCACGAGTCAAGGCAGCGAGTGTTTACTCGTTTGCCCACGCCAAACTGGCGCGTATTGCGCGTTGCCACTGCGCGGCTTCGCGTGCCAATGCCTCGGTGGGGCGGGTGCGGTGAAATGTTTTATCCACTTGCCACAATCGTGCAATTGCATCGCGGTCGCGCCAATAACCCACCGCCAAACCCGCCAAATACGCTGCGCCGAGCGCGGTGGTCTCGGTGATTTTCGGGCGTACCACCTCAACGTCCAACACATCGGCTTGAATGCGCATGAGCAAATTATTTGCAGTCGCACCGCCATCCACGCGCAGCGTGGCAATGTCCATGCGTGCATCGGCACTCATGGCGCGCAGCACGTCGGCGGTTTGATACGCCAACGCATCGAGGGCGGCGCGTGCCAAATGCGCTTTGGATGAACCACGCGACAAGCCGAATATCGCGCCGCGTGCGTTCGGATTCCAATGTGGCGCGCCCAATCCAGCAAATGCAGGAACAAAGGTCACGCCGCCGCTGTCGGCGACACTGGCGGCCAAAGGCTCAATTTCATGCGAATGGTCAATGATGTGCAACTCGTCACGCAACCATTGCACCACCGCGCCACCGATGAAGATACTGCCTTCAAGTGCATAACAGATTTCATCACCGATTTGCCATGCAATGGTGGTGAGTAGATTATGAGTGGAGGGGGCGGCAAACCCACCTGTGTTCATCAGCATAAAGCAACCCGTGCCGTAGGTGTTTTTCACCATACCCGCTTGCCAACATGTCTGTCCAAACAAAGCGGCTTGCTGATCGCCCGCAATCCCAGCAATCGCAATCGGCGCATCAAACACATGGGATGTGTGCCCGTATACCTCTGAGGACGTGCGCACTTCAGGCAACACCGATGAGGGAATGTCAAATAATGCCAATAATTCCTCATCCCATTGGCGCGTGCGAATGTTGAACAGCATCGTGCGCGCCGCATTGCTCACATCGGTGATGTGCAGTGCGCCGCCCGAGTTTTTAGCCGTGAGATTCCAAACAAGCCATGTGTCTATCGTGCCAAACGCCAAGCGATTTTGCGCCGACAATTCACGCGCACCTGCAACGTTGTCAAGCAACCATTTGAGTTTGGTCGCAGAAAAATACGGGTCTAAACGCAAACCTGTTTTTTGATTGATTAAGGCATCGTAACCTTGCTCTGAGAGTGACGCACACAGCGCGGCGGTTCGGCGGTCTTGCCAAACAATTGCGTTGTACAAAGCCTTGCCCGTGTGCTTGTCCCACAGCACCGTGGTTTCGCGCTGATTGGTGATGCCGATGGCGGCAATGTCCTGTGCGGATAGCTTGAGTTTTTGCAATACTTCCAATGCGACTGCCGACTGCGTCTGCCAAATTTCGTGCGCGTCGTGCTCGACCCAGCCCGATTGCGGATAAATTTGCGCAAACTCCCTTTGCGCCATGCCGACGATGCACCCCGCGTGGTCAAACACAATCGCACGCGAACTGGTCGTGCCTTGGTCAAGCGATAGCATATAGCGATTCATAACACATCCTTATCTGCCCATATGGATAAATCAGGGCTGTCTTGCGTTTTTGCCATTATAATGTCGCATTCAATATTTAATGATTTTTTATAGGAAAAAACATGAACGCATTAGAACAACTGATTGATACCGCTTGGGAACAACGCACCGAATTTAGCCCAAAATCCGCACCTGACGAAGTGCGTGTGGCGGTCGCGCACGTATTGGCGCAACTCGATGCAGGCACGTTGCGCGTGGCAGAGAAAAAGAACGGCCAATGGCAGGTCAATCAATGGGTGAAAAAAGCGGTCTTGTTGTCATTTCGTTTAGAGGACAACGCCGTCATGCCCGCAGGTGGATTCACACAGTTTTATGACAAAGTGCCGAGCAAGTTTGCCAACTACACCGAAGCGGATTTCGCAGCGGGTGGTTTTCGCGTGGTGCCACCCGCCGTGGTGCGTCGTGGTGCGTATATTGCGAAAAACGTCGTGCTCATGCCTTCGTATGTGAATATCGGCGCGTATGTCGATGAGGGTACGATGGTGGATACTTGGGCGACGGTCGGCTCGTGTGCGCAAATTGGTAAAAACGTACATTTATCGGGCGGTGTCGGCATCGGCGGCGTGCTCGAACCGATGCAAGCGAACCCGACCATCATTGGTGACAACTGCTTTATCGGCGCGCGCTCAGAAGTCGTTGAGGGCGTGATTGTTGAGGACAATTGCGTGATTAGCATGGGCGTGTACATTGGTCAATCGACCAAGATTTATGACCGCACCACAGGTGAAGTCACTTACGGTCGCATTCCCGAAGGCTCGGTGGTGGTGTCGGGTAATCTGCCCAGTGCGGATGGCAAATACAGTCTGTATTGTGCGGTCATTGTGAAAAAAGTCGATGCGCAGACGCGCAGTAAAACCAGTATCAATGAGTTGTTGCGTGGTGACTAAAAGTGCCCATGTTGGCCACACATTAACCGCAAAGGAATTGTTATGAAACCAGCATCCAAACGAATATTGTTTTTAGCCAGTATGGGTTTATTGGCACACATTGGGGTTGCAAGTGCTCAAGCGACCGATACGAATGTTGCTACCACGTCCACGGTGTCAGATGTGACACAATCGACCAACGTGGCTTTGCCCGTGTTGGACACTGCATCTGACAAGCGCAACTTTGATTTATTGCAAGGTCAATGGCGGTGCCAAAGTTCAGTGACGGGTGCGAATGACGAGCTTAAACTCAATATGAGCATGGTGTCCAACGAGTATTTTCAGGGCGGACTTTGGACTGGGCAAAGACACGATAATATTTCAGTCCGTCTGCTCGGAGACGATGGTCAATGGGTGAGTGGATATGCCTATGTGATTGAACGTGGGCGCAGCGTCATTCAAAAAATTGTCAATAATGTGATTTATGAGCGCATGGTCAGCATGGATGACGACCAGTGGGTCGGCGTGGATGACAATGCCGCTGGGCAATACATTCGCAAAGTGTTTTTCCCGAGTATGGTTGCTTTAGCAGAGCAACAAATGCGTGAGCAAAAAACCCGCCTGTTTTATATTGATCAACTGGATGAGGAGCGTTTGGTTTATCACGATGACTCAACGCCTGCCACGCAATCGACTTGCCAGCGTGTGACTTTAAATCAACCTTTTTAAAGATGTGACATGATTACACTGTACGGCATTCCCAATTGCAACTCGGTTAAAAAAACCCGTGCTTGGCTTGAAGCGCACGACATCGCCTATCAATTCCACGATTTTAAAAAATCGGGCATTGATGTGATGACTTTGAAAAAATGGTTAAAAAGCATTCCATTGGATGTGCTCATCAATAAGAAAGGCACGACTTGGCGTGGACTGAGCGACGCAGAAAAAGCCATGGCGAATACGCCTGAAACCGCGATTGAGTTGATGATGAACAAAACCAGCGTCATCAAACGACCCGTGGTGGTGTGTGACGCACAGATTTTCGTGGGGCATGATGAGGATGCTTTACAAAAATTGCTGCCTTCTTAAAAAAGCCCCGTCATTGCGACCCTCGAATGATTGTATCGAGGGGAAGCAATCCAAGCGAACCACATATATATGGTGTACTTCGCTGGATTGCTTCGCGGTGAATCTGCTCGCAATGACGCAATCTGACATCCGAAAAAATAGAACCACGAAAGCAACCCAACGATTACCCCTGAATTGACAAAATATGACTCCTACCCTTAACCTCACCTGCGAACTGCTCAAACTGCGCTCGGATACCCCCGATGACGCGGGCTGTCAAGCCTTGCTCAAATCGCGCCTTGAGCCTTTGGGCTTTGAGTGCACCGACATCATCAGCGGTCCCGATGATTTTCGTGTGACCAATTTGTGGGCAATCCGTCAAGGGAGTAAGGGTTCGTCACCCAACGCAAAAACCTTCGTATTCGCAGGGCACACCGATGTTGTGCCGACAGGACCGATTGAACAATGGTCGTCCGAGCCATTCACTCCAACCGTGCGCGATGGCGTATTGTATGCACGCGGTGCGGCGGACATGAAAACCTCGATTGCCGCCTTTGTCACCAGTATTGAGCAATTCCTCGCGGCGCATCCGAATCCGCAACACAGCATCGCCCTGCTGATTACCAGTGATGAGGAAGGTCCTGCGAATGACGGCACAGTGAAGGTGGTGGAATGGCTCAAAGCACGCGGTCAAAAGTTGGACTGGTGCATTGTTGGCGAGCCGACGGGTTTAGAGGTGTTTGGCGATATGATGAAAAATGGCCGACGCGGTACGATGAGTGGCAAACTCACCATCATTGGCAAACAAGGACACATTGCATACCCAACGCGCGCGAAAAACCCGATTCATTTGTTCGCCCCTGCTTTAACTGAACTGACACAAACCGTGTGGGATGAGGGCAACGACTACTTTCCACCGACCTCGTGGCAAGTGTCGAACATCCACAGCGGCACAGGCGCGAGCAACATCATCCCTGGTGAATGCGTGGTGGATTTTAACTTTCGCTTCTCGACCGCCAGCACCGCCGAGGGTTTACAGCAACGCGTGCACGCCATTTTAGACCGTCATGGTTTGGACTATCGTTTGGATTGGGTAATCGGCGGACATCCCTTCCTCACCCCAGCAGGCGAATTGTCCAATGCGATTGATGCGGCGGTGCGCACCCACACAGGTATAACCCCTGAGTTGTCTACCAGTGGTGGCACTTCCGATGGACGCTTTATCGCGACCATTTGTCCGCAGGTGATTGAGTTTGGGCCTTTAGGGCGTACTATTCATCAAATTGACGAGTGTATTGAGGTCGCAACGATTGAGCCTTTGGCGGCGATTTATGTGGATGTTTTGAAAAACTTGGTTGCATAAATTTAAAGGGTTTTCATTGTTTTCCAAAACCTTGCCACATCCGTACAATCAAAATCACTGCCACCCAAAAACCGCCAAGCATGCAATAAGACATCGACTGGATTGAGCGCGTCCAACTCAGGTGCTTGTTCGCTTTTTGAGAGTTTTTCACCCGCTGCATTGCACAGTATAGGTACATGGTTGTACTGTGGTGTGGGATAACCGAGGGCTTGCTGCAGGGCAATTTGTCGCGCAGTGCTCTCGCGGATGTCCTCACCGCGTACCACATTGGTGATGCCTTGATAGGCATCATCAATGACTACGGCCAGTGCGTATGTCCACTCATTGATTGATAGCGCGCCGCGTTTCACCACAAAATCATCGACAGTTTGCGTGTGCTTGTGCCCTGTTTTATCCGTCCAAGTAATCATCTGACTGTCTGCTCGAAAACGCCATGTGCGTATGGTTGCGCCCTCTTTTATACCTTGCGCACAGCAGTGTGTTCTGAAGTTTTGTGTCATTTGGCTGCGTGTACAGGCACAGGGATACACTTGGTTTTGGGCGCGCAGGCGTTCAAACTCAGCGCGATACGCGGCAAAGCGACGGGTTTGCCACAAGACAGGTTCATTAAATTCAAAACCCAAAGACTGCAAAGTTGCCAATTGATGCTCACCCGTCGCATGTGTACAGCGTGAGGTATCCACATCCTCCATACGCACCTGCCAAACGCCACCATGCCAATGCGCATGTAGATACGATGCCAGTGCCGTTACGAGTGAGCCTTGATGCAGTTTGCCCGAAGGTGAGGGCGCAAAACGCCCAATATACGGCGGGTGTGGATTGCGCTTGAATGCTTGTGCGTGTGCCCAAGCCTGTGCCAGCCAAGTGTTGGGCTGGATGTGTTTGGGTAAGGGTGTTGAAAGATGAGCATTCAAAATCGTAGGCGCATTCAAAAATTTAAATATTTTTATGTTGCGGGTTTTGACTGGAGCGGACCTGCGGTATTGTACAATAGCGGCTGTTACCACATTTTAGTTTTCTCACAGTTCAATCCCACCATCATGCCCCAACCGCAATTTGTCCATCTGCGCATGCACACCGAGTTTTCCGTCACGGATGGCATCATTCGCGTGGGTGACGCGGTTGCCAAGGCGCGCGCCGATGACCAAGGTGCTTTGGCGATGACTGATTTGATGAACACCTTTGGCTTGATTAAGTTTTATAAAAAAGCACGGGACAAGGGCATCAAACCGATTTTGGGCGCGGATATTCAGGTGATTAATCCTGATGACGAAAAATCACCGTTTCGTTTGTTGCTGTTGATTCAAAATAAAACTGGTTATCTGCGGCTGTGCGACTTGATTACGCGCGCATATGTGGTCAACAATCAATCCAACCATGCGCAAATCGCCGCCGAGTGGTTGCTCAATGAAGACAACACAGGTTTGATTGCCCTTTCGGGTGCGCAAGATGGTGAAATCGGTCAACTCTTGCTCAAAGACAAAATGCACGCGGCTGAGCAGTCTTTGGCACGATGGAAAAACGCCTTCAACGGACGATTTTATTTAGAAGTGCAACGGATTGACACCGCCGAGTCCGAGCAGCAAACCCTGTTGGCAGCGCAATTGGCGAGCAAAACCCAGACACCTTTGGTGGCAACGCACGCTATTCAGTTTTTAAATCCAGAAGACCACCGCGCACATGAGGCGCGAGTGTGCATTGCACAGGGTGATATTTTGGTTAATCCACGCCGTCAGTCCGCGTTTAGTGAATGCCAGTATTTGATGACCCAAGCGCAGATGTGCGCGCGTTTTGCTGATTTGCCCAGTGCCGTGGCTAACACCATTGCGATTGCGCAGCAGTGCAATTTGGAACTGGTTTTGGGCAAACCGCTGTTGCCCGACTTCCCGACACCCAATGGTGAATCGCTCGATGATTATTTGCGCTTGGTTTCACACCAAGGTTTAGAAGCGCGTTTGCGTAAACTTTATCCCGATGAAGCGGTGCGTGCCGAGCAAACCCCGCGTTACCTCGAACGCTTGAATATCGAGTTGGATACGATTATCCAAATGGGCTTCCCAGGCTACTTTCTCATCGTGGCCGATTTCATCCAGTGGGCGAAAGACAACGATGTACCCGTCGGTCCAGGGCGTGGTTCGGGTGCGGGCTCGCTCGTGGCGTATGCTTTGCTGATTACAGATCTGGATCCGCTCGAGTACGCGCTGCTGTTTGAGCGATTTTTAAATCCTGAGCGCGTCTCCATGCCTGACTTTGATATTGACTTTTGTCAGGACGGGCGCGATGAGGTGATTGAGTACGTCAAGCGCAAATACGGCGTGGAGTCGGTGTCGCAAATCGCGACCTTTGGTACGTTTGGTGCTAAAGCGGTGGTGCGTGATGTGGGGCGGATTTTGGACATGCCGTACAATTATTGTGATGGTCTGTCCAAACTCATTCCGCACGACCCAACCGATCCATGGACTTTGGCGCGCACGCTCAAGGAGGAACCTGTCTTTAAAGAGCGTTTTGAGAAAGAAGAAGAAGCGCAAGAAATCATCCACTTGTCTGAACCGTTGGAAGGACTGACGCGCAACATTGGGATGCACGCGGGGGGCGTGTTGATTGCCCCTGGGAAAATCACCGATTTTTGCCCGATGTATTGTGCGCAGGGCACAACCTCGGTGGTCAGCCAGTACGATAAAAAAGACGTTGAAGACATTGGTTTGGTCAAGTTTGACTTTCTCGGTTTGCGCAACTTAACCGTGCTCAAGCGTGCGGTCATGTATCTGAAACAACAGCATCCTGAGTATGCGGATTTTGAGTTGGATCAACTCAAATTAGACGACCCAGAAGTCTTTAATATTTTCACCGCAGGCAATACCACCGCCGTATTTCAATCCGAGGCACGTGGCGCGAAAGAGTTGGAGAAAAAACTCAAACCCGATTGCTTTGAGGACATCATCGCGCTGATGGCGTTGAATCGCCCAGGACCTTTGGGTTCGGGAATGGTGGATGATTTTATTCAACGCAAGAACCAACAAAAAATCAAAGGCAAAGGCGAGGACGCGTGGTATTTTCACCCGAAACTCAAACCTGTGCTGGAGTCCACCTTTGGCGTGATGGTCTATCAAGAGCAAGTGATGCTGGTGGCGCAAATCCTCGCGGGTTACTCATTGGGTTCGGCCGATTTACTGCGCCGTGCGATGGGTAAAAAAGATGCCAATGAAATGGCCAAGCAGCGTGCGGTGTTTGTCAAAGGTGCGCAGGAGTTAAACGGTGTGAGTGAGGAGTTGGCGACCACGCTGTTTAACTTGATGGAGAAATTCGCCGATTATGGCTTTAATAAATCGCACTCGGCCGCCTATGCGTTGATTGCCTACCACACCGCATGGTTCAAACGCTACTACCCTGCGGAATTCATGGCGGCGACTTTGTCTTTGGATATGGATTACACCGACAAAGTGCAGACCTTGTACCAAGACTGCGTGGAAGAAAATGGCTTGAGCATCTTGCCGCCCGACATCAATTCATCGAACTATTACTTTGAGCCGATTGATGCGACTACCATACGCTATGGGCTAGGCGCGGTCAAAGGCACAGGTCAATCCGCCATCGAAGCCATCACCAGTGAGCGTGCAAGCGGCGGCGCGTTCGCGAGTTTTTTTGATTTTGTCATGCGTGTGGACAAAGCCCACGTCAATCGCCGCACGGTTGAGTCATTGATTAAATCGGGTGCGTTTGATAATTTGCATCCGAACCGCGCCAGTTTGCTTGCCAGTGTCGATGTGGCTTTGCAAGCTGCCAATCACGCGGCGGAGCACGCGCATCAAAACAATTTATTTGATGCCGAAGAAACCATGGGCGAGCAGTGGCAAGCCGAGTTAGAGAACGTCCCGATGTGGACATTGCGTGAAAAACTTGCGCAAGAAAAACTCGCTTTGGGTTTTTATCTTTCAGGTCATTTGTTTGATGAGTATGAACAAGAGGCACGCAAAATCGCGCCCACGAAACTGGCAAACCTGCACCCGAAATCCGATTTGGTGACGATTGCAGGCATCATCACCTCGGTGCGCACGCAAATTTCTGAGCGTGGCAAGCGCATGTTCATCACCTTGGATGATAAATCGGCGCGTTTGGAACTGATGATTTTTGCTGAGGAAGCCGAGCGATACGGACGATTTATCAAAGAAGAGCAATTGGCGTTTCTTCAAGTGAGTGTTCAGCCTGACCGCTATGCAGGCGGTGACAATTTGCGCATCAATTGTAAACGGGTGATGGATTTAATCCATGCGCGTGTGAGCAATGCGCATACTTTATTGATTGATTTGGATTTGCGCACAGACGCACTGGACGTGACTGCATTGAAAAACTGTCTGAAACAAAATTTAGACAGCGAAGGTCTGGGTGTGACGGTGCGCGCGCAGATTCAAGACGCGAGTGCGGAAATCAAATTGGGTATGGACTGGCAAGTCGTTCCAACCGATGAGTTGATTGCGCAACTCAAACATATCTCTGCCGTGCGCAAAGTGACGTGGGCATAAGAGCTTAATCGCCTGAATTACGGGTCATCAGCGGTGAAACCACACCAGCCGCCCACAAAATCACGTAAAATCACAAGTTATTTATTTTATTCAAATTTGGTATTCTCATGTCTGTCGATTCCATGCAAATTCGCCACGAAGTGGCGCATCGCCGCACCTTTGCGATTATTTCTCACCCCGATGCGGGCAAAACCACGCTCACCGAAAAATTATTGTTGTTCTCGGGTGCGATTTTGCAAGCGGGTACGGTCAAGGGCAAAAAAGGCGGCAAATTCGCCACTTCGGACTGGATGGAGATTGAAAAGCAACGCGGCATTTCGGTCGCGTCTTCGGTCATGCAGTTTGAGTACAAAGAGCATGTGGTTAATCTGCTAGATACTCCTGGCCACCAAGATTTCTCTGAGGATACCTACCGCGTGTTGACTGCGGTCGATTCGGGCTTGATGGTGATTGATGCTGCCAAAGGCGTGGAGGCGCAAACGATTAAATTGTTGGATGTTTGTCGTTTACGCAACACGCCAATTGTCACGTTCATGAACAAATGTGACCGTGAAGTACGCGATTCGCTTGATTTACTCGATGAGGTTGAATCCATTTTAAAAATCAATTGCGCACCGATTACGTGGCCGATAGGCAAGGGCAAAAATTTCAAAGGCGTGTACCACCTGCTGCGCGATGAGGTGCTGCTGTTCGAGGCGGGTACAGAAAAACTGATTTTGGATTTAGAAGTCATCAAAGGCATCGACAATCCGCGCTTGGATGAATTGTTCGCCGATGAAGTGGCGCAGTTGCGCATGGACATTGAATTGGTGCAGGGCGCGTCGCATCCGTTTGATTTAGACGAGTTTTTGGCGGGCAAACTCACCCCCGTGTTTTTCGGCTCGGCGATTAATAATTTTGGCGTGCGCGAAATTCTCGATGCCCTGATTGATTGGGCGCCTGCGCCCGCGCCGCGCGATGCGACGGTGCGCACAGTCGCACCGACTGAAGAAAAATTTTCAGGTTTTGTGTTTAAAATTCAAGCGAATATGGATCCCAAGCACCGCGACCGCATTGCGTTTCTACGAGTGTGTTCGGGGCAATTTGAGCGCGGAATGAAGATGAAACATTTGCGTTTGAACCGCGAGATTTCTGCCAACTCGGTGGTGACTTTTATGTCGCATGAGCGCGAAATTGTGGAGGAGGCGTTTGCAGGTGACATCATCGGTATTCCGAATCATGGCAATATTCAAATTGGCGACAGTTTTAGTGAGGGCGAAGTATTGGCGTTCACGGGTATTCCGTTTTTCGCACCCGAGTTATTCCGCATTGCGCGCATTAAAAACCCTTTGAAAATCAAACAGTTGCAAAAAGGTTTGCAGCAACTCGGTGAAGAAGGTGCGGTGCAGGTGTTCATTCCTGCCAACGGCGGCGACATGGTGCTTGGCGCGGTGGGGGTTTTGCAGTTTGAGGTGGTCGCTTCACGTTTACAGTCCGAATACGGGGTGGAAGTGGTGTTTGAAACGCCATCGATGAACATCGCGCGTTGGGTCAGTTCGGACAATAAAGCGCAGTTGGCGGAGTTTGAAAAAGCGCAGGTCAATAACCTCGCGCATGATGCCGCGGGTAACTTGACCTATTTGGCAAACCACCGTGTGAATTTAAACATGATGACCGAGCGTTACCCTGATTTGGTGTTTCATGAAACGCGTGAACACGCGGTGAATTTGAGTGTGTGAACAAAAATTAAAAACCGCACAATGGTTCTGCGGTTTTTAATTTTTTTGTAAGTACTGAGTCTTGACCGTTTATTTGAAAAATTTGAAGCACAATGGGTAAGGCCAAACCTCGCCCTTTGATGCTTTAATTGCGCCAATCAGTGGGTAGAGAATAAATAAAATCCCCAACACCCAAAACAGCACAAAACCAATTAACACAAACAGCAATATAAACGCCAAAACACTATAGGCAAAATACGACAAAATCGCATTGGCAACCACTTTACCATGTGCATCAATGGCGGGTAATTCGGTTTTTTTCCATTGCCACAACACAATCGGTACAATCAGTCCAAAGCCAAACGAGACCAATCCCAATAACGTCGATAGATGCAATAACACAGCCCAACGTTTGGTGTCTTCTTCAATTGAAGAGGTTGGTTGCGTTTGATACGGTGCACTTGGTTGCGGCGCAACATCCGATTCAATCAAACTTGCGTCGATGATGCGATCTTTGTCTAAATTGTCCATGCCATTTCTCCGATTCAGTGAATAGTGCAAGGTTAGAATGATTGAGCGCGATTGCACTCACCCTCTAACCTACAGATGGTGGCAACTGCGCACAATTCAAGTCATGACGTTGGTGCGTCATCCCCATTGGGCTCAACGCGATGGTGCGCAGAGGTGCGTGGTCGATAATTCGCATGGCGAAATTGTTTTGGTTGAAACAATAATAAAGACAATTCTTCCAAAGCCTCTTTATACACCTCGCGTTTAAACTCAATCACGTCTTCCAACGGTATCCAATAGTCATGCCACCGCCAAGCATCAAATTCTGGATGAGTGCTGGCACGTAAATTCACATGGTGATCGCGTCCGACTAAGCGTAATAAAAACCAAATTTGTTTCTGACCTTTATAGTGGCTGCGGTAATCCCGACGAACCCAGCGGTTCGGGACATCGTAGCGCAACCAATTGCGTGTGCGACCAATAATCTGTACGTGCTCAGGCAATAGCCCGACTTCCTCATACAATTCGCGCAACATGGCTTGCTCAGGGTTTTCGCCGTGGGAAATTCCGCCTTGGGGAAATTGCCAAGCGTGTTCGCGGACGCGTTTGCCCCAAAACACCTGATTGCGCGAATTGACCAAAATGATGCCGACATTAGGACGATATCCTTCTTTGTCGAGCATAATTTCCTCAATAAATGATTTACAATGATGGAATTATACCGTGAAACCGAGATTTTGCATGAAGTCTTTTGGCTCGCAGTTATTTAACCCGCTGATTTAACATTCATTTTAGAAAAGATTCCAACCACCATGAAAGCCAGTCAATTTTTCATCTCCACCCTCAAGGAAGCCCCCGCCGAAGCAGAAATCATCAGCCATCGACTGATGATACGCGCAGGCATGATTAAACGCATTGGCAGTGGAATTTATACCCTGATGCCAATTGGGCTGCGCTCGGTGCGCAAGGTTGAGGCGATTGTGCGTGAAGAAATGAACCGCGCAGGGGCGATTGAACTGCTCATGCCTGCGGTGCAACCTGCGGAGTTGTGGCAAGAATCGGGTCGTTGGGAGCAATACGGCCCTGAATTGCTGCGTTTCAAAGACCGCCATCAGCGCGACTTTGTGGTCGGTCCTACGCACGAAGAAGTCATCACCGATGTCGCGCGGCGCGAACTGAAAAGTTACAAGCAATTGCCCGTCAATTGGTATCAAATTCAAGCGAAATTCCGTGATGAAATTCGTCCACGCTTTGGCGTGATGCGTGGTCGTGAATTCATCATGAAAGATGCCTACTCGTTTGACAAAGACGAAGCGAGTTTGAAAGCGAGTTACGAGAAAATGTTCAATGCCTACATGGCGATATTCAACCGCTTGGGACTGAAGTTTCGGGCGGTGGCGGCAGACAACGGCTCGATTGGTGGTTCTGGTTCGCACGAGTTTCATGTGATTGCCGAAACGGGCGAGGATGACATTGTTTACAACCCCAATTCGGATTACGCAGCGAACATCGAAGCGGCTGAAGCGGTTGCATTGATTGCCACGCGTGCGCCCGCAAGTCAAAACATGGTTAAAACCGCCACACCGAATCAAGCCAAATGCGAGGACGTGGCAAAATTTCTGAATGTGGATTTAAAACAAACCATCAAATCCTTGGTTTTGGCAAAAGATACGATTTTGGACAACGGTGACATCAGTACTGAAATCATCTTGGTATTGTTGCGCGGTGACCATGAATTGAATGAAGTCAAAGCGGGCAAAGTCATCGGTGAAACGCGCTTTGCGACCGAAGCGGAAATTTTGACGCATTTTAATACCAAGCCAGGCTACATCGGCCCAGTTGCGCCAACAGGTGCGGTCAAAATCGTGGTGGACAAAACCGTGGCGAATATGTCCGACTTTATTTGCGGTGCGAATGAAGAAGGTTATCACCATGTTGGCGTGAACTGGGGACGCGATTTGCCTGAGCCAGATGTGATTGTCGATGTGCGCAATGTGGTTGCGGGCGATCCTGCACCCGATGGCAACGGTACGGTAGAAATCTGTCGAGGGATTGAAGTGGGACATGTGTTCCAACTCGGCACGAAATACTCCGAAGCCATGAATGCGACTTTCCTCGATGAAAACGGCAAACCCCAACTGCTCGTGATGGGGTGCTACGGCATCGGCGTGACGCGCATTGTGGGCGCGGCGATTGAGCAGAACTACGATGACAAGGGCATCATTTGGTCAGAAGCGATTGCGCCATTCACCGTGGTGATTTGTCCTGTCGGCGCGGACAAGAGTGATCAGGTCGCACAAACAGCTGAAGATTTATATCAAACATTATTCAGCGCTGGCGTGGATGTGATTTTGGATGATCGAGGTGAACGTCCTGGGGCGATGTTTGCCGATTGGGAACTCATCGGTGTGCCGCACCGTGTGACGGTCGGCGATCGCGGTCTCAAAGAGGACGTGGTCGAGTACGTTCACCGCAGAAGTGGCAGCACGGGTGCGCCTGCCGATAAAATTGAAGTGTCGCACATCGTTACGCACATATTGGCGCAACTCGGTCAATAAAAACTCAGTTAATAAACCATGCGTATGCGCACCCACCACAATCGTCAGTGCGACGTGGGCGAGAACCAAGGGGTTCGAATTGCCCCCACCATTTGTGCTTTGTCGGTGCGATTTACGTTGTTTGTGTGGTTGCTCACTTGGGGCCTGCTTGCACATGCAGGCGCGCAAAAGCCAGAGGTGCTGGCCGACAGTGTGCGTACGCTATTGCGTCAATCGATTTTGGCGAGTGCACCGATGCAACGCCCGTTTTTTAGTGACGAAGAATTCAGCACGTATCAAGCATGGCAAATGCGCAGCAGTGCGCGTTTGCTGCACTACATTCCTGCCGCACCAACACGTCAGCAATTGCTCGCGATGGTTGATTACGAAGCCCACCGAGCAGGTTTAGAGCCTGCTTTGGTGATGGCGGTGATTGAAGTGGAAAGCCAGTTCAAACCGCACGCAAAAAGTCACGCCAGTGCGCGTGGACTGATGCAAGTCATGCCGTTCTGGGTCAAAACCATCGGTGATGGACAGGTCAAAAACCTACACGATGCGCGCATCAATGTGCGCTATGGTTGCGTGATTTTGCGCCATTATTTGGACATAGAGAACGGCGATTTGGTGCGCGCCTTAGGACGTTATAATGGCAGTTTGGGGCGGTTGGACTACCCCAAAAAAGTCTTTGCGGTTTTAAGCCACTGGCGCTGATGGTTTCCAGTTACTTTAGTGGTACCACTTCCCCGTCTTCTTTGGTAAACGTCCCGCCTTGTGCAAAGGGTGGCAACACATCCAAAACTAATTCCGAAGGGCGGCATAGTTTCGTGCCCAATTCACTCACCACAATCGGGCGGTTGATGAGGATGGGGTGCGCCATCATCGCGTCAATCAATTGCTCATCGGACAGCCCCACATCATTCAAACCCAACTCATTAAAAATCGTTTCTTTGCTGCGCATCACCTCGCGCACGCTCAAGCCCGTGTCCGCAATCAATCGAACCAGTTGCGCGTGCGTGGGCGGATTTTTGAGGTATTCGATGATGACGGGTTCAAAACCCGCATGGCGTATCATCGCCAAGGTGTTGCGCGATGTGCCGCATTTTGGGTTGTGATAAATCGTGATGTTCATGTCGTCTCCTGATGCCGATGGATTGAGCGTACTATTGTACTACACCCTCAAAAATGGCAAAGATGGCATAATGCAGTTTGATTGTTTTTTGGATGTATTGAAGATGAACTTTGACAACAACAACCCTCTTTTAGACCTCACAGATTTGCCGCGCTGGGCGGATATTCAACCCGAGCACATGGCGTTTGCCATGCAAACCACTTTGACCCGTGCGCGTGAAGCCATGAATACGGTGATGCGTTTGGATGAGCGCGTCATCAACTGGGACAATTTTGTCGAATATTTGAACGATGCCATTGAAGCACTCTCACGCGTGTGGGGCGTGGTTACCCATTTGCACCACGTGGTTGATAATGAACAATGGCGTACCGCGTACAATGAATTTTTACCACAAGTCACTGAGTTTTGGACGGAACTGGGGCAAAATGAAACCCTCTTGGCGCATTATCAAACCTTGGCAAAAGAGCCAATGTTTTCAAGTTTGACGCCAACGCGTCAACGCATCGTGACCAACGCCTTGCGTGATTTTGCGCTCTCAGGTGCTTTGTTGCAAGGCGAGGCTCGCGCTGAGTATGCCCAGTTGGCAAGCGAAGCGGCGCAATTGCAGGCAAAATTTTCTGAAAATGTTTTGGATGCGACCAATGCCTATGCGTACTACGCGCGACACGATGAATTGGTTGGGATTCCCGAGGATAATGTGATTGCGATGCGCGAAGCCGCGGCTGCCGAGGGGCGCGATGGCTACAAAATTACTTTGCACTACCCGAGTTATTTTCCCGTTTTGCAATACGCGGATGACCGCGCTTTGCGTGAGCGCATTTATCGCGCCAATGTCATCCGCGCATCGGATTTGGGCGAGGCGGGTTTGGACAACACCGCCATCATGCAACGCTTGCTGGAAATTCGCCAACGCGAGGCGCAGTTGCTTGGCTATGCCCATCATGCCGAAGTCTCGCTTGCGACCAAAATGGCGGAGTCCGTGCCTCAGGTCACACAATTTTTGCTCGATTTGGCGGATAAGGCGCGACCTTTTGCCGAGCAGGACATGGCGCAATTGCGCGCATTTGCAAGTGCTCACTTGCAACTCAATGACCTACAGGCGTGGGATGTGCCTTATGCCAGTGAAAAACTGCGTGAGCAGCAATACGCATTTTCTGAGCAAGAAGTTAAAAATTATTTTCCCTTGCAAAAATCTTTGGCGGGTTTGTTTCGGGTCATTGAGTCCTTGTTTAAAGTTCAGTTGGTGGTGCAACCCAACGCGCAGGTTTGGCACAAAGATGTGCAGTATTTTGAGGTCAAAAATACCAATGGGCAAACCATCGGCGGTGTGTATTTAGATCCCTACGCTCGCCCTGGTAAAAACTCGGGTGCGTGGATGGATGAGGTGCGTGTGCGTCGCCAAATCGGTGAGACCGTGCAAACGCCCGTGGCGCATATGGTCTGTAACTTCACTGCGCCGTTGCAGAATGAAGCCGATACTTATTTGTACCACGACGATTTGTTGACCTTGTTTCACGAATCGGGTCACGCGCTACACCATCTGCTCACGCAAGTTGGCGACATGGATGTCTCTGGCATTCGCGGGGTGGAGTGGGATGCGGTCGAGTTGCCCAGCCAGTTTATGGAGAATTTCTGCTGGGATTATGAGGTGCTCTCGAGCATGAGTGCCCATGCGCAAACGGGCGAAGTTTTGCCACGCGCCTTGTTTGACAAAATGTTGGCGGCGAAAAACTTTCAATCGGGGATGCAAATGCTACGCCAAGTGGAGTTTTCGCTGTATGACTTGCGTCTGCACGCTGAATACGTGCCTGAGCAGAAAGACCTAATTTTCAGTCTCATGGACGATGTGCGCCAGCGGGTCTCGGTCGTGCCCGTGCCAGAATTTAACCGATTTGCCCACAGTTTCAGTCATATTTTTGCAGGCGGTTATTCGGCGGGTTACTTCAGTTACAAATGGGCTGAGGTGCTGTCTGCGGATGTGTTCGCACAATTTGAATCCGCGCACGCGCAAGGCGCACCGCTACTGAATCCTGAATTGGGACAAAAATATTGGCGCGACATTCTTTCGGTGGGTGGTTCACGCCCTGCGATGGCATCGTTCAAAGCGTTTGTTGGGCGCGAGCCGAATGTTGATGCGCTGTTGCGGCACAGTGGTTTGATGGCTTGAAAATTCGATATCACCAGTGGATGCGGTGCTTGGTGAAAAAAATCAATACAAATCAGGCACAACCATCGCGGGTTGAACAGGGTGGCGCACGTAGTCAGGGTGACGCGTGCGTTCAGGCAATTCAATGCGCGGTCGGTCAATTTCGTGATAGGGCATTTGCGTTAATAAATGGCTGATGCAGTTCAAACGTGCGCGCTTTTTGTCCACCGCAGGCACGACCCACCACGGGGCTTCGGCGATGTGGCTGCGCTCGAGCATGGTTTCTTTGACTTGCGTATAGGCTTCCCAGCGGCGACGGCTTTCCAAATCCATCGCGGAGAATTTCCACTGTTTAAGCGGGTCATTGAGTCGACTTAAAAACCGTTTGTGCTGCTCTTCATCCGAAATCGAAAACCAATATTTCAAAATTCGTATGCCTGAGCGTGCCAACATTTTTTCAAACGCGGTGACTGAGCGAAAAAACTCCTCGTATTCATCATCGGTGCAAAAGCCCATGACCTTCTCAACCCCCGCGCGGTTGTACCAACTTCGGTCGAAAATCACCATCTCACCCCCTGCGGGTAGGTGCGAAACATACCGTTGAAAATACCACTGTGTGCGCTCGCGGTCATTCGGTGCGGGCAATGCCGCCACGCGCACCACACGTGGGTTGAGTCGTTGTGTGATGCGTTTGATGACGCCGCCTTTACCTGCGGCATCGCGACCCTCAAATATCACAATCACTTTTTGCTTGGTGTGCTGAATCCAATCTTGTAATTTGACTAACTCGGCTTGCAAACGCAGCAACTCTTTAAAATACACCCCCCTATCCATGGTCGAGTCAGAAGACAAATGCTCACCCTGAACATCAATGTCTTCCAATTCCATTTCTAAAAACTCGTCATAATCATCCATGATTTCCGAGGATAATTGTGCGTACCACGCTTGCATGGTTGAGTGTGTGCCCGTCATGTTTAACCTTTGTAAAAATCCGCATTATATGAAATATTGGCGTGAAAAATGATGACAAATTAATGACAAAAAATTGTCATACAGCATGCAATAAATCGCCATATGAAAATCCCGCCATGTGACGGGATTTGTTTCGGATTGGCTATAATGAGAGTGTTTCTTTTCAATGTTCAAAATGCGTTCGTACTTTCAAAACGTTTCCGCGCTTGAACCGCTGTATCGGTATAGTCAGAAAACAGACCGTCAACCCCAGCTTTAAAGAACGCGGCATACTCTGGATAAGGATCGTTGTTGTCATCTGTGGTTAAGTGTTTGGCTTCGTTGCGAAAAGTAAAAGGATGAACCTTAAGTCCTGCAGCGTGCGCGTTTTTGATGACATCATTCATCGGCAAGCGGTGTGTGGAACCATCGCTATCGGTGCGATACGAGGCCAAATACACTTTCCATGGCCCGATGCCTTGTGCCACTTGAGCAATTTCTTGCAAGTTCTTTGGCTGGAGCATATCTGCGTAAGTGCGGAGGTCATTTTTTACCACAAAGTCATAAGGGCGAGTGGTTTTGATACTGCCATCTGGATTGACAGCGTCGCCGTCGATCAGATAAACCAATGGCACGGTGGTCATTTTACGCAATTGTTTCAAGTTGGTTAACTCAAATGATTGAATAAAAATGGGCGCGTTTTTTTGATTCATATTGTGCTTGACCAAAGCATCCACGATTTTTTGTTCCAAAGGCAGGTTTAAACTCTGGTGCCATGTGGCGTGTTTGGTTTCGGGGTACACCCCGATGACTCGACCATGTTTCTGACTTAATTGCTCGCGCAGCGTGAGGACTTCATCAAACGTTGGAATTTCAAATTTGCCGTTGTATTCTGTAGAGCGGTCTGCACGAGGTTGTTTGGCGCGTAAGGTTTTGATTTGTGCCAAGGTCAAATCAGAAGCGAACCAACCTTCTTCCTCGTGTTCGTCTACCTTTGCTTTGCGAAATAAGTGCGCAAATTCAGGATGCTTTGCAATATCTGTGGTGTCCTTTAAATTCGGCTCATGTCGCACAATTAACACGCCATCTTTGGTCGATACCAAATCAGGCTCAATGAAGTCTGCACCCAATTGAACCGCTTTTTCATAGCCCTGCAAAGTATGGTCAGGCATATAACCCGATGCCCCACGATGGGCAATGATGATAGGTTTTTTACCGTCTAAGGTCTGCCATTGAGTGGTTTGCGCATGGGCTGGATTGATTAAAATTGTCATACTCAGTAGCATCCATACGGCAAGCATTATGGGTTTGAGCCAAGATGCCAATGATGCAAATAAAGGACGATTTTGGTTCGGCAAATTAGTGTGATTCATTGTAACTCCATGTTTATTAAGGATTATTGGATAGTATGCCAACAGTCTGACAGGGTGATGACGTGCATGGATGATTTTCGCGTTATACATAAAAACACTCAAAGGCAAAACTTTGAGTGTCAAAGGTTTTTAAGAGGATAAACGTTAGGGTCAACCCTAATCTTGTCAAGACACACAGAGCACATGATAGAATTAGTCAGATTCTCTGGCATGCACTCTGTCTGCTGTTATGGGTTTAAAAATTATGGCGCAGGGCGATGTCATAACCCCAAAATTTGCTACCCGCAACCACTGCACCCGTTTTGTCTTTTTTCGACTCGCGTGCTACGTCTGCATAGATAGAGGTGCGTTTGCTTAGGTTATGCACATAGCCCAAAGCATAACGCGTGATTTTGTCATTTGACTTTACTGTGCCGCCTGCTGCGGTGTCTTTCAAACCTTCTCGACGAAAGACCAAATACAATTGGTCATTGGCCGAGATTTTGCCGCTCAAAAATGCTGAAATTGTCTGTAATTTGGCAGAAGTAGCACCACCGACCACATCGTCTTTACCCTGAGCGTACGACGCGCCTAAAGTGATGGGGGCGAAAGTGTATGCAGCACCCGCACCCCATTCTCGGCGAATTTTTTTGGAGGTTTGTACACCGTCATCTTGATAACCCAAGCCCACTTCTAAGTTTGTGTTTTTATATTTGGCGAACACACCATAGGCTGCTTTTGACCCTGCGACGCCTTCATTAGAAAAAGAAGTATTGTCCACGCCAGCGACTGTTTTCAAACCATCGTTGTAACCGCCTTTGGTGGTCACGTCTGCACCCACGGTAAAGCCTGAGTTTGAATAGTTGTAAAACAAAGCATTGCTGTGGCGTGTTGCCACGCCCCAATTTTGATTATATGCCGAGTATGATGAATAGCGGCGACCCAAATCAATAAATCCCAAAGCATTGTCCATTGCTGCATATGAGCGACCCAAACGAACGTGTCCAAACGCGCCTTTGATGCCGACGGTCGACTCACGGTCAAAAAAGGTGCGATTGGTGGATTTGCTGCCCGTGTCGCCTTCAAATCGACCTTCTAATTGGAAGGTTGCAGACACACCGTTCCCCAAATCTTCATTACCTCGAATACCGAATCGGTTGTTGCCAGCATTGCCATTGGCTTCTTGAGTGATGTCTGATGATGTCGCGCTGTTATCTACTTTTTTGTATTCGTAACCAACATCAGCGCGACCATACATCGTTACCGAAGTGGCGGCAGAGGCAACGCCTGCGAAAGCGGACAATACAGCGGCTAATAACAATTGCGTTTTCATAAATTCATCTCTTTCATTTTAAAAAATACTGCACTAAATTAAATAATTGATTGCCCTGTGGCTTGGTCGGTCATGGATTTCCAAATAGAGGCTTTAACCTTCTGATATACCGATGTCGGCAATGGAATGTATTCAAGATTCATCGCTTGACCTTGACCTTTTGTCATCGCCCATTCAAAAAAGCGCAAAACTTCAACAGATTTGGTCTTGTCCGATGATTTGGGCATAATGATGTAAGTCGCGGCGGTGATTGGCCAAGAGTTTGCACCTGGTACATTGTTCAATTCCACGACGGTATTGCTCCAATTGGCTTTATTCGCAGCAGCAGTAAACGACGATGCGCTCGGGGCAACCACCTTGCCGTCACGGTTGATTAAATTCGCTGCAAGCAAGCCATTTTTTTTAGCAAAAGCGTATTCGACATAACCGATGGAGCCATTCAACTGTTTGACCTGTGCGGCCACACCGTCGTTACCTTTGCCGCCCAAGGTATTTGTGCCCCATTTTGGCGTTTTGCTTGCGCCCAAGGTTTTCCAACTACTGTTGGTACGGGTGAGATAGTCAGAGAAAACATAAGATGTTCCTGAGCCATCCGATCGGCGCACCACGCGGATATCTGCGTCGGGCAGATTGACGCCAGAATTAAGTTTGACGATGGCGGGGTCATTCCACTTGGTGATTTTGTTTAGAAAAATATCCCCCAAAACTGCGCCATTTAAAGTCAAAGTCTTGTTTAAACCTTCAATGTGATACACAGGAACCACACCGCCGATGACCGACGGAAATTGAACCAAACCCGCTTCGTTTAATTGCGCTGATGACAAAGGGTCGTCTGTGCCGCCAAAATCCACAGTGCGTTTTTTCATGGCATCGATACCTGCTGATGAGCCAGTGCCTTGATAATTAATAGTGACCCCCGTTGCGCCACGATAATCTGAAGCCCATTTGGTATAAATCGGCGTAGGAAAAGTCGCGCCTGAACCATTAATCATCGGTGCAGCGAAAGTCGCGGTTGTGGAGATTAGTGTTCCTACGCCTATGGTTACTGCCAATAAGTTTTTTGCAAACAATTTCATTTTTAAACTCCAATAGAAACCCATTAGTGGAAAATAATATACTGCGCATGGCAAACCATGACTGCGTGCAGTTTAGGGGTGCTGTGTTTCAAATCAGTGACAGGTTGATGAAGAATTCGTGAAATCTGCACGGCATCCAATCTCTTGAGTACTATCGCGAAATCTGTGTTCACCCACATCCCATAAATTTACATAAAGAACCCCAAAGCCCGTGCTATCATGCCCACGATTTTTAGTGCTTAAACACAGATAAAGGAATGGTTTTGGATTCAATTCAAGGTTTGTTAAACATCATGTTGCACATCGATGAGCAGTTGCGTGATTTGGTGATTCAATATGGCGCGTACATTTATGGCATTTTGTTCGCCGTGATTTTTAGCGAAACGGGTTTGGTGGTGTTCCCGTTTTTACCAGGTGATTCATTGTTGTTTTTGGCGGGTGCTTTGTCCGCCGATGGGCTGATGAATGCGTGGTTGTTGACCTTTTTATTGATTTTTGCGGCGGTTTTGGGCAATACCGTGAATTACTGGGTTGGCAGTAAAATTGGACACAAGGCGTATGAAATCGACACGCCATGGTTCTCACACGAGCATTTGCGCAAAACCCATGATTTTTATGAAAAACATGGGGGTAAAGCTTTGGTGATGGCGCGGTTCTTGCCCGTCATCCGAACATTTGTGCCGTTTGTAGCGGGAATTTCTGAAATGTCATTTGGCAAATTTCAAAAATGGAATATTTTGGGTGCAACCTTGTGGGTGATTTTATTTGTATGGGGCGGGTACTTTTTTGGACAGTTTGAGTTTACTTTATTTGGCTACCGCATCGCGATTAAAGAGCATTTAAGTACCATTGCCCTGATTGGTTTTGCCGCAGCATTTGTACCTGTGATCGCGGGTCTGGTTTGGCGGATTACCGCGAAAAAGAAACAATAAATATATTTATGATAATTTGTGTGGTTATTTGTTAATTTTTAGGAAAACCACTTGTTTTTGAGCAGTTAACTTCATAAAACACTGAAAACGCGTTGTTGCACTGTTTTGTAGCAAAAATATGGTGAAAAGATGCGTTTAAGACTTGCTTTTTAAACAACATCTGCATAATAATCGTGCCCATGTGTCGTGGCTGTACTGGTCATTTGTACGCGACACTTATTCAAGGAAGTACGGAATCAGTTAAAACCAATGGTAAGACTTTTTTGGTGCTTCCCTAATGACGAGCGATTTTAAAAAACTCGTAAACGTCCAACTTTTGGAGAAAAATATGCACACAATTTTTAAATTAATTCCTTTGACCGCAGCCATCGCCTTGGCAGCTTGTGGCGGTGGTGATAAAAAAGCAGCTGACGCGGCTTGTGGTAAATTAGCGGACAACGAAATTTGCGTGAAAATCGGTAGTGGCGCACCCAAAACAGGTGGTATTGCACATTTGGGTAAAGACAATGAAAACGGCACCATCTTGGCAGTGCAAGAAATCAATGCCAAAGGCGGCGTGAAAGTTGGCGATAAAGTAGCGAAATTCGCAATCGTGGGCGAAGACGATGCAGGTGATCCAAAGCAAGGTCCTGTTGTGGCACAAAAATTGGTGGATGCTAAAGTGGTGGGCGTGGTCGGTCACTTGAACTCAGGTGTATCAATTCCAGCCAATGCCGTGTATGCTAAAGCAGGTTTGGTACAAATTTCTCCATCTTCAACCAATCCTGACTACACCCTTAAAGGCAACAAAACACCAAAAGGCTCGGTGAGTTCATACCGTGTGGTGGCAACCGATGCGCAACAAGGTCCCGCAGTGGCCAAGTTCATCATGAAATCAGGTGGTAAAACCATTGCGATTTTGGATGATGCGACTCAATACGGTAAAGGCCTGGCCGATCAAGTTGAAAAAACCTTCACTGCGGATGGTGGTAAAGTTTTGGCGCGTGAAGCAGCAACCGATAAAACCACTGACTTTAAAGCCGTATTGACCAAAATCAAAGCGACTAACCCTGATTATGTATTCTGGGGTGGTATGGACGATACTGCAGCATCATTGGTCAAACAAATGCGTGAATTGGGTATGACGGCCAAATTGGCGGCGGCTGATGGTGCTTGTACTGAAAAATTCATCGAATTGTCAGGTGCTGCTGGTAAAGGTGCGATTTGTTCTGAAGCGGGTTTCCCATTGTCAAGAATGGCTAAAGGCGCGGAATTCACTGCGAACTACGAAAAAGCATTTGCAGGTCAAAAAGTTCAAATCTACTCTCCATTCTCCTATGATGGCGTTTACACTTTGGTAGAAGCGATTAAGATTGCACAATCGGTTGATCCAGAAGCCATCGCAGCAGCCATGCCTAAAGTAAACTTCCAAGGTTTGATTGGTCCTATCGCGTTTGACGAAAAAGGTGATATCAAAGGTGGTGCAATTACCATTTACGAAATCACAGATAAAAAAGACGTGAAAGACGTGGTTCAATAATATTGATGCCAAACCTGAAGCCTCAGCACGCGCTGGGGCTTCCTTTTACACAGCGTTTTCGTAGCAAAGTGCAATTGCCGTTCAAGTGGCAGTGGCACAGAATTTTGTACTCAATCACACAGATAAATCTAATCAGCGAATACACGATTCTATTTCACACATAGTATTACAGCAAATTAGATCATTATTATTTAAATCAAAAAAAGGAGTGCGACAGTGAGTGCATTCGATTTATTCATACAACAACTAATTAACGGTTTGGTCAAAGGCAGTCTGTACGCCATGATTGCGCTCGGTTATACCATGGTCTATGGTATTTTAGGGATTATCAACTTTGCCCACGGCGAGGTATTCATGATTGGTGCGATGGTTGCCATGACGGTATCAACCTTGCTTTTGGGCATGGGCTTTTCCACGGTTTTGGCCTTGGTGATTGCCACACTGGCAGCGATGCTGGTGTGTATGTTCACCAGTTACTCAATCGAACGCTTGGCATACCGTCCTTTGCGCCATGCGCCGAAACTTGCCCCCCTGATTACCGCGATTGGGATGTCCTTTATTTTGCAAGCGGTTGCGATGCAAATTTGGGGTTTGGAACATTTCCGTTTCCCCGATGTCTTGCCTTCGCAACGCATTGAGCTGTTTGGTAATGTGGGCATTACCTTGCGCGAAGTGATTATCTTTATTGTGGCATTCGTGATGATGGGTGGGCTGTTTTGGTTGGTCAACCACACCAAATTGGGTCGCGCGATGCGCGCCACGAGTGAAAATGTCAATGTCGCCAGTCTGATGGGGATTAACCCCAACCGCGTGATTTCCGCCACCTTTATGATTGGTGCGGCACTGGCGGCTGTGGCTGGGATTTTGTTTGCGACCAATTACGGCGGCAAAGTGCATTTTTACATGGGCTTTATCCCTGGTATGAAGGCATTTATCGCGGCGGTATTGGGTGGGATTGGTAATATTCCTGGGGCTCTGGTCGGTGGTTTGGTGCTCGGCTTGGTTGAAGCGATGGGGGCGGGTTACATCAGCGCGGAGTACGAAGATGTGTTTGCCTTCGTGGTTTTGGTCTGCGTGTTGATTTTCCGTCCGTCAGGATTGCTCGGTCAACGTGTTGCTGACCGCGCTTAAATAGGGATGAGGAGCGAATAATGAATAAATTTCTCAAACAACTCAATCCCAAACAATCGATTTTTGGTTTGGTGATTTGTATTGCTTTGTTGGCATTGATGCCGTTTATTGCCAAAGAATTGGGCGGTACAACTTGGGTGCGTATTATTGATATGGCCTTGCTGTATGTGATGCTCGCTTTGGGTTTGAATATTGTGGTGGGCTTTTCGGGTTTGTTGGACTTGGGCTATGTGGCGTTTTATGCGGTCGGTGCGTACATGGTGGCTTTGCTCTCCTCAACGCATTTATCGGATAACTTTGCCTTTTTTGCACAGCATTTTCCCAATGGTTTGCACATCCCATTGTGGGTGATTGTGCCTTTGGGTGCGGGCTTGGCGGCCTTGGCTGGGATTATGCTCGGCACACCGATTCTGAAATTGCGTGGTGACTACTTGGCTTTGGTGACTTTGGGCTTTGGTGAAATCATTCGCATTTTCATGAATAACTGGGGCAAAACCAAAAAAGATTTACCTGAACCTGATGGTTTGTTGCAATCGGTTGTGTACTGGTGGAATCAAAACTATAACATCACCAATGGTCCACGCGGGATTAACCGCATCGACCCTGTGACGGTGTTTGGTTATCCGTTGGACAGAACCCTGACCATCGGCGGTATCGACTTGACCAAGGAATTTTTGTACTACTACCTGTTTTTGGCTTTGGCGATTGTGACGATTGTGATTTGCTATCGCTTGCAAAAATCGCGTTTGGGTCGCGCATGGATGGCTTTGCGTGAGGATGACATTGCGGCAAAAGCGATGGGCATCAATGTGCGCAACATTAAATTGTTGGCGTTCTCACTCGGCGCGACCTTTGGCGGCGTGGCGGGTGGTATGTTTGCGGCATTCCAAGGCTTTATCTCACCAGAGTCATTCTCTTTCCTTGAGTCGATTGTGATTTTGGCGATGGTGGTTTTGGGCGGTATGGGACATATTCCTGGTGTGGTCTTGGGTGCGATTATTCTATACACCTTGCCTGAATTTTTACGCTTTACGGTTGAGCCGTTCCAACGCAATGTCTTGGGCAAAATTTGGGTGGATACCGCGATTGTGCGTCAATTCATCTTGGGTCTGTCGATGGTGCTGATTATGCTGTATCGCCCCAAAGGGCTGTGGCCGACACCTGAGCGTGAGGACAAGAAAGACGTGGATGCCAGTGTTCAATCCGATAAACCTGCTAACAACGCAACCGTTTAATGAGAGGAACAATGATGAGTGAATCAAATATCATGCTCTCGGTGAAGGGTGTTAATAAAAGTTTTGGTGGTTTAAAAGCCTTGTCCGATGTTGGACTTGAGGTCAAGAAAAACACCGTGTATGGTTTAATCGGGCCCAATGGCGCGGGTAAAACCACGTTCTTTAATGTGATTACGGGTTTGTATGAACCAGATGCGGGCGAATTTGTTCTCGATGGCAAACCTTATGAGCCGACCGCAGTCCACGAGGTGGCCAAAGCTGGGGTTGCACGCACTTTCCAAAACATTCGCCTGTTTGGTCAAATGACTGCGGTGGAAAATGTCATGGTGGGTCGCCACGTGCGCACCAAAGGCGGTGTGCTCGGTTCGATTTTGGGTTTGAAATCAGTCAAGGCTGAGGAAAAAGCCATCCGTGATCGCGCGATGGAATTGCTCGAATACGTTGGCATCGGTAAATACCACGACTACGTGTCGCGTAATTTATCCTATGGACACCAACGCCGTCTCGAAATTGCTCGCGCTTTGGCGACTGATCCGAAATTGTTGGCATTGGATGAGCCTGCGGCGGGTATGAATGCAACTGAAAAAGTCGAATTGACCCAATTGTTGCGCAAAATCAGTAACGACGGTGTCACCATTCTGATTATTGAGCATGACGTGAAACTGGTCATGGGCTTGTGTGATGAAATGACTGTATTGGATTACGGCAAAATCCTTGCGCAGGGCTTACCTGAAAATGTACGTAAAGACCCAAAAGTCATTGAGGCGTATTTGGGCGGAGGACACTAATGAATACAACAAAGCAACCGATTTTAAGCATCAAAGGATTACAAGTTGCCTACGGCGGTATCCAAGCGGTCAAAGGCGTGGATATGGATGTGTATGATGGCGAACTGATTACACTGATTGGCGCAAATGGCGCGGGTAAAACCACCACACTCAAAGCCATCACAGGTTTGTTGCCGTACAAAAGCGGTGATGTGCTGTTCCAAGGTCAATCCATTAAAGGTGTAAAACCATGGACTTTGGTGGAACGTGGTTTGGTCATGGTTCCCGAAGGTCGCGGTGTATTTGCACGCATGACGATTGTTGAAAATTTACAAATGGGTGCATATTTACACAGTGACAAGGCTACTTTTGCGCGAGGGGTGGATTATGCGTTTGAAACCTTCCCGCGTTTAAAGGAGCGTGCCAATCAATTGGCAGGTACGATGTCTGGTGGTGAGCAACAGATGTTGGCAATGGCGCGCGCATTGATGAGTCAGCCAAAGTTGTTGATATTGGATGAGCCGTCTATGGGTTTATCACCTGTCTTGACCGAGGTGATTTTCAAGGTGATTGATAAAGTTTCCAAAGAAGGCATCACCGTGGTACTGGTCGAGCAAAACGCGAACTTGGCTTTGCAAGCCGCAGACCGCGGTTATGTGATGGATTCGGGCAACATGATTATGACGGGCAATGCGCATGATTTATTGACCGACCCGAAAGTCCAAGCGGCTTATTTGGGCGCGTGATAATCTCTCCATGTATCATCGGAAAACCTCAGTTTGACTGGGGTTTTTTGTTGCTTGAACCCCCTCAGGGAAATACCGAAGTGACTGAGCCACGCCACTTAAATGTGTTGCAAGAGGTATCCTCGTCACCCTCGGTAAGAATTTTACAAAAACAATACATTTCATAAAGGTGATAATAATTCGCGTTTACATATTGGGGAAATCCCTGTAATATGATAACTATTCTCATTTAATTGGTTGTCTTATCATGAACAGTACTGCTTCCTTGAATCTCAATCAAGTTGCCATCGCGCGCGATTGCGTGATTACCCAATTGGTTGCGCCCGCAGACGCACCCGACTGGTTGCCGTGGCTGACTGAAATCGGCTTCATTGTGGGCGAGCATGTGTCGGTGAAACGCCGCTCAATTCTACGTAAAGGGGCGGTGGTGGTGCGCGTGGGTCAATCGACGTTTGCTTTGCATCCCGAAGAAGCGGCGTGTGTACTGGTGCAACCCGTTTTTAATCACTATCCAGAGCACAACTCAATTAACGCCACCACATCTGGAGTTCACGCATGAGTGAGCACGCGATTCATCTATTCCCAACGGGTGCTTTGGTGGCATTGGTGGGCAATCCCAATTGCGGTAAAACCGCGATTTTCAACGCACTGACAGGCTCGCGTCAAAAAGTCGCGAATTATGCGGGGGTAACGGTCGAGCGCAAAGAAGGGCGGTTTACCACGCCACATGGCAAAACTTTGCGCATCTTGGATTTGCCAGGCACGTATGGCTTGTACCCGCGTTCGCCCGATGAGCGCGTGACTTGCGATGTACTCGCAGGTCGGGCGCAAGGCGAGAAAAAACCTGACTATGTGATTTGTGTGGTCAATGCAACCAATTTGCGCCGTGGTTTGCGTTTGGTTTTGGCGGTGCAGCGTTTGGGCATTCCGATGATGGTTGCACTCAATATGATGGACGTGGCGAAAAGTCGTGGCATGAATATTTCGGCTGAGAAATTATCGGCGCATTTGGGTGTGCCTGTGGTGGAAACAGTTGGGGTGAAATCGGGGGGCGTGAGTGCCTTGGCTCAGTCATTGGTGGATACCGAGCAATTTCAAGTGGGTGAGTTTGCGCAACCAAAATATGCCGATGAAGCCTGTGATGACCAAGCGATTATCCGTGGAATTTTGCGCGAATTGGATTTGGAGCAAGCGCAGCCCACCACCCTATCGGATAAAATTGACCAGTGGGTGTTGCATCCTGTGGTCGGTTCTTTGATTCTGATGAGCTTGCTGTTTGTGATTTTTCAGGCGGTATTTGCTTGGTCTGAGTTGCCCATGAGTTTAATCGAGTCAGTCACCAGTGCGGTTGGCGAATGGCTCGGAGCGTTGTTACCCGAAGGCATCCTACGCAGTTTTGTGGTCGATGGCTTGATTGCAGGTGTGGGTGGGGTATTGGTGTTCTTGCCGCAAATCATTGTTTTGTTCTTCTTTATATTGTTGTTGGAGGAAACGGGTTATTTGCCACGTGCTGCCTTATTGTTGGATCGAGTGATGGGCACAGTGGGCTTGTCGGGACGTTCGTTCATTCCGCTGCTCTCAAGTTTCGCGTGCGCGATTCCCGGTATCATGGCAACGCGCACGATTGCCAATCCGCGTGATCGATTGGTGACGATTTTGATTGCGCCCTTGATGACCTGCTCGGCGCGTTTGCCCGTATATGCTTTGCTCATCGGCGCATTTATTCCTGCGCAACCCTTGGGGTTTGGGGTTAATACACAGGGCGTGGCGTTGTTCGTTTTATATTTTGCGGGCATTGTCGCGGTATTTTTGGTCGCTTGGGTCTTGCGTTGGTTTGGCTCGCAGCAGCACCGTCGAACTTTGATGCTTGAGTTGCCCGATTACCACGCGCCGAGTTGGAAAAATTTGGCTTTGGGTCTGTGGCAACGGGTGGAAATTTTTCTGCGCCGCGTCGGTGGCATCATTTTGACTTTGACGGTTTTGATGTGGTTTCTCGCCAGTTTTCCGTCCCCACCTGCGGGTGCAACAGGCGCACCGATTGAATACAGTTTTGCAGGCATATTGGGTGGTTGGCTGAATGTGCTGTTTGCGCCGATTGGTTTTAATTGGCAAATCTCCATCGCACTGGTACCAGGTATGGCGGCACGTGAGGTACTCGTTAGTGCTTTGGGTACAGTGTATTCGATTGCAGGTGACGATACGGGTGGCGCGCTTATGCCGATTATTGCTGCTCAGTGGTCGAAAGCAACCGCTTACTCACTATTGGCATGGTTTGTTTTTGCGCCTCAGTGTTTATCGACAATTGCGGCGATTAAACGCGAAACAGGTGGCTGGAAAATGCCTTTGATTACCTTAGGGTATTTGTTCGCTTTGGCGTATTTGGCATCGTTCATCACCTATCGCGTGGCGTTGTGGTGGGCGTAATCAACACATTGTGAACATGGTTTTTCACTATAATGCTTCATTCTCAAAATGAAGCTGAACGGTATATGTGTACATTCAACCCCACCCATTTAATCCGTATTTGGATGCTCATGCTCGGCATGTTGCTGAGTACTTGGGTGGCGCACGCGCAAACGGCGCACTTCGATGTCGTTAAAAAGCAAGAAACCAAAAAATTTCTGCCCGCAGGCATGGTGTTCCAGATGAACGCGCGTGCCAGCGCGCCCAATCAGTACACATTAACTTGGCGCGTGGCGCAGGGTTATTATCTATACAAAGACCAAATGAAAATCGTTGCCACCGATGGCGCAACGGTTTCATCGGTCAAATGGACAACGCCGACACAAAGCAAAGACGACCCGACGTTCGGTCAAGTGCAGGTGTTTCATAATCAAGCGATTGCGCTGGTCACGGTCAACACCAGCAAGGTCACAACAGGTCAGCCGAGATTGAATGTGCAGTATCAAGGTTGTGCCGATGGCGGCTTGTGCTATCCGCCCATCAATGCACAGGTGGCTTTGAATATGGCAAACACACCTGCGTCTGTCGATAAAACCGCTGCCACACCTGCCGATACAAACAAAGTGGTAGTCAATGCGAGCAACACGCCCAATGCGCCCAACACATCCACCACAGCCCCAAACACAAGCACTGCAAGCACAACGTCAAACCCACCTGCATCGGTCACGCCCACGCCAGTTAAACTGCCCACCGACAGCGGTTCGTTCAGTCAATTTCTCAACACCACCAGTCTGCCGATGATTTTGGGCACATTGTTATTGCTCGGTGTAGGCTTGGCATTCACGCCCTGTGTGTTTCCGATGATGCCGATTTTAACCAGTGTGATTGCGGGTGAAGACAAAAAAAACCTCACACCGATGCGCGGATTTAAGCTGTCTTTGACCTATGTGCTGGGCATGGCTTTGGTGTACGCCTTGCTCGGCAGCTTGATGGGCGCGCTGGGCGCACGCGCCAATTTGGCGGTGTGGTTGCAAAAACCACCCGTCATCATTGCCAGTGCGACTTTGTTCGTTGTGTTGGCGTTATCGATGTTTGGCTTGTTTACCCTGCAATTGCCCACGAAGTTGCAAAACCGTTTGAATCAGCTGTCCAACCAACAAAAAGGTGGACGCATGACGGGCGCGTTTGTCATGGGCGCGATTTCTGCCTTGGTGGTTTCGCCTTGTGTGTCCGCGCCCTTGGTGGGTGTGCTCGGCTTTATCAGCACCACGGGGCAAGCAGGGATGGGCGCGCTGGCTTTGTTCACGCTGGGCTTGGGTATGGGGATACCGTTGATTGTTTTGGGTACGACGGGCGGCGCGTTCTTGCCTAAAGCAGGTGCTTGGATGGATGCGGTCAAAGGCGTGTTTGGCATCGGTTTGTTGGCGGTCGCCATCGGTTTGCTTGAGCGGATTTTGCCACCTGCATTGAGCATGGTGTTGTGGGCGGTGTTGTGTGCTGGTGCGGCGGTGTGGATGGGCGCGTTTGCTCAGGCACACACGCGCATGGCACAGGTGCTCAAAGCCCTCGGTTTGTTGTTATTCGCCCATTCGGTAGCCCTGCTGATTGGTGCGTGGTCGGGGCAAACCAATCCGCTCAAACCATTGGCTGGCGTGTCATTTGGCCGCGCCAATATGCAGGGGGCAAGTGCGGGCAGCACCGTGGGTGTTCCGTTTAAAACCATTAAAACCATCGATGAGTTGAATGTGGAGTTGGTCAAAGCCAAGCAAGCGGCCAAACCAGTGGTGCTCGATTTGGTGGCCGACTGGTGCACCTCGTGCAAAGTCATGGAGCGCACCACATTCATGGATGCGCAGGTGGTTGCGCGGTTGTCGCATTACACCGCTTTGCGTTTGGACATCACCGATACCAGTAGCGAGCACAACGCATGGATGCAGACGCAGGGCATCTTCGGACCGCCCGTGGTGCAGTTTTATGATGCACAGGGCAGAGAGTTGCAAAATTACCGCGTCACAGGCGAGGCCAATGCCAGCGAGTTTCTCGAAAAAATTCCACAGTAGTTTCAAAATGCATCAAATTGATGCCAAAATCATTCATATGAAAGCATCTGCTACACCATTGCAAGAACCACAAAGAGCGGATGTGGTAAAATAAGCGGTTGTAAATTTTGCTGCCATCGTTTTTTGAGCCAAAGCGATTGTGGTTGTGACTGTTGATTGATATTGGTTATGCTTAAAATGCACAAAAATTTCCCCGTCTGGACTCCTCATGTAACCGTTGCGGCCATAGTTGAGCGTCAATTTGGCAACGAAACCCGTTTTTTGATGGTGCGCGAAGACACGCGCCGCGGCGTTAAAATCAACCAACCTGCAGGACATTGGGAGGCTGAAGAAAGTTTGATTCAAGCCGTGCAACGTGAAGTGCTCGAAGAGTCAGGCTACGCATTCAGCCCGACCGCATTGCTCGGCGTGTATGTGTCCGATCGCTGGGACAAAGACATCACCTATTTGCGTTTCACCTTCATCGGTACGGTGGGCGAGCACGCTGTGCGCACGCAGTTGGATGAGGGCATTTTATCGGCGGAGTGGTTGACCTATGATGAAATCATGGCGAATGAGGCCATCCACCGCAATAAAATTGTGGCGCAATGTCTGCGTGATTATCAAACAGGACAACGCATGGATTTGGCTTTGGTAAAAGATTTACGAACCATCAACGGATAATTCAATGAGCAAAAAACGCGTCGTTGTCGGTATGTCAGGGGGGGTGGACTCCTCGATCACCGCATGGCTACTCAAACAGCAGGGCTACGAGGTCATTGGGCTGTTTATGAAAAACTGGGAGGACGATGACGACTCCGAGTACTGCTCATCGCGCCAAGACTGGATTGATGCGGCTTCAGTCGCCGACACCATCGGCGTGGAGATTGAAGCGGTCAACTTTGCCACCGAGTACAAAGACCGCGTTTTTGCTGAATTTTTACGCGAATACAGCGCGGGGCGTACACCGAATCCTGACGTGCTGTGCAACGCCGAAATCAAATTCAAAGCCTTTCTCGATTATGCCATGGGCTTGGGTGCGGAGTGGATTGCGACAGGTCACTACGCGCGTGTTCGTGAATTGAATGGTGAATTTCAATTGCTCAAAGGCTTGGATGCGAGTAAAGATCAAAGTTATTTTTTACACCGTTTGAACCAAGCACAACTGTCCAAAACTCTATTTCCATTGGGTGAAATGCCGAAAACCCAAGTGCGCGACATCGCCCATCAATTGGGTTTGTCCAACGCGGCGAAAAAAGACTCCACAGGAATTTGCTTCATTGGTGAGCGACCTTTCCGCGAATTTCTCAACCGCTACTTACCGACAAAAACGGGGCCGATGAAAACCTTGGATGGGCGCGTGGTTGGCGAACACGTTGGGTTATCTTTCTATACTTATGGTCAGCGCAAAGGCATCGGCATTGGTGGCGATAAAAAAGGTACAGGGCAGCCGTGGTTCTCGGCGCACAAAGACCTTACGAGCAACACTTTATACGTGGTGCAAGGGCATGACCATCCCGCTTTGCTCTCAACGCAACTACACACTGAAGATGCCTCATGGATTGCAGGCGTTGCACCAACCATCACCGAGATTGGTGCAAAAACCCGCTATCGCCAAAGCGATGCGCCATGCCATCTGAATGTCAGCGACGTGCAGCACTTTAACCTTGATTTTGCCGAGCCGCAGTGGGCGGTCACACCGGGGCAATATGCAGTGCTGTACGATGGCGAGGTGTGTTTGGGTGGTGGTGTGATTGCCTCGGCGAATGCTGATTTGTCACCGCTGCCAAAATAATCAACGAATGGATGGGTGGGTCAAGAATCATTAATATTAAAATCACTTCGTCATACCCACAGACCCAGTCTAAAAAGTTACAATACACGCCTTAGAAAAAACGCACCTTGTGAGCAGTTTGATTCGCTGAGCAAGGTGTTTTTTTATGGCTTTTATCACCACTCGTATCGCACAAATGACTTCAAACGCATCATCCAATGTCTCAAAAACCGCAAAACTTAATCCGCAGCAGCAATCTGCGGTTGAGTATATGGGCGGGCCGTGCTTGGTTCTGGCGGGTGCGGGCAGTGGTAAAACAGGGGTGATTACTCGCAAAATTGCGCATTTGATTCAAGTCTGTGGTTATGAGCCGCGCCACATCATGGCGATGACTTTTACCAATAAAGCCGCTAAAGAAATGGCCGAACGTGTCGCCAAACTCTTACCCAATGTGCCGACCAAGGATTTATCCATCTCGACCTTTCACTCATTCGGTGTGCGTTTTTTACGCGCTGAAGGCAAGCATCTTGGATTGAAAGAAAAATTTTCGATACTCGATTCGGGCGATTGCTTTGGCATCATTCAGGAATTGTCGGCAACCACTGATAAAGGCTTGATTCGCGCCATGCAAAGTCAAATTTCGCTGTGGAAAAATAAGGAAATCAGCCCTGAGCAGGCCTTGGGTTTGGCCAAAGAGCCGAATGAATTACAGTTTGCGCGCGTGTACAGCAGTTACAACGCAACCATCGCGGCGTATCAAGCAGTGGATTTCGATGATTTAATTCGCTTGCCTGTGAAACTGTTGCGCGAGGATGAACAGGTGCGCGAGCGTTGGCAACATAAAATTCGTTATGTTTTGGTTGATGAGTATCAGGACACCAATGCGGTGCAGTATGAATTACTTAAGCTGCTCGCAGGGGTGCGTGCGATGTTTACTGCGGTGGGAGATGATGACCAAGCAATTTATGCGTGGCGTGGCGCGACGCTGGATAATTTGAAACTACTGAAAACCGATTTTCCGTTGCTTAAAGTCATTACTTTGGAGCAGAACTATCGCTCAACCGAGCGAATTTTGAACGCTGCCAATGCCGTCATTGCGCACAATCCAAAGTTGTTTGAGAAAAAACTTTGGAGCGAACACGGCGAAGGCGAAGCCATTCGCGTGGTACCGATGGAGAATGAGGAGTTGGAGGCGCAGCATGTGTTGATGCGTTTACAAGCGCATAAAATCTCACACAATGCGCGTTTCTCAGACTACGCGATTTTGTATCGCGGCAATCATCAAGCGCGCATATTCGAGCAATTTTTGCGCAAGGAGCGTATTCCGTATGTGATGTCGGGTGGACAGTCATTTTTTGACCGTGCCGAAATCCGTGACATCATGGCGTATTTTCGCTTGATGAACAATGTCAAGGATGACCCTGCGTTCATTCGTGCTGTGACCACGCCCAAGCGCGGTGTGGGTGCGGCGACACTGGAGTTGCTTGGTCATTATGCAGGTGAGCGCAACACCTCGTTGTTTGAAGCTTCGTTTGAAATGGGCTTTGTGCAACGTGCCACCCCACGGCAAATCGAACCGCTCAATCAGTTTGGTGAACTCATCAATGAGTTTGAAGAACGCGCCGCCAAAGCGCAGGGCGAGGACGCGGGTGCGTTGCTCGATGAATTGCTCAAAACCATAGCCTATGAGCGTTATTTGTACGATCATTTTGATGAGCGGCAGGCGCAAAATAAATGGAACAATGTGCAAGACTTTATCGGTTGGGTCAAACGGCGCGCGCTCGAGGATGATTTACCCTTGTCGGTGGTCATTCAATCTATGGTGTTGATGAGCATGATAGACAAAGGTGAGGGCGAGGACAACGCAGTGCGCCTATCGACTTTGCATGCAGCGAAGGGCTTGGAGTATCCGCATGTGTTCCTCGTCGGCGTGGAGGAGGGTTTGTTGCCGCATATGTTGCGCGATGAATTGCTCGAAGACCCATTGCGGATTGAGGAAGAACGACGTTTGATGTATGTGGGCATCACTCGCGCACGGCTGAGTTTACACATCACGTGGTGTCAAAAGCGTCGCCGCGGGCGCGATTTTGAAAATCGGCAAGTCTCACGCTTTGTCAAAGAAATGCAGCAGGGCATTGCGCACGACAAACACCACGACAAGCCTGCGGTGCAATTGACCCCTCAGCAACGCATTGCACTGCTCAAAGCGCGCTTGAGTAAAACGCCCGAGAAAGACGAGCGACAGCCTGAGATTTTTAAAGATGAGGGGTTGTGATGCTCGGTTGCGGCGTTTGACCGATTGTTAAGAATTGGACTTGCACACCATGCGCAATACCGAATACCCAATCACCCCTGCGATGAGTGAGGTAAACAACACCGATATTTTTGAAATTTGCACCACACCTGCATCGTTGAACGCCAGCAAAGTAATAAATATCGACATGGTAAAACCAATCCCGCCGAGAAAACTGGCACCGATGAGGTGTTGCCAATTGACTTCTTCGGGCAGTTGCGAGATGCCAAACTTGATTGCGAGCCAACACATCAGTAAGATGCCAACAGGTTTACCGATGAGCAAGCCCGCAGAAATCCCCATGCTGTTGGCACTCGTTAGACCACTGACCCAATCGCCCGAGAGCATGATGCCCGTATTTGCCAATGCAAAAATCGGCATGATGATAAACGCCACAGGTTTGTGCAACACATGTTGCAGGTGATACGAGGGCGAGTGCACGTCGCCATTGCCAAATGGAATCGCAAACGCGAGCAATACGCCCGCAAGCGTGGCGTGTACGCCTGATTCGAGCATGCAATACCACATCACCACGCCTAACAGCAAATAAATCCAAATCCGTTTCACACCCATGCGGTTCAGTACCAAGAGCAGGGCAAAAATTGCCATTGCACCTGAAAAATAAACGATGGAAAAATCGCTGACATAAAACAATGCAATCACCAAAATCGCGCCCAAGTCATCGATAATCGCCAATGCGGTGAGGAAAATTTTCAAGGTCACAGGCACACGGTCACCGAGCAAAGCCAGTACGCCCAGCGCAAAGGCAATGTCGGTCGCCATCGGAATGCCAAAGCCATCTTGAGTGGTTGTGCCACGGTTGAAATAAAAATGGATGAGTGCAGGCACCAACATTCCGCCAATTGCGGCAAATATTGGCAATGTGGCATTTTTTAAATCAGACAACTCACCTTTGTAAATTTCGCGTTCAATTTCCAAACCGATGAGTAAGAAAAACACCGCCATTAAACCATCGTTGACCCAGTGCGAGACACTGTGTTTGAGGTGCAAACCCGCAAAATCAAAGCCCACATAACTGTGCCAAAAATGCGTGTATGCACTGCCCCAAACCGAGTTGGCAATTACGAGAGAAACCACGGTTGCGATGATGAGCGCGATGCCAGAGGATTGCTCGGAGTCGGTAAATTCGGTGTAGAGTTTGGTCAGCGTGGTTCTCATAACGTGCGTTGCATTTAAACTGCTTCATCCTCGTGCTGATTTGAGCGGCGATTGTTTTCCAAAAATGCCTGACGTTGGCGTTCGCGCTCGGCTTTTTGCTCGGCTTTGATGCGCTTTTGTTCTGCAAATTCAGCCACCACTTGTGCTCGTGTTGTGGGCGATTCCAAACTCACACCACCGAGTGCGCCATCGCGATAGTCTTGCAGCAGTGTGTGCGCGGCTTTTTCAAAATCCACACCGCCGCCTTTGATGCGGTAGCCACGTTGAGCAGCGACGTGCTCGATGATGCCGACATCATCAAGCAGACTTAAATCTTTGATTTTATAACGCGCGCTCAAAGCCTTGCCATAGCGGGTACGCAATATGCCCGCTAGGTAAATCGCCACTTCATCTTCAAAATACGCATTCACACCAATCGCGTGTGAGGCGGCGAGCATCAGTCCGTCGGTCTCTAATTCGATTTTTGGCCACAGCATTCCAGGGGTGTCGGTCAGTACCATGTCGCTGGACAGTTCAATTCGCTGTTGGGTCTTGGTCACCGCAGGCTCGTCCCCGACATTGGCCACGCGCTTTTTCAGTAGTGCGTTCATTAAAGTGGATTTGCCGACATTGGGCACGCCCATAATCATCATGCGCAGTGGTTTGGTTGCGTCCGAGCGGTGTGGTGCGAGTGCGCGGCAGGTCGGCAGGATTTGTCCAATCGCACTCGGGTTCTTGGTGTTCATGGCGATGGCGCGGGTATTGGCTTGGGCGTTGAGGTGCTCTATCCACTCTTGGGTGGTTTTGGCATCCGCCAAGTCGGCTTTGTTGAGAATTTTTAAGCAAGGGCGTTGGCGAAACAGGCGCATCTCTTCCACCATAGGGTTGGATGACGCCATCGGGCAGCGTGCATCCACCACCTCAATCACGAGGTCGGTGATTTCCATGGTCTCGGCGGCTTTTTTACGCGCCGAGTTCATGTGTCCTGGGAACCATTGAATTGCCATTGTTTGTCCGTGTGCTTGAGTTTACAATTGAGCGATGAATATGAAATCTAAGATCGCGCTCGGGATGTTTGTCACCGTTTTATGTGCATGGCTTGTTGCGCCAATCATGCGAATTATACACACTTATCCCCCTGTGAATTTGCCTACTGAGCACGGCGCGCAGCGCGTTGCCGTGGTGTTGGGGGCGAAAACTCGTGGCGGTGTGATGTCCAATGTGCTGCGTGCTCGGGTGGATGAGGCGATTGCTTTGTATCAATCGGGTCAGGTGCAACATTTAATATTCACGGGTGGTTTTCGTGATAAAGACCCTGCGCGTGAGCCGTCCGAATCGCATTTGGCGCGGGCGTATGCGATGGGGCGCGGCATCCCCAACTCGGTGATATGGATTGAAGAATTTTCAACCGATACCTACAGCAATATTCAACAGGCAAAGCACATTATTGAGCAACAAAAGTTTGCCGAGGTGTTGCTGGTCAGTGACCGTTGGCATTTGGCGCGCGCGCAAAAAATGGCTCAGGACTTGGGTTTGAGCGTTGTGCCTGTGCCTGTCAGACATTCGGTGTTTCAGTCGTATCCGACAAAAATAGGTTTTGTGTTGCGCGAATGGCTGAAAACTTGGGCGTATTGTTTGGGGTGGCGACGGAATTTGTGAACACGATCGCGTGATAAATAATTCTAAAAAATAGGGCGCACATTGCGCCCTTAAATATTATCGTTTGTTGGCTTTGACAATCGGAATCCCCAATTGCTTGAGTTTGCGATACAGATGGGTGCGTTCCAAGCCCGTTTTTTCAGCGACGCGGGTGATGTTGGCGTTCTCGCGTTCCAAATGGTATTCAAAATAAATGCGTTCAAAACTGTCACGTGCTTCTCGCAGCTCCAAGGTCAAATCAATTTGAGCCAGTAACTGTGCACTCGGTGAAAGCGCGGAAACCGATGTATTGTTGGTCTCTGTGTGGTCGGGGTTGTTTGAAACGGCGGGTGAATTGGGGTGTTCTTCTGCGCTTGGTTGCTCGATTTTGGCTTTGTTTGGGTTGTTTGACATCTGCGCGACGACTTCTTTGATGTCGGGTGCGAGCGAACGCGACAAACCCTGTTGAACCGTATGCAACAAGCGCTGTAGGGTGATGGGTTTTTCAAGAAAGTCCAACGCGCCAATGCGTGTGGCTTCTACAGCGGTATCAATGCTCGCATGACCACTCATCATAATGACGGGCATATTGAGTTGACCGCCGAGCGCCCACTCTTTGAGCAAGGTCACACCATCGGTGTCGGGCATCCAAATGTCCAATAAAACCAAATCAGGTCGAGAACGGTTGCGCAGTTGACGGGCTTGCTCCGCGTTTTCAGCGAGTAACACCACGTGTCCTTCATCATAGAGGATTTCTGCCAGCAATTCGCGGATGCCCATTTCGTCATCGACTACTAAAATATTCGCCATTTTTCGTGCTCGCTTTAATCGATTCAATCGGTTCGGTTGATTACAGTCATCTCTGTGCGTTTTGTTGCATTATAACAACTGTATGGTTTCTTTGTTTGTATCTTTATTTGCAATATTGATGAACAGTATATCAATTTGTGCACCGATGATGGTGTGGGGCGGTATTTTTTCAATTAGGTTTTTAACGCTGATTTGCGCGTGGTGCGCATCCATGATTTTTTTCACAATCGGCAAGCCCAATCCCGTGCCGTGGGTTTTATTTGAGTTATAAGGTTCAAACATGCGCGCCAACACGTGATCAGGAAAACCCGAGCCATTGTCACGGATGGTTAGTTTCACCGCCTGTGTGGGAATCAGGCTGTTCGACTGAAGCGTGTGGTATTCGGTATGGATGTCGATGGTGGGCATTTTTTGCGCGGGTTGCGGATGGGCTTCAATCGAGTTTTTAATCAAGTTGTGCAGCACTTGGCGCAGTTGCTGCGCATCTGCCCATATGTGTGGCAGGGGTGAGAGTTGGGTGCGAATTAAATATTGCTGGTTTTGCCCGCTTTCGTAGAGTACTAAAATTTCGTCGATGAGGGCGTTTAAATCAATATCCTCAAAGGTGACTTTGGG
Organism: Burkholderiaceae bacterium; assembly: GCA_018261955.1. Classification (GTDB taxonomy): domain Bacteria; phylum Pseudomonadota; class Gammaproteobacteria; order Burkholderiales; family Burkholderiaceae; genus CTSOIL-112. Next base: position 117,475 of record JAGTRK010000002.1, read on the forward strand.
CGTGCGCGCGTAATCACGAAATTCATTGACCATGTTTTGCAGCGCACCCACTTGGTTGATAATCGTGCGCGTGCTGCGTTCCAATTGGGATCGTCCTTCCTCATCCAATTTGCTCGCCAATTTCATATTCAAACGCTCGGCAGACAGTTGTATCGGGGTGAGCGGGTTTTTAATTTCGTGTGCCAAACGCCGCGCGACTTCGCCCCAAGCCAAGGTGCGCTGTGCGGAAATAATTGGTGTGACATCGTCACACACCAATACCCAACTGTAGGTTTCGTTTTCGGCGAGAAAACGTGAGCCTTGAATGGATAAAGTGATTTCGTCGTGTTGGGGTGCGACAGGATTGGCAAACGGGTGCTGAATACGCCATGAGTGATGGGTGGATTCGTGTGCACGTTTGATTTGCGACTCTATGGTATCGAATAAAGGCGCGAACGGTTCTATCTGTCGCAAGTGTTGCTGGATGTATTGCTTTAAGTCGGTTTGAAACATGCGTTTCGCCGTCTGGTTGTATGAGAGCAGTTCAAGGTTTTGGTTGAACACCAAAACGCCCGAGGACAGATTGTCTAAAACTGCTTCTGAATAGGCTTTGGCAGACTCCAACTCGTGTTGGTTGTGTGCCAATGAAGCCTGCGTGACGCTGAGTTTTTGCGCCATATCGCCGAACGAATCGACCAATTGCAACATTTCATCGGAGCCTTTGACACGTTGCGGTACCAAGGCGTAGTGCCCCGCAGCGACTTGGCGGGTGGCTTGTGCGAGCCATAAAATGGGTTGAATCATGCGATTGGCAATCAAGAACGCCGCTGCCAATGCCGCCAACAAAGTGACTAAGAGCACGATGACCAAAGTCACACGGTACAAATTGCGCAAACTTTCACGCGAGGTCTCGGTGGCTTGATAGTCGCGCAGACCGTTTTGAATATCGTTGACCCGAGCAGAAAAATCAGCGGGCATGATTTTTTGCGTGTACACCCAGCGGATTGGAAGCGTCTGGTTGTTGGTAATCGCTTGAATGGCGTGTATGTATTGGCGCGGTGCGACGCTGGTATCGGTGCGTTCTACGTTGTCGGCCTCGTCTTCAATTTGTACCCAGTTTTGGGTGATGGGTTGCAATAAATCAGGTGCAAAAACGGGTAAATGCTCAGTGATGCTTGCAGCGCGCAGTGTCGGCGCATCAATGCGCCAAATGATTTGCCCCTGAGCATCCACGCCAATCAAAGTTCGCCAATTGTTTTGTTTGAGTGTGGCTTGTATTTCAGCGGTGTTAGGAGTGGTGGAAAAATTGTTCTGTGTGATCAAGCGTGCCAGTTGTTCCTGTGTGATGTCACGGTTTAACAGCAATCGATCCCGTCCAAAATCAATGCCTGCGGTCAATGCGCTGTCTAATTTGAGGTTAAACCATGAGTTGATGGTGCGTGAAATGAATAGATTGGAAATCAAGAACAATAAAACACTGGGGACAACCGCCAAAAGCACAAACGACAGCGCAAAGCGCGTGAGCAGTCGCGTGCCAAACACATTGCTGCGCAAACGTTGAAACAACCAATACGCCAGTACCAACAGCAAACTCGACATCGCGATGATTAAGACAATGTTGAGATAAAACAGCGTGGAATAGTTGTAGGCAAAAGATGCGGTGTTGCGCGTTGCCAACGCCAGTGCAACCAACAAGATGATGCCCAAAACAATGATGGCAATCAGCAGTGCTTTTAAATGTTTGGTCATGGACACACCTTTGTAAAAATGATATTAGCGAGGTGTGAAATTAAAACTATACCAATCCGAATTGAGTCCCCAGCCTTGGTTGGTCAGCGAATTCAGTTGATAGGTGCGTGGCAATTTGGATGTGTTCAGATACATGCGTAAAGACGCTTGATACTGCTCGCCCGTTTGCAATTGATTGGGCGACAAAATACGCCATTGACTGATGCGTGACACATTGAGCAAGGCCTCGCTGAGCGTACTGTAACGGTACTGCGATGCGCCCGTCGACACACGGTATTCGCGCGTGAGGCTGTTGTATGAAATACGTTGTTCACGATTGACGGTAATCATATCTTCATTGGACCAATACCAACGTGGGCGACCGAGTTTGAATTCCACTTGAAAAGACAATGCGGTTCCGTGATTGATGGCATCTTGCAATTGATTGGGCAGGCTCAATCGAAAATCCGCATTCAGCGCATACGCGCCATCTGAGTGGCGCGTCATGGTGGCGTATTGGGTATCGATTTTAGCGTGTGCGGTTGACAGAACACCAAACAGCAATGCTACGCACAGCACCAACCCACGCAGCCAACGGTGCGTGTGGTGTGGACAAGTGCATTGCTGCGAAAAAATACGTGTGGGGTTCATCTCGTTCAAAAAATACAGTCAAATTGCCGTGTCGGTTTTTTCGAGTATGGCGTAGAAAAAACCATCGTGGTTGCGTTCGGTTGTTGCGCTGGGTAACAACTGTCCCAACACCTCGCTGTGATGCAATCGTGCCAAATCATCAGGATACACACGCCGCGCATTGGACGTGTGTTGCATAAACGCATCAATAATCTCATGACATTCTGTGGTAAAAATGGAGCAAGTGCAATACACCAAGCGTCCACCCACCGCCAAAACCTGCCACATGGTGCGTAAAAGCATCGCTTGTTGTTGCGCCAAACCAACCAAATCATCCGCCTCGCGCAACCACCGAATATCGGGGTGGCGACGCACAATCCCACTGGCAGAGCACGGCGCATCCAATAAAATCCGCTCAAATGGTGTGCCATCCCACCATTGATGTACATTGTTGGCATCGTTGATGATGACTTTTGCGTTCAATTGCAAACGGTCTAAATTCTCATAAATGCGGTCGGTGCGCAGCGGGTCTTTTTCCAAAGCGGTCAGTTGAATGTTGTGGTGCAATTCCAACAGATGTGCGGTTTTGCCGCCAGGTGCGGCACAGGCATCGAGCACGTTTTGCCCGTCTTGCACAGATAGGAGTTGTGCGGAGAGTTGCGCGCCCGCATCCTGCACCGATACTGCGCCTGTGTGAAATTCGGGCAATTCGGTCACAGGACAAGGCGCGTCCAAAATCAAGGCTTGCGCAGACAATTCACTCGTGTGCGCGCTTTTGCCATTGGCTTGCAGCAGGGCTTGGTAGTTGGCAGTGCTGTGTTGTCGTGCATTCACACGCAGGGTCATCGGTGGGCGTGTGTTATTGACGGTGAGAATGTTTTGCCAATCATTTGGATATTGGTTTTTAAGTGTGTCTATCCACCACTGTGGATGGTTGAATTTCGCGACTTCATTGGTTTGCGCCAGCGCAGCCCACGCCTCGCGCTCGCGCAAGAAACGGCGCAAAATCGCATTGACCATGCCTTTGGCGTGGGGTTTGTTGTTGTCAATCGCAATCACCGCTTCGTTGACCAAAGTAAATTCGTTTTCCTCGCGCAGCAATAATTGCGTCAAAGCCACGCACAGCACCGCTTGTATCCATTCGGCAGGCGGATTGCTGATATGCTGGTTAATCCAAAATTGCGTCGTACCCCAGTGACGCAGTGCGTCGAAGGTCAAACGTTGTACATTCGGGCGCGCTGCCTCGTCAATTTTGACTTGCGCAAACAATTGTTGCAGAGAGTAACCTTCACCGACTGCCACCAACAAATGTGCTGCCATTGAAATTTGATAGGCCAATCCACTCGGCGCAAGGCGATAGACAAAAATTTTATCGATGTCTAAGCGTTCAGGTTCGGGTTTAAGTGTGGGCTTGGGTGTGGTTCTACGAGGGTTTTGTGCTGTGTTTTTTTTCGGTGGTTGATACGTGCCCGAATGGCGCACAGGTTTGCGCGTGCTTTTGCTTGGAGAGCTTGATTTGACGGCAGGGGTTTTGAGTTTTAGTTTTTCGTGGGTCATGTGCGTGCCGCTCAAGCTAAGGTGTGGTCGATGGCGCATTATAATTGAAAACGGCCAATGCCCTAATGCAATTGACCCATTCAATTGAGCTTGTTTTACGCAATCTTGCCCAATCGCGCCGCACAACATCGGCTAAAATACGCGCATGAATGCACATCCCCCACTGACTTTTTACTGGCACGACTATGAGACCTTTGGTTTGAGTCCTGCCAAAGACCGCCCAGCGCAGTTTGCGGGCATACGCACCGACATGGATTTGAATGTGATTGGCGAGCCGCTGATGGCGTATTGCCAACCCATGCCCGACTATTTACCCTCACCGATGTCTTGTTTGATTACGGGGATTACACCGCAGTTGTGCGCACAAAAGGGCATGCCCGAACCGCAATTTGCCCGCAGCATCCACCGAGAATTGGCGATGCCCCACACCATCGGCGTTGGTTACAACTCTTTGCGTTTTGACGATGAGGTGACGCGCTTTATGTTTTGGCGCAACTTCATCCCGCCGTATCAGCGAGAATTTAGCAATGGTTGCTCGCGCTGGGATATTATTGACATGGTGCGCTGTGTGTACGCGCTGCGCCCTGAGGGCGTGGTTTTTCCGCAGGATGAAACGGGCAAGGTCAGTTTGCGTTTGGAAAAACTCTCCGCAGCGAACGGCTTGGCGCACGCCGCCGCGCACGACGCGCTCTCGGATGTGCTGGCGACGATTGCCTTGGCAAAATTGATTAAAACCACTCAACCGCGATTATTCGATTTTTGTTTGAACCTGAGGGACAAAAATGTGGTGCAAAACACCATCGGCTGGCCCTATACACGAACCGTCGCACCCAAACCATTGATTCATGTGTCGGGCATGTTTGGCGCAGAGCGACGATTTTTGGCGATTGTGTATCCATTGGCGATTCACCCTGTGAATAAAAACGAATTGATTGTTTGGGATTTGGCGCAAGACATCACGCCGCTGAGCCAATTGCGCGTGGATGAAATTCGCCAACGCATGTTCACCAGTGCAGATGAATTGGCACGTTTGGGTTTGAGTCGTTTGCCGATTAAAACCATCCACATCAACAAATCTCCCGTGGTGATTGCGCAACTCAAAACTTTGAACGACACCCAAGCGCAAGCCTGCGGCGTGGATTGGGATGTGATTGAAGTGCATGAAGCCAATGCGCAAGCGCAGTTTGATGCCCTACAAAAAATTGATTGGCAGGCGGTGTTCGCCCGCGAGTACGATGACGCAGCGCGCAACGCGGAGGAGGCTTTGTACGGTGGGGCGTTTATCAGCGACGCGGATTATCGCCAAGCGAATTTGGCGCTCGATGCGCAAGGTGCGCCCACAGGCGTGATACCGAAATTTAAAGACGCACGTTTGACTGAATTGTGGTGGCGTTATCGAGCGCGCTTTTATCCAGAGACTTTGAGTGCGAGCGAGCAGGCGCAATGGCAGGAATGGCGCGTCGAGCAATTGCTGGGTATCAACGGTGAAGGTGGGATGGATGCTTGGACGGATGAGCTCAATCAATTGGCGAGCGAGTATGCCGAGCAGCCCGCGCAATTAGACATCCTACGCGCCGTGCACGCACACGGACAAAGTTTGCTTGAAGATTTGGAACAATAAGCCCGCCCAACCATTGATGATAGAAAGATTGACATGCTGACATTTGAACAAGCGGTTTTGCGCGCTGAGCAGCAATTGCTTTCCACGGATTTATTTTACGGGCACGGGATGCACAACGCGTATGACGAAGCAGTGTATGCGGCGCAGTTTTGCGCCCATTTGCCGATTATGGATGAACCCGATTGGGATGCGCCATACCCTGCGGAGGCACAGACGCGCTTGGACGCGCTGATTGCCGAGCGTTGCGCCAGCAAAAAGCCATTGGCTTATCTCACAAACGAAGCGTATTTATACGGCTATAAATTCTATGTCGATGAGCGGGTAATCGTGCCGCGTTCTTTTTTAGCCGAACTAATTTTAGAGCAATTTGCGCCGTGGGTTGCGCCCGATGAAATCACGGATGTTTTGGAGTTGTGTACGGGTTCGGGGTGCTTGGCGATTATGGCGACGGATGCCTTTGAGCGCGCGCAGGTTGACGCGGTTGATATTTCAGCGGATGCGCTTGCGGTCGCGCAGCGCAATGTGGTTGATTATGATTTGAGTGCACGCGTGCATTTAATTAAATCCGATTTGTACCAAGCCATTCCAGCGGGCAAGCAATACGACATTATTTTCAGCAATCCACCGTATGTCAACAGCACCAGCATGGCGCGTCTGCCCGATGAGTATCGCGCCGAGCCGAACATCGCATTGGCGGGCGGTGCCGACGGCATGGATTTGGTGCGCATCATTGTGCGCGAGGCGGTGCGTTATCTCAAACCGAATGGCATTTTGGTGGTCGAGATTGGCAATGAGTATGATTTTGCGGTGCGGGCGTTTAAGGATTTGCCATTGACTTGGTTGGATGTCAGTGGCTCAGAAGATGGCGTGTTTTTATTGAACGCCGCAGATTTGCGAAAAGTAACGCGGTCAATTTAATTGTTCAATCATACACTACACGAATCTGTGGCACGACTTTCACGCCAGACTGTTGAGCCAAAAACCCATACAAAAAATCGGTCAGTTGCTTTTCACACAGTGCGATTACCGCAGGGTCTTGGCTCATCACTTCACCATTTTTTTGCGCTTGTGTGGCGGCTTGCTCATACAGTTTGAGGGTCGCGGCATCTTCATCGGTCAATAAGCCCTGTGACAGAATTTGATGGGTCAGTTCAGTCACGGCGGGCGTGGCGATGAGTTGAGGCTTTTTCACGTGTATTTCAATGCCTTTATCCACCATGCGGATGTCGAAGGCTTCTGGACGCAAATCGTAACCAAATGAATATTCCGCGCGATAGCGAATGGCGATGCTCGCAGTGGATGTGAGTTTGGTTGATAGTTGAGGCAAGGGTACGCGCTCAATGGTTTGTGTGGTCAATTCCTCACGTGTGACGGTTGCGGTGAGCAATTTCATTTGTCCCGACATGGCCTCTTTGCCCGCACTTAAATAGGAGGTATATCGGGTGTAGCCCAAAAGTTCGGGGTCATTTTGTATCAAAATGCTTTTGAGGTTTTGCGGTATCGGCCAATCGCGCACGGGCAAAAGACGTTGCACCCACAATGTGCCCAATACCGTGAGTATGACAACCAATGACCATCTGACAAAATTGTTTTTCATAATGCGTTTCCAAAAGAGTGAATGCAAAATGGTATCACTTTTACAAGATGTGTTTGTCTGGTCTGTGTGATTGAGTGTGGGAGTGTGCGTGTGGTGCAAGCGTGGTAGAATGCGCGCTCATTTGAACCACGCCACGTTGGCGTTTCCCCTGACAGGACAATGAACATGAAAACTGAACTGCTTCTTCCAGCGGGCACGCTGGACAAGATGCGATGTGCCTATGATTTTGGCGCAGATGCCGTCTATGCGGGTCAACCGCGCTACTCGCTGCGTGCGCGCAACAATGAATTTAAACTCGAAAACCTCAAAATTGGTATTGATGAGGCGCATCAACGCGGCAAAAAATTCTATGTCGCTTCCAACCTATTGCCACACAACGCCAAAGTCAAAACCTATATGGCGGATATGGTGCCTGTGATTGAAATGCAGCCCGATGCCTTGATTATGGCCGACCCCGGTTTGATTATGATGGTGCGCGAAAAATGGCCTGAGCAAGAAATCCATTTGTCGGTACAAGCGAACACCGTGAATTTTGCGACCGTTAAATTTTGGCAAAAAATGGGCGTGTCGCGCATTATATTGTCGCGCGAATTGTCGATTGAGGAGATCGCAGAGATTCGCCAAGAATGCCCCAATATGGAACTTGAAGTGTTCGTGCATGGCGCGCTGTGCATTGCGTATTCTGGGCGTTGTCTGCTCTCGGGCTACTTCAACCACCGTGACCCGAATCAAGGCACGTGCACCAATTCGTGCCGTTGGGACTACAAAGTGCATGATACCGCCGAGACCGATGGTGGTGACGTGCAAAAAATTCAGTTTGACTTAAACAAAGCGTGGGACGAGGCCAACGATAATTTTTCAGCGACTGAAATCAAGCGTCATCCGCTGGCAGATAAGACCTATCTGATTGAAGAAGCCACGCGTGTGGGTGAAATGATGCCGATTTTAGAAGACGAGCATGGCACGTACATCATGAATTCGAAAGATTTACGGGCGATTCAGCACGTCGAAAAATTGGTGAAAATCGGCGTGAATTCACTGAAAATCGAAGGGCGCACCAAATCACTCTACTACGTTGCGCGCACCGCACAGACCTATCGCCGCGCGATTGACGACGCGCTCGCGGGTCGTCCGTTTAACCCAGAATTGTTTGCTGAGTTAGAAGGTTTGGCGAACCGTGGTTATACCGATGGATTCCTCGAGCGTCACCAATCGCACGAAACCCAGAACTATGTCTCAGGCTATTCAAGCGCAAAATTAAGTCAGTATGTGGGCGATGTCCTGAGTGTGGATGCCGAGGGTTGGGCAACGGTGGATGTGAAAAACAAATTTCGCGTGGGTGACAACATTGAAATCATCCACCCATCGGGCAATCAAATCATCAAACTGCCCACGATGATGAAAGACGGCGTACCCGTGCAAGAAGCCGCAGGCGGCGGCCATATTGTGCAAATACCGAATATGCAAGGCAAGGACAAAGCCTTGTTGACCGTGGTTTTGTAATGAGCATGTCGTCATAGCCGTATAGTATTTGTGAAAGAAACACACAGACTGACTTAAATTTGGTTCGCAAATTCACAGATGGTGTGTTTTCGATTGACGAAGACTCGGTTTTTGACCTATAATCATAGTCTATTTTGCACTCAGGTCAAACCAGTGCAGGATTAGGAGGCGTGGCCGAGTGGTCGAAGGCACTTCCCTGCTAAGGAAGCATACGGGCTTAAACCTGTATCGAGGGTTCGAATCCCTCCGCCTCCGCCAAATTGAGCGAGAACGGTGGTTGCTTGCAACCGCCGTTTTTATCTTTGCTCCACCGACATCGACGCAAACAGTATCGGGGGGCTTTATCCAAAAGGAGAAACTATGCGTCATTATGAAATTGTACTGATTGTACATCCCGACCAAAGCGAGCAAGTGCCGGCAATGATGGAGCGTTACACGGCTCAAATCACCGCGGCCGAAGGCAAGGTTCATCGCTTTGAAGACTGGGGTCGTCGCCAAATGGCTTACCCAATTCAAAAATTGGCAAAAGCGCACTACTTGTGCTGGAACATCGAATGTTCACAAGCGTCTTTGGATGATTTGGAACACAACTTCCGCTTTAACGATGCGATTTTGCGTCATTTGACTGTGAAAATGAACAAGGCTGAAACCACGCCTTCTATCATGCTTAAGGCAGTTGAAAAATCAGCGGAACGTGAAGAACGCAAACCTGCTGAAGTGGCTGTTGAAACTGCACCAGCGGTCGCTGCTGAATAATTGAGATTGAGTAAAGTGATTTCGCGTGAGTGATTTCAATCGTTTGAGTTTGGATGCGTGTTTGATGGAAAAAACACACATTCGCAAAAACTTAACGGGTGTTCCCGTGGTCGAAGTGTTGTTGCAACACGCATCAGACCAAACCGAAAATGGCGGCGCACGCCAAACGCAGTTTGAAATTGCCGCGGTGGCGATGGGCGAAGTGGCGTTGGTGTTAGAGGATTGTACGGTCGGGGCGTATTACCGAGTACAAGGATTCTTAAACCGAAAAAGTTTAAAAAGCGTCAAACTCAGATTGCACATCACCCACATCACGCCGATATCGTTTGTTGACTCATCAAAATAGTTAAATTATCGTTAATCGTATTTAAAAAATTTTTGGAAAAAGGAAAAGCATCATGGCTCCTCCACGCAATAAAAATGGTCGCCCAGAGCGCCGTCCACAACAAAACCCATTGTTCAAACGCAAACGTGTTTGCCGTTTCACCGTCGGTGGTGTGGAACAAATCGACTACAAAGATGTCGATACTCTCAAAGATTTCGTCGCCGAAAATGGCAAAATCATTCCTGCGCGCTTGACAGGTACTCGCGCGATTTATCAACGTCAGCTCAACACAGCCATCAAACGCGCGCGTTTCTTGGCATTGTTGCCATTCTCTGACAACCACAAGTAATCGTTCAATCAAACGATAAACGATATACGAAAGGATAAATCATGCAAATTATTTTATTGGAAAAAGTGCTCAACGTCGGTCAGTTAGGCGAAGTGGTTAAAGTCAAAGATGGTTACGCACGTAACTATTTGATTCCACAAGGTAAAGCGCGTCGCGCGACCAAAACCGCAATGGCTGAGTTTGAAGCACGCCGTGCTGAACTCGAAAAAGCCCAAGCCGAAAAATTGGCAGCAGCGCAAGGCGTGGCTGCCAAACTCGAAGGTTTGGTTTTAGAGTTGCCATCCAAAGCAGGTGTGGATGGTCGTTTGTTCGGCTCAATCACCAATGCCGATATTTCAGACGCATTGAAAGCGCAAGGTTTTGACGTGGCTAAATCACAAGTTCGTGTGGTTGAAGGCGCGGTTAAAACGGTGGGTACGTATTCAGTTGCCGTTGGCTTGTTCACCGATGTGAATGCAACCATTGCTTTGAATGTGGTTCCAGAAAAGAACTAAACACCCGCGTATTCGCAGTGTTTCGTAAAAAACCAAGTCGCAAGGCTTGGTTTTTTTGCGTGAGTATGTATTGTTTGTGTGTTGATTGTGTTTATGTCACAGCGTGGCTATAATGTGTTTTTATATTAAAAAACTTGCGCCGTGATAATGGCTCAGGCTCAGATTGAGACAACACAATATGATGAATTTACTTGCCAAACTTTTGCCAACGAACAACATCGAACTCAAAATTTCCGCAACCAGCAAAAAGCGTGTGTTTGAGTACGCCTCAATATTGTTTGAAAACAATCAAGGAATTGAGCGCAGCAAAGTGTTCGATAGTTTGCTCGCGCGCGAGCGTTTGGGTTCAACTGCTTTGGGTAAAGGGGTCGCCATGCCCCACGGTCGGATTAAAGGACTCAAAGAATCGGTGATTGCCATCATCAGTGTGGACACACCCGTGGCGTTTGATGCGCCAGATGGCGAACCTGTGTCGCTCATGGTTTTCTTATTGGTGCCTGAACATGCGACTCAGCAGCATTTAGAGATTTTATCGGAGTTGGCGGAGTTGCTATCCGATAAAGCCAACCGAGATATTTTGCTCAATGCGCAATTCGCAGGTGAAGTGTTGCAATTGGTGCAAACTTGGTCGCCTGCTCGCCGCAGTTTGGGTTAATTCAAAAAGGTCGATGATGCAATCCATTGCCACGATGTACAACGATGTCGCCAAACGCCTCAAACTCAAATGGTGCGCAGGTCAAGACGGTGCGTTTCGAATTTTAGGTGAGTCGCATGTCGCGTCAGTGGATTTGGTCGGGCATTTGAATCTGATTCATGCTAAGCGCATTCAAGTAGTGGGGCAGGCGGAAATGGCATATTTTGACTGGCTGTCCGAGAAACGACGGGTTGAATACCTCAATGAGTTTTTGAATTACGGCGAGCCATCCGCCATCATTATGGCCGATGCGATTGAGCCGCCTGCATTTTTAACCCAGTGGTGTGATGACCACGCGATTCCCTTATTTGCCAGTTCCGAAGAATCCGCCACGGTGATTGATTATCTGCGCTTGTATTTCGGACGTTTGTTTGCCAAAACCTGCTCGCGTCACGGCGTGCTGATGGATGTCTTGGGCGTGGGTGTATTGATTTCGGGTGAGTCGGGTTTGGGTAAATCCGAGTTGGCTTTGGAGTTGATTTCACGCGGACACGGCTTGGTCGCCGATGATCAGGTGGATTTCTCGCGCATCAGCCCCGATTTTATTGAGGGACGCTGTCCTGCCCTGCTACAAAACTTGCTCGAAGTGCGTGGGATTGGGTTATTGGACATTAAAACCATTTTTGGCGAGACTTCGGTGCGTCGTAAAATCAAACTCCGATTGATTGCTCAGTTGATTAAGCGCACCGACATGGATACCAAATACGAGCGTTTACCAATGCAAACCTTGACTGAAAATATTTTGGGCGTGGATGTGCATAAAGTGGTCTTGCCTGTCGCGGCAGGGCGAAATTTAGCGGTATTGGTCGAGGCTGCGGTGCGCGATACGGTATTGAAATTAAGAGGCATCAACACCCTTGAAGAATTCATGAAACGTCAACGACAAGCGATGGACGAGGCACAAATTGATCCGTCCAGCCATAACAGCCAAGGAAATATTTGATGAATTTGGTGCTGATTACAGGTCTCTCAGGTTCAGGCAAAAGCGTGGCGTTGCGCTATTTGGAGGATGAGGGTTACTACTGTGTCGATAATCTGCCCGCAAATTTGTTAGAACCATTGATTGCTGAGTCCAACGAGGATGGTCAGACGCGCTTAGCGATTAGCATTGATGCGCGTTCATCGGCTGATTTTGAAAAACTCCATGACCAGATTGTCGCCATGCGCGCGCAGGGGCGCGAGGTGCACAGCGTGTTTTTCACCGCCAATGACGACACCCTCATCCAACGGTTTTCGGAAACCCGCCGTCGCCATCCGCTCTCACGCGAAGCCAATGCCCATACAGACACCTCACTCAAAGACAGCATCGCTTTGGAGCGAACTCGCCTTGCGCCTTTGATTTCGGTATCGGCGGTGATTGACACCAGCGCGCTCAAAGCCAAACAATTGCAGCAGTATTTGCAAGATATCCTCGGTTTAACACGCTCGGGTTTGACGGTGTTGTTTCAGTCATTCGGTTTCAAACATGGCTTGCCCGTGGATGCGGATTTTGTGTTTGATGCGCGTTGCTTGCCCAATCCGTATTACGATGTGGCATTGCGCCCTCTGACGGGCTTGGATGTGCCTGTGCAAAATTTTTTGCAAGCACAAGCCGACACCCTGCCGTTTATTGATGATATTGAACAATTCATCAAACGCTGGCTACCCAAATTTGAACAAGACGATAGAAGTTACCTGACCATCGCGATTGGTTGTACCGGCGGGCAACATCGCTCGGTGTACATTGCGCAAACTTTGGCGGAACGCATGGTGCAAAGTGGCTTTAGGCGCAGCAATCAAGTGCTTGTGCGCCACCGCACCATGAAATCTCAGGACGCTTAAACACGCCCGAGTAACAACAACCGTCCCTCAGTGCGCACCACAATCCAAAGCACCCATAAACCAGTCACAAAATACCCAATCGCCAACGGCAGCACCGTACCGTCGAACATCTGACCGATGAGACTGCCTATCATCGCCCCCATAAAACTGGTGTAAAAACCGAGCCATGAAGATGCCGAGCCCGCGATGGCACGCAGTGGCTCCATCGAAATCGCATTAAAGTTGGGCATCATTAAACTAAAACAAAACAAACAACCCGCCAATAAAGGCGCAAACACCCACAGTGGCGGTTTGCCCGAGAACAACACACTCAACAAAACCAGCAAACCCGAAATGGCGACAAAACTGACCAATGCGGTATGCGCCATGCGCCGAATCCCCAGCCTGCCGACCCAGTGTGAATTCACAAATGCAGCGACCCCCATAAACAGCGCAATCGCACCGAACATCAAGGCAAAACGTTCGTTCAAGCCATACACATCGCGTTGGAAAATTTGTTCGGATGAGCCCAGATAGGTCATCAACACGCCATACATCAGTCCCGTTGCGGTTGAATAGCCCAGCGTGGTGCGCGAGCGTACACACTGACGCAGACTGTCGAGCAAACTGTGCACAGAAATCGGGCGGCGGAACTCAGGCTTGAGTGTTTCGGGCATGCGACGCATAAACCAAGCGGACAACGCCAAACCGAATAGCAACAAGACCCAAAAAATACTGTGCCACGAAAACCACCACAGCAAGACTTGTCCTAAGGTGGGCGCAAACACGGGCACGAGGATGAACACCATCATAATCATCGACATCACCCGCGACATATCTGCGCCCGAAAACGTATCGCGCACAATCGTGGCAGAGAGCACGCGCATTGCCGCCATACCCACGCCTTGTAGGATGCGCATGATGAGCAACACGGTAAAGTTCGGAGCCAAGGCGGCCCCCAAAGTTGCCAGTGAGAAAATAACCACACCGAGCAACACAATCGGTTTTCGTCCCCAATAATCCGCCATCGCGCCGTAGCACAACTGCGCGAATGAAAACCCCATCATGAAAGCGTAAATCACCCACTGAATATGATTGGCATTCTCTCCCGTTAAGCCAAAGTTCGCGCTCATTGCGCCAAATGCGGGCAGCATGGTATCAACTGCCAAGGCAGAAATCGCCATCATACTGGCAATCAACAAGATAAATTCACGGCGACCAATGCCCGTGGGCAGATTTTTTTGAAAAGGCATGGGAGATGATGGGTAAGGTAAAGCCGAATTATACGGGATATGGTGAGATGGCGTTTTTTGGGTGAGTGGATTGGAGTGCACCAAACAAATTGAGTCCATCATTGCGAGCGCAGCACGGCAATCCATAGAAACCCAATCTGTCGATAGCCATAGATTTTATGCACGAAAAAGTGAGGTTTCAAACCGCTGTTTAATTATGCTTGGATTCATGCTTGACGGTTCATTCATGTGCTTATTGGGCTCATTCAGTTTTGCTTTTTTCTTGATGCAATAAAACCATCACCGCGCCGTGACCACCATCATTTTTGGGTGCGGCGCAAAATGCGAGCACCGAGGTGTTTTGTGTGAGCCAGTTTTTCACATGGGTTTTCAAAGTCGCTTCACCACTGGCAGAGCCAAAACCTTGACCATGGATGATGCTGACCACGCGTTGTGATTGGCTTGCTGCTTGGTATAAAAACGCGCTGGTGGCAATGCGTGCTTCTTCGACCGTTTTGCCGTGTAAATCCAAACGTGCCGATACCGCCCAAGCCCCTTTTTGCAATTTTTTCAGCAGCGTATCGGGAATGCCGCGGCGCAAGTAAGTGCCCACCTCATCATCACGCAAGTGTTGCGCATCGAACTGGTCAGATGCTTGGTTATGTGTGCGTTTGTGTATGCTTTGCTTTTTGACCTGCTCGGTTTCGCCTGCGGCCTGTTGGCGTTTTTTGAGCACATGCTCAGGCGGCAGGTTGGTTTTGGGCGGGTGGATGTAACGGTCTTTGGCTTTAATTGGGGCGACATCTTGCACTTCTCTGAGAAATTCGTTGCTCATGCGCGATTGTTGTGCGCGTTGTTTTGCTTGCTCTTGCTCGATGCGCGCGCGCTCCTTCGCCTCTTGTTCAATGGCTTTTTTCAACTGGGCTAAGTCGGCGAGTGAGTGAGATTTGGCTTTCATGTGAATTAAAGGACAATTTCGAGCATTGAAAAAAGGTGGGCAATGCCCACCCGACACAGTATGCGAGTGATTCAATTAGCCGTGCAAGACTTCTAAATACCGCTGCGCGTCCAATGCCGCCATACAGCCCGTTGCCGCGCTGGTGATGGCTTGGCGATAGATGTGGTCTTGCACATCACCCGCAGCAAATACGCCTGTAATATTGGTTGCAGTGGCGTTACCTTGCGTGCCCGATTGAGTTTTGATGTAGCCGTTTTCCATGTCGATTTGTCCTGCAAAAATATCGGTGTTTGGCTTGTGACCAATCGCGATGAACACACCATCTACCTTGATTTCTTTGGTGGCATCGCCATTAAACTGTTTCAAACGTGCACCCGTCACGCCTGTCTCATCACCCAAAACTTCATCCAGAACTTGATTGGTTTCCAAAGTGATTTTGCCCTCAGCGACCAATTTCATCATGCGATCGACCAAAATCGGCTCGGCGCGGAAGGTGTCACGGCGGTGAATCAACGTCACATGGCTGGCGATGTTCGCCAGATACAAGGCTTCTTCAACCGCCGTGTTGCCACCGCCGACCACGGCAACGGGTTTACCACGGTAGAAAAAGCCATCACAGGTGGCACATGCTGATACACCGCGTCCCGCAAAAGTTTCTTCGGACGGAATGCCGAGGTATTGCGCCGATGCGCCTGTCGCGATAATCAGCGCATCGCAGGTGTATTCGTCTGCATCGCCGACCAGACGCATGGGTTTTTCAGTCAAATGGGCGGTGTGGATGGTGTCGAAAATCATGTGCGTGTTGAATTTTTCTGCGTGTGCTTGAAAACGCGCCATGAGTTCAGGACCTTGCACGCCGTCGGCATCCGCAGGCCAGTTTTCCACATCGGTGGTGGTCATCAACTGACCGCCTTGCTCCAAGCCTGTGATGAGGGTGGGGTTGAGATTGGCGCGCGCTGCGTAAACTGCGGCCGTATAGCCCGCTGGGCCCGAACCTAAAATAAGCAATGAATGATGTTGTGCCATGTTGTCCTCAAAATATGAAGTGAGTGGTCGAAAAATAAAAGGATAACGCGTATTATACGTGGTTTATTGTCATTGCGGGCGGGGCAACAACCTCACCGCAATCCAAAAAAGATGGGATAAATGACTTGAGACTACGGGTCAAACCCGCAGTGACACACCATAAGATAACCCAAGATGAAATCAAAACCCACCAAAACCCGTTACCAAAAAGAGCCCGTGACCTTCTCTGAAATCGGCGATGTGCGCTATTTACATTTCGGCACGCCGTGGGTGCAGGGCGCGATGAATATGCGCCGCCCGTTTAAGTTAGAGCTTGAATACGCGCGCATGATGATGGCGTATTTATTGTTTATGGATGCGCCGAAAAAAGTCGCGCAACTGGGTATGGGTTGTGCCTCGCTCACCAAATTCACCTACAAATATTTACCCCACACGCATTCGACCGTGGTGGAACTCAACCCCGATGTGATTGCGGCGTGCTATGGCATGTTTCGTCTGCCGATGGACGAGCGCATTGAGGTCGTGCAGGCAGATGCCGCCCAATGGGTTGCCGAGCAGGTCAGTGTATTTGATGTGTTGCAAATCGATTTATACGATGCGTCTGCGCGTGGTCCCGTGTGCGATTCTGTGGCGTTTTACACCGATTGTTTTAATGCACTCAAAGACACGGGCATGGCGACCATCAACTTATTCGGCGACCACCCGAGTTTTGAGAAAAACATGCGCCACCTCAACCAAGCATTCAACCACCGCGTCGTGGCTTTACCCGAAATTCACGAGGGCAACCGCATCGCGCTGGCATTCAAAGGTGAGCCGATTGTGAAAGATTGGGCCGAATTGTACGCGCGTGCAGATGCGGTCAAGAGTGAATACGCACTGCCTGCGAAACGCTGGGTCAGTGCGTTGAAATCAGTGTCTGCGGGCAATTTATCGAGTGCAAGGTTTGAGATTTAGTTGTTAGTAAGCGATGGCTTATTTAGGATTTTCACCTATAAGTTTGACATAATATTTGTACAAACTTAGCAAATCACTTTCATTTGCCGAATATACAAAATCAATCAGTGCGTGGCGCATCTCGGATGCCAATGGGTTTTCTGGTGTTTGTTCCGAAATAGGAAAGAAATCGCGTAACGGAACATCCAAAGCCTTGGACAAGCGCATTAACGTATCCAAAGCAGGATAATAATCCCCTTTTTCAATTCGACCTAATGATTTTGGGTCTATCCCGATTTGCTCGGATAAAACCTCTTGCGAGCGAAGACGCGCCTTGCGAAGTCGCCGAATCTGTTGCCCAATTGCGTTATTTGCTTTTGTCATGCGAGTTTGCTCATAAAGGCGAATTATCACAAGACAAATCCGCAACAATAACCACTTTTTAGATGTGTTAAATTAGACAATAGTGATGTATAACATGTTATTATTTGGCAGTATGTGACCTTAAGTTGTCATTGACATAAACTTTGAAGGAAATTGCAAATGAAAAAACTCGTCGTCATCCTGATGTTGTTATTATCGTCGTGTGGTTTAACCAAAAAGCAAGCTTCTTGTGATGCTGAGGAGACCAGCTCACTATATGCCGACATAATGAACAAAGAAATAGTCAAGTTAATGAGTAGCAAAAATGAATTTGGTGGTTTTGCTGTTGATGAGTCGCAAGCGCGTTCATTAACTGGGTTGCTTAAATACCAATTGGAACAAGTGCGCACAGCAATGAGTGACCCGAACAGCACGAAAAAAACCTGTGATGCAAAAATAAAAATTACATTACCCAATGACTTGTTGGAAGTAAGCGAAAACACCAGACAAAATTTATATGACGCGTCACAAAATGGGGCTGATGTCAGGTTGGGAGCTGATTACGTATTACCCATTCGCCAACAATTAGGCAAAAAGGGTTTTGAGATTGATGCCAATGCTTTAAGTAAAAACACGACTTTTGACATTCAACCGACCGATGATGGTAAAAATTTGGTGATGAATTCCTCTGATATCACTGATAAAGCCCGTAATATCGCTATGATTTTAGTTCTCAACCCTTTGGAGAGTAAAGCAAAGGAAATCAAAGGTGACATTGAGATTAAAAAAGCACAAGAAGAACAAAATGCTTTAAATTTAGCCAAGCAAAATTATCTGTTAGCCAAAGAAAATAATCAAACTACGCGCGATGCCATAAATACGAGATGGAAACTGTTACCAACTTTTTTACAAAATCAACTGTTGCAGGAGCAAAAAGCATGGGTCGCACAAAAGAAAGTGAGTTGTGGTGAGCCAAACAACAAAAACACACCCCAACCGCAAACAGAAACTGAATTTATTTCAGCAAAAGAAGCACTTGAATGTGATACGCGTATGACGCAAGATAGATTGAGTTATTTAAGCCGCTAACAACACGGGGAAAATTGTGAAAATCAAAAATGTAATGGTACTCGTTGGGTTATTGGGCTCAACTGGTTTGATGGCAGGTACGACCTGTGGAATAGATGACCGTACAGTTGATGCAGGTTTAATTGATATGAATGACTTCTATGGTGACATCCCTTCTCCCTGCCATGATAGGCGGGTTTCTCAAGGGCATGCTGTTTTGTGTCAAAATCCCAACATGGTTAATATCGCCATATTAACTCGAATGTTGAATATTTATGCTTTGGAGAATGCAACCCGCAGGGAAAGACCAGCACTACACAAAAAACCTTATTGGAGAAGCAACTTTACAACAAAAGAGAAGATTTGCAGTCAATTGGAAGAAGAGTTTGAAGCTGCGATTGGTCTGGCGGGTTATCAAAGCACCTTGGACGGGTTTCAGAAAGAATCTGAGAATAGGTCTGATGGAACGCCTGAGGGTAATTGTATGTATTTACTAAAGGGCGGAATGTTTAATGGATTGTTAGAAAATGTATGTGAATTCGATGGGGGAGTAAAGCAGTCCATTATGAAGTCTTACGACCAAGCGAACTGTCGAGCAATCCTTTCTCAAGATCAGGTGAACACTCTTTCAAAAGAAATGTTGAGTGTCATTAAGGGCGATATTGAACGTAATGGGCGAGATGCTTTTTGTGAAAATGCAAGATCAGGTTATGAGCATTTAATTGGTCAATAATTTTGAAATAAGGAATATTATGAAAGCCAAAAATTGGTTGATGGTTCTGTGTCTATCCAGTGCCCCATTGTTCGCCCACGCAAAAGATTTGAGTTTGGGCGGGGTGTTATCGGATATTTTAAGTTCGGTTGTTGGTGTCGATATAAATTCATTAGAATTGAATCGAGGTGGCAAGGATGTAATGCAATTGGATGTGGCGGGTATTAAGATTGGTATGGGGTTGGAGCAGGTTAAAAAAGTGTTGGAAGAAAAAAATTTTGTAATCTATGACACAAATGATGGGCTGGATGAGAAATTAGGTGTTAATGTTACCCGTCAAGTTTTAGCAAATTCTAAGGATGAGCACTCGTCAATTTTTGTTTGGTTTACTTCTAATTTTCCATACAGCGTCGATAACACTATAGTTGCTTACAAGGTGGAATATGGTATCGGTGGGTATGATGATATAGATAAAGCACGTTCACAACTTGTAGGTGCCGCACTTGAGAAATATGGCTCTCCGAGTGTGGATAATGACGAAGGTAGATTTGGTCGCTATATGTATTGGTGTTCTAAAATCAAGCAAGGAAGTTGTCAATACGAAGGTTCTGATTTCTTATATGTGGATAGCCGTGGCTCAATTAGTTTAAATGGACAAGGTTTTGAACGCAGGTTATTCAACGCTTGGAAAAAATCTCTTTCGGATTCGCAACCTGATGTGAATCGAAATTTTTAATTTGCAACCTATTACATTCACGCCCAGTACGAGAATTTTGAACTGTGTTGAGTTCATTTCTTGCGCAAAATCAGTCGTGCATCATCGCCCAATAAATCCATATCGACCCAACGCCATGCGCCATTTTGCGTCAAATTGTCTAAATTTGTGTCGGGAGAAAACTGTGCGGTCGGCACACCCACGCCGACCACGCGTGGCGCGAGGTACATCAGGATTTCATCGACCAAACCTTGCTCCAACAAAGCGGCATTCAAGGTCGCACCTGCTTCAACGTGAATTTCATTGAATGGTTGATGAGCAAAGTGTTGCCACAATTGAGGTAAGTCAATGCGTTCATGGGTGATGTTGCTATTCGGATCGACGATGCTGTGTGTGGGTAGAGGTAAGATGCTCAGATTGTCGTGCGATTGTTGGAGCAGTTCAATACGTGCGGCCAATAAACTCGCCATAGGATGTTCCGCAGGTATATCCGCGCATACGATGCATACCTTGCCATCGGCAAATAATTTTGCATCCGTGGGGGTTTGTGCCCAAGTATCGACAATATATTTTACAGGTGGATGGGTTATATGGATGCCGCGTACATTCAACTGTGGATTGTCGTGCAACACAGTGCCAATGCCCGTGACGATGGCATCGGCACGCGCACGGAATTGATGTCCATCCATGCGCGCGGCTTCGCCAGTAATCCACTGGCTGCGTCCATCGAGCAGGGCGGTTTTGCCGTCTGCGCTCTGCGCCCATTTCATCCGGGTGAATACTTTGCCATGTGTCATACGGGTCATAAAACCGATGTTCAATTCATGCGCTGCTTGGGCGATGGGGTGCTCTGTGGGCAAGATATCGACGCGGATGCCCGCCGCACGTAGGTTTGCCACACCTTGTCCTGCGACCTGTGGGTTGGGGTCAAGACATGCGACCATCACATGTGCCACCTGAGCCTGTATCAGTGCATCAACACAGGGGGGTGTGCGCCCGTGGTGGCTACAAGGTTCAAGTGTGACATATGCGGTGGCGCCAATCGTATTGTGGCCTTGTGCTTGCGCATCGCGTATCGCCATGACTTCGGCGTGCGCTTGCCCTGTGGCTTGGGTAAAACCTTGTCCAAGGATTTGCTGGTTGTGCACCAACACACAACCGACTCGAGGGTTGGGTGAAGACAGCCCTATGGCGTGTTGAGCCAAGTTAAGGGCGATTGATAAGTAATTTGAATTCATGTGGGTATTGTAAAGGAAAATACAGTTGTAAATTCCTTGAAATTTTTAACAACCTCACATGACTACAAATATAAAAATCAGAGTGATGATGTCCATAAAACAAAAGACCTTGCATGAGTAAGGCCTTTTGAATGTGCAAATCACTAAAAATTATTTTTTAGCTGGTTGTGCTGCTTCAACTTTTTTTGCAACGGTCGCTTTGTGGGCTTTTTTGTGGTGGCGTTTGTGGGTTACTTTGGCTTTAGCTGGTGCAGTAGCAGCGGCAGCAGTTGTTACAGGTGCTGCTGGCGTTGTAGCGAAAGCAGTAACAGTAGCCAAACCAAATACAGAAGCAAGAACGATAGCGAACAATTTTTTCATGGCAGTATCCTTTTTAAAAATTAAAGTTTATAAAACGCTTAATTAAACAAGAAAACAATGTTTGCTTTCTTGAGTGCCATTCTATGCCCGCCTGTTTTACTTGTCTGTTGTTGAAATGTTGGGTTTTGTAACTGAATGTATCAAACAAAAACGTTTATTTCAGTGGTTTTAAGGGGTTACTTGGGCCAAACAATACTAAACAACGCACCACCCAACTCACTACGAGTGACTTGCACGCTACCATGATGCAGTTTGGCAATGCTGCTGACTATGGCCAAACCCAAGCCGTAACCACCTGTTTGTCGGCTGCGGCTTTGATCCAAACGGTAAAAAGGTTGAAAAATATTGTGCACTTGCTCCTCGGGAATGCCAACGCCATCGTCTGCGACACTGAGTCTGTAGTGTTGGGTGGATTCGGTGAGTGACACGACGATTTGATGTTGCGCAAAGCGTTTGGCATTGTTTAACAAATTGGTGAGCGCGCGGGTCAATAAGTGTTCATCCCCTCGGCACAAAGACGTGCCTAATGCAAAGTGTACCGTCCATTGGATGTCGGATGATGTGGTTATCTGTGCTTGATTGACGCAGTGATTTAACCATGTTTCGGCGTTAAACGGTTGATTGATATTTTGAGTGGGTGCTTGCGCATCCACTTTGGCTTTAAATAATAGCTCATCAATTAGGTGTTCAATTTCAGTGACGTCATGGTCAAGTGTTGTGTCATCGGTATTGGATATGAGTGCCAGCCGATAGCGCAGTCGTGCCAATGGCGTTCGAATTTCGTGCGCAATGTCCTGCATCAGGGTTTCTTGTTGTTCCATTAGAATTTTAATATTGTCCGCCATGCTGTCAAAAGCTTGCCCAATTGGGTAAACGGTGGAGTTTTCAGCCAATTGAACGCGCGCGTCCATCTGTCCCGTGCCAATCTGTTTGGCTGCTGTTTCAATACTGCGTAAATCGCGCCACAGTGGGCGTAGCCAAGCATAAACAGGAATGGATAAAGACAGAATAACCCCAAACAACATGACCAAATCAACCCAACGCAATTGCTTGAGAAAATACGAATAACTAATAGGACCCACGGATAATAGATAATTACTGTTTTTAATTTGTTCGATATACGTTTGTTCGGTCGGTAGGTAAACAATCTGTCCCCGTGAGAGTGCATCCCATGAGTCCTTGTCCAATTCATACGCAGATAAAGGATCAATATCTAAATCAAAATCGGTATCCAAGTGGAAATTTTTTAGGATGAGCGGCCATTCTTCTTGTGGGCGGTTTTGCAAATCTTGTTCAATCAACGTCAATACCGTGGTTAATAAATCGCCCAAGTAATTTTCACTCACATCGTCTATGGCCTTTTTATAAAACAGCCCAAGGCAGACAATCACTGCGACAAAAAATCCCACCAAAATGAGATAAAACTGGATGAATACTCGTCTCATTTAGGTATTCCAAGCATGTGGAGACAACAAATAACCTTTGTTGCGTACAGTAATGATGCGACGATGTTCGATCGCATCATCGCCCAGTTTTTTGCGCAGGCGTGAAATATTGATGTCAACGCTGCGATCCAAACCATCGTAATCAATTGAGCGTAGGCTTTTAAGCAAGTCATCTCGGCTTAAGATTAGCCCTGCATTTGATGCCAATAACCACAGCAAATCAAACTCAGTGCTTGATAAAACGATATGTGTTCCCGCTAATGAGACATCTCGACAAGTTGGGTCGATTGTGAGTGTGCCGATGGTTAATTTGGCTGGTGCGGATTTTGTAGTGGCGGGCTGCTGTTCGACCTCGCCGTTCAGCGCGTACTGTCGTAACTGTGCGCGAATACGCGCGAGTAAAATGCTCGGTGGGGTGGTTTTGATGATGTAGTCATTTGCGCCCAAATCCAATCCCAAAATATGCTTGACTTCGGTATCGTTGGCAGTGAATAAAACAACCGGTTTGTTATAGAGTGTGCGCAGTTGTTGACAAATTGACAAGCCGTCTAAATTCGGTAACATGATGTCAAGCAGCACCAAATCAGGCTGTTCGCGTTCAACGGTTTTTATTACCTCCTTACCATCGTGTACCAATGTGACTTTCAAATCGTTACGTTCGAGGAAGGTTTGAATCAACTGTGCCAAACTCAAATCATCTTCAGCAAATACAATGTGTGGATGGGTCATAGAAGCCTCAGTGATATAACATCGTTCGGTTGATTATATGCCACACAGATGTGTTGTGTTGTAACAAAGTGTTACAAAAAAGCCGCCAGCAATCTGCTGGCGGCTTTTGTTGGCATGTTACGGACTTATAAACTGCCTTCTACGCCTTCCACCAACCAAGACAAACCACCCAGCTCTTTGTCATCCAGTGCCTTGTCTTTAGCGACTTTTTCCACGCCTTTTTGGTCTTTCAATGGACCAACGAAAATTTTACCGCCTTTGGCCAATTCGGCTTTTTTGCTTTCAACCAAAGTTTTGACATCGGCCGGAACCGCACTGTTGATATCGACCAAATCGACCCATTTATCGGCAACGCCTTTCCATTGGTCGGCGGTATTGATTTTGCCTGACATGGCTTCTTTAACCGCTTGTGTGTAGTAATCCCCCCAGTTGATCACAGCCGAAGCCAAATGTGCTTTAGGGCCGTAGGCTTTCATGTTGGAATCCCAACCAAACGCATACACGCCTTTTTCTTCAGCGGTTTTCAATACAGCAGGAGAATCGGTGTTTTGTAACAACACATCCGCGCCTTGTCCAATCAAACTTTCCGCGGCTTGGCGTTCTTTGTTCATATCAAACCATGAGCCTGTGAACACCACTTTGGTTTTTGCCGCAGGATTGACGCTGCGCGCACCCAATGTGTAGGCATTGATGTTGCGAATCACTTCGGGGATTTTCACCGAAGCGACAAAGCCCAAGGTATTGGATTTGGTCATTTTACCTGCCAATACGCCCGCCAAATATGCTGACTCATAGGTGCGCGGCGCGTAGGTGCCCATATTGGGTGCGTTTTTGTAGCCTGTGGCATGGAAAAAGAACACATTCGGCGTGGTTTGCGCCACTTTTAAGGTTGAATCCATGTAGCCGAATGAAGTGGTGAAAATAATTTGATTGCCTTTGGCGACCAAATCACGAATCACGCGCTCAGAATCCGCACCTTCTTTGACCGATTCGACCTGTTGGGTGGTGACGGTGATGCCTTCTTTTTGTAGGTTTTCAATCATCGCTTTGCGACCATTGTCATGGGCAAACGTCCAGCCGCCATCGCCAACAGGGCCGACATAAACGAAGCCCACTTTGACTTCTTTGCCTGCGGTCGCAGCAGGTGCGGCAGCAGTCGGTTTGGTGGCTTCTTTTGAGCCACCACACGCGCTCAAGGTCAGTGCGGTGATGATTGAGGCCGCAAATGCCACGCTACGACCAAGGGTATGGGTAAATGCCATGTGAATACTCCAGTGAGTTAATAATAAATCATGCAAACAAACAACTACGGTAAAAACGGTTGCGACAGCGACATCGGTGCGTTCATGCGAATCTTGCGCCAATCGCGCGAAATCCAGCACAGCACCACCACCGTTGCCACGTAGGGCAGGGCGTTGAGCACCTGCACATTGGTCATAAATGATGCCAAAGACTTCATCCAGCCTGATTGTCCCATCAACCAATCTTGAATTGGCTGATTGGCGGCTTGTACGGCAAAGCCGAGTGAGCGCATCAAGCCAAACAACAAAGCTCCTAAAATCAAACGAGTTGGATGCCAAGTAGCAAATACCACCAAAGCCACGGCGATCCAGCCTACGCCGCCCGTGATGCCTTCTTGCCACGCTTTAAACTGTACCAAAGCCACAAACCCGCCCGCAAAGCCCGCCATTGCACCGCCCAAAA
Source organism: Burkholderiaceae bacterium (assembly GCA_018261955.1). GTDB lineage: Bacteria > Pseudomonadota > Gammaproteobacteria > Burkholderiales > Burkholderiaceae > CTSOIL-112. The sequence continues at coordinate 142,991 of JAGTRK010000002.1, forward strand.
TAGTCATCGCATAACGGATTTTGAGTACATCATAGCCGATGGCGTGTGCCACAGTGGGCGATTCGCCGACCGCACGCACAGTTAAACCGAATTTGGATTTGAAGAGTAAAACGCCAAACACCACGCACAGCGTAATGCCCAAATATGCAGGGATGCTTTGATTAAATAGTTCTCCGAGCAAAGGTAATTTGGACAAAAAAGGAATTGCCACAGGCGCAAACCCTGCCACCGATAAACCGACATATTTGACGCCGAACAGTGCAGATAAACCTGTGCCGAGGATGGTTAATGCCAAGCCTGTCGCGGTCTGGTTGGTCAATAAACGCAGCACCAAAAACGCGAACAACAACGCCGCCAAACCGCCCGTCACAGTGCCTGCAAGCATACCCAGTGAGGCGTTGCCCGTATTGAGCGCGACCGCAAATGCCGAGACCGCGCCGAGCAACATCATGCCCTCAACCCCCAAATTGAGCACGCCAGATTTTTCGGCGAGCAACTCGCCCATGCCTGCGACGATGAGAGGGATGGATGCAAGTAAAACGCTGGCTAACAAACTGGATACAAAGCCGTCCATAAAGACCTTGGTTGAAATGTGTGTGCGGTTGTAGAAATGATGAGCGGTATTATAATGGGTTTGTGGCGAAAATTTGCACAAAAGTGGTGAGATTCTTGTGCCATTTGCACCCACCCATTGGGCAAGTTTGATATGGATTCAATCAAGGTCATTGCCTCTTTATAGCCGATTGCCCATCGCCAAAGTCGCATAACCGACACCAATAAAATTGGTTTGCACCGCCAAATCATTGTGCAAAAACTGCGGCGTGATGTGCGCGGGGATGAGTTGGCGTAATTGTTGTTCCACGCGTTCTTTATACCCTTGGGTTTTCCAAAACAGCGTACCCTCAATTAAAATCCCAGTGGTGATGGTGCGTTCATCAGAATTATCGGCATTTTGCCCTTTGATAATCGCCGCCAACACCACAGCGGTTAAGTCCGCGCTGCGCTTAATCACTGCGCGCGCCGCTTGCGCAATGTGTGGGTCTGGGTAATCGCGTAAATTTGCCACCATACCCGCATGGGATTGAATATCATCGGGGTCAAAAGCGTATTCGGCAGGTAAATTCATGCACACCTCGCGACCGACCACTTGCCCAAATAGGGGGGCGATGTAGCGACCTGATGCGGCTTTTTCCAAACGTTGTTTATTTGGGTTGTCGTGGATGCGTTGCTCGTTGAGTGCCTCATCAAACGAGCTTAAAAATTTTGGATGAAAGTTGCCGATTTCCAAATTCACTGCCATCAGGTCAGACTCTGACCAACCTTGTTTTTCCTCACGAGTCAGTTTGGTGATTTGACTGACGGGGTAAAACGCTGCTGCGTTCAGCCCTGTTCCCGCAATGAGACCTATGTATTGATCGCAGTCCGCCAGCCAAGCACCCGCCAATAATGTGGTGACCGTATCGTTGAGCACAGGTATTTTGCGTGCGGTTTGCTGGTTATTGGCAATCGCTTTGGCAATCAACTCGCGCAAAGAGCGACCAACCACGTTTTCGACGTTAATGCCCTTGGTCCAAGTGACCAATTGCGCGTCGCCATCGGGTGTATTGGTTGATGGGTAGGAGAAGCAATAGCCCAAATCAAACTCGGGTTGCTGACAAACCTGATGCACCAAATCCGCTTGGCGTTGAAAAAACACCTCGGCTGAAATCGCACCGACTTCTTGGGCTTGGCTCATAAGAGTTTCATCGCGTCGTTTGGGTTGGACAAAGGACACTTCGTTTTGGTGAAAGGCAATCTGCGCAGCGCGTACATTCGTGCCGCCCGCATCCAAAACCACCACCTCACCATCGTGTAACGTCTCGGGTAAGCGGGTGAAAGCTGGTAATGCCTTAATCGTTTGATTGGGTTGAGCCAAACCTTGGGCAATCTCAGCAACCATTTGGTCGCGAATCTCCATGAGTTGCGCTGTGGACAAAGAAATGCTGTGGTTCGCTGTGGTTGTGTTTGTATTATTCATGTGGGTCTGCCTCGTGGATGGTGCGAAGGACGCTTTGCTTGTGTTGGGCACGCAAGGATTTATTGCTGCGGCGGTGGCTGCCCGCTTGCCGCAACAATGCCGCGGCAACCAGTGGGTTGCGTGGTTTTTGTACTTGCCGCGTTTGTAATGATAAGGATTTGCGTTTGCTGATTTTCATAATGATTTAAATTAAAACTCACAATCAACGGTGCACGGTGTTTACTGCGCACCATCCAATTCGGGCGTTGCTTGCTCGGGCTGGGCTTGCATAATCCAGCCACCGATGATTTCGCCCGCTTCTTCGAGCCCAATGCGGTTGGTGGAGGAAAACAATTGCACCGTGCCCCATTCGCCCGCCAAATCCGTCAATTGCTTGCGCACCGCGAATAGGGTTTTATTGCGCTCGTTGTTGGTCAGTTTGTCGCATTTGGTGAGCAAAATGTGAATCGGTCGCGCCAAAGGCACGAACCACTGAATCATTTGGATGTCCAAATCGGTCAAACCACGGCGAATGTCTATCATCAGCACCAAGCCTTTGAGTTGGTCGCGCTCTTGCAGATAAGCCGACAGCAAACGATTCCAATGGTCTTTGACCGCCAAAGGGGTTTTGGCATAGCCATAGCCTGGTAAATCCACCAAATAACCATAGGTTTCGCCGCGCCGACCGACAGTGAAATAATTGATGTGTTGCGTCCGTCCGGGGGTGTTGCTCGAGAATGCCAAACGTTTTTGATTGCACAACACATTGATGGCACTGGATTTGCCCGCATTGGAGCGACCTGCAAAAGCAATTTCAGGGAAAGGTGCTTTGGGCAAATCTGCATAATGATTGACTGTGGTAAAAAACTCACTGTGGTGCAGAATAGACATTCATAACTTTCTAAAGGGATAAAACCACAATATTTGATTAAAAAAAAGCACATAATTCGCACAAGAATTGCGCTTGCGTCTTGGTTTATTGGTTACAGTATTGTACAATGCCCGTTGAATATTACGGCAATTTTGTAACAATCGTGGCAAATGTAAGGCGGTGAAAGATTGCGCCGCGCGCATTGGTCGCCATTGTGACACAAAATGCACCACATCCATTTTGAGTTTACTCAACTTATAGGTATAGGTTCTGATTATGAAACGTTCTTACGCATATCTTTTAGTAGCGGCGGGCATTGTCGCAGCGATTTCGGGTGTCGCCATTGCTCAACAAGCAGCGACACCAGCGGCGACCGCTCCTGCGGCAACTGCTCCAGCAGCAGATGCCGCCACCCCAGCGGCAGTTACTCCTGCAGCGGCATTTGACATCAAATCAGTTGAAGCCATGCCCGTGGGTGTTGAACGTGGTAAAGCGATTGCAGCGGGTTTGTGCGCCGCATGTCATATGGCGGATGGCAATAGCGCAGTACCTTTACAACCGAAATTGGCAGGTCAACATCCAGCGTATCTCGAAAAACAATTGATGGATTTCATAACCGTGTCACCCCAAGCGAAGAAAGAAAACCCTGACGAGCGCGTTCGTGACAATGCCATCATGAAGGGGCAAGTGGCTTTGCTCTCGGCCGACCCGAAACAATATGCCAATGACGTGAAAAGTTTGGCAATGTGGTTTGCTTCACAAAAACTGGTTCCAGAAACTTCAAAAGGCGTGAACCCAACTTTGGGTATGGGCATCTACCGTGGTGGCATTCCGAGCAAAGGTGTGCCAGCCTGTGCGGGTTGTCACAGCCCAACGGGTGCGGGTATTCCAAATAAATACCCACGTGTATCGGGTCAATTTGCCGATTACGCAGAAGTTCAACTCAAAGCTTTCCGTGAAGATCAACGCAAAAATAGTCCTGCCAACCAAATGCAAGACATTGCGAAGAAATTAACTGACACTGAAATCAAAGCAGTGGCAGATTACATGGCGGGTGTTCGTTGATTTTTTAACCTCGCAACCAGTGTGATACATATAAAGCACACAATCAAACGATACCATCGGGCGGCGAATAACCGCCCGATTTTTATGAAATATGTCCCATGAATTCTGCTCGTCTCTCTGAATCCAAACGTGCAACCTCTGACCACGGCTCCTTTGCCGCGCGCCTATGGGATTTTGTGGGTTCGATGCGTTTTGCGGTAAGTATTTTGACAATTGTGGCGATTGCCAGCGCGATTGGCACCATCATCAAACAAAACGAATCCAAGTTAAATTATGTCGATAAATTTGGTGAGTTTTGGGCAGGTGTTTTTGCAGCTTTGGGGATGCACGATGTGTACAACCAAGCGTGGTTCTTGGTGATGTTGGTGTTTTTATTGGCTTCAACCAGCATCTGTTTGATACGCAATACCCCGAAAATGCTGCACGACATGCGTGCGTACAAATTGCACAACCGCACCAATAGTTTGCGCCACATGCCCGAACACGCGCAGTGGCACAGTCCTTTAAATACACATGAGTTGACCACGCGTGTGGCGCAATTGTTTGAGCGCATGGGTTATCAAGCGCGTGCCAGTCAGGACAGCGGCGATGGGCAAACCCATGTTTATTTTGCCGCCAAACGGGGTCGCTATAACCGTTTGGGTTATATCCTGACGCACTTGGCAATTGTGGTGATTTGCTTGGGTGGACTGCTCGATTCAGAATTGTCCATCCGTGCGCAGGTTTTGTTTATGGGCAAAAAGCCCTTGACCAATATGGTGGCGTATCCACAAGTCCCTGCCAGTGGTTTGTTGTCAAATTCAACCCTGAGTTACCGCGGTGCGGTGCGTATTTCTGAGGGACGCAGTGTGGATTTCGTCGAATTGACCTATGACCAGAACTCGTATTTATTACAAGACTTGCCTTTTTGGGTGCGTTTGGATAAATTCAATGTGGAATATTACAGCACGGGAATGCCCAAATTGTTTGCATCGGACGTGACCATCAAGGACAAAACCACGGGCGAAGAATTTTCACAAACCATCAGCGTCAATCATCCTTTGCGCTACAAAGGTGTGGCTTTGTACCAAGCCAACTTTGATGCCAATGACTCCATCATGCATTTGAAAGTACACCCTTTATTTGGCGCGCAAACCGTGAGCAAAAACATTGATGCGCAAGTTGGTGGTCAGAGTGAATTTCCTTTTGGCACAAAAAAATACAAATTGGAATGGCGCGGTTTTAAACCCATCAATGTGTTCCCAACCAATGAGAATGCCAAAGGCTCAACCACCGAAGCATTTACCCATGCCATGAACCCCAAAGGCGAAACCAAACAATTTCAAAACTTTGGCGCAAGCGTGACCTATGTGTTGCGCGATGATGCGGGCAATGCGGTTGAATATGTGCAATACGCTTCGCCCGTGATATTGGATGATGCGCCTGTGTTTATTACCGCGCGACGCGATAGTTTGGAGCAAGATTATCAATATTTCCGCATTCCTGCCGATGCCGATGTGGGCTTGGCGGATTTTATGCGTTTGCGCGCGGCGTTGGCAGATGAGGGCGCACGCATGAAAATCGCTCAACGGTATGCACAATCACATCCGACTGCAGGTGTCAGCGCGCAGCAGATGACCCAAGGCATTGAGAGAACCCTAACGACTTTTGCCACGGGTGGTTTGCAGGGTTTGGGACAGCAAATTGAATCCACCGTTCCTGAGGCTGAGCGTGATAAAATTGCCACATCCTTGGTGCGCGTGTTGGAAGAGACTTTGTGGGATGGTTTGCAAATGGTGCGTGCACAAGAAAACTTGCCCGCTCGCACTTTGGATGAGCAACATCAAAAATTTATTCGCATGTCTTTGTACAGTTTGTCGGAGTTTCAACGTTTTGGTTCGCCCGTGCTGGTTGAGTTGTCGGGGATGGACATCAAGCAGGCATCGGGCTTGCAAGCCACGCGCTCACCGGGGCAATGGTGGGTGTATTTGGGTTCTGTGATGTTGGTGCTGGGTACGTTGGCGATGGCGTTTATTCGTGAACGACGGATTTGGCTGCACATTACGCCGAACGAGGCGGGCGAAAATACCGTGACGATGGCCATGAGCAGTACCCGCCGAACCTTTGATTACCAGCAACACTGGGCACAGATGAAGCAAGCCATGCAGACTGAAACCTCGAGTTGATTTTTATGCTCGCACGAACAAGCAACCGTCATTGCGAGCCTCGAATGGTTTTCTCGAGGCGTGGCAATCCAGCGGGTTTTTCTGTGGTGACACGGTAGAGATTGCTTTATTGCGCCGCAATGACGAACGATTGACGAGAAGTTTTGAAATCATCCCATTTTATTTTTTGCACCACCACACTTGTTTTTGAATATTGAGGCACACCATGAGTTCAACATCCAATGCACCGAATTTAACCCCGATTGATTTGTCGGCACATCAATCCAAACACAGAGAAAACCCATCGTTTCTCAGTCGGTTGAATCTGCGCGATGTGGTCTTTGCATTGTTGACCATCGCTTTATTTAGTTACGGTGCGTTGAAAAATATGCAATTGATGGACATCTATGAAAAAGTGATTCTGGTGTTTTCTGTGCTGTCGATTATTGCTTTGGCATGGTTTTGGCGACCTTTGCAGTGGGTGTTTGGCTGGGTGGCGGTGATTTCACTCGGTGCGGTCGCGATGTATGCGGGCGATTTGGCACGCGGTGAAACGGGCTTTGGTTTGAAATACATGTTTGCCAGTCAGCCCTTGGTGATGTGGATGAGTGTGTTGTTTATTTTGGGTACGTTGGCGTATTGGGTCGGTTTGATTTGGCCGCGTGCGACCACCATGAGTTGGCTCGGTAGCAAATTGACTTTTGCAGGTTTGATTGCGGGTACGGCGGCACTGGCGGTGCGCTGGCATGAGGGTTATTTGATTGCGCCTGATGTGGGACACATCCCCGTGTCGAATTTGTATGAAGTATTCATTCTATTCGCTTTATTGACCACGGTATTTTATCTGTATTACGAAGAACACTATCAAACCAAACAGCTGGGTGCCTTTGTCATGTTGGTGGTGGTGGCTGCGGTTGGGTTTTTGTTGTGGTACAGCATTGAACGCGGTCAGCAAGAAATCAAACCGCTGATTCCCGCTCTACAATCGTGGTGGATGAAAATCCATGTGCCTGCGAATTTTGTTGGCTACGGCACGTTCTCGATTGCGGCGATGGTGGGTTTTGCATATTTGGTGAAATTTGTTGGTATGCCATTTGCCCATTTGCCCGCGGCATTCCAAGCCAGTTACAGCCCATCGGGCGCGTTGCCAGCGGTAACCGATGCCAATGCACCCCAAATCTTGGCAGGGATGCAAGCGCAACACGCCAAACGCACCAAAACTTTGACGATTGTTTTGTGGGTGCTCGGTGCATGTTTGTTTATTGAGCCGATGGTGTTTCGCAAAGGCATCACCGCAGAATACCTCTCGACCTACTGGGCGATGTACTTTGGTACGGGCTTGCTGATTGTTGGCTTTATATTGTTGTGGCGCAAACAATTGGCGACGCGCTTGCCTGACTTTGCCGTGCTCGATGACATCATGTACAAAGCAATTGCCATCGGCTTTGTGTTTTTCACCATTGCCACGATTCTCGGCGCATTTTGGGCGGCAGATGCTTGGGGCAAATACTGGAGTTGGGATCCCAAAGAAACTTGGGCATTGATTGTTTGGCTCAACTACGCGGCGTGGTTGCACCTGCGCTTGATGGCGGGGATGCGCGGTACGCGCAGCGCGCTGTGGGCTTTGGTCGGCTTGTTGATTACGGGCTTTGCCTTTTTGGGCGTGAACATATTCTTGTCGGGTCTGCATTCCTACGGTACGCTGTAAGGATCAACAACAACAATAGGGGCAGTTTTTGCCCCTATGCTTTTTGGAGGTGTGCGCATGAAAACAATGGTTTTTACGTCTTCTCTGTTGTTTGGCTTGGCGAGCGCGCATAGTGCGTGGGCCGCCAATCCCTATCCCACCAATGGCACATGCGATGGATTGCCAAAAATCAATCTGAAAACCCCAGTGGGCACGTGCGTGGGCGTGGTGGCGAGCGACTTGAAAATGCCACGCGGCGTATTGCCACTTGCGGATGATGTCTTGCTCGTCACCGAAATGGGTTCATGGGACAAAGGGCGTGGGCGACTGAGCCGATTATTGTGGCAAAACGGCCACTTTGAGCGCACCACATTGTTGGATCATTTAGACCGCCCGCATGGCATCGCAATCGGTGCGGATGGCTGGGTGTACATCGGCGAAGCCTCGCGCATCATTCGCATCAATCCCCAATCCATCAAAGATACACTGCAAGTGGTCATCGACAAACTGCCCGATGGCGGCAATCATCCGCTCAAACAAATCCTGTTCGGTGAGGATGGCGCGCTCTACATCAGCATGGGTGCGCAGACCGACCACTGCGAAAACGCCGATGGCTCTGCACCCAAATACCCTTGCGCCGAGGCTGTCGGTGCACGCGCCACGGGCTCGGTTTGGAAAGTTACAGGCTGGCAAAACAATCGCCCCCAAACCAGCGTTTATGCGCGCGGACTGCGCAATGCCATGGGTATGGCGTGGAGTGCGAAAGGTGAATTGGTGGTGACCGACAACGGGCGCGACTTTATCAATCGCAGCAACGCCCAACTCTCGGATGCACAACTGCCGCACGATGAACTCAATGTGGTGGCGCAAAATACTGATTACGGTTGGCCATACTGCTATGACCACAACCGCGTCAATCCCGAATACAGCAAATATGCCAAAGCCTGTACCAACAAGGTTGCGCCCGCCGTTCTCTTGCCCGCACACAGCGCGCCGCTCGGAATCATTCGTTACCCTGACAGTGGTGAAATCGCCGCGTTGCGTGGTCAATACCTCGTCGCGTTGCACGGCTATCGTGACACAGGGCATAGACTCGTGGCTTTTAGTGCCAATGCCGCAGGTCAACCCGCAGGCAAAATGACAGAAGTCATTGGCGATTGGGTGGCCAAAGGCTCACAACCCATGGGCGCACCGACCGAAGTGCGTGCTGTACCATCAGGCAAACTCTACATCACCGATGATAGAAATGGGGTAGTGTTGCGCTTGTCGAATGGGCGATGAGCTTCTCTTTGCTTCTTTACCCTGAGAAATATTTGAGAACATTTGGGTTATTTTATTCAATATGTGGTCGTTGTAAATCCATAATATGGCGGGGTCAATTGTTATTGAAAGCCATATATGAATCTGCAACTCTATTTATCCATGTCCGCCTTTGCCTTAGCCGCATCGATTTCTCCTGGTCCTGTGAACATCGTGTCTTTATCGGCAGGCGCAACGCATGGGTTTCGCGCCACCATGCGCCATGTGTCGGGTGCGACATTTGGATTTACTTTGTTGTTACTGCTCATTGGTTTGGGTTTGAATAAGTTATTGGTAGTATTTCCAAAATTTACGGTTTGGGTGCAGTGGGCAGGTGTGGTGTTTTTAGTGTATTTGGCATGGCAGTTACTGCGCGATAATGGGCAACTTGGAGATGCCGAACAGATGCGTCGTCCATCGTACTTGTCGGGTGCGTTGATGCAGTGGCTCAATCCCAAAGCGTGGTTGGCATCCGTCGCAGGCATGGGCGCGTATGCCTCTGATGGTTCGCTGTCTTTGGTGGTGCAGTTTGCATTGATTTACTTTGTGGTGTGTTATCTGTCGCTGGCGGTGTGGGCGTATGTGGGTGCTTACCTGGCGCGTTATGTGCGCAATCCAATTTATTTACGTTGGCTGAATCGGACTTTGGCGGTTTTGTTGTTGGTCAGTGCAGGTTTTCTAATGTTGGAGAATTTTTAACCCAATCGACTCACAGCATAGCGTATTGACGTGGTGTTGCCGCAACTTTGCGTTTGAAGACCCTTTGAAAATGCGCTTGGTCGGCAAAGCCCAATTCGTGGGCAATGTCGATTGATGCTTTGCCCTGTTTGAGTAATTTTTGTGCCAACAGTATGCGCTGATTGAGTAAATAAGCGTGTGGGGTCAAGCCAAAATGCGTTTTGAACGCACGCACCAGATATGATGGACTTAAATGCGCCGATGCACAGATGTCGGCCAAACGCAAAGACTCTGTGCAGTGTGTGGCGATGAAATGCGCCGCATCTTTGAGTCTCGGATGAGCGATGTTGGGCAATGGGGTGCTCGTGCTTAGATGTTTGTGCAATAAATGATTTAACAGACCAAAAAATTCCACGCAGGCGATTTCTTTGCACAAGATATCTTGACCATCATCCACTAAGAGCGTGTGAAAATCCACTAAAGCCTGAAATAGCCGCGCATTCGTGCTCAAATGTGTGTTGAATGGTTGAAACTGGGGGCGCTCGTGAATGCCCCAATCATTTTGTAAGCGCGTCATCCAAGCGGTATCGACAAACAGCATCAAATACGACCAAGATGCACCTGCCACCGATTTACACGCATGGACATCGTGCGGGTTGATAATCACCACCGAGCCTGTGCTAACCTCATACTGCACCGAACTGTTTTGATAAAAGTTTGCGCCATGTGTGATCGCACCAATCGAAAATGTGTCGTGACTGTGCTCGTCATACGCCAATTTTTGGCTGTTTTCAATTGAGCGCGCTTCGATAAACGGCAGACGTTCGTCGCGCCAAAAACGGGGGAGGTTCATAACAAGGCTTTCTATTCAGTTCGTGCTATAGGGTGAATAGTGTACCATGATTGCGGTAAAATGCCCGCATGCCAATATCCAACGCACCCAGCCACACTTTTTCCAAAGCCCTCAAAATCACCCCGCTGATGGCGGAGAAACTCGCACGCGCGGGTGTGCGCTCGGACACGGATTTGTTGCTGCATCTGCCTTTGCGTTATGAGGATGAGACGCGCATCACGCCTGTGTCTGCTTTGCGTTTGGGCGAATTTGCGCAGGTGCAGGTGACGGTGATTGAACATGAGGTGAAGTTTCGCCCGCGTCGGCAATTGGTGGTGACCACGCAGGATGATTCTGGCGAGGTGTTGGTACTGCGCTACGTGAATTTTTATCCGTCGATGTTGGCAAATTTTCGTGCGGGGCAATTGTTGCGGGTCAAGGGTGAAGCGCGGCACGGTTTTTTCGGCACGGAGATGATACATCCACGGGTGGAAAAAGTGGCGCAAAACACCCCTGTCGCCGCCACGCTCACGCCCGTGTATCCAACCGTGGAGGGCTTGTCGCAATCGACTTGGCGCAAGTTGATTGCTCGCGCTTTGGACACGGTAGCTTTGCCAGAAATTTTACCGAGTAATGTATTGAATCCTAAATGGGGCTCGTTGATGGATGCGGTTCGCTTGTTGCACGCGCCGCCGCCCGAGGTCAATCCTTCGGCGTTGACCGAACGCGACCACATGGCTTGGGCGCGCTTGAAGTTTGAGGAGTTGTTGGCGCAGCAGATTTCGATTCATCAAGCGCGGATGGCGCGACGTTTGGAGGTTGCGCCTAAATTATTGGGTGTGGCGGGTGGTGTGTTGGTATCGTTTTTGGCACAATTGCCTTTTAACTTGACGGGCGCACAGCAACGCGCATGGCAGTTGATTGCGCAGGATATGGGCACAACCACGCCGATGCACCGTTTGCTCCAAGGCGATGTCGGCTCAGGTAAAACCGTGGTCGCGGCACTGGCGTGTGCGCAGTGCGTCGATGCGGGCAAACAGTGCGCGGTGATGGCACCGACCGAGATTCTCGCCGAGCAGTTGTATTACAAATTGCATGAATGGTTCACGCCGCTGCATGTGAATGTCGCGTGGCTGGCATCAAGTGTGACCAAAAAAAATAAGCAAGCCGTCTATGACGCGCTCGAAAAAGGTGAGGTGCACATCCTCGTGGGCACGCACGCGCTGATTCAGGAATCGGTGCGTTTTTATGATTTGGGGCTGGCGGTGATTGATGAGCAGCATCGCTTCGGTGTCAAGCAACGCCTTGCCTTGCGCACCAAGATGAAAGAAGCGGTGCGCTCGCTCAATGATGGGCAGGAACACGCACCGCATCAGCTGATGATGAGTGCCACGCCGATTCCGCGCACGTTGGCGTTGTCGTATTTTGCGGATTTGGATGTGGCGGTGATTGATGAGTTGCCGCCGAATCGCACGCCGATTGTTACCAAACTGATTGATGTGCGTCGCCGCCCTGAGGTCGTGGCGAAGGTTGCGCAAGATGTTGAGCAAGGCAAACAAATTTATTGGGTCTGTCCGTTGATTGAGGAGTCCGAGACTTTGGAGTTGCAAACAGCGATTGCTACTTTTGAAGATTTAACAGCGGCTTTACCCAATGCACGTGTGGGATTGGTACATGGGCGACTCAAACCCGCTGAAAAACGCGCGGTGATGGAGGCGTTTAAAACACAGGCATTGGATGTTTTGATTGCCACCACGGTGATTGAGGTCGGGGTTGATGTGCCGAACGCCAGCGTGATGGTGGTCGAGCACGCCGAGCGGTTTGGTTTGGCGCAGTTGCATCAATTGCGTGGGCGAGTTGGGCGTGGTGCGGTGCACAGTCAATGTATTTTATTGTTTGAAACGCCGTTGTCGGACATAGCCAAAGAGCGATTGAAAGTGATGTACGAGACCACCGATGGTTTTGAGGTGGCGCGGCGAGATTTACAATTGCGTGGTGCGGGCGAGTTTCTCGGTGTGCGTCAGTCGGGTTTGCCGCTGTTGCGTTTTGCTGATTTAGAGACGGATGTGGCACTGCTGGAGGATGCGCGCGATGCGGCGGCGTGGTTGCTCGCGCATGACCACGCGGCGGCCGAGGCGCATTTATTGCGCTGGTTGGGCAATCGTGCTGAGCTATTGACGGTATGATGTTGCCATAAATTCACTATGAGTAGTATTGATTGATAGGAAAAGAATATGACCCTCACTGAACTTCGTTATGCCGTAGCCCTTGCACGCGAAAAGCATTTTGGTCACGCGGCAGCGGCGTGCTTTGTCAGTCAGCCGACGCTCTCAGTGGCGATTAAAAAGTTAGAAGAAGAATTGGGCGTGACGCTGTTTGAGCGTAGTATGCAAGATGTTGCCGTGACGGCGATTGGTGAACAAGTGATTGCGCAGGCGCAAACAGTGCTCTCGCAGGTCAACGCAATTAAAGACATTGTTGCGCATGGCAATGATCCGCTCAATGGTCCCCTAAATTTGGGAATCATTTACAGCATCGCGCCGTATTTATTGCCCAAACTGATGTCGCACGCATTCCAACATTTCCCCAAAATGCCGTTGATTGTGCAGGAGCAATACACCCACGTGTTGATTGAATGGGTCAAACAAGGGCGCATCGATGCGGCGATTATGGCGCTACCTTTTAACGAGTCGGGTTTGGAGATTGCGCCGCTGTACGATGAGCGATTTTTTGTGGCTTTGCCCAAAAATCATCCAATGGCAGAGCAAGCGAGCATCAGCAACCGCAAACTGAAAAAAGAACCGCTCTTAGTGCTCGGGGCAGGGCATTGTTTTCGTGAGCACGTATTAGAGGCCACACCTGAGGCGCAAGTGTATCAAATTGAAGAGGATGGTTTGCAACGCAATTTTGAAGGCTCGTCATTGGAAACCTTGCGCTATATGGCGGCGGCAGGCATTGGTATCACCGTATTGCCCGCGTTGGCTGTGCCCGAACACGAATCCAATGGCGTGTTAAATTATGTGCCTTTGGTGGCGGATAAAGGTGCGGGACGCGGTAAAAAATCAGGCGGCGAAGTGCCGCATCGCCGTGTGGTATTGGTTTGGCGCAAACATTTCAGCCGACAACGCGCGTGTGAGGCTTTGGCGCAAGCGGTACGCGAATGCGGTTTGTCGGCAGTGGATGTGTTGCAACCTTAGTCTTGTCTGAGTGCGCCTGTGCTCAGTCGGACTTTAAATTTTCCCCGAAAACTGATAACGCGCCCCTGGGTGCCACATGGTGACCTTTGTGGCGACTTGGTTCATTGAACGTGTGGTGCGTTGCAGTACCAAGCAGGCCTCGGCAGGCTGCATGTGCAGCATTTCGGCGATGCGTTCAGGTGCGGGCAGGGCTTCGATGGTGTATTGCCCCGATTGCAGGGGTGCGTTCGCCATCAAATATTCATTCGGCGTGGTCGTGGAAAAATCCTGCTGCAAATACTCAGGTGCAATCGCGGGGTTGACCCAACGGTCTTCGACCTGTATCGGCTCGTCATTTTCAAAATGCACAATCACGGTGTGAAATAAATAATCAGTCGGTGATACCGAAAACTCAAACGCCAGTGTCTCACCTGCTTTGGCTTTGGATAACTCGTACAACTCGCTGCGGTGCACGTGTCCACGTGCGCGGATTTCCTTGGCAATGCTTTGAATCTCGATGAGGGTGGTTTGGTACTTTTGTTGCGCGACAAAAGTCCCTGAGCCTTGTACACGGGTGAGCACGTGCTCGGCGGTCAGTTCGCGCAAGGCACGATTGACCGTCATGCGCGACACGCCGAATTGCTTGGCCAAGGTCAATTCGGGCGGAATTGCCTCACCTTGTCGCCAAACGCCTGTTTGGATGGATTCTAGAATTGAGTTTTTGATGTGTTGAAACACAGGAATGGTGGTTTTGTGCGTGTTCATGGTGTGTTGTTTGGAAAATCAATCGTGGTATTTTACGCAAATTATCAAATAAGTATTGACAGATTGTTCAAATAAATTTAAAGTTGTCTATACAAATTATTCACTTTGCAAATTAAAACCCCAAAATCACACCTACCTGAACCATAACAAGGAGATAAACATGAACCCAATCACCCCCAACAACGACCCACGCTACGACGAAAGCCGCGTCATCCGCGCGCCGCGTGGCACAGAGTTGACCTGTAAAAATTGGTTGACCGAAGCGGCGTACCGCATGATTCAAAACAACCTTGACCCTGAAGTGGCAGAAAACCCCAAACACCTCGTGGTCTATGGCGGCATTGGCCGCGCAGCGCGTGATTGGCAATGCTACGACACCATTCTCGCAACCCTCAAAGAATTGAATGAAGACGAAACTTTACTGGTGCAATCGGGCAAACCTGTGGGCGTATTTAAAACCCATAGCGATGCACCGCGTGTGTTGATTGCCAATTCCAACCTCGTACCCAAATGGGCGAATTGGGAACATTTCAACGAACTCGACCGTAAAGGTTTGTTCATGTACGGACAAATGACCGCGGGCAGTTGGATTTACATTGGTTCGCAAGGCATCGTGCAAGGCACTTATGAAACTTTTGTCGAAGCGGGTCGTCAGCATTTTAATGGCGATTGGAAAGGGCGTTGGATTTTGACCGCTGGTTTGGGCGGCATGGGCGGCGCGCAACCTTTGGCGGCGACGCTGGCGGGCGCGGTGTCATTGAATATCGAATGCCAACAGTCGAGCATTGATTTTCGCTTGCGCACACGTTATTTGGATAAACAAGCACGTGATTTGGACGATGCGCTGGATTTGGTCAAGTACCATTGTGAGCGTGGCGAAGCGGTGTCCATCGGCTTGCTTGGCAATGCGGCGGAGGTTTTGCCTGAATTGGTTAAACGTGCTCAAAACGGTGGTATGAAGCCTGACTTGGTCACCGACCAAACTTCTGCACACGATTTAATCAATGGCTATTTGCCCATCGGCTGGAGTGTGGCGCAGTGGAAAGCGGCACAATCTGACCCTGCACAGCACGCCAAACTCACCGCCGATGCGGCGCAATCGTGCGCACAGCACGTGCAAGCAATGCTCGATTTTCATGCGATGGGTATTCCGACTGTGGATTATGGCAACAACATTCGCCAAGTCGCGTTTGATACAGGCGTGAAAAATGCGTTTGATTTCCCTGGCTTTGTCCCTGCTTACATCCGTCCGTTGTTCTGCGAAGGCAAAGGACCCTTCCGCTGGGTGGCATTATCGGGCGATCCAGAGGATATTTATAAAACCGATGCGAAAATTAAAGAGTTGTTTCCGCACCACGCACATGTGCACCGTTGGCTCGACATGGCGCAAGAGCGCATTGCCTTTCAAGGCTTGCCTGCACGAATTTGCTGGCTCGGTTTGGGCGAGCGACATTTGGCGGGTTTGGCGTTCAATGAAATGGTGAAAAATGGCGAGCTCAAAGCACCGATTGTGATTGGACGTGATCATTTGGATACGGGCTCGGTGTCTTCGCCCAACCGTGAAACCGAAGCGATGAAAGACGGCACAGATGCGGTGTCGGATTGGCCGTTGCTCAATGCTCTGCTCAATACTTCGGGCGGTGCGACTTGGGTGTCACTGCACCACGGCGGCGGTGTGGGCATGGGCTACTCGCAACATTCAGGCATGGTGATTGTCGCTGATGGTACCGACGCGGCGGCCAAACGTTTGGCTCGAGTGTTGGTCAATGACTGTGGCTCGGGCGTGATGCGCCATGCGGACGCAGGCTACGAGAGCGCGGTGGCGTGCGCGAAAAACAACGGTTTGAATTTGCCGATGATTAAATAATGTTTTAATCACGCCAGAGATAGAATACTTTAAATTAAATCACACAGTTTTACAGGAGCACACCATGATCATTCAACCCAGCCAAATGACGCTTGAGGATTTACGCACCGTGTGGCGCAATCCCACACAAATTGCCTTAGCGCCATCGGCTTACGAGGCCATCCATGCGTCGGCGCGAGCAGTTGACGCCATCGTTGAACGCGACTTGCCTGCGTATGGCATCAACACAGGCTTTGGACTTTTGGCGAAAAAGCGCATCGCGACTGAACAACTCGCGCAGTTGCAACGCAACCTCATTCTGTCGCACTCGGTTGGCACGGGCGAACCGCTGTCGGCGCAAGTCGTGCGCTTGGTCATGCTGATGAAAATTGCCAGTTTGGCGCGCGGTTTTTCGGGCATACGCGCTGAAGTGATTGACACCATGATTGCAATTTTCAATGCAGGCATCACGCCGAACATCCCTGCCAAAGGCTCGGTCGGCGCGTCGGGCGACCTTGCACCTTTGTCACACATGACGCTGGCGTTAATGGGTGAGGGTCAGGTGTTTGTCAATGGTGCATTGGTGGATGCGCAAACGGCCTTGCGCCATGCAGGCATCACACCTGTGGTGTTGCAAGCCAAAGAAGGCTTGGCACTGATTAATGGCACACAGGTATCGACGGCTTTGACCTTACACGGGCTGTTTTTGGCAGAGCGTTTATTTGCCTCAGCCACCGTGGTGGGGGCGATGTCGATTGACGCAGCAAAAGGCTCGGACGCACCGTTTGACCCACGGGTGCACGAGGTGCGCGGGCAAGCAGGGCAAATCGCCAGTGCGAGCATGTACCGCAATCTACTCAAGGGCAGTGAGATTCGCCGCTCGCACATTGAGGGCGATGAGCGTGTGCAAGACCCATACAGCCTGCGTTGCCAACCGCAAGTGATGGGCGCGTGTTTGGATTTGATTCACAACGCACGGCGGACATTGTTGATTGAAGCCAATGCCGTGACCGACAATCCTTTGATTTTCGTCGATGGCGTGTCCACCGATGTGATTTCGGGCGGCAATTTTCACGCCGAGCCTGTGGCGTTTGCGGCGGATACTTTGGCTTTGGCGATTTCTGAAATCGGCGCGCTGTCCGAACGACGCGTGGCATTGTTGATTGACGCGAATTTATCGGGTTTACCTGCGTTTTTGGTCGATAACCCAGGGGTCAATTCGGGCTTTATGATTGCCCACGTGACTGCTGCGGCACTCGCATCAGAAAATAAATCTTTGGCACATCCTGCCAGCGTGGACAGTTTGCCGACTTCGGCGAACCAAGAAGACCACGTGAGCATGGCGACTTACGCAGGACGACGACTGCACGAAATGGCGCAAAACACCGCGACCATCGTGGGCATCGAATTACTCGCGGCGGCACAGGGCATTGACTACCATCGCCCGTTGCGCTCGTCTGAGTGCATTGAGCAGGCGCATGGCTTGTTGCGCACGCAGGTGGCACGCTATGGCGAAGACCGATTGTTCGCACCCGATATTGAGGCGGCGAAACAGTTGGTCATTACGGGTGAGTTGACGCAACACTGTCGAGAATTGTTTGAATAATTCGCCGTCAATTTAAATCAATGGAGACGCCATGAAAACCCCACCGAACATGAAACTGTGGCATGGACGCACCGACACCCTCGAAGGCGAATTGGGCTTTCGCTGGCATCAAATCGTGCATCCTGTGCGTCCTGTGCGTGACAGGCATGACGCTGAATCCAATGCCATCGCACTGATTGGTTTTGCTTGCGATGCGGGCGTGGCGCGCAATCACGGGCGAGTGGGTGCGGCGGGCGCGCCGAATGTATTGCGCAAATCTTTGGCCAATATTCCTGCGCAAGCGCAGCAGCGCATCCTCGATGCGGGCGATGTGGTGTGCGATGGCGATGGTTTAGAAGTCGCGCAGGGTGAGTTTGCGCATGAGGTCACGCAATTGTTGCAGCAGGGCTATTTTCCAATCGGTATGGGCGGTGGGCACGAAATCGCGTTTGCCAGTTTCGGTGGTTGGGCGCAGTTTTTGGCGCAGACACAAGCGCAACCGAAGATTGGTATCATCAATTTAGATGCGCATTTTGATTTGCGCCGCGATGCACAGGCGACTTCGGGCACGCCGTTTTTACAAATCGCGCAGGAATGCGAGCGGCGCGGTTGGGCGTTTAACTACTGCTGTTTGGGTGTGAGTGAGTTTGCCAATACGCAGGCTTTGTTCGCGCGTGCCGAGCAATTGAATGTGACGTGGCGTTTGGACACCGACATGCGTCCGACGCAATTGGATGCTATTTTGGCGCAGTTGGCGCAATTTACCGCACCTTTGGATGCGGTGTATTTGACCATTGACTTGGATGTCTTGCCCGCCAGCGCTGTGCCCGCAGTTAGTGCGCCTGCGGCGTTGGGTGTGGAATTGAGCGTGGTTGAAGCGATAGTGGATGCGCTGTGTGCATCGGGTAAATTGCACTTGGTGGATTTGGCTGAGTTCAATCCGACGTACGACATAGATGGTCACAGCGCACGGGTCGCTGCGCGTTTGATTGCGCGAGTGGTTAATCAAGTAACTCAACGCAACACAGCATGAAACTGAGCATACGCCACGAACACGAGTATCGCGCCATGCTGTGGAAAAACGGCAAAGGCTTGACGCGTGAGGTTTGGGTGTATCCCGAAGGTGCGACTTTGGATGATTGCCTGTGGCGTGTCAGTTGTGCGCAAGTCGCGCAGGCAGGAGCGTTTTCGCAGATGTTGGGGCTTGAACGCAGTTTGATGATTTTGCGTGGGGTGTTGCGGGTGCAGGATTTGGATGCGCAGCGTTCTGTGTTTTTGAGTCCGCAGTCCGCGCCTTTTGTTTTTGCGGGAAGTGCCGCCATACATGCTGAACCGATGGGTGCGGGTCGTGTAGAGGATTTCAACGTCATGACTCGCACAGGTGATTGCAGTCATGTGGCGCGCAGATTGAATGTCGTTGGCACGCACGATGAACCGTTAATGGGCGATTGGATGCTGATATACCACGAAGGTGGTGCGCCTGTACACATCGACCAGTCGACTGAACTCGTGCTTGATGAGCGGGCAACCCTGTTGGTAGCGCGTGAGGGCAAAGGTGGGGAAATCATTCGCTTGTCTGCTACACAGGCATCACTCATCGTGGTGCACATCAATCAAATTAGGAGAATGCCATGAGTATGGGCACATGGGATGCTGTTTGGCTCAACGCCCAGCTTGCCACCATGACCGATGGTGACAATAGTGGTTATGGCATCATCAGTGATGGCGCGTTGGCTATCAAAGATGGTGTGATTGCATGGGTGGGCAAGCAAAGCGATTTGCCCACAAACTACCAAACGCCCACCACCCACGATGCCAAGGGCGCGTGGATGACACCCGCGCTGATTGATTGTCATACACACATTGTCTATGCGGGCAATCGCAGCAATGAATTTGAAGCACGTCTAAATGGTGCGACCTATGCGCACATCGCTGCGCAAGGCGGTGGGATTCTGTCCACTGTGCGTGCCACGCGCATGGCGAGTGAAGATGAATTGTTCAACCTGAGCCTGCCGCGCGTGCGTCGATTGATGTCTGAGGGTGTCGGCGTGATTGAAATCAAATCGGGCTATGGTTTGGATTTAGACACCGAAGCGAAAATGCTGCGCGTGGCACGGCGCATTGGCGAGGCTTTGCCCATCACCGTCAAAACCACATTCCTCGGTGCGCATGCGCTACCAACGGAATTCTCAGATAATGCCGATGGCTATATTGACCACGTGTGCGATGTCATGCTGCCCAGCTTGTTTCAAGCGGGCTTGGTCGATGCGGTGGATGCGTTTTGTGAGCACATCGCTTTTAGTCCCATACAAACCGAAAGGGTGTTTGCGCGCGCGCGTGAACTGGGATTACCTGTTAAGTTACATGCCGAGCAACTCTCTGACCAAGGAGGGGCATCCTTGGTGGCGCAGTACGGCGGGTTGTCGGCGGATCACTTGGAGTATTTATCACCAGCGGGGATTGCGGCGATGCAGCGTGCCCATACCGTGGCCACGCTGTTGCCGAGTGCATTTTATTTTTTGCGTGAAACCAAACTGCCACCGATAGACTCATTGCGCGCCGCGGGTGTGCCGATGGCCGTGGCGACCGATTGCAACCCTGGGACTTCGCCGCTGACCTCGTTGCTTATGGCGATGAATATGGCGTGTACTTTGTTCAAACTCACGCCAGCAGAAGCACTGGCAGGCACGACGCGTCACGCGGCGCAGGCATTGGGTTTAGCACGCTCGCATGGTCAATTGCGCGTGGGGATGTGCGCGGATTTCGCGCTGTGGGACATCACGCGCCCTGCGGATTTGAGTTATGCCATGGGCGCGAATCCATGCGTGGGTTTGGTGTTGGGTGGGGTTGATGTTGAACTGGGTGGTTAAGGAAACACGCAACAACCCAATCCAATATCGTTTATTTGACCATTGAACAGCATCGTTCGCAATGGCGGTATCCGCACCATCAAACAGATGCATACCGTCCGCAACTGTGATAATCTTTAGCCATCTACAAACAGATTACAGGCAGACGGAATGAACATGTTCACAGACTATTTCCCTTTTGGCATGGCGCGTTACCTCATTGGTGGCTTGCTCATTGGTTTGGGTGTTGCCCTATTGTTCGTCACCACAGGTAAACTCGGCGGGGCGAGTACATTTTTCAGCGCGACGTGGTCGTGGGTATCGAATCTACCGTTTTTCCAAGAAGCCAGTTTGCGCAACTCGCGCCAATGGCGTTTGGTCTATGCGCTGGGTATGGTGCTCGGCGGTGTGGTGTATGTTGCCTTGGGCTTGCCGACTGAAACCACGCAGGTGCAACTGTGGCGATTTGTGGTTGGTGGCTTGTTGATTGGCTTTGGTGCACGTCTCGGTGGCGGTTGTACGTCGGGGCATGGTATTTGTGGGATGGCGTCGCTCTCAGTTGGCTCAATGCTGATGGTCGCGGTGTTTTTGAGCACGGCAATCATCACCGCTTTGGCAGTGTCTGCGCTGGGGGTGACCCCATGAAATTATGGATGACATTAATCAGTGGCGCGTTGTTTGGTTTTGGCTTGGCGTACTCGACCATGATACATCCCGAAACGGTGCTGGCATTTTTGACCCTGCACGATTTGGGCTTGCTATTGGTGCTGTGTACTGCTGTGGCGGTCAACCTCGTGGTGTTTCAACTCGTGCCGCGCTTGCGCAGCAAACCTATTTTTGGCGAAGTGTTTGAAAAACGTCCGTTCACGGTCAATCGCCAAGTGACCCTCGGCGCGGTGTTGTTTGGCATCGGTTGGGGGCTGTGCGGTGTGTGTCCTGCACCTGCACTCACAGGTTTGGGTACGGGCAACTGGAATATGTTGGTGGTGCTGGTTTGTATCTTTATTGGTGCTGGCTTGCATGGAGTTTGGGTGCAAAAATTCAGCAAAAAAAGTGATTAAACACGCTCCAACGTTTCAATGAACATTCCCGCCACATCAAACCCCGTCTGATTGAAAATTTCTTGAAAACCCGTTGGGCTGGTGACGTTAATTTCAGTCAAGCATTCGCCAATCACATCAATCCCCGCGAGTAAAATCCCGCGCGCCCACAAAATCGGGGCGAGGGTATTGGCGATGCGCCAGTCGGATTCAGACATCTCGACCACCACGGCTTTACCGCCCGCTGCCATATTGCCGCGCACTTCGCCGTCCTGCGGAATGCGTGCGAGCGCGTGCGGCACGACCTGTCCACCGATGATGAGGATGCGCTTGTCGCCCTGAGCAATTTCGGGTAAAAAGCGTTGCGCCATAATCGGACGTGCGCCGTTTTCGGTCAAAACTTCCACCACCGAGCCCAAATTCATACCGTTTTCTGTCACGCGAAATACGCCCGATCCGCCCATACCATCAAGTGGTTTGAGAATAATGTCGTGGTGCTTGGCATGGAACTGTGTGAAACTGGCTTTATCGGACGCGATGATAGTCGGAGCGGTCAATTCTGGAAATTCGAGAATGGACACTTTTTCAGAGTGGTTGCGGATGGCACTGGGTGCATTGAATACTTTCGCGCCTTGGCGTACCGCTGCATCCAACAACCACGTATCAGTGACGTAATTCACATCAAACGGTGGGTCTTTACGTATCACCACCGCATCATAAAACGACAGTGGGTGTTTACATTGCTCTGCCACGATGTACCAATGGTTTTGTTCGGGCGTGTCCACCATGTCCACCAAAACGATGCGCTGGGCGTGCGCTTGAATAACGCCCACTGAACGGACATCACTCGCCGCACACGCCCACACGCTGTGCCCACGCGCCTGCGCTGAGCGCATCATGGCATAAGTGGTTTCTTTATGGATTTTGAATGTGTTCAATGGGTCGGCGATAAATAAAATATTCATGGTGTCAATCAATGGAGTGGATTCGACACAATTGTAGCATGATGAACCTTCATCTGAACGATTGGGTAAAATCATGTTGGCGTACCTGAGGTCACATTAAATTATAAATTTAAATAAATTTTAATTTTTCAATAGTTGTTGACTATAACTATCATCGAAATATCTCATTGGACGAGTGCTGATTACTTGCCTACAATGCAGACGTTACCTAAACACACCGGACCATACAGTATCAACAGTGTGAATAGGTTTTTTCCATAGCCATTAACGAAAGGAAACACCATGAACCCATCAGGCAAATGCCCCGTCATGCACGGCGCGAACACCACCACCCAAACCGCCATGAATTTTTGGCCAAACGCGCTCAACCTCGACATCCTGCACCAACACGATACCAAGGTCAACCCAATGGATGCGGGTTTTGATTACCGCGAAGCGGTGAAAACCTTAGACTTTGAAGCTTTGAAAAAAGACATACACGCCCTGATGACCGATAGCCAAGAGTGGTGGCCAGCCGACTGGGGACACTATGGCGGTTTGATGATACGCCTATCGTGGCACGCGGCGGGCACGTATCGCATCTCCGATGGACGTGGTGGCGCGAGCACGGGCAATCAACGCTTTGCTCCGTTGAACTCGTGGCCTGACAATGCGAACTTGGACAAAGCGCGCCGTTTGCTTTGGCCGATTAAGAAAAAATATGGCAACAAACTCAGTTGGGCGGATTTGCTGGCTTTGGCAGGCACGATGGCGTATGAAAGCATGGGCTTGAAAACCTTTGGTTTCGCTTTTGGTCGCGAAGACATTTGGCAACCCGAAAAAGACATCTACTGGGGTTCAGAAAAAGAGTGGCTTGCGCCATCCGAAAATCGCTACGCCGATGTGAGCAACCCTGAGACCATGGAAAATCCACTCGCGGCGGTGCAAATGGGCTTGATTTACGTCAACCCTGAGGGTGTGAACGGACAGCCCGACCCACTGAAAACCGCGTTGCAAGTGCGCGAAACCTTTAAACGCATGGCGATGGACGATGAGGAAACCGTTGCCCTGACCGCAGGCGGGCATACCGTGGGCAAATGTCATGGCAATGGTCGCGCCGAAAACTTAGGTCCCGAACCAGAGGGCGCGGATGTGACCGAGCAGGGTTTGGGCTGGATGAACCACAAAACCCGTGGTGTGGGCAACCAAACCGTGACCTCAGGTTTAGAAGGCGCTTGGACGACCAACCCAACCCAGTGGGACAACGGTTATTTTCATTTGCTGTTTAACTACGAGTGGGAACTGAAAAAATCACCCGCAGGCGCGAACCAGTGGGAGCCGATTAACATCAAAGAAGAAGATAAGCCCGTTGATGCTGAGAACCCCAATATTCGCCACAACCCCATCATGACCGATGCCGACATGGCGATGGTGCGCGACCCGATTTACCGTGAAATTTCTAAAAAATTCTATGAAAATCCTGACTACTTTTCTGAAGTGTTCGCCCGTGCATGGTTCAAACTGACCCACCGCGATTTGGGTGCGAAATCACGCTACATCGGTCCGTGGGTTCCCGCAGAGGACTTGATTTGGCAAGACCCCGTACCCGCAGGCAAAGCCGACTACGATGTGGCAGCGGTCAAAGCCAAAATCGCACAAACAGGTTTGAGCATCGCTGAAATGGTTGCAACGGCGTGGGACAGTGCGCGCACATTCCGCCAGTCTGACCGACGCGGCGGGGCAAACGGCGCACGCATTCGCCTCGCACCGCAAAAAAATTGGGCAGGCAATGAACCCGAACGCCTGTCGAAAGTATTGAACGTGCTTGAACCGATTGCCCACGAATTTGGCATCAGCATCGCCGACACCATCGTATTGGCGGGTAATGTCGGTGTGGAACAAGCGATTAAAAAAGCTGGGTTCAATATTGCTGTGCCATTCACTGCAGGCCGTGGCGATGCGACCCAAGAGATGACCGATGCCGAATCGTTCGAGCCGCTTGAACCCGTACACGATGGCTATCGCAACTGGGTGAAAAAAGACTATGCCGTGCAACCTGAGGAACTCATGCTTGACCGCACGCAACTCATGGGACTGACCGCGCATGAAATGACCGCCTTGGTCGGTGGGCTGCGCGTCATCGGCACGAACCACGGCGGTAGCCAGCATGGTGTATTCACCGAGCGTGTGGGCGCGTTGACGACCGACTTTTTCGTCACCCTCACCGACATGGCATACACATGGAAACCTGCGAGCAAACGCCACTACGACATCATCGAGCGCACAACAGGCGTGGTCAAATACACCGCCAGCCGCGTGGATCTTGTGTTTGGTTCGAACTCGATTCTACGCGCCTACGCAGAAGTCTATGCACAGGACGACAACCGCGAAAAATTCGTGCGCGACTTTGTCAAAGCTTGGGTGAAAGTGATGGATGCGGATAGAGTGGGGTGAGTTGGTTTTGATTGATTGTAATAGGAAGGGCAAGCACGAGGCTTGCCCTTTTTGATGCATGGTTAGGAAATGTCTTTTTAGTGAGTTGGATTCACTTTTGATAAAATAATTCGTCATGAAATAGGAATATTGGAGTAACGAATTAACTTCTTGGATAGTTCACAAACCAATTCATAGTATCCTTGGTCTAACTTATATATCAATTTATTCTGCGCACTAAATTAATCTGGAAACATTTCAATTTCTGTCACAACATAATTATCTCCGTCTAATACAATCTCGTTCTGTTCATATAATTGTTTGACAGTAGCAACGGCATCATCAATGTTTGCTGCTTCTATTTCAACAATTTTTGATAAAAACTCGCGAACTTCTATTTTAAATGTTTCCATAGCGAACTTTCTTGTAGTTGCCACGACTAACAAATTCTACAATTCCTTTATCCCTTAGTATTTGCAATTGTTGCCTAATTTTATCTTTGACGAAATTGTTGTTCGGGTGTTTTGATTTCAATTTTTCCTCGAATTTGTAAAGTTCATCAAGAGTAAAAGTGTCATTCTGAATTAAGTCGATGCAGTTCATCACATCTAAAATCCAGCCTTTTGCGTCATTATTTTGTTGTCGTAAAAATAGAGTTTTGTTAAAAGTGTCTTTTACCAGGTTATGATTAATGACCTTTGCATTTTTAATTAAAAACACTTTTCCAGCATCTGCAATTTTTGAAATATCAATATTGCAACCAACCCAGCCTGCTCTCCGTGCTGTTTCTGCTAATGGTGGACGTTTGATAATGATTTCTGCCGTGAAAAACTGTTTGGGGATTATTAAAAAGTCATTCACAGTCCACTGCTTTGTGTAGGTAAGAAAGAAAAAATTTGGATTGTTTTCTGAAGAAATTCGTTCAATCATTTTGGAATATGCCCCATCAGCAATCGTATTCGTGAGTTTTCCTTTTTTGCTTTTTAATTCAAACTCTTCACTGCACTTTCCACAGTAAAAATCCGCGACAGGACGATTGTTTTCAAATTCATTTAACGGTAAATTGCCGCAACTCGGACAATAAGAATTGTTTAAAACCCAATCTTCGGTCAATAGTCTTGCAATTTGAGAGCTGCTTGAATACCCCTTTGCTAAATTTGTATTAAATGATAAATTCATTTGGTGTCTTGATCTTGGTAGAGAGTGAGTTAGACTAACTTCACAAAAAAAATTAATTCAAAAGTATTCTAAAACTTAACTGCGTGCATTAGGCGATTCTTTTATGACCTTGTCGATGATTTTATACTGGCCACCTGCCCATTTTAAAAATGGCTTCATGAATTTTCTAAATCTTGAATGTTTTCCAAGTGATCAATGCTTGGTATTAAATATGAATCCATTATAAATGAGAACTCGATAAAAATATGGTTAGAATATTCTTTACGTGATGAATTTCAACTCACCCCACCAACCCCACCTCAACCGCCACCGCCGATAGGCAGCGGATAATCTCTTGCGGATTTAGACTCACCAAAAACCCGCGCTTGCCCCCATTGATGTAAATTTCAGGCAGCTCAAGTATGGTTCGCTCGATGTACGCAGGCATGGCTTTTTTGGTGCCAAATGGACTGGTGCCACCAACGAGAAATCCTGTGTGGCGGTTGGCGACTTCGGGTTTGCACGGTTCAACCTTTTTGCAGCCGATTTGCCGCGCGAGTTCTTTGGTCGAGACTTTGCAGTCGCCGTGCATGAGGATGATGAGGGGTTTGGTGTGTTCGTCTTTGAATACCAAGGTTTTGATGACGGTATGTTCGGACACGCCCAATTCACGCGCCGATACGCCAGTGCCGCCGTGTTCTTTGTAGGCGTATAGATGTGGGGTGAACGCGATGTTGTGCGCCTTGAGAAATTGGGTCGCGGGGGTTTCGGGAGTGTGGGCGTGTTTGCTCATGGTTGTATATGCGGCATAAAAATGGGATTGCGCCATTATCAGTTATCCCCGCAGGTTTTGTATTCGCGTCCTCTTTTGGAGATGGCGGGTCAAGCCCGCCATGACTCGGCACTACACTTCTTCGCGTTCAGGATCGGTGCGCTCTAATTCCAACGATGCCGCGAGCATCGCCAAGCGTCCCACCACACCGTATTGATAAAAGCGGTTGTGCATGGTGTTGAGGTCTTCGGGGTCGTGCACGCGCTCACTGATGAAGGACAGTGGTTCAAAACGCATGCCCGATGAGTTGAGGTTTTCATCGTGGCCTTTTTCAGAGTTCGCGCGGTAGAATCCACCCACCACGTAGCGGTCTATCATATAGACCACTGGTTCGGTGGTGTGTCCGTCCCAACGTTCGATGGTGGGTACGCCCTCTTGAATCAGGAGGTCCTGGACTTCCAAGCCTTCTTTAATCACCGCCATTTTGTTGCGTTGTTTGCGGTTCAAGTCACGAATGTCG
The DNA here is from genome assembly GCA_018261955.1 of Burkholderiaceae bacterium. Classification (GTDB taxonomy): domain Bacteria; phylum Pseudomonadota; class Gammaproteobacteria; order Burkholderiales; family Burkholderiaceae; genus CTSOIL-112. The sequence goes on from JAGTRK010000002.1 coordinate 170,651, forward strand.
TCAGGCGAGCGCACGGTCATGATGCCCATGCCGTAGGTACCCGCATCGGCTTTGACGATGACGAATGGGTCGTCTTTGATGCCGTATTCTTTGTATTTTTTGGTGATTTTTTTTAATGTGGCTTCCACCGCGGTGGCGAGTTCATCCTCGCCTGCGCGCTCATGAAAGTCCACGCCGTTGACGTTGGTGTGGTAGGCGTTGAGCAGCCACGGGTCGATGCCGAGCATTTTGCCAAATTTTTTCGCCACTTCATCGTACGCAGTGAAGTGGGTGGATTTGCGGCGAACGGTCCAGCCTGCGTGCAGCGGCGGGAGTAAATGTTGCTCACGGATGTTTTCGAGTATCAGCGGTTGACCGCCTGATAGGTCGTTGTTGAGCAAGATGGTACACGGGTCAAATTTGCCGTGATCCAAGGTGATGCGCCGACCGTTGCGCTCCAATGGCTCGAGCGTGAGCGTTTCGCCATTGGTCAATTCGAGCACAGTCGGCTCGGTGATTTCGTCTGAGAGCGAACCCAAGCGGACGTTCAACCCCGTCAGACGCATGATTTTTGAGAGTTGCGCGACGTTCTGTAGGTAAAATTGGTTGCGTGTGTGTTTCTCAGGGATGATGAGTAGATTGCGCGCATCGGGGCAGTATTTTTCAATCGCCGCCATCGCCGCTTGGGTGGCGAGCGGAAACATTTCATCCGCGAGGTTGTTGAACCCACCTGGAAATAGGTTGGTATCCACGGGCGCGAGTTTGAATCCCGCATTGCGCACATCGACCGAGCTGTAAAACGGCGGCGTGTGTTCCTGCCACTCTAAACGAAACCAACGCTCAATCGTGGGCGTTGCGTCGAGCATTTTTGCTTCAAGTTCAGAGAGCGGGCCAGTGAGTGCGGTACGTAGGTGTGGAACCATGATGTGCCTTTTTGGGTCGGTTCAATAATAATGTGTCTAATGTAGATTGGGGCTAAGGTTGAGAATTCAAGATGCCTATGAATTCACACCGTACAGGCATGGGATGAAAATGGCGGCAATGCGCCGCCATGTTTCTGAGGGTATCAATGGTGATGACCATCGCCGCCGTGGGCGTGACCGTGGTCTAATTCTTCGGTGGTCGCTTCACGCACCGATTCGACTTTCACCGCGAAGTGTAGGGTTTCACCCGCCAAAGGATGGTTGGCATCGACGGTGACAAAGTCATCGGCAATCGCAGTGACCACAACCGACATTGGGCCTTCAGGCGATTCGCCGTGCAACTGCATACCGACTGCCAAATCAGGGATGTTGCCAAACACTTCGCGCGGTACTTGCTGAATCGCTTCTTCGACGCGTGCGCCATAGGCATCTTCGGGCGCGATGGTGACGTTCAACTCGTCGCCTGCTTTTTTGCCCAATAACGCATTTTCCAACCCTGGGATGATTTGGTGGTGACCGTGCAAATACATCAAAGCTTCGCGACCATCGGAGGTGTCAACGACATTGCCTGCATCGTTGGTCAATGTGTAATGAATGTTTACAACTGAATTTTCGGAAATTTGCATGGTGTCCTCAGAGTATGCGTTAATCGAGCGGGCATTATAAAGGAAAACCCGTATTTAGATATGAAATCCGAGTGAAAGTGTTTCAAGCAACCCCATTAAGAAATACGTCCAATCAGTGCGTTTCAGTCACAATCCAATGATTTTGAAACGATTTTTGAGTTGGAGTTACTGAAGCGTGTTGGTATCAATCGGCGTGCCGATGTCTTTTTGCGTGCGCAGTTTGTGTTTTTTGCGTTGATGGCGCACGAGTTGCTCGGCCACACGTTCGTGCCATGAATTTTTGCGCAACACCAACCAACGCGGCGATTTAAACTGCACCATGCGCCGATACAGCCAAATGTACACCACCACAAACCCCAGTGCCACCCACATCAGCGCGGCGGTGTTTGACCAGAGCAACACCGCAGGTATCACAGTAAGCAGCGTCATGCCCCACAAATACGGTGCGGTCATTGAGTTGCGCTGTGTGCGCACGTGCGTGTCTGGGTCGCGTATCATCCAACGCACAAGGCGTTTATACACCATCATGTGAAAATGCAGACCGTCAGGTTCGCCTGGGGATTGCCCGCGCAGCATTTTTTTACGATAAATCGAAAACAGCGTTTCCCACACAGGGTAGAGCATCAGCACCAAAGGAAACCAAGGCGATACCGTGGTATTGCGTTCAATCAACAGCACAGAGAGCACGCCGAGCACAAAACCCCACAAATACGCACCGCCATCGCCCGCAAAAATCATGCCGCGTGGAAAATTCCACACCCAAAATCCCAAGGTCGCGCCGAACAAGCCACACGCGACTGCCAACACTTGATAATCCGCCACTTTAAACGCCACATAGGCAATTGCGGCGGTCATCATCAGTACCACCATGCCCGCCAAACCGTTGTAGCCATCGATGATGTTGACCGCATGCGCCACGCCGCCGACCGCAAACATCGTAAACAACAACGAAAAAATCGAAATAGCCAGTAAGGCATCTAACCCGGGAACCGCGACATAGGTAATTCGCGCATCAAGCAACCACCACGCCAAACCCGCCGAGACAAAACTGGCGAGTAATCGTTCGCGCGGGCCAACTTTCTTGGTTAAATCTTCAATCAACCCCCCCGCAAACGCGGGGATTAAGCAGACAATAAAAATCACCCACCAGAGCCATCTTATCGGTGCAATACTCGATGACACCAGCGCGGCGACCAATAAACCCGCGAAAATCGGAATGCCACCGACGCGTGGCGTGCTCTGCGCATGAAATTTTTGTGGCCCCTTGTGCTCATGCGCATCGTAGGTCAAATGCGCGTGCATGTGCGCGTAATGCAGCAACCAAACGGTGACTGCAAAACTAATGACCAATGCACTGATGAGGGTTAACAACATGCGCGACCTTTGTGAAACATGTTTGTGCGCTGATGACGCACGACGTTGAACTGTGTTTAAAAACAGAATGTCATTGTACTCTACAGAAACGCGTTAAACCACAATGCAATGATTCAATCATGAGTTTTGATTCCATCCTGTGGTTTGATGGGCACTGCTTGCGGATAGGCGACAAAAATAGACGACAAAAAACCCCGTAAACACGGATGTTTGCGGGGTTTGTTTGCTGACAAAAAACGCTGTGCCAAATATGGTAGGTCGTGCGTGATTCGAACACGCGACCATCGGATTAAAAGTCCGGTGCTCTACCAGCTGAGCTAACGACCCATAAAATTAGAACGAAATTATACCGCTTGTTTTTAGAGTGTGTCAATAGTGTTTTGAATTTTTTGCTGTGCGATTTGAGGTTTTTTTGATTTTTTAATTTGCTTGCGCTTGTGCGAGTTGAGGGGGACTTCAGAACTGTGGCGGTTTTGTCGCGTTGATAATGAAATGGCAACGGCTTGGCTGTACGCGTTTTGATTAAACACGGATGCGCTTGGGTAATTCTGCGGCGATGTGGTGCAAAAAACAGTACAATAGCCCATTAAAAAATATGCCCACAGGTCGATTTCCCGAATCAATGGATGGGGTGGGTTTAAACCAAGTATAAACACGCAGCATGAGCGAATTTAAAAACTATGAATAATATTGTGATGGATGATGATTTGTCGCTGTTGCGCACGCCGCCGCATTCTGTCGAGGCGGAGCAATCGGTCTTGGGCGGCTTGATGTTGGACAATTTGGCGTGGGATAAAATCAACGATATTGTCCACGAGGATGATTTTTATCGTTTTGACCATCGGGTGATTTTTAAAACCATTGTGGGTTTGATGGAGAAAGACCATCCAGCCGATGTGTTGACGGTGTTTGAATCTTTGCAAAATCAAGGGCGGCTCGATGATGTCGGCGGTATGTCGTATCTGAACGCATTGGCAACGGGCGTGTCGTCAGCCGTGAATATTCGCCGCTATGCCGAGATTGTGCGTGACCGCAGTTTGTTGCGCAAACTGATTTCGGCTTCGGACAATATTGCCGAATCCGCGCTCAGTCCGCAGGGACGCGATACCAATGAAATCATCGATTCGGCTGAAAAGGCGATTTTACAAGTCTCGCAAGACGGTCAACGCGGCAACAATGAATTTTTAGAATTGCCCGTGGTGCTCTCGGATGTATTGCAAACGATTAACGAGTTGCACGAGCGTGAGCATTTGGACGACGTCACGGGCGTGAGCACGGGGTTTATCGCCTTGGACAAAATCACTTCGGGCTTGCAAAAAGGCGATTTGGTGATTGTCGCAGGTCGTCCGTCTATGGGTAAAACCTCGTTTGCGATGAATATGGCGGAGCACATTGCGATTGAAGAGGGCTTGCCCGTGGCGGTGTTTTCGATGGAGATGGGCGCGGAGCAACTCGGTATGCGTGTGCTCGGCTCGGTGGGGCGCATCAATCAAAATCATTTGCGCACGGGGAAACTCACCGATGAAGATTGGGAGCATTTGACCGTGGCGATTGAGAAAACCCGCGACACGCAATTGTTCATTGATGAATCGCCCGGACTGACGGCTTTGGAGTTGCGCTCGCGCGCACGTCGCTTGCACCGCACCTGCGGCGGCTTGGGCATGATTATGGTTGATTATATTCAGTTGATGAGTGGTGCGGCTTCCAATAATTTTGAAAATCGCCAATCGCAAATATCTGAGATTTCCCGTGGCTTAAAATCTTTGGCGCGTGAGTTGGATTGTCCCGTGGTGGCTCTGTCGCAACTCTCGCGTGCAGTGGAAAGCCGCCCAGACAAACGCCCATTGATGTCGGACATTCGTGAATCGGGTGCGATTGAGCAGGATGCGGACATCATTATGTTTGTGTATCGCGAGGAATACTATTTACAAAAAGATGGCGACTCAGCCAACCAAGCCAAACTCGAAGAAGCCAAAGGCAAAGCAGACATCATCATTGGCAAACATCGCAATGGCGCAACAGGTGTGATTAAACTGGCATTTCACGGCGAGTTCACGCGCTTTGATAATTTGGCTTATAGTGGCGATTATGCCGATTATTAAGACAAATTAAGAGGGCCGTGACGATGGTGTACGCCATTCCACTGTTGTTGAGTGTGTTGTTGTGTGCGCTCGCCTATTATGTTGGGCGCAGATTGATCGACCCGAGTTGGTCTGAGGGTGTTCGCTTAACGCTTTGGGTGATACTCATCGTGATGGCGGCGTGTGTGCCGCTGCTGTTTGTGTTTCGCCGCTTTGCGTTTTTGCACCAAGATTCAATCATCCTTCAGGGAATGCAGTACGCGCTGGGCTTGTACACCATCGTGGTGTTTATGACTGTTGCGCGTGATGTGTTTCTAATTGTGATTGCAGCAATTCAAGCCATCCAATCTGCTTTTAAAAAATCCAATCAAACTTTTCAGCCCTACGCCGCTTATCAAAAGCAATTGCAACGGCGCGCGTTTCTCTCGCAGGCAACGCGCATGGGCACGTTGATGGGCTCGGCGGGGATTTTTGGACGTGCCGCGTTTCGGGCAAATAACGCTCAGCCCACAGTTGTCAGCTGTGATATTGCGATTGACAATTTGCCTGTCGCATTAGACGGCGTGCGAATCGTGCAAATTTCCGATTTACATGCCGGTCAAATTCACCACGCCGCACCGCTGATTGAGTCGATTGTTAAAGCGGTTCAAGAACTTCAGCCTGACATTATTGCCATGACAGGAGATATGACCGATGGCGTGGTGGCGCAATTGCGCGCGCAACTTGCGCCATTGGCGCAGCTCAAAGGCAAATACGGGCAGTATTTCGTGACGGGCAATCATGAGTATTACACCGACACCGCTGAGAACTGGCTGGCGCATTGGGGGCAATTGGGCTTTACCACTTTACAAAATCAGCACCAAGTGTTGCAGATTAACGGCGCGTCTTTGGTCATCGCGGGCGTGCACGATTTCCGTTCGAGTAAACGCCATGCAACGCATGTATGCAGCCCACAATTGGCTCTGCGCGATGCGCCTGATGCCACCACCATTCTGTTGGCGCACCATCCCGATACGGCGCATTTGACCGAGGATGTGCGCGTGGATGTGCAATTGTCAGGGCACACTCACGGTGGGCAGTACTTCCCTGGAACCTTATTGGTGCGTTGGGTGCACAAATTCAATATTGGTTTGAACCCTTATCGCAACGGCTGGGTCTATGTCAATTCGGGTACGGGGTACTGGGGCTCCGCGCTGCGCTCAACCGATGTGGTCAGTGAAATCAGTCTGCTTACCCTCAGACGAGCCTAATGTTGCCACAACATACATGTTGGTGCTCAACTGACACAAGCATGTAACTTGTATTGATTCCATTGATAAAAATTCGCCGACCACCCGAATGACGCGAACGCCTTATACTATTGGTTTTCTTGCACGGATGTCATCTCTTTTATGAACGCTACCCACCCCACTGCCGACAAACATTTCAAAACCTATGTGTTGCTCATACTGACCAATTTGGTGTGGGGCAGCACTTGGGTGGTGGCGAAGTTGTTGACTGCGCAAGTGCCGCCGTTGACTGCTTCGGCGGTGCGTTTTTTAATGGCAACCCTCGCGTTGGCGGTGTTGGTGCGATTGTATGAAGGGCGCATTCCCTCGTTACCCCGCACCGATCGACGCGTGGTTCTGGGCATGGGCTTGACGGGGATTTTTTTGTACAGCCTGTGTTTTCTCATCGGTTTGAAATTCACTTCAGCGGGGCGCGGCGCGCTCATCATCGCGCTCAATCCTGCGGTGATTGCATTGGCGGCGTGGTTGATTTACCAAGAGGTGATGACCCCGATCAAAGGTTTGGGCATTGCCTTGGCATTGATTGGCTGTGTGTGGGTGGTCGGCAATGGGCATCCGATGAAACTGCTACAAGGTGAGGTCGGCTGGGGTGAATTGCTGATTGTGGGTTGCGTGTTGGCGTGGGCGGTTTATACCTTCATCAGCCGCCGTGCCAGTGGCATGGTCTCACCTGTGGTGATGAACTTTTATGCGTGTTTGGTCGGTGGTGTGTCGCTCTCGGTGGCGGCCTTGTTCGAGTCACCGTGGCGCATCTTGCCACACATGGGTTGGCAGTCTTGGGCGCAGTTGGCGTATTTGGCCTTTTTTGCCACGGCATTGAGTTACACATGGTATTTGAGCGCGGTGAAAACTTTGGGCGCGGGGCGCACGGCTTTATTTACCAATCTCACGCCTCTGTCGGGCGTATTGATGGGCGCGTGGTTCATCGGCGAGCGTTTGCCGTGGGCGGTTTTGGCTGGCGGCGCGGTCACGATTGTGGGCGTGGGTTTGACGATTTGGGCCGATTATCGCTACAAACAGTTGCACTAAGCTTGGGCAAACGCGCTGTCAACTTGCCTTATAATGAACGTATCAATTGAATTTTTGGAGGAATGATGCAGAAAACCAATATCGTGCATTGGGTGCGCTTTGCCTTAACGGGTTTGGGTCTGGTGCTCAATGTGATTGTGTTGCCGACCATATTGATGTTGACCGCCTTATTGCGCATCATACCGATTCGACCACTGCAAACTTTTAGTCAGCATTTGGCAATCGGGATTGCGCAAACTTGGATTGCGATTAACTCAGCTTTGTTTCGTTGGTTTTTACCGACTAAAATGACCAGCAATGTGCCCGACACGGTGCAAGCGAATCGCTCGTATTTGGTGGTGAGCAACCATCAAAGTTGGGTGGACATCGTGGTGCTGCAAGCCATTTTTAACCGCAAAGCGCCTTTTTTTAGATTTTTTCTCAAACGTGAATTGATTTATGTGCCCATCATGGGCTTGGCATGGTGGGTGCTGGACTTCCCGTTCATGCGTCGCTTGACCAAAGAACAAATTGCCAAAAATCCTGAACTGAAAAACCGTGACAAACAAGAGACCATCCGCCGCATGCAAAAATTCAAAGACGTGCCCGTTGGCATCATGCTGTTTCTCGAAGGCACGCGTTTTACTCAAGCCAAACACGATAAGCAACAGTCGCCGTATCAACACTTGCTCAAACCACGTGCGGCAGGCGCGGCGTATGCCTTGAGCGTGTTGTCGGATAAACTCGATCAAGTGATTGATGCGACCATCAGTTATCCGCACGGCGTGCCGACCTTTGTTGAATTCTTGATGGGTAAATGTGCCGAAATTCACGTGGATGTGCAGGTGCGTCCGATTCCATTGGCTTTGCGCCAAGGTGATTATGAAACCAATAAGGCGTTTCGGGTGGAATTTCAAAATTGGATCAATGGTATGTGGCAAGAAAAAGATGCGCAATTGGCTCAAATCGTTTCCGATCATTCAGATTTTAGCCATCCTAAAAATTAAATGCAGGTCATCGTTGCGAGCAGATTCACCGCGCAGCAATCCAACAATACCCAATGGATTGATGCGATATGGATTGTGCTTCGCTGATAAGGCATCGCTCGCAATGACCATAGTGATTAACTCAACTCAATTAATTTATAAATCACAATGCAAACAGTAACACACACCCACAGCTTTGATTTACCGCAACCGATAGACCAACTATTCCCATTGTTCAGTCCCGAGGGCGAAAAACTGTGGGTGCCTGATTGGGACTATGTCGGTATCGTTGACGCGCACCCTTTGGCTGAGGATGGCGTGTTTTTAACTCAAAACCACGATCACAGTGATAATGCGGGTTTAGATGCGGTGTGGTTGGTGAAAAAATATGATGCCGCGAATCATGTGGTACAGTTTTATAAAATCGAGCCTTCGTTGAAAGTTGGCTTGATTACGGTGGCGTGTGTGGCATTGTCGTCGAGTGAAACGCGTACCAACGTGACCTATCGGTACACCGCGTTGTCTGAAACAGGTGCAGAGTTTATCCGTGGCTTTGATGCGCTCGCATACGAAGCATTTATCGGTGAGTGGCGGGAGTTGTTGATGAAATATTTTGAGGAGAAATAAAATGAAATGGACAGAAGTTTTAGAAATTGCAATTCAACTGGCCGATGCGCACCCAGGGATTAACCCTGCGACCGTGCGCTTTACCGATTTGCACAATATGGTGGTTGATTTGCCTGAGTTTGATGACGACCACAGTCGCGGTGGTGAAAAAGTTTTGGAGGCGATTCAACAGGCGTGGATGGATGAGGTGAAGTAGGGAAATCATCATTAATCCGTCATGCCGTGCTTGACACGGCATCCCCATAGATTATGGAGATTGCGGGTCAAAGCCCGCAATGACCTCAGATGACTCACTTTAAAAGGCACGGGCCGTGTTCGACATTCAAAACTACCCACAATTTATTTTAGCGATTATTTTGTTCCAACTGATTCCTGGAGCGGGCACATTGGCGATTTTAAACGCCACTGCGCGCCGTGGCATGGCTGCGGGGCTGTCTGCAGTGACAGGCACACTGGTCGGTGATGCGGTGTGGATGATTGGCGCAGCCATTGGTTTGGCGGCAGTGATGCAGGCCAATCCGATGGTGTTTACAGCATTGCAGTATTTTGGCGTGGCGTATTTGCTGTGGTTGGCTTGGGGCTTGTTGCGTGCGGGACGCAGTGAGTTGGATGTTGACTCAGAGCAAAGCAAATCCCACTGGCAGTATGGCAAACAAGCGGCGTTGGTGAGTTTAACCAATCCCAAAGTGATGCTGTTTTTCGTGGCGTTTTTCCCCTTGTTTTTGAAGCCCTCCGCCAGTCCCGTGACTTTGGGTGTGATGATGCTGCATGTGACGGTGATTAGTTTTGTGTATCAGGCAATTTTGGTCTTGGTCGGCAACTGGTTGGCGCGCCAATTCAAAGGCGTGCCACAAGCCCAAGTGTGGGCAAAACGCTTTGCAGGTGTGGCATTGGTTGGATTTGCTTTGAAACTGGCGGCCAATAACCGTTGATGGTTTCCCCCGATTTTGATAGAGAAACGCACCCAAGTGGGTGCGTTTTTTGTTAATGGGGTGAATTATCGAAACTTTGCCAATTTGTTTTGCGTTTTGCGCTTGGCGGAGTATTTGCCAGCGAGTTTGATGCCGCCTAAGCCCGTATCGGTGGGTTTATTGCGTTGCGTACTCGTGGTTTTTTTTACACCTGCGCCATTGTGGGCACTGTTGCGATTGGGTGCATCTTGGAATCGCTGGGTTGGGTGGTGCGCGGTTCTGGCATTGGGTTTGGCGTTGGCGGCAGCCGCGCTTTGCGTCATGTTGGCAGGTTGACGCGTGGGCACGAGGTGTGATTTTGAGTAACCAATCAAATCACTGCGCCCCATTGCGTACAGCGACTCACGTATCATCGGCCAGTTGTTGGGGTCGTGATAGCGCAGATAGGCTTTGTGTAAGCGGCGGCGTTTTTCTTCGCGCACCACATCGACTTTTTCGGACGAACGCGTGATTTTCGCGAGTGGATTGCGTTGGGTGTGCCACATGGTGGTTGCCATCGCCATCGGCGTGGGCAAAAATGTCTGCACTTGGTCAAGGCGGAAGTTATTGCGTTTGAGCCACAGCGCGAGGTTGAGCATGTCTTCATCACTTGTGCCGGGATGCGCGGCGATGAAGTAGGGAATGAGGTATTGCTCTTTGCCCGCTTCTTTAGAGTACTGTTCAAACATTTGTTTGAAACGGTTGTACGAGCGCATCTCGGGCTTCATCATTTTCGACAAAGGCCCTGTCTCGGTGTGCTCAGGGGCGATTTTGAGATAACCGCCGACATGGTGTTGCACCAACTCCTTGATGTAGGCAGGCGACTCAACCGCGAGGTCGTAGCGCAGACCCGATTGGATGTTGATTTTTTTCACGCCTTTAATTGCACGGGCTTTGCGGTATAAATCAATCAGGCTATCGTGATTGGTGTTGAGGTTTTTGCAAATATCAGGAAAGACACACGACAGTTTGCGACAACTCGCTTCGGTCACCGCATCTTTGCAGCCGAGCCGATACATATTCGCTGTTGGACCACCCAAGTCAGAAATTTGCCCTGTGAAACCATCGGTTTTATCGCGAATTTCTTCAATTTCGTGCAGGATGGATTCGTGCGAGCGGCTTTGAATGATGCGCCCTTCGTGCTCGGTAATCGAGCAAAACGTACAACCACCGAAGCAACCGCGCATGATGTTGACCGAGTATTTTATCATGTCCCAAGCGGGGATTTTCGCCTCACCGTAGGACGGGTGCGGATTGCGCGCGTAGGGCAAGCCATAGACGTAATCCATTTCTTCGGTGGTCAATGGGATGGGTTGCACGTTGAGCCAAACATCACGCTCACCGTGCTGTTGCACCAATGCACGTGCGTTACCGGGATTGGATTCGAGGTGCAATACACGCGAAGCGTGCGCGTACAACACAGGGTCGTGCGCCACCGTTTCAAACGCAGGGATGCGAATCACGCTGTGCAGGCGTTGCGCATCGCGTTTGGCGATGAGTTCGGCTTTGCGCTGTTCTTTATTAAAAAATTGAATGGGTTGTTCGGTTTTGGGGGGGGCATTTGTGGGTTGTGCATCGGTTTTCGTGCTGTCCAAATACGGATCAACGTGGCTGTATTGCGCGTCTTTGACATTCGGCGCATCCACGGTGGTTGAGTCAATTTCCTGCCATTCGTCTGAGGGTTTCCAGCCGAATGGCACAATAAATGCCGTGCCGCGCACATCACGGATTTCGTTTAACTTTTCGCCCCGCGCCACACGGTGGGCAATTTCGACCAAGGCGCGCTCAGCGTTGCCAAACAATAAAATATCCGCTTTGGAACTAATCAGAGCCGAAGGGCGCACGGTATTTGACCAGTAGTCAAAATGCGCGATGCGGCGCAAACTCGCCTCGATGCTACCAACCATCACACCGACACCGGGGTACGCCTCACGACAACGTTGCGCATAGACATTCACCGCGCGGTCTGGGCGTTTGTTTGGAGCGGCGTTGGGGGTGTAGGCATCGTCCGAGCGCGGTTTGCGGTCAGCTGTGTAACGATTGACCATCGAGTCCATATTGCCTGCGGTCACGCCGAAAAATAAATTCGGCGCACCGAGTTTTTGAAAGTCATGCTTGCTGTGCCAATCGGGCTGGCTGATGATGCCAACGCGAAAGCCTTGATTCTCTAACAATCGCCCAACCAGTGCCATGCCAAAACTCGGATGGTCTATGTACGCATCGCCCGTGACCAAAATAATGTCGCATGAATCCCAGCCAAGCGCGTCCATCTCAGCACGCGTGGTGGGCAAAAATGGCGCAACACCAAACCGCTTCGCCCAATAAGGGCGGTATTTGTGGATGGGTTGGGTGGTGATGGGCATGGGTGTTTCCGAGTGAATCAAATGAGGAACGCATTATAACAGCATGTGACCATTTACATTGATACGCACACGGTCACCCACATCACGTCAAACTGGGGTAGTCCACATAGCCCACGCGCAGGTCTTCTTGACCCACACCGTAGCAGGTTTGCATATTGAATTCATTAAGTGCAGCACCTGTTTCAAAGCGTTTGGGCAAATCGGGCGAGGCGATGAAGTCGCGTCCGAACGCCACCGCGTCAGCTTGACCCGTTGCCAGTTCGTGTTGCGCGGTTTCAAATGTGAAACCTTCGTTGGCGATGAGCACGCCACCAAAGATTTTTTTCAATTCAGGGCTGATGCGGTCTGGTCCCAAATGTTCGCGGGTAAAAATAAAGGCAATTTTGCGTTGCGCCATTTGTTCAGCCACATAGCCAAAAGTGGCGAGAGGGTTGGTGTCGCCCATATCGTGTGAATCACCGCGCGGTGCCAAATGCAAACCGACACGCCCTGCGCCAAACACCGAAATCGCCGCATCAACCACTTCTATCATCAGTCGTGCGCGGTTTTCAATCGAACCACCATAGGCATCGGTGCGTTGGTTGGTCGAATCTTGTAAAAACTGGTCGAGCAAATAGCCATTCGCACCGTGGATTTCCACGCCGTCAAAACCTGCGGCCTGAGCGTTGAGCGCACCTTGACGGTAGGCTTGGATAATGGCAGGAATTTCGCTGATGTCCAAAGCACGTGGGGTGACGTATTCTGTTTTTGGGCGCACCAAACTGACGTGTCCTTCAGGTGCAATCGCGCTTGGGGCAACGGGCAATTCACCGTTCAAATAAACAGGGTGCGAAATGCGTCCAACGTGCCACAATTGCATGAAAATCCGTCCACCTTTGGCGTGTACCGCTTCGGTGATGTGTTTCCAACCTTCAATTTGCTCGTCAGACCAAATACCAGGGGTGTTGGGATAGCCCACACCTTGTGGCGTGACCGCAACCGCTTCGCTCAGAATGAGCCCCGCACTGGCGCGTTGCGCGTAGTATTGTGCCATGATGTCGTTGGGAATGCGCGCATCGTGTTCGCCTTGAGCATCACGCGCGCGACAACGTGTCAGTGGTGCCATGATGATGCGATTGGGAAGTGTCAAGTCACCCAATTGGAGTGGGTCAAATAATGTGGTCATGTGAAATCCTTGAGAATGAAAGGGTTGTTGATATATCCAAAAATTATAACACGGCGCTTGAATCTACGCTTTTGGTCAAACCGTTACGCGTGCTCGGTGGCGTTTATTCTGCGGGTGTGGGTGGTTTGCGCTCATACTTGCGCAAACGCACCAAGCATGCCAAACCAACCACAAAAAACAATGCCAACGCCAGCGCGGAAGCCTGTGTATTGCCTGTTTGGTTCACCAATGTGCCGTGCACCGATGTACCGACCACAATCGCGCATTTTTCCAAGACATCGTAGAAACTAAAAAAAGTTGAGGAGTCGTGCGAAGTCGGTAGCAGTTTGCTATAGGTTGAGCGCGAGACCGATTGCAATCCACCCATGACCAAGCCGACCAAACCTGCGGTGAGGAAAAATTCGGTTTCAAGGTTGTAGTCAGTGCGCGCGCTTAGATTGGCGAGGCGGTATATCATCAGGCAAATCACAATCCAGATGATGACTGCGAGTGATAAGCCCGCGGTGTTGCCGATTTTTTTGACCAACCACGCGAAACTTAAAGCACCGATGATTGCCTCAATTTGCAGCAGCATGATGGTTAAAATCATTTTGGTTTGCGATAGGTGAATCTCTGTACCAATAAAAGTGGCGATGATGAATATGGTTTGCATCCCAACGCTGTAAAAGAAAAACGAGGTCAAAAACCACTTGATGCGTTTGCTACGCAATAACTCATTCACCGTTTTGCTCAACTCGGCGTAACTGTCGGTCAACAAAGTGAATATGGATTTTTGCGCATGGTGCGTTTGCTCCGTGGCAGACAGCACGCGGTTTTTCGGCAGGCGTGAAAAACTAAATTGCGCAAAGCCCAGCCACCAAAGTCCCGTGAGCAAAAAACACAGGCGTGTGTAAAAGCCACGGTTGGTCTCATTGGCAACCACTTGGATTAAAACCAGCGAGAGGATTAAAAGCATTAAAGAGCCGACATAGCCGAGTGCAAAGCCTTTTGCCGAGAGCGCGTCTTGTTTGTCCGCGCTGGCGATTTCGGGTAAAAACGCATTGTAAAACACCATCGAACCATAAAAACCTATGCTCGCGCAGATATTCAAAATCAACGCCAAACCCACATCAGATGCGGATTTAAAGAAAAACAAACCCATGGTGGACAGAGCGCCCAGCGTGCAAAAGAATTTGAGAAACGAGAGTTTATTACCGCGACTGCCCGCAATCGATGAGAGCACAGGTGAGAGGAAGACCAAGATTAAAAACGACAGTGTGAGTGAATAGCTGTAGGTGGCATTCGCGCTGACCGATTGACCGAAGAATCTTAGGGTATGCGCATCATTGCCCATCACGGCTTGGAAATACAAGGGAAAAATTGCGGTGTTAATAACCAATGCGTAGGAGGAATTCGCCCAGTCATACATGGCCCAGCCTGTCATGGTTTTTCGATGATTGATGTGCGTGCTCATGCCTGCCTCTAAAAATAATTGTTCGCATGGTACATGAAATGCCGAGCAAACACCAAAATTAGATGCACTGAGTTTATACTGCGTACATTCAACTTCTCTAACAAAGCTTGCCATGTTTAAAATGAATAAAAATAAACGTTTGCCCGAGCAGTTGTTCACCGTGGTGATGTGGGTGATTGCCGTATTGTTTGCCGTATTTCTAACGGGTTTGGGCAGCAAGGTGATTGGTGACTTGCCCAAAGTCGGTGATGCGCCTGAGTTGGCGCAATACTATTCACCCGAATTGAAACAAATTCAGGCACAACGTGAACAGGTGGTGAAAAACAATACCGCAGTGCGTCAAGAATTGGCACAAGTCCAACTTAATTTGGACAAGGCGCAACAGCGTTACGATGAAGAGAAACAACAGTTCGATAACTGGATACAAACGCGCACCGCCACAGGCAATAATGCGCAAGATGCTCAAGTTTTGGTGCGCACACAAAAATTAGACCAATTACAAGCGCAGGTCAGCAGCGAGCAGCAAAAAGTCGAGCAATTGAACCAAGCAATTCTCAATAACGAACGCATGATTTCTGTTGAGCGCGAGCAAGCGTTGCAAGAACAGGCGCGCGCCGCATTTGAACACGCGAACAACACCCAAGAGTTAAAAGTATTTTTGATGCGACTACTTGTGACCTTACCTGCTTTGGTGTTGGGTGCTTGGTTGTTTGCGAAAAAACGCCAGTCGCGTTATTGGCCGTTTGTGTGGGGCTTTATCTTTTTTGCACTGATTGCGTTTTTTGTTGAACTCGTCCCCTATCTGCCCAGTTACGGCGGCTATGTGCGCTACATTGTCGGCATTGTTTTGATTTTGGTCGGTGGGCATTATGCCATCACACGCATGCAAACCTATCTGCGTGAAAAACAGACTCAGGAGCAGAAAATGAGCCAAAGTTCTCAAGCAGAACGGCGCAAAAGTTTTGATAACGAACTGGCTTTGGGACACATCGCTAAGAATGTTTGCCCCAGCTGTGAGCGAGCATTGAGTACCAGTTCGGGTGTGCCCGCGGACTACTGTGTGCATTGCGGTTTGTGTGTGTTTAAAAAATGCACGCAGTGTGGTTCGCGTTGCAGCACCTTTTTTAAATATTGCTCCACATGTGGCAACACCTTGGCAGATGGCGTGAATCAAGCCCATGCGGATAAAATACCGCTGTGATGGCTTTGTGGGGGTGTTTTACGCTTAAAATTGCCACATGGCGGCGGCTTATGTGTACAATGATAAAAGGTTAGTAAAAAACAGCCACCGCAGTTGCGACTGCGGTGCTTTACTTTGTATCAGGCACTCACAACGAGTCCAGCAGTAGGAGAAATATATGAGCAAGACCCCTGTTACCAAATTGGGTGAACAATTGTTGCGTGATGAATTGCAACACCTCAAACACGTTGAGCGTCCCGCCGTGATTACCGCGATTTCAGAAGCGCGCGCGCAAGGCGATTTGTCGGAGAATGCAGACTATGATGCCGCCAAAGAAAAACAAGGTTTTGTTGAGGGACGTATCATTGAACTCGAAGCAAAACTGGCCAACGCACAGGTGATTGACCCTGCGACACTTGATGCCGATGGGCGCGTGGTATTTGGTGCAACGGTATTGCTCGAAGATTTAGAAAACAGCAATGAAGTGCGCTATCAAATCGTTGGTGACGATGAAGCCGACATTAAAGTATCAAAAATTTCCATCAGCTCGCCGATTGCGCGTGCGCTGATTGGTAAGTCTGCGGGCGATGTCGCACAAGTACACGCACCCTCAGGTGTGCGCGAGTACGAAATTGTCGAAGTGCTGTACATCTGATGACTATGTGGTTGCAACGCTTCGCAAAAATCGCCCTGATGTTTTGGGCGATTGTCACGTGGGTGACGGGGTATGTGTTTGCCCCTGTGATGTTTGCCAAGTTTGATAAAGTTCAAGCGGGTTTGAATACAGGTGAGTTGCTTCATGCAACCTATGTACTCAGTTTGCTGTGTGTTTTGGTGTTGTTGATAGATTTTCGGGTGCGTTTCAAACAACGTTTGCTGCATCTGACTGATTTGTGGTTGACCTTGGGCGCATTGTTCATCGTGATTGTTCAGTACGTCGGTATTTTACCCAAAATGGCCACACTCAAGCAAACCATGCTCAGCAACCCTGCGGATGCCAGCGCATTCATGCAGTGGCATGGCATCTCACAAGTGCTGTACTTAATCACCAGCGTCATGCTGGCAGTTTTGGTATGGCATCGCTTGCTCAAATAATGTTGGGAATGATTTGTGAATACGGTTTTATTGTTGGTGGCTTCGAATATTTTTATGACCTTCGCGTGGTATGGTCATCTTAAAGACACGCATACACCGCTTTGGCAAGCGATATTGCTCAGTTGGGGCATCGCTTTTTTTGAGTATTGTTTGATGGTGCCTGCCAATCGCATGGGTTTTACCCATGGTATGAATGGTTTTCAACTAAAAATCACTCAAGAAGTGGTCACTTTGGTGGTGTTTACCATATTTGCCATACTGTATTTGAAAGAGCCATTGCATCTTAAATACATGCTGAGTTTTGCTTTCGTGATTGCGGCGGTTGCAGCTGCTTTTTGGAAGTGATTGTTCAACCGCTTGAGTAATGAATACTACAGCAAGCGTGGTTCTTCTTCGGGTGGACTGACCCCAAAATGCTGATAAGTCATGGCACTGGCGATGCGCCCGCGCGGTGTGCGTTGCAAATAACCTTGTTGAATCAAATATGGTTCAATGATGTCTTCGATGGTGTCTTTGGCTTCGCCTATCGAGGCCGCCAAATTATCCAAACCGACAGGACCGCCGTTGAAACGATACAAAATCGCTTCGAGTAATTTTTTGTCCATCACATCCAAACCCGCCGAATCGACATCCAGCATTTTCAGTGCGGCATCGGCGGTTTTTTGGGTAATTACACCGTTGGACTTGACCTGCGCATAATCACGTACGCGGCGTAGCAAACGGTTGGCAATGCGTGGTGTGCCACGCGATCGCCGCGCGATTTCAGATGCGCCGTGCTCATCAATCTCACAGTTGAGCAAACCTGCTGAGCGTTTAACGATGTGCGTGAGTTCGGCAATGGTGTAAAACTCCAAACGCCCGACAATGCCAAAACGATCACGCAAGGGATTGGTCAACATGCCCGCGCGCGTGGTCGCACCGATGAGGGTGAATGGTTTTAAATCCAACTTGACCGAACGCGCGGCAGGCCCCTCGCCAATCATAATATCAATTTGGTAGTCTTCCAAAGCAGGATAAAGAATTTCCTCCACCACGGGCGAGAGGCGGTGGATTTCGTCAATGAACAATACGTCATTGGTTTCAAGATTGGTCAGCAATGCCGCTAAATCGCCCGCGCGTTCCAACACAGGCCCTGAAGTTTGACGTAGGTTCACGCCCATTTCCCGTGCAATGATGTGCGCCAACGTAGTTTTGCCCAATCCAGGGGGGCCAAACAATAAGGTATGGTCGAGGGCTTCTTTGCGTGTGCGCGCCGCACCGATAAAAATATCCAGTTGCTCGCGGATTTTGATTTGCCCAACATAATCATTCAATAATTTTGGACGCAAGGCGCGCTCGGACTGCTCCTCCACGGCGGAGAGTGGTTCGGCCTCAATCAAACGTTCTTGTGAATGCTTGTTTGGCAAGTGTTCGGAAAAATCATCGGTGACTATGGTGCTCATGGTGTACTCGCGCAGATTTTTTACTTAGATAATTGTTGTAGTGCCCAGCGTATGCCTTCATTGACATCCAAATCACTGGGAAAACTTTTCATAACGGTGTTGACCTCTTTGTCACCATAGCCCAACGCGACCAAAGCTGCGCCCACATCTGCACGTACAGGATATTCACTTGTGTTCGCGCTGGCTTTGTAATCGAAATTTAGGTTTGCAACTTTGTCCTTGAGTTCAAGCACCAGCCGTTCGGCAGTTTTTTTGCCAATTCCAGGGATACTGGTTAAGCGCGAGACGTCTTGTTGGGCAATCGCTTGTTGCAAATCATCCGAGGATAGACCCGACAGAATGCCCAAAGCGGTGCGTGCGCCGATGCCCGTGATTTTAATCAATTGACGAAAACTCGCGCGCTCGGACGCGCTGGCAAAGCCATACAATACATGCGCATCCTCGCGAATCGCCAAATGTAAATACAGGCTGACCGCTTGCCCGACCTCGGGGAGTGTATATAATGTGCTCATGGGCACATCAATTTCGTATGCCAATCCCGACGCGGTATCGACCACGATTTGCGGTGGTTTTTTTTCGAGCAGCGTGCCTGTGATGCGTGCGAGCATGGGTGTCCTGTGTGTTTTTGTATGTTGTCATTGCGAACGTAGTAAAGCAATCCATACAACCTTATTTAATTGAATATAGGATGGATTGCCGCACCGATAAAACTGGCTCGCAATGACGCACGAGATATCTCTGCCAATTATCGCACATCCAAAGTCATCGTTTGAATGAAACCTGTGAATAAAATTTTTGTGTTTTTAGGCGTTGTGTGGGCATTGCCGATTTCTGTGCTGGCTTTTGCGCTGGCACTGTTGTTGCGTCCAACAGGGACGCGCTGGGCTGTGCTGCGCTATGGCCATATGCCCGCCGTAGTGGTATGGGGCGGTTGGTTGTCTCCTATCTTGTCTCATTTGCCTTTGGGTTCTGTGTCAGGCATGACTTTGGGTCATGTGGTTTGGCTCAATCAAATTTGGTCGGTGCGCCCCATTGGTGCGCATGAATTCGCGCATGTCCGTCAATATGCGTTGTGGGGAGTGTTTTTTTTACCCGCGTACTTTTTAGAAAGCGCGTGGCAATGGTTGTGCGGACGACATTATTATTGGGACAATCGGTTTGAGGTCGCTGCGTACCGCTGTGGGCGCGAACGATTTTGTCGGCGTTGATGTGGTTTTTATGCGGTTTTATTCAGTTTAATGGTGATTTTTGGCGAAGAACTTGACCGCATCAGCGAATTTCAGTATCGTTGTGAGTTCATGCGTATGGGATGGCTTTATCCGAGTGATTTAAATACGCATTCTTGTTTGCGGGTGGGCGACACAATCGCTTTATTCGCATCCATTCATTCTCAAAGCACCTCGCACGTTGGGTGTGTGTTGGATGGATGCTGGGGTGGTAAACGGTGACTGGCTTTGTTTTATTTGCGAAGCATGCACATAAGTTTAGCAACAAAGCATCAATCGCACATATTCGTGTGACGAGGCTCGAATTTGACCTTGAAAGGGATTCTCATGTCAATCGAACTAACAGGTTCAGAAATTTTAGTACAGTGTTTGCAAGCAGAGGGCGTTAAGCATATTTTTGGCTACCCCGGCGGTTCTGTCTTGTATATCTATGATGCACTGCATCAACAATCAGGAATTGAACATATTTTGGTGCGCCACGAGCAGGCTGCTGTTCATGCGGCGGATGCCTATTCGCGCTCATCGAGCAATGGCGAAATCGGTGTGGCACTGGTGACCAGCGGTCCGGGTTTGACCAATGCGGTTACAGGGATTGCCACCGCTTATTATGATTCGATTCCAATGGTGGTGATTTCAGGTCAAGTGCCCACAGCACTGATTGGCCAAGACGCGTTCCAAGAATGCGATGCCGTCGGTGTGACGCGCCCGATTGTCAAACACAATTTTTTAGTCAAAGACGTGCGTCAGTTGGCTGTGACCATTAAAAAGGCATTTCATATCGCCAAAACAGGTCGCCCTGGTCCCGTTTTGATTGACATCCCCAAAGATATTTCTAATAACAAATGCAAATTCGATGGCTATCCTGAGTCGGTCGAGATGCGCTCGTACAACCCGGTGGTCAAAGGTCACAGCGGACAAATCAAAAAAGCCTTGATGATGTTGATGAACGCCGAACGTCCAGTGATTTACGCGGGCGGTGGCGTGATTTTGTCAGATGCAGCGCCGCAATTGAATCAACTGGTCGATACACTGGGGATGCCCTGTGTGAATACCTTGATGGGCTTGGGCGGTTATCGTGCGTCATCGAATTTGTACCTTGGTATGCCGGGGATGCACGGCAATTACGAATCGAACATGGCGATGCAACACGCCGATGTGATTATCAGTGTCGGTGCGCGTTTTGACGATCGCGTGGTCGGCAATGTCAAACATTTCTCACAAGTGTCGCGCAAAATCATCCACATTGATGTGGATCCTTCTTCGATTTCCAAACGCGTGCGCGCCGATGTGCCGATTGTGGGCGATGTCAAAGACGTTTTGAGCGACATGCTCACGCAATTGACTGAGATGAACGCCATTTCGACCCAAGGTCGTCCTGCTGCGCGCATCGAAAAATGGTGGAAACAGATTAACGAATGGCGTGAAGTCGATAGTTTGAAATATGACCGTGACAGCCAATTGGTCAAACCACAAAAAGTCATCGAAACCCTGCACCGTTTGACAGGCGGCGATGCGTTTATTACCTCGGATGTGGGGCAGCATCAAATGTTTGCCGCGCAATACTATCCATTTGAAAAGCCACGTCGCTGGATTAACTCAGGTGGTTTGGGCACGATGGGTGTAGGCATTCCGTATGCGATGGGCGTGAAAAAACTCCATCCCGAGGCCGATGTCTGCTGCATCACGGGCGAAGGCTCGGTGCAGATGTGTATTCAAGAACTCTCGACCTGTAAAGAATACAATCTGCCGATTAAAATTTTCAGTTTGAACAACGGTTACCTCGGTATGGTGCGCCAGTGGCAAGAATTGATTTACGATGAACGTTACTCACAGACCTACTTTAATGCTTTGCCTGACTTTGTTAAACTCGCCGAGGCCTATGGTCACGTCGGTATGCGCATTGAGCGCGATGCAGATGTGGAAGGCGCGTTGAAAGAGGCTTTGGCGTTGAAAGACCGTTTGGTATTTATTGATTTTCAAGTGGATCAATCTGAAAACGTGTTCCCGATGGTACAGGCGGGTAAAGGCATGTCGGAAATGCTTTTGCGCCCACCACCAGAAGTGCTTCAGTCCGCTGGCCCCCATTTGAAACGAGGAGAATAATATGAGACACGTTATTTCAGTATTACTCGAAAACGAAGCAGGCGCGTTGTCGCGTGTGGTGGGTTTATTTTCTTCTCGCGGGTTTAACATTGAATCATTGATTGTTGCACCGACCGAAGATCCGACCTTATCACGCATGACCATCACATCGGTGGGCTCGGATGACATCATGGAGCAAATCACCAAACACCTGAACCGTTTGATTGAAGTGTACAAAGTACAAGATTTAACCGATGGCGCGTTTGTCGAACGTGAATTGCTCATGGTCAAAGTCCGCGCGGTGGGTAAAGACCGTGAAGAACTCAAACGTTTGGCGGATATTTTCCGCGGACGTATCTTGGACGTGACGGACAAAGCCTATACAATAGAGGTCACGGGTAATTTGGCAAAAAATGATTCATTTTTACAAGCCATTGATCGCGGTTTGATTTTAGAAACTGTGCGCACAGGACCGTCGGGTATTGGTCGTGGTGAGCGTGGTTTAAGGGTTTAAAACCGAAGTAGGATTGGTGTCAGTGTTAAGACCCAATGCTTTTATTATGAATGTTCGATTAAAGAACGATATAGGAAGAAAAGAAGGAAACAAAATGAAACTTTTTTATGATAAAGATTGTGATTTATCTGTCATCCGCGCGAAGAAAGTCGCCATCATTGGTTACGGCTCACAAGGCCACGCGCACGCATTGAACCTCAAAGACAGCGGCGTGGACGTCACTGTGGGTTTGCGCAAGGATTCAAGCTCTTGGAAAAAAGCCGAAAATCATGGCCTGAAAGTGGCCGAAGTGAAAGACGCAGTGGCCGCGGCTGACGTGGTCATGATTTTGACCCCAGATGAATTCCAATCTAAATTGTATGCCACTGAAATCGAACCGAATTTGAAACAAGGCGGTACATTGGCGTTTGCACACGGCTTTGCGATTCACTACAACCAAGTCGTGCCACGCGCTGACTTAGATGTGATTATGGTTGCGCCCAAAGCACCGGGTCACACAGTGCGTTCAGAATTCGTGCGTGGCGGTGGCGTTCCTGATTTGATCGCTGTATACCAAGACGCATCGGGTCAAGCACGTGACGTGGCATTGGCTTACGCTTCAGGCGTGGGCGGTGGTCGCACAGGCATCATCGAAACCACGTTCAAGGACGAAACCGAAACCGACTTGTTCGGTGAACAAGCCGTATTGTGCGGTGGCGCGGTTGAACTCGTGAAAATGGGCTTTGAAACCTTGGTTGAAGCGGGTTACAAACCAGAAATGGCGTACTTTGAATGTTTGCACGAATTGAAATTGATTGTGGACTTGATGTTCGAGGGCGGTATTGCTGATATGAACTACTCAATTTCTAACAATGCTGAGTACGGCGAGTATGTGACTGGTCCAGAAGTGATTAATGAGCAATCACGCGAAGCGATGCGCAATGCACTCAAACGCATTCAGTCTGGCGAATACGCGAAAATGTTCATCACTGAAGGCGCGATGAACTACCCATCCATGCACGCACATCGTCGTAACAATGCAGCGCATCAAATCGAAATCGTGGGTGGTAAATTGCGCGCGATGATGCCTTGGATTACTGCGAACAAAATCATTGATAAAACCAAAAACTAAGGTGTTTTGATAGTTTGGTGGTTTGATGGTGGTACAAAAAAGCAGGGGCAAAATGATTTTGCCCCTACTTTTTTATGAGTAGGTCATTGCGGGTCAAGCCTACTGCCGTCCCATAAATATTTCACCTCAAAAAGATGATGAAATAGAAATTGAGTACTCCGTCATTCCCGCATGATTTCAGCGGGAATCCAGTTGTTACCTAATATTAATGGCTTTTAAAAGCGAGTTAGAGTGTTGTGTGGATACCCGCTTAAAACATGCGGGTATGACGGCGCGGGGGTTTTAAGTGTAGTCATTATGTTCAACAAAAACCACTATCATGGCTCAATTTGCCGTTTTTGATTGAAAATAGTAGCAGCGCGAAACATCGTCATTGTTCGAAAAAAATGTGGGACAGCAGTGGGTCAAGCCAGCAATGACGAAGCAATCAAGTAAACGAAAACCCACCAAAAGCATTACAATTGACTCAACCAACACACACAAAGGAGTTCACATGGCATTCAAGCATACCTTCATTGTTGGCGCATTGTTCGGCATCGCCACATTCACAGCGCAAGCAGAAACCGTCAGCATCAATCAAAATGGTTCACTCGTAGAAATGTGCGCCAGTGCAGAAAAACAAGTGGCACATGACACTGCGGTGATGAATATCGAAATGGTGGCGACCGAGCGCGATAAGGTGCAAGCCGCAGACAAAGTCAATGCCACGATGGCACAAGCGGTGCGCATGATTAAGCAGAAATACCCAACGGTGTTGTTTGAGAATGCCAACTACAACACCTACCAAGAACGTGATGAAGACGGTCAGCCGATTAAAAAATGGACAGTTCGACAATCTTACACCTTAACCAGCAAAAAAATCACTGACATCACCGAGATTGCTGCGCAACTGCAAGGCATGGGCATCCAAGTCGGTAGTATGAGCACCTATTTGTCGCCTGAGGGTCGCCGTCTTGCAGCACAACAATTGGACGATATGGCGTTTGCTGATGTCAAAGCACGCATCGCTTCGGTCGCTAAAGCCTTTGGTCAACCTGTTTCTGCGTGGCGTGTGGCGCATATGAACACCATGCCCAACAACCCATGCAATGGCTACTCAGGGCGTATGTACGCCGCACCCGTAGCGATGATGAAAGCGGAAATGGCGAATGATACTGTGGCTCAACCTGAATTGGTTGAAGGACGTGAGTCCATGGCGGTGAATTTTTATATTGCCGTGCGTGCAAAATAAAACGGTGATTGATTCAATTCATAAAAAAGTGAATGCGAATACTCGCTTTTTTATACTGATTAAGCAGTCTCATTTAGAAGTGCGCGTGCCTGCGGGTGGGGTAAAAATGAAGGTGTTCGCTGGAACATTGGGGTTTTTCTGAAAACCTGAGAAAAATAAAATCGTGGTTTGACCAAAGTTGTCAAACAGCACCACCGCATCAGGTACGCCGTTTTTCATGCCAATGTTCACGCTCTCGAAACTCGATTGTCCGCGTGGTTTAGCGTACACCCAGTTGCGTCCATCGCGCTCGCCCGCGTCGGTCAAGGCAAAGTTTTTCGATAAATCACCACTGCCAAACAACACTGCGGCGGGCGACGAGCCGATGGCGCTGCCGAGTGAGCGTTTGGTCACTTGTTTCAAATCTTTGTCATAGATGCTGAGGGTTTTGCCATCGCTGACCAAAACTTGTTCATAAGGCGATGTGTAGATCCAGCGGAATTTACCGGGGCGAGAAAAAGTGAATGAGCCTGAACTGGACTTGGTGGTTTTGCCTTTGACCTGCTGGGTGAAGTTGCCCGAAGCGGTTTTAAAATTGCTATTAAAACTTTGTAAATCCTCAATCGCACCCGCCTGCGCGTTGGTCATCAGGCACACCGCGCTCAATGCTACGCCAAAACTGGCAACTGTACGAGTGATGTTTGAATATTTGATTGCTTGCATGAAAATCCTTTCGTTGATGCTCGATAGTGTTCAACGAGCGTGCGTATTGTAACAAGTCAATGTGCGCATCAGTTGACGGTCAAATCGGCATTTCCCACCAACTTTACAAACTTTACACTTGTGTTCGGTTTGTGGATGTCACGCTTGACCGCCCTCAAAATGGTTCTCAAAAAATCCACACGCCACTGATTCCTCGCGTGTGCGTGCGAATGGCGGCAATGATTGCCAAATGCGCCCACCGTAGCGTTTGGTAATCAAACGCGAGTCGCAAATCATCAATACACCACGGTCGGTTTCAGAACGTATCAATCGCCCCGCGCCCTGCTTGAGGTTAATCACCGCTTGCGGCACTTGATACGCCATAAAGCCGTTTTCACCGCGTGCCTCAATCACGCGCAGACGCGCGGCAAGCACGGGGTCATCAGGTGGTGCGAACGGTAGTTTGTCGATGATGACCAAGGACAGGGCTTCGCCACGCACATCCACCCCTTCCCAAAAACTTTGTGAACCAATCAGCACGGGATTTTTGGCTTCGCGGTATTGATTGAGCAATTCAGTGCGTGAGGACTCGCCCTGTATCAATAACGTCCAGTCCAAATCGTATGCGTCAATTTGCTCGGTCAGCCACGCACCATAGCGTTTGACCGCCGCGAGCGTGGTACATAGCAAGAACGCCCGACCATTCGAGGCGCGCAGCATCGGAAAGATTTTTTGCAAAACGATATTGCCAAAATTTCTATCCCACGGCTCAGGTAGTCCGTTGGGTACGTAGAGCAAACTTTGCTTGGCAAAGTCAAACGGCGATTCCCACGTTGCGGTGTGCGCATCGTGCAGGCCGAGTTGTTCTTTGAACAAGGTGAAATCATTGCGCACTGACAGCGTGGCTGAGGTGAATATCCACGAGCGTGGATGGTCGGATTCGCGTTGGCGCGTGAATGGCTCGGCGACTGACAATGGCGTGGCATTGAGGCGCACGGTGTGTGAGAAGGCTTCAATCCAGCGCACCATATCATCCGATTGTAGTTCTCGCCATTGGGTCAATTGCTCAGACAGTTGTTCTAAGCGTGTCGATAATTGCTCAATGGTTTCGGCGCGCTCACACACGGGTTCGATGATTTTGAGCGTGTCGTCGATGATGGTTTGCAATTTGTCCAAAGCATCCCAAATTGGCGAATTGTCGGGCAATTGCGCCACGCTCCAGCGGCCATTGTCTGTACCGCAGGCGATGCGCACGTCTTTGGCGGCGCGCTCCAACACATCTTTGACCTCACGCCAATCAGCCGCATCGCGTACATGAGTGATGCCCTCGGCTTGAATGTCGCGTGCCCAGTCAATAATCTGTGCGGTGGAGAATTGTTGCCCAAAAAATATGCTGGCGACTTCGGGTACTTGGTGCGCTTCATCGAATACCACGGTGTTGACTGCGGGTAAAAGTTCGGCAATGCCTTCCTCGCGCAACATCACATCGGCAAAAAACAAATGATGATTGACCACAATCACATCGGCTGACTGCGCTTCTTTGCGCGCATTCATGACAAAGCATTCTTTGTGATTGGGGCAATCAGAACCCAAACAATTCTCGCGTGTCGAGGTCACTTGCTGCCACACCAATGCGTCATCGGGGATGTCTGGCCATTCGGCTTTATCGCCGCGTTTGACATGGTTGAGGTCTTTGCGAATGCGCTGGATGTGCGCCGCATCGTCGCGTCCCATCAGTCGCCCATTCATCAAGGTACGGTCAAGGTGGTAATGACAGACATAGTTTGCTCGCCCCTTGAGCAGGGCAATGGTGACAGGTGCGCCGAGCGCGTCGCGAATGGTCGGTAAATCGCGCTCATACAATTGGTCTTGCAGGGTTTTAGTCCCAGTCGAAATAATCGCCTTACCACCCCAAAGCAAGGTCGGCACCAGATAAGCGAAGGTTTTGCCCGTACCCGTGCCCGCCTCGAGCACGGCACAGGCGGTGTTGTTCAAGGCTTGTGTGACCGCTTGCGCCATTTCGAGTTGCTCAGGGCGTGGATTGAAAAACGGCAAACGGTGCGCGAGTGTGCCATCCGCACCAAAAATCTGCGTGAGGTTGTGCGATTGCTCAAAGGTAATCGGGGTTTGCTGGCGCGTCGAACTCATTGAGGCATCAACTTCTTGGCATCATCTATGCGTTTTTGTTTGATGGCTTCAATGCGTTTGACCTTGGCGTTAAAATCCTCTACGTTTTGCGCGCGTTGGGGTGCATCGGCTTGTTGCGCCGCTTGTGCTTGCGCGAGTTTGGCTTGATAGGCTTGTTGACGTGCCTGATAGGCGGCGGCATTTTGCGCACGCAGTGGGGCTTTCGCGGCTTCCTCGCGGTTGTAGGTGTTGAGTTTTTCGGTCAAGGCAAGGCGTTGTGCTTCGGCTTGTTGTTGACGCATGTATAAACGCGCGGCACTGCGCTCCACTTGCGCCGCATCCCATGCATCGTTGCGGGTTTGATTGACTTGATCTAAACAGCGGTTGACGAAAAACTTGCGGTAGCACGCGACTTTTGCTTGCTCGAGGCTGGTGTCAGCCAGTTGTTGCTGGTTGATGGCATTGGCTTCGATGTTTTGCGCCTCATCAAGGCTGTGAATTTGACTGGCGCGTGCTTGTAGGTTTTCGTTGGACAATGGGTCGTTGTGAATGAGGGCATTATTCGTGCTGGCACAGCCCACAAGGTAAACAGTTGTGGCACAATACGCGACTATTTTCCAAGACCAAGCCCGCGTTTGGGTGTCGGTGGATTGAAGTAACTGTTTGATTTTTAAAAGCATAATTGGAACGACAATGAGTGATTTGACTGTGTTGGACATCTTAAGAAAACGTATTATCCCCCAAATTGCCAGTGATTTGGGAATTCGTACCGAGCAAGTGGCAGCGACCGTGCAATTGCTCGATGAGGGTGCGACTGTGCCGTTTATTGCGCGTTATCGCAAGGAAGCGACGATGGGCTTGGACGACACGCAACTGCGCGATTTGGACGAGCGTTTGCGCTATCTGCGCGAGTTGGAGGAGCGTCGCACGACGATTTTAAAATCGATTGATGAGCAAGGTAAATTGACCCCCGAGTTGTTAGCAGCGATTGAGGCGGCGATGATCAAGCAGGTTTTAGAGGATTTGTATTTGCCCTACAAACCCAAACGCCGTACCCGTGCGCAAATTGCCCGTGAGGCGGGCTTGGAGCCTTTGGCCTTGGCTTTGCTGGAAAATCCATTGTTGGTGCCAGAAGACGAAGCGCAAAAATACCTGAATTCAGAAGCGAATATCCATGATGCCAAAGCGGCTTTGGATGGTGCGCGCGATATTTTGGCTGAGAGTTTTTCTGAGAGTGCCGAGTTGCTGGCGAAATTGCGTGATTATTTGAATAAACACGGTGTGGTCTATGCGTCAGTGATTGAAGGCAAACAAGTCGAAGGGCAAAAATTCCAAGACTATTTTGCGTATTCTGAACAATATGCAGGGATTCCTTCGCACCGCGGTTTGGCAATGTTCCGTGGGCGCAACGAAGGGATTTTGAGTGTGCGTTTGGGTTTGGGCGAGGATTTAGAAAGCATCACGCCGCATCCATGCGAAGCGAGTATTGCACAACACTTTAATATTAAGGATATGAATCGCCCTGCGGATGCGTTTTTGCTCAACTGTGCGCGTTGGGCGTGGCGTGTGAAATTGCAATTGCATCTTGAGACGGAATTGCTGGGTACGTTGCGCGAGGGGGCGGAAACCGAAGCGATTAACGTATTTGGCAAAAATCTACGCGATTTATTGCTCGCCTCGCCTGCTGGGCATAAAGCGATTATGGGGCTTGACCCCGGTATTCGTACAGGTGTCAAAGTCGCGGTAATTGATGCGACCAGTAAACTGTTGGCGACTGATACGATTTACCCGCATCAGCCGCGCAATGATTGGGAAGGCTCGATCAATACTTTGCTGAAATTGATTAAACAGCATAATGTCAGTTTGATTGCGATTGGTAATGGCACCGCCAGTCGCGAGACTGAAAAACTCGCCGCAGACGTGATAAAAATTGTTGGCTCAGGCGTGCAAAAAATCGTGGTCTCTGAAGCAGGCGCGTCGGTGTACTCCGCATCCGAATTGGCCGCCAAAGAGTTCCCTGATTTGGACGTGTCATTGCGTGGTGCGGTGTCGATTGCCCGACGTTTGCAAGACCCATTGGCGGAGTTGGTAAAAATCGACCCGAAATCGATTGGTGTGGGACAGTATCAACACGACGTGAATCAACGTGAACTCGCGCGTGGTTTGGATGCGGTAGTCGAGGACTGCGTGAATGCGGTTGGTGTGGATGTCAATACCGCCTCGGTGCAATTGCTCGCACGGGTTTCGGGACTGAATGCGGTGTTGGCGAAAAATGTGGTTGAGTTTCGCGAAGCCAATGGCGCGTTTGTGAACCGCAACGAACTGAAAAAAGTCCCGCGTTTGGGTGAAAAAACCTTCGAGCAAGCGGCTGGGTTTTTGCGCATTGGCATTGAAACCCCCGATTTAACGGATAAAGTCAATCCGCTTGATGCCTCCTCAGTTCACCCAGAAGCCTACCCCGTGGTGGAGCGCATTTTAAATCGCATTAAAAAATCCATTCGCGAAGTCATGGGCAATAAAGAAGCCCTCAAAGGCATCTCGCCCGCTGAATTTACTGACGAGAAATTCGGCTTGCCAACGGTGATGGATATTTTTAACGAACTCGAAAAACCAGGGCGCGACCCGCGCGGTGAATTTAAAACCGCAACTTTTAGTGAGGGCGTTGAATCGATTAAAGACTTGCAAATCGGCATGGTGCTCGAAGGCGTGATTACCAATGTGGCGAACTTTGGTGCGTTTGTCGATATTGGCGTGCATCAAGATGGGTTGGTGCATATTTCTGCATTGGCGAATAAGTTCGTGCAAGACCCGCGAGAAGTCGTGAAAACAGGGCAACTGGTTAAAGTCAAAGTTATGGAAGTTGATGTGGCGCGCGGACGAATTGGCTTGAGCATGCGCATGGACGATGTGCCGAGCAGCATGGGTGGCGCATCCAATGTGGGTGCGGCACGTGAACGCGGATATGAGCACCGTTCGGACAAAAACCATTCGGCAGGTCATGCACGCAAATCCAATGCCCCAGTGGCAGAGACTGCATTTGCGGCGGCGTTTGCAAAGTTGAAAAAGTAAAGAAACCCATATAAATATGAATAAATGTTTAGCCAAAATAAATATGCAAGTAATCAATACTTCGACTTGACAAATCATGTGTGTGTGGGGTAGCCTTGCAGACTGAAATTTCAGTGTGTAAACCCTTAAATTAAGAGGAGTGGTTATGAAGCGCGTTTATAAAATGATGTTGGTTGCGGCAAGTGTCAGTGTGTTGTTTGCCTGTGGCTCAGGCGGCAGTGGCTCAGGTGCTACAGGTCCAAGCGCGGGTGGAAGCACTGGCGGTGGCACGTCTGGCGGTACAACAACCCCCACAACCCCCACGAATTCGGTTTTTCAAGGTGTAAAGTCCTTAGATGGTGCTGCTGCAGGTACAGCAACTTATGATGCAGCGAATGCCAAGTATGTCTATAACTTTAATGGCAGTCAAATTGATGTGACTTCGCGTGGCATCACGGCGGGCACAGTGGTGGATATGACAGTGGGTGGTAACAAACAAATGATTGGGGGTACAAGTTATGCCTACTCGCGCTTTGGTGCGATCGGTCCTGTTGGCAATTTAGATGCGAGTGATGTGTTTTATGTCGGACAAAAAACCGTCAACATGCCTACTTCGGGCGCGGCTGTGTATAAAGGGCTGGTGATTGGGATGAAGGATGGTGATGGTGTCGCTTTTGATTATGCTCCAGTTTCCTTTGACGTGAATTTTGGCGCAAAAACCATATCAGGCAAGGTTGAAGATGATTCTGCCATACGTTTTGAACAAGCACCCATCTCGGGCAACTCATTTGCAGGTAAGTTGTTAGATGATGATAAAGGAGGTAGTTATTCGGGTGCTTTCTTTGGTCCTGCGGCACAAGAATTGGGCGGCATCGGTAAGTTTAATTTAGACGCTGATGGTGAAAGCGGTGCTTTTTCTTTTGGTGCAAAAAAACAGTAATTTGTAGCACAAATACGAATAAAGCGAGGCCATCCTCGCTTTATTTTTTGAATATTTTTGATGGGTTAAGGGTTGATGGACTTGGTTCATAAATTGAAATTTTGGTTCGCGATGACGGGTATGCTGGCTGCGCCTTTGCAGGCTTGGGCGGATGTGAGTCAATCAAGTCATGTTGCGCCCACGGTGATGCCCGATGAGGTTCGTCCTTTAGGTGGCTCCATTGACTCAGTGCCTCGCATGACTGAAACAGTTGCGCCGTCTACAGCGCAGACCATTGCGCTTGATGATGCGCTGTTGCAAGAGAACCCCGCTCTGTTTGCTCAGGTTTTAAGCCGTGCGGTCGAGCAGCAAGCATGGGATGTGGTCGCTCATTTAATCCCACTGTATCAACAAGTCAATCCGCGTGATGAAACGCTGTTGTTGTTTGCACAGGCGCGTTTGTATCACGTAAAAGGGCATTATGCCCAAGCCATTGAACACTACCGAACAATTTTAAATCAGCAGGCAGAATTAACGCCCGTGCGCATGTACCTTGCGCAGGCTTTATTTGAAAATCAAGACAATGAAGCGGCACAATTTCAGTTTGAAAAAATTCAGGCAGATCATCCGCCAGAACCTGTATTCAATTTAGTCACTCAGTACCTTGATGCTTTGCAACGGCGTTCCAATTGGCGTTTGGACGGTTCTGTTAACTATCTCAATGATGACAATGTCAACAATGCCTCAAGTGATAAAAAAATCAGGGTCAATGGCGCGTACACAGGCTTTCAACTCAATGATGCGAGTATGCCGCAAAGTGGCAAGGGTTTGAGTTATGGGCTAAATATAGCCAAAGATTTTTTGGTGTCAGGTCACCATGCCTTGATCACTGGGGTGAATCTCAACGGAAAATATTATTCAAATTTGGATGGGTACGATGATGTGATCGCACGTGTGAATGTGGGTTATCAGTGGCGCACCGCGCGTCAATCCATTGCTTTGATACCGTTTTATCAAAAACGTTGGTTTGCGGGGCGCGCCTACTCGGACACCTATGGTGTACGCTTGAATGGTTCGTATTTAATCGCGCCCAATTGGCAGGTCGCTGGCGGATATGAGTATGGTGAAAATCGGTATGAAGCACGCGATTTTTTAAACGGTCAATATCATTTTGTTTCACTGAGTTCGAGTTACACTCTCAACGCCCAAACGCAATTATTTGCAGGCGTGGATACGATGCTTGATCAAACGCAGGATGCAAGTGATTCTTCATTGCGCGTGGGTTATCGAATGGGACTGATACGTGATTTCCCCCTCAATGTGTCCGCGCAGGTGCAATTGGGCGTGGCGAATAAATTGTTTGATGCGGTGAATTTTTTTGGTGTGCGCCGTGATGAGCGCGAGTACGGCGGTACAGTGACCTTGTGGAACCGAGGGTGGTATTGGTATGGTGTGATGCCCAAATTAAACTTTGAGTTCACCAACACGCGTAGCAACATCAGCATGTATTCATACCAAAAAAATCGAGTGTATTTGACTTTAGACAGACGGTTTTAAGGGCGGTGTTTGGCTAGGTGGGCAATGCCCATTCGATACATGCACTTACTTCAATTTAAATGCTCAAATTTTTACCAATTTTCTTCATTTTCCCGTAGAATAACGCTGAAAAGCACGGGGATTTTCCTCAATACACGCAAAACAATCACACGCCTTTTCACCACAACGAATGGCGTGTTTTTTTGTGCGTGCGCTGCGATATTGATTTTGGACACGATATGAATACCAATGCTTGGGTTTTGCCCGATCAGATTTCGGACGTATTGCCGCGACAGGCGCGCTCTTTGGAGGCTTTGCGGCGTGGTTTGTTGGATTTATTTAAGCGGTTTGGTTATGAGTTGGTCATCCCGCCATTGGTCGAGTACACCGACGCGCTGCTCGATGATGAGGACGAGGATTTGGAATTACGCACGGTCAAATGGGCCGATCATGCGACGGGGCGCACGTTGGCGATTCGCGCCGACATGACACCTCAGGTGGCGCGAATCGATGCGCATTTGCTCAATCGCCAAGGTGTGGTGCGACTGTGCTACTTTGGCTCGGTGTTTCACGCGCGTGCGGTTGGTTTGCTCACTTCGCGCGAGCCTTTGATGATAGGTGCGGAGGTCTATGGACAGCAGGGTTTGGAGGCCGATGCGGAGATTCAAACTTTATTGATTGAGGCGTTGAATTTTTGTCAACTGCCCGGTGTGCGTGTCGATGTTTCGCATGCACAAATTGTACGTGCGTTGCTGGCAGATGTGTCAGTGAAAAATACTGCACCTGTGTACGCGGCGTTGCAAGCCAAAGACACTGCGGCTCTGCGCGAATGCACGGCTGATTTTTCTGAGGCGGTGCGCACTGCTTTGTTCGCGCTGTTGGATTTGTACGGCGGGGTTGAGGTGCTGGAACGTGCGCGCGCGGTCTTGCCGAGTGATGAACGCATTGGCAAAGCATTGGATGATTTGAGCACGCTGGCGGGTTTGGATGCGGCGGGCGTGGTGCAGTTTGATTTGGCGGATTTGACGGGCTATAGTTACCACACGGGCGTGACCTTTGCGGCGTACTGCGATGGCATGCCGAACGCGATTGCGCGTGGTGGCCGCTATGACCGCATTGGTGAGCGTTTTGGACGGGCGCGCCCTGCGACGGGTTTTTCTCTGGATTTGCGCGAAATCACAGAAATTTTACCGACCGTGCCTGCAAAATCAGCGATTGGTGCGCCGTGGCGTTTGGATGCGGATTTGCGCGATGCAATCAACGCACTGCGTGCGCAAGGTGAAGTGGTGATTCAATTGCCCACGGGCGTGGTGCATGAAGAAGATGAGTTTGTTTGCGACCGCGAGTTGGTACACGACACGGGCAAGTGGGTGGTGCGGCCTAAAGCATAAATGAGCCGATTGCCTCATGAAGCGGGGTTGGCGCAAAAATGAATAAATTTTTTGAATTGAATTAAATTAAGTTAAATTTAAGGGAAACACAATGAACGCAGTGCAACAGGGAAATGTAGTGATTATTGGCACTCAGTGGGGTGACGAAGGCAAAGGCAAAATTATTGATTGGCTCTCTGAATCCACGCAGGGCGTGGTGCGCTTTCAGGGTGGTCACAATGCAGGTCACACCCTGATTATCAATGGTCAAAAAACCGTCTTGCGTTTGATTCCATCGGGCATTATGCACGCGGGTTTGCCGTGTTTTATTGGTAATGGCGTGGTGCTCTGTCCCGAGGCGTTGTTCAAAGAAATTGGCGAACTTGAGTCTGCGGGCGTGGATGTGCGCTCGCGTTTGCGCATCTCTGAAGCGTGTACCTTGATTTTGCCCTATCACATCGCGGTGGATCAAGCGCGCGAAATTAAACGTGGCGCAGCGAAAATCGGCACGACAGGTCGTGGCATTGGCCCTGCGTATGAGGATAAAGTGGCTCGCCGTGCGCTGCGCGTGCAGGATTTATTCCACCCCGAGGTCTTTGCCGAAAAACTCAAAGAAGTCATGGAATTTCATAATTTCATGCTCACGCAATACCTCGGCGCACCTGCGTTGGACTACCAAACCGTGTTGGACGAAACGCTGGCATTTGCCGAGCAGCTGCGCCCGATGGTCACGGACGTTTCTGCGACTTTGCATGAGATTCAAACCAAAGGCGGACGCTTATTGTTTGAAGGTGCGCAGGGTACATTATTGGACGTAGATCACGGTACCTATCCGTATGTGACCAGCTCTAACTGTGTTGCAGGCGCGGCGGCAGCGGGTGCGGGTGTGGGGCCGACCAAATTGAACTACATCCTCGGCATCACCAAAGCCTACTGCACCCGTGTGGGCGCGGGGCCATTCCCGACAGAGTTGTACAATGCCGAAGGCATGAACGATGCCAACGGCAAGCACATGGCGGACGTGGGTAAAGAATTCGGCTCAGTTACAGGTCGCGCGCGTCGCTGTGGTTGGTTTGATGCGGCCGCACTCAAACGCTCGATTCAAATCAACGGTGTGACGGGTTTGTCGATGATGAAACTCGATGTGTTGGATGGCTTGCCTGAGGTCAAATTGTGCGTGGGCTACCAAGTGGATGGCAAGCAAGTGGATTTGCTGCCGCGCGGTGCAGACGAAGTGGCGCGTTGTGTGCCTGTGTATGAAACCTTTGCGGGCTGGTCTGAATCGACTTTTGGTCTAACGAAGTGGGATGAATTGCCTGCGAATGCACAAGCGTATTTGAACCGAATTGAACAGGTCTGTGGCGTGCCGATTGACATCGTATCAACAGGGCCAGATCGTGTGCATACAATCAATAAGTCGGGGGTTTTGGTGTTGGGGTAATGCGTGGTTTTATGATTTGATTGCTGTTATTGAATGATTGAATGCACCAGACGAGTTAAATTTAAGGCTAATAGTCAACACCCTCATCATTTATGTGGGTTAAAAGTAGTGAAAATCGGACCTCTCATTTTTGGCGCGCGGAGAGGAAAATCTTAGCGTCTTTGATAATCTAAGGAGTACTCAATGAAATTGAATCAAATCATCAGCGCAATTGTCGCGAGTTCGTTACTGATTGGTTGCGCTGGTCGTGAGGCAAAGGTTGTGCCAGCCATTCAACCTGGAGATGATGGTTTAGGTTGCTCGCAGTTGTTAGAAGCGATGGTATTGAACACCAAGGAAATCCAAGGTTTGGCAAAAGAACGCAATAATGACATTGCCGGGAATGCTGTGGCGACTGTGGCGGGTGCGTTTTTGCTCATCCCTTGGTTTTTCTTGGATACTAAGAATGCAGCTTCTCAAGAAGCGCGCGGACTTGTTCGTCGCAATCAGGTATTGGCAGAGCGTTATCGTCTAAAAAATTGTTCTCCAAAAATTGAAGATTACAAAGAAAATCCAATTTTGTTGGATACCAACTATTCACAAGTTCAATCGCAGACTACCAACCCCTAATCATAGGGCGCAATAAGCCGATTTTGCACATTGCGCTGTATGTCTGAAATTCAATACCGTCGTTTTTTGGGGCATTTGCGGCAAACATAGTTCTCGGAATTTGTAACCGACATGGTGCAACGTACAAAAATAATTAATTACTCCGTCGTGCCGTGTGTTGGCATAAATATTTTAACTATTGGATTGGAAGGATGAAGTCTTATGAAGACTGAGTCAACAGTGAAAATCAAAGCCCCCATCAACTGGCCTGCCACCTTGGTGTTGACATTGACCCCGCTACTCGCTTTAATTTTGATTCCTTGGTACAGTTGGAATCATGATTTCAGCACTGCTGCTTGGGTATCGTTTTTTATTATTTTTCCGTTAAATGGCTTGAGCATTACCGCGGGATATCACCGCTTATGGGCGCATCGCGCGTATGAGGCGAGTTGGTCTGTGCGCTTTGTGTTGATGGTTTTTGGCACGATGGCGGTGCAAAATTCGATTTTATTTTGGTCGGCAGGTCATCGCAACCACCACCGTTTTGTTGATGATGTGGATTTAGATCCGTATTCGGCCAAGCGGGGTTTTTGGTTCTCGCACGTGGGCTGGATGTTGCGCGATTATCCGAGCGGGCAGTTGGATTATAAAAATGTGCCCGATTTGAAAAAAGACAAAATGGTGATGTTCCAACACAAACATTACACCTTTTTGGCGGTGCTGACCAACTTTGGAATTCCGTTGGCAATCGGCTATTTGAGTGGTGATGTGTGGGGCGTTATGTTGTTGGCGGGTTTGTTGCGCTTGGTGATTAATCATCACTTTACTTTTTTTATCAATTCGTGGGCGCACATCAGTGGCAAACAACCCTATACCGACCAAAATACGGCGCGGGACAATCCAGTGATGGCACTATTCACTTGGGGCGAGGGTTACCATAACTTCCACCATATTTTTCAGTATGATTATCGCAATGGCGTCAAATGGTGGCACTATGACCCGACCAAATGGTTGATTTATGGTATGTCGCAACTTGGATTGGCGCGCAAATTGCGTCGTATTCCGCGCTTTATCATCGAAAAAGCGGAAGTCGAAATGAAGTTCAAACATGCTGAAAAAACGTTGAATGTCTATGGCATGGAATTTAAAGACGACTTAAACGCGCTCAGAGAAAAAATCTCGACCGAATATGAGTCGTACAAAAAAACTGTGAATGCTTGGTCAAAATTGAAAGAGCAAGAAATCAACGCAACCAAAGAGCAGATTAACCAAACATTCAGGCAAGCGGACTATAAACTCAAACACGAGCTTCACAAAATGGAACACACCATGCATGCGCATTTGCAACGAACGCAAGTATTGTTGGATGTGATGAACAAAAAATTGGGCGCGGCTCAAAGTTAAGTGGGCATTGATTGAGTCATCTGGAAAATCCACCCGTTCGTGGTGGATTTTTCTTTTTAAATTTTGCAAGGTATCAAAACATACCCCGCCAAACGGCAAATCGTAAGCAAAGCATCCGCTAAATGGCTTACAATTCACTCTTTATATTTGCGCAAACGCAACCATCGGAGAAATCAAAATGAGCACACAACAGTCCACCGAAACCGATTTGTACATAGATTGGCAGGGCTATCATCGTATGATTGAGCGACTGGCTTTGCAAATTTATGAGTCTGGTTGGCATTTTGACGTGGTGTTGTGTTTGGCGCGCGGTGGCTTGGTGGCGGGCAATGTGTTGTGTCGAATTTTTGACAAGCCTTTGGCGATTTTGTCCACCAGTTCGTACCGTGAGGCGATTGGTACTTTGCAAGGGGCTTTGGATATTGCGCAAAACATCACAATGACACAAGGTGAATTGTCGGGCAGCGTGCTCTTGGTTGATGATTTGATTGACACAGGGGTGACCTTGGCGGCTGTCAAAAATCATCTGAAAGAATTTTATCCAGCGATTACCGATGTGCGCTCAGCGGTGTTGTGGCAAAAAGGTCATGCGGGGCAGTTGGTGGGCACGGAGGGTTACGAGCCTGATTACTGCGTGGATACTTTGGCGAATAGTCCGTGGATTCACCAACCATTTGAAGCGTATGATGCTTTGCAACCACATATGTTGGCGGCTTGGTTGAAAAAAGCGCAGGCTTAAAAACTTTTTAAAATTCAAGTTTGGTTTTTCAATATTATAAAAATTAGTTCGGAGACAACAATATGGCTGAAGCAGAATTCGCCACATGGGCGGTGCGTTTGGGTGTGGGCGGTCTGATTGCGTTTATGTTTTTTATTGTGTTTCAGTTGGCACATGAAAACAAAGCAGGCAAGTATGGCACGATGATTTTGCTCATTGCCTTGATGATGGGCGTGATGGGTTTTGGAATTAAGTTGGCGGTGCAGTTGATACTCAGTCACAACGGGCTGTGATGCCTGTACGTATCGGAATTAATACATTTGCACAGAAAGGTGGATAATGAAAAAATCATCGCATGTGTTGATGGTGGGTAGTGCGGTTGTGGTGGCGGCACTCGTGGTATCGGCGATTGCGCCGTTTGATCGAGCCACGTGGTGGATGGAAGTTACGCCTGTTTTAATTGTGTTTCCTTTGTTGTGGCTCATGCGACGAGGGCGGCGAAATTTTGAGTTTACACGACTGGTATATGTCTTGATATGTGCGCATGCTTTGGTGTTGATTGTGGGGGGTGCGTATTCGTATGCCCGTGTGCCGTTGGGGTTTTGGATGCAAGATTTTTTTGGGCTGACACGCAACCCGTATGACAAAATCGGGCATTTTATGCAAGGCTTTGTGCCTGCGATGGTGGCGCGTGAGTTGATGCTGCGTCATAAATGGGTGAATGGTGGGCATGTTGCGAGTTTTGTCGGTATCTGCGTCGCGCTGTCGGTCAGTTTGATTTATGAATTGATTGAGTGGTTTGCCGCCCTTATGTTGGGGCAGGGCGCGGATGAGTTTCTCGGCACACAAGGTGATGTCTGGGATACGCAGTCTGATATGTTGTTTGCCTTGATGGGTGCGGGCGTGGCGATTATTTTTCTGAGCGCGTGGCACAATCGGCAAATTCGTCAAATGACCAATGGGTCGCGTAGGGGTGGGTGGTGAATATGGATATAAAACAAATGCGCGCGATTGTGTGCGATGGTGTGGGCGAAGCGAATGTGATGCGCATGGCGACGGTTGAAATCCCCGCGCCTGCATCCACAGGTGCGCCGCAGGTATTGATTCACGTGAAAGCGGCGGGTATCAATCGTCCTGATTTATTACAGCGCGCGGGTTTGTACGCGCCGCCTGCGGATGCTTCGCCCTTATTGGGTTTGGAAGTGGCGGGCGAAATTATTCAAATCAATGGCGCGACCGATTGGGCAATCGGCGATGCAGTGTGCGCGCTCACCCACGGCGGTGGTTACGCTGAATACGTGTGGGCGGATGCACGGCATTGTTTGCCGATACCGACAGGTTGGACGATGGCGCAGGCGGCGAGCGTGCCCGAAACCTTGTTCACTGTGTGGCTCAATGTGTTTGATCGCGCGCATTTGGGACGCGATGGCGCAGAAACTTTGCTCGTTCACGCGGGTGCGAGCGGCATCGGTGTGGCGGCGATTCAGATGGCAAAAGCCTTGGGCAATCGCGTCATCGTCACCTTGCGCCAAATGAGTAAAGCGCAGGTGTGTCAAGATTTGGGCGCAGATGAAGTCATTGAACTCAATGATGATTGGGCGCAAACGGTTTTAGATAAAACCGCTGGCAAAGGCGTGAATGTGATTCTCGATATGCTCGGCACAGCGACTGCGGCAGGCGATATGAAAGCCTTAGCGCATGGCGGGCGACTGGCATGGATTGCGTTTTTGACGGGCAGCAAAGTGGAAATTAAAGTGCACGAAGTCATGGGCAAACAAGCGCAACTCACAGGGGCATTCTTGCGCCCGCAGTCGGTCAATGTCAAAGCTAAAATTGCACAAGACATTCGCACACACATATTGCCGCATCTGAACAGCGGTGCCATCCAACCTGCGGTGGATAAGGTATTTGATATGACCGATGTGGTGCAGGCGCACGAATACATGGCATCGAACCAACACACAGGGAAATTGGTTTTATCGTGGGAATAAAAAATCGAATTTGCACACACCTTTAGATACCCCACACATATGGTGATTGCCAGCAATATCGTTGATTATCGAGCGATTTGAACTGATAAATCCAAATAAAGGCGTGTGCTAAGATTGACCAAATACGCGCAACTGCGTATAATTCACAAGTTGTGCAATATCATTGTTAAAAATGTGTTTTGCCGTATAAATTCCGTCTGTGGAGAGCATATGCGTAGCAAGTGGGTGGTTGGCAATTGGAAAATGAATGGTAATTTGAGCGACAATGCCGTTTTGCTCAACGATTTGCTTGCGGGGATGTCGGAGGCTTGCCCAGCGTGTGCGTGCAAATCCGATGATGCGTGTGCGACTGAATGTCCCGTTTATATGGGTGTGTGCGTGCCGTTTCCGTATTTGGCGCAGGCGCATCGCACTTTGGGCGCGACTAAAATCGCAGTCGGTGCGCAAAATGTGTCCGAAAAAGCCAATGGTGCGTTTACAGGTGAAGTCAGTGCAAGCATGCTCAAGGACTTTGGCGTAAAATTGGTCATTGTTGGACATTCAGAGCGTCGCAGTTTGTATGGTGAAACCGATGCGCTGGTTGCGGAAAAATCTCGCGTGGCATTGGATGCAGGCTTGACCCCCGTAATTTGCGTGGGTGAAACCTTGGATGAACGCGAGGCAGGTCAAGCGCAGGCGGTGGTATTGCGTCAGTTAAAAGCAGTGAGTGATGTCATCGGTGTGTCAGGTTTATCGTGTAGCATATTGGCTTATGAACCTGTTTGGGCGATTGGCACGGGTAAAACCGCCAGTCCAGGGCAGGCGCAAGAAGTCCATGCGTGGATACGCGCAGCCTTGAAGGAATTGGATGCTGCAATGGCTGACAATATGAGTATTTTGTATGGTGGCAGTGTCAAGGCGAACAACGCAACAGAAATTTTCGCGCAAGCGGATGTCGATGGTGGTTTGATTGGTGGCGCGGCCTTGGTTGCTGAAGATTTTCTAGCGATTTACAAATCGGCTTAATTGAAGATTAAAGTCGAAAAAAGAGTGGAATAAAAGTGGAATTATTAAAAACATTGATGATTGTGTTGCAGGTGCTGTCAGCCATCGGCGTAATCGGTTTGGTATTGGTACAGCAGGGTAAGGGTGCCGACGCGGGTGCTGCTTTTGGTTCGGGCGCATCGGGCACAGTGTTCGGGGCAACAGGCTCAGCGAACTTTCTCAGTCGCACGACCGCATGGTTGGCGACCGTATTTGTGGCGTGTACCATCGTGTTGGCGTTTGTGGTTAGCCCAGCGAGTACGCGTGTGGACACGGGAGTGAATTTGAATGGTGTGAAAGTAGAAACCGCACCGACAGCACCCGCGACACCCAGCAATACCAAAGGCATCCCGCAATAAAAGGACGCATAAAATTTAAGCCGACGTGGTGAAATTGGTAGACACGCTATCTTGAGGGGGTAGTGGCCTTAGGCTGTACGAGTTCGAGTCTCGTCGTCGGCACCAATAAGTAGCAATAGTAGTAACAGCAATAATAATAAAAAGCAGTCCATGCTTCGTGAGACAATTTGTATCGTCAAGTGATGATTAAATCTTTATTTAGGAAGAGAGCGCTATGAATTTAACCAACTACGTACCTGTGTTGTTGTTCATTTTCGCCGCGACTGGCTTGGGTTTGTTGGTGGTCGCTATTGGTTTTATTTTCGGTCCTCGCAAGCCTGATCCTGCGAAATTATCCCCATATGAATGTGGTTTTGAGGTGTTTGAAGACGCACGCATGCGTTTTGATGTACGTTACTACTTGATTACCATTTTATTCATCTTATTCGACTTGGAAACCGCATTTTTAGTGCCTTGGGCAGTCTCGCTCAAGGACTTGTCAACGCCTGCGGCACCGTTGTATGGTTTGATGGTGATGCTGGTGTTTTTGGCTGAGTTGGTGCTGGGC
Organism: Burkholderiaceae bacterium; assembly: GCA_018261955.1. GTDB lineage: Bacteria > Pseudomonadota > Gammaproteobacteria > Burkholderiales > Burkholderiaceae > CTSOIL-112. The sequence goes on from JAGTRK010000002.1 coordinate 213,108, forward strand.
TATATCTATATTTGGAAAAAAGGCGCGCTTGAGTGGGAGTGATTTCACGCAGGCGTTTTTTTCGCATTTTTTCGTTGTGATTTTTTGATTGTCATGCAAGGTGAGCAACCTGCAAAGAGGCAAAAGAGGTTAAGCTGATGAGTGATACTACCGTCGAAAAGCAAGGGTTTATTACCACCACTGCTGAAAATTTGGTCAATTGGACGCGCACGGGGTCGTTGTGGCCCATGACGTTTGGTTTGGCGTGCTGTGCGGTTGAAATGATGCAGGCGGGTGCTGCGCGTTATGACCTGGATCGTTTTGGTGTGATTTTTCGCCCCAGTCCACGTCATGCCGACGTGATGATTGTTGCGGGTACGTTGACCAATAAAATGGCGCCTGCACTGCGCAAAGTGTACGACCAAATGGCAGAACCGCGTTGGGTGATTTCCATGGGTTCGTGTGCCAACGGTGGTGGTTACTATCATTATTCCTATTCGGTGGTGCGCGGTTGTGACCGCATCGTGCCCGTGGATATTTATGTGCCAGGTTGCCCGCCGACTGCTGAAGCCTTGATTTACGGTATTTTCCAGTTACAAAATAAAATCACGCGCAAGCAAAAATCTCAAAACACAGTGTTATTGACGCGAGGTGCGGTATGAGTGAAGTGACAACGCTAAAAGTTGCGACCCCAGAGGCGGCACCACTGTCGCGCACGGCACAATTTTTGAGTGATTTAAAAGCGATTTTGGGTGACGGCTATCGTTATGCGGATGTGCGTGGTGAAGTGACTTTAGAAGTGCCTGCGGCAGATTATGCGCAAGTGGCGCGTACCCTGCATGACCATGAGGCATTGAAATTGGATTTGCTGATGGATTTGTGCGGCATGGATTATTCCGAATACAACGGCGGTACGTTTGCCAACCGTTTTGCCGTGGTGGTGCATTTGCTGTCAGTGACACACAATCAACGTTTGCGTGTGCGTGTGTTTGCCACCAATGACGACTTCCCCGTATTGCCATCGGTGACAGGTGTTTGGAGTGCGGCGGATTGGTTTGAGCGTGAAGCGTTTGATATGTACGGCATCGTCTTTGAAGGACACAATGATTTGCGCCGTATTTTGACCGACTATGGTTTCATTGGTCACCCGCTGCGCAAAGATTTCCCTGTGTCGGGTCATGTTGAAATGCGCTATGACTCTGAGCAAAAGCGCGTGATTTATCAACCAGTGACCATCGAGCCGCGTGAAATCACGCCACGCATTGTGCGTGAAGAAGGTTTTGGGCAAAACTAAATCGAACGACCAAATCGACAGAATCGGATAAATTGAGTACATCATGGCTGAAATTAAAAACTATACATTGAACTTTGGTCCGCAGCATCCAGCCGCGCACGGGGTGTTGCGTTTGGTGCTGGAGTTGGACGGTGAAGTGGTTCAGCGCGCCGACCCGCACATCGGCTTGCTACATCGTGCGACTGAGAAATTGGCAGAACACAAAACCTATATTCAGTCTCTGCCTTATATGGATCGTTTGGACTATGTGTCCATGATGAGCAATGAGCACGCCTATGTCATGGCGATTGAAAAAATGCTCGGCATTACCGTACCCCTGCGCGCGCAGTATATTCGTGTCTTGTTTGATGAAATCACCCGTATTCTCAATCACTTGATGTGGATAGGCGCGCATGCTTTGGACGTGGGTGCAATGACACCTTTCTTGTATTGTTTTCGTGAACGCGAAGATTTATTGGATGCGTATGAAGCGGTATCGGGCGCGCGTATGCATGCAGCGTACTATCGCCCCGGTGGTGTGGCGCGTGACTTGCCAGACACCATGCCACAAATGAAAAAAGCGGCAAAAGGCTCGAATGCGCGCGCAGACCGCATCAATGCCAATCGCCAAGGCACTTTGCTCGATTTTCTCGAAGACTTCACCCGTCGTTTTCCACATTATGTCGATGAGTACGAAACCTTATTGACCGACAACCGCATTTGGAAACAACGTTTGGTGGATGTTGGCATCGTGACACCAGAGCGCGCCAAAGCGTGGGGCTTTTCGGGGCCGATGTTGCGCGGTTCGGGCGTGGCATGGGATTTGCGCAAAAATCAACCCTATGAAGTGTATGAGCAATTGGACTTTGGTGTGCCAATTGGTAAAAATGGCGACTCGTATGACCGTTACCTCGTGCGGATGCAAGAGATGCGCGAGTCCAATAAAATCATGGCGCAATGTATCACTTGGCTTAAAGCCAACGCTGGCGCGGTGATTATCGATGACCACAAAATTGCACCGCCGTCGCGCGAAACTATGAAGTCGAACATGGAAGCTTTGATTCACCACTTCAAACTGTTTACCGAAGGCATGCACATTCCGCCATCGGAAGCCTATGCGGCGGTTGAGCATCCAAAAGGCGAGTTCGGCATCTACATGGTGTCCGATGGTGCGAACAAACCGTATCGTCTGAAAATCCGCGCGCCAGGTTATGCGCACTTACAGGCTTTGGACGAAATGAGCCGTGGACATATGTTGGCAGACGTGGTGACGATTATTGGGACACAAGATATTGTATTCGGCGAAATTGACCGCTGATAGTGCAGACGAAATAGCAGACGCAAAAACAAGGGGCATCGAAGATGTTATCTGAACAAGCATTACAAAAAATCGCCATTGAGGTGGCGAAATATCCAGCAGAGCAAAAGCAATCTGCGGTGATGAGCGCGTTGCGCATCGCGCAGGTTGAGCATGGTTGGTGCTCACCCGAAGTCATGGAGGCGGTGGCAAAGGTTTTGGATATGCCCGCGATTGCGGTGCGCGAAGTCGCAACGTTTTACAATATGTTTGATACCAAGCCCGTGGGCAAACACAAAATCACCGTGTGCACCAATTTACCCTGTGTGTTGGGTGGCGGTGTGGTGGCGGCGGATTACCTTAAACAAAAACTCGGGATTGATTTTAACGAAACCACCGCCGATGGTCTATTTACCCTCAAAGAAGGTGAATGTATGGGCGCGTGCGGTGATGCGCCTGTGCTTTTGCACAACAACCACAGCATGTGTAGCCACATGAGCACCGATAAAATCGACGCGCTCATCAGTGATTTGGCCAAAGGAGGCAAATAATGACTTCTTTGCACAACCGACACATTGACCCTGTGATTTTGGCGGGTTTGGATGGTCAAAACTGGGGCTTGGACGACTATGTGGCGCGCGGCGGTTACTCGGTTTTGAAAAAAATCTTGGCTGAAAAAACCAATCCAGATGACATTATCAACGAAATGAAATTGTCTGCACTGCGTGGGCGTGGTGGTGCGGGCTTTCCAACGGGGTTGAAGTGGAGTTTCATGCCACGTCAATACCCAGGGCAAAAATACTTGGTCTGTAACACCGACGAAGGCGAACCGGGGACATTCAAAGACCGCGACATCATTCGTTACAATCCACACGCATTGATTGAAGGCATGACCATCGCGGCGTATACCATGGGCATCAGCCGTGGTTACAACTACATTCACGGTGAGATTTTTGAAGCCTACGATATTTTTGAGCAAGCCTTGGCGCAAGCGCGTGCAGCGGGCTTCTTGGGGCAAAATATTTTGGGTTCAGGCTTTGAGTTTGATTTGTTTGCGCATCATGGTTATGGCGCGTACATCTGCGGTGAAGAAACCGCTTTGTTGGAATCCATCGAAGGTAAAAAAGGTCAGCCACGTTTCAAACCACCTTTCCCAGCGAGTTTTGGTTTGTATGGCAAACCGACCACGATTAACAATACCGAGACCTTTGCTGCTGTACCTTTCCTGCTCAAAATGGGCGGTCAAGCGTATTTGGACATCGGTAAACCGAACAACGGCGGCACGAAAATTTTCTCGATTTCGGGTGATGTAAATTTGCCAGGGAATTACGAAGTGCCGATGGGTACACCGTTTGCAACCTTGCTCGAACTCGCAGGTGGGGTGAAAGGCGGCAAACTCAAGGCGGTGATTCCTGGTGGTTCGTCCGCGCCAGTCTTGCCTGCGCACATCATCATGGAATGCACCTTGGATTATGACTCAATTTCCAAAGCAGGTTCAATGCTCGGTTCAGGTGCGGTGATTGTGATGAACGATACGCGCTGTATGGTCAAATCATTGCAACGCCTGTCGTACTTTTATTATGAAGAATCATGCGGTCAATGTACACCGTGCCGCGAAGGTACGGGTTGGTTGTGGCGCATGGTGGATCGAATCGAAAAAGGTCAAGGTCGTCCAGAAGATTTGGATTTATTGGATTCTGTGGCTGGCAACATCATGGGGCGCACGATTTGCGCCTTGGGCGATGCGGCGGCGATGCCCGTGCGCTCATTTGTCAAACACTTCCGTGATGAGTTTGCTCATCACATTGAGCACAAGTCTTGCATTGTGCCCGAATATCGTTAATTGAAGGTGACGTATGCTTGAATTAGAAATTGATGGTGTCAAGATCGAAATGCCCGAGGGCAGCATGGTCATGGATGCCGTGAAAAAAATGGGTAAATACGTGCCCCATTTTTGTTACCACGAAAAACTCTCGGTGGCGGCATCGTGTCGCATGTGTTTGGTGGAAGTTGAAAAAGCACCCAAGCCCATGCCTGCGTGCGCAACCCCGATCACGCCGAATATGGTGGTGCGCACACAAGTCGTGTCCGAAAAAGCCAAGACTGCACAGGCCGACGTGATGGAATTTTTGCTGCTCAATCACCCATTGGACTGTCCAATTTGTGATCAAGGCGGCGAGTGCCAGTTGCAAGATTTGTCGATGGGTTATGGCAAAGGTCAGTCGCGTTACAACGAGCCCAAACACGCCGTCACCCCCAAAGATCCAGGCCCATTGATTTCGATGAAAGAAATGAGCCGTTGCATCCACTGCACCCGTTGTGTGCGTTTTGGTCAAGAAATCGCAGGCGTGATGGAATTGGGCATGATTGGTCGTGGCGAGCACTCTGAAATCACCACATTTGTGGGGAAAACCGTTGATTCTGAACTCTCGGGCAATATGATTGATTTGTGCCCCGTGGGTGCGATTCTCTCGAAACCATTTCGTTACAGCGCACGTTCGTGGGAACTCTCGCGTCGCAAATCCATCAGCCCGCATGATTCTTGGGGCACATCGATTGCCGTGCATGTCAAAGATGCGCAAGTCAAACGCGTGGTGGCATTGAGCAACGCAGAGATCAACGATGACTGGATTTCGGACCGTGACCGTTTTTCGTATGAAGGTTTGAATTCGGAAGACCGTGTCACTGAGCCGATGATTAAAACCAATGGTGCTTGGAAAAAAGTATCGTGGGACGAAGCGTTTGCCTTTGCGATTGAAGGCATCAAAGCCGCCAAAGGTCAAGCGGGCGCGGATATGCTGGGCGCATTGGCAAGTGCATATTCAACCACAGAAGAGTTGTACAGTTTGAAAGCACTCATCAATGGTTTGGGCAGTGCGCACATTGATACGCAATTGCGCCAAACGGATGACAGTCTAAACACGGCTTTGCAAGGCATTCAACACTTGGGTCAAGCCATCACTGCGTTTAGTGAAGTCCATGTGGGTTTGGTGATTGGCGCACATTTGCGCGAAGATCATCCATTGTTGGCACAACGTTTGCGCGCTTCGGTGAAAAACCGTGCGGGCATCCATGTGTTGAGCGATGAAGCATCTGACTTATTGATGCGTGTCAATCAAAAGGCCGTCGCAGCCAATGCATGGTTGAACGAATTATTGGCGATTGAAGCGGCGATTGCCAACAAAGATTCGGGCGATAGTTTCGCCGCCAAAGCCGCGACAGAGTTAAGTCATCCACAAGCGAGCAATAAGGTCGTGATGCTCGGTAATGCGGCGATGAACCATCCACAAGCCGCACAAATTTTGGCGGTTGCCAATCGCATCGCGCAAGCAACGGGCGCGGTGGTATCTGTGTTGACCGATGGCGCGAACACTGTGGGTGCTTATGCAGTTGGCGCAGTCGCAACCCAAGGCAGTTTGACCGCGCAACAAATGCTCGCACAGCCACGCGCCGCATATGTGACGCTCAACGTAGAGCCCGCGGGTGATGTGGCCAATCCTGCGCAAGCGGTCAAAGCTTTGGGTTCTGCTTTTGTGGTGGCTCTGAGTCCTTATTTCTCGGCGGTGGCAGATACGGCTGACGTGATTTTGCCAACCACGCCGTTCTCTGAAACGGGTGGTACATTTGTCAATGCACAGGGCACGGTACAAACATTCAATCCAGTGGTCAAACCGCTGGGTCAGTCTCGTCCAGCATGGAAAGTATTGCGTGTTTTGGGTGAGCGTTTGGGCATTGCCTCACCAGCCTTTAGCGCAAATGAATTGACCGATGTGCGTGCCGCTGTTGCACCGATTTTGGAACAATTGCCCAGCAAATTAAACAATGCTTGCGTTGCTGATGTTGCACCGACTGAGGTGGAGCAGGCTTGGGTGCGCAGCACCAAAGTCAATGCCTATGCCGTGGATGCCATCGTGCGCCGTGCAGAGAGTTTACAAAAAACCCGTTGGGCGCAAGATGGTCAAAAAATCGGTTTGGCAAGCAATGTGTTTGCGCAACTCGGTTTGAATGATGATTTGGCGGGCGATGCGTGGGTCGTGGTCAAACAGGGCGATGCCAGCGTTAAAGCGCAAGCCGTGTGCAATCCTGATTTGGCAGACAATGTTGTGGATATTCAAGCGGGCACTGCCTTGGCATCACACTTGGGCGATGCCTATGCAACCATCACAGTGGAGCGTGCATAATGGAGTTAATCAATCAATTCACACAATGGGGCACCAGCACTTTTGGCTCTGCTTTGTGGACAGTTATTTGGGCATTGATTCGCATCGTCCCGTTGATGGTGGCAGTGCTGTTGTCGGTGGCGTATTTGACTTATGCCGAGCGTAAAGTGATTGGTGCGATGCAAGGGCGTGTTGGCCCGCAAGTGGTCGGGCCATTCGGTTTGTTGCAACCGATTGCCGACGTGGTGAAATTACTGGTTAAAGAAATCATCACGCCGAGTCGCGCCGATAAACCTTTGTATTATTTGGGGCCTTTGATGGTGCTCGTGCCTGCATTTGCGGTCTGGGCCGTGATTCCTTTGGCAAAAGATTTTGTCGTCGCCAATGTCGATGCGTCTTTGTTGTACGTGATGTCGATTGCCTCAATCGGCGTGTATGGCGTGATTTTAGCAGGTTGGGCGACCAACTCCAAATATGCATTTTTTGGTGCGATGCGCGCATCGGCGCAAATGGTGTCGTATGAAATCTCCATGGGCTTTGCAATTGTTGTGGTTTTGATGATTTCCAATAGCTTGAATTTGACCACGATTGTTGAAGTTCAGCAAAAAGGCATGTTCAACAGCATGGGCGCGAATTTCCTGTCGTGGAACTGGTTGCCTTTGTTCCCCATGTTTTTGGTCTATTTGATTTCAGGTGTGGCAGAAACCAACCGCCATCCGTTTGACGTGGTCGAGGGTGAGTCTGAGATTGTCGCAGGGCACATGACCGAGTACTCAGGCATGGGTTTTGCGCTGTTTTTCTTGGCCGAATACACCAATATGTTTGTGATTTCTGCGTTGACTTCCATCATGTTTTTGGGCGGTTGGGACGCGCCTGTGGCATTCTTGTCATTCATCCCTGGGATTGTTTGGATGTTGATTAAAATGACTGCGGTGATTGTTTTCTTCTTGTGGATTCGTGCGACATTTCCACGCTATCGTTACGATCAAATTATGCGCTTGGGTTGGAAAGTATTCTTGCCTCTGTGCTTGATTTGGCTGTTTGTGGTCGGCGTTTGGTTGCACACACCGCTGTCCATTTGGAAATAATGTGCGGCACGAATATAGAATAATGCGTAGGTAAACACGATGACATCCATCAAACATTTATTTAAAAGTTTTTTCTTGACTGAGTTATTGCAAGGTATGACGATAACGGGCAAGTATTTTTTCAAGCGCAAATTTACGCTCAAATACCCGCAAGAAAAAACCCCAATTTCACCGCGTTTTCGTGGCCTGCATGCGCAACGCCGCTATGCCAATGGCGAAGAGCGTTGTATTGCTTGTAAGCTGTGCGAAGCGGTGTGTCCTGCTATGGCGATTTCGATTGAATTGGGCGAGCGCGAGGATGGTTCACGTCGTACCACGCGCTACGATATTGACTTGACCAAATGTATTTTTTGTGGCTTTTGCGAAGAGTCTTGTCCCGTGGACGCGATTGTCGAAACCCAAATTTTAGAATACCACGGTGAAAAACGCGGCGATTTGTACTACACCAAAGAAATGTTGTTGGCGGTCGGTGACCGTTATGAGTCAGAGATTGCGGCTGCCAAAGCGGCAGATGCCAAGTACCGTTAATTTAACGCGTGGTGTCGCGCGTTAAAAATGATTAAGAGAGATTGAGATGGATATTCAAAGCATTGTTTACTTTATGTTTGCCGCAGTATTGTTGGCATCCGCGATTGCGGTTGTGACCGTGCCCAATCCCGTGCACTCCGCCTTATATCTGATTGTGTCGTTTTTCTCAGCGGCGGGTATTTGGATTATGTTGCAAGCGGAGTTTCTCGGTATTTTGCTAATACTGGTGTATGTTGGCGCGGTCATGGTGCTGTTCTTGTTTGTGGTCATGATGCTCAATCTAAACACCACACAAAAACGCGAAGGATTTAAGAAAACCTTGGCATTGGCAGTGGGCTTGGGCGCATTGATTGTGGTGCAAATGGGCTCGGTGATTTTTCAAAAATTGCACCACCCTGCGGTTGCGACAGCGGCGACGGATTTGAGCATCGAAGGCTCAAACACGCGCAAGATTGGTAAAGTATTGTTCACTGAATACGCGCTGCCGTTCGAGTTGGCTGCTTTGATTTTGTTGGTGGCTTTGGTCGCGGCGGTGGTGATTACCTTGCGCAATCGCAAAGAATCTAAAGTACAAAACCCATCCAAGCAAGCGCAAACGCGTGCAAAAGATCGTCTGTCTGTGGTGAACGAGCCTGCGGACGTTGCGGCACGCCAAACGATTTCTGCTGTCCCAACCAATACTCAGAATACTCAGGAGTTATGATGCCCAGTTCATTTTATTTGATTTTAGGTGCAGCACTGTTCGCCATTGGCGTGGTCGGCATTGTGCTCAATCGCAAAAATATGATTGTCCTACTGATGTCAGTGGAGTTGATGTTGTTGGCAGTCAATACCAATTTCATCGCGTTCTCGCACATGCTTGGAGACACCGCTGGTCAGATTTTTGTATTCTTTATCCTAACCGTAGCGGCGGCCGAGTCGGCGATTGGTTTGGCGATTCTCGTGGTATTGTTCCGTACCATGAACACAGTGGATATGGATAAATTGGACAACCTACAAGGTTAAGAGACAATTTGTGCGACTAAAAAAGCGGTGTGTTGCAGTGGTATTGACAACACATCCCACGATTAGATTATTAAACTTACATTAAAGTTAAGCGAGAAAACAATGAAAGCGTTGTACCTCATCATTCCATTTGCGCCATTGGTCGGCTCGATTGTAGCGGGCTTGTTTGGCAAACAACTTGGGCGACTGCCGTCTGCAATTGTGACGATTTTGGGCGTGCTGGTTGCGTTTATTGGTTCGGTCATCGTTTTTAACGATGCGCGCGCGGGCAATGTCTTCAACGGTTCTGTTTACACGTGGGCGCAGATTGGCGGTTTGCACATGGAGGTTGGTTTTTTAATTGATAACCTCACCACCATGATGATGTGCGTGGTCACATTTGTGTCTTTGATGGTGCATATTTACACCATGGGCTATATGGCTGAGGACCCAGGTTATCAACGTTTTTTCTCGTACATTTCTTTGTTTACCTTCTCCATGCTGATGTTGGTGATGAGCAATAATTTCTTGCAATTATTCTTCGGTTGGGAAGCGGTGGGTTTGGTGTCCTACCTATTGATTGGTTTTTGGTATACCCGTCCAACTGCAATTTTTGCCAATATGAAGGCATTTTTAGTCAATCGCGTGGGTGACTTTGGTTTTGTTCTGGGTATTGGTTTGATTTATGCTTTTGCAGGTACTTTAGACTATGCAGAAGTGTTTGCTAAACGCGAAGAGCTTGCAGCCTTGATGTTCCCAGGTATGGACTGGATGTTGATTACGGTCATTTGTATCTGCTTGTTCATCGGTGCGATGGGTAAATCGGCGCAAGTGCCATTGCACGTGTGGCTGCCTGACTCGATGGAAGGCCCAACCCCAATTTCTGCCTTGATTCACGCGGCAACCATGGTGACAGCGGGTATATTCATGGTCACACGCATGTCGCCGTTGTTTGAATTGTCCGATACCGCTTTGTCGTTCGTATTGATTATTGGTTCGATCACGGCGTTGTTTATGGGTTTTTTGGGCATCATCCAAAACGACGTGAAACGCGTGGTGGCGTACTCGACCCTCTCGCAACTCGGTTATATGACTGTCGCGCTCGGTGTGTCGGCCTATTCAGTCGCGGTGTTCCATTTGATGACCCACGCGTTCTTTAAAGCCTTGTTGTTTTTGGGGGCGGGTTCGGTGATTATGGGCATGCACCATGACCAAGACATGCGCAATATGGGTGGTCTGCGCAAATACATGCCGATTACTTGGATCACTTCATTGATTGGTTCGTTGGCTTTGATTGGCACACCATTTTTCGCTGGTTTTTACTCAAAAGATTCGATTATCGAAGCGGCGGCTGAAGCGATGCATGCACACCAAACGGGCGCAACGTTTGCCTACTATGCTGTATTGGCAGGTGTGTTTATCACAGCGTTTTATTCATTCCGTATGTATTTCATGGTGTTTCATGGCAAAGAGCGTTGGATGAGCAACACCGAGCAGCATATGGCTGCACATGGTCATGACGGTCATGATGACCACGCCGCTCACGATGGGCATGACGACCACGCCAATCACGATGAACACCACCACGGTTTAGGGCCGAATGACAAACCGCATGAGTCTCCTTGGGTAGTGACTGTGCCCTTAATTCTGCTGGCGATTCCTTCGGTGATTATTGGTTTTATGACCATTGAGCCGATGCTGTTTGGCGAGTTTTTCAAAGGGGTGATTGCCATTGATGTCGAGCGTCATCCTGCGATGGAAGAGTTGGCAAAAGTGTTTGAACAGCACGGTGGCGCGATGGGTATGGCGATGCATGCAATCTCTACCGCACCATTTTGGTTGGCATTGGCGGGTGTGGTCACGGCGTATGTGTTTTATATGCTCAAACCTTCGATTCCTGCGGCGATTAAAGCGAAAACACCTTTGCTCAACAATCTCTTGGAAAACAAATATTACTTCGATAAATTCAATGAAACTGTGATTGCGGGTGGCGCGCGCAAGATTGGTGAGTTTTTATGGAAAGTATCAGACACCAAATTGATTGATGGGTTCGTGGTCAATGGTGCGGCGAAAGTGGTCAATGTATTTGCGCAGGCGATGAGTTTGTTCCAATCGGGTTTGATTTATCAATATGCGTTTGCAATGGTGATTGGTTTGGCGTTTTTCTTGCTGATGATTGTCACGCTGTAAATAAAAGTTGGGTTGGGAGACTTTCCCCCAACGCGGTTTGTTTTGAATGAAGACGTTGGGGGTTTGTAAGGTCTACTGACCTCAACAACAAAATTCGTATTTAATTTAAATAAAGTGGTAGCGATATGCATATGCCTTGGTTAAGTTTAGCGATTTGGGTGCCCATCTTGTTTGGTGTGGTGACATTGGTCTTGGGACGCAACGCGCGTGATAGATTGGCTCGCGTGGTCGCGCTGGTTGGTGCGATTGTCAGTCTCGTCGTGACCATTCCCGTGATGACGCTGTTCCAATCAGGCACGGCGAAAATGCAGTTCGTCGAAAATCATGCGTGGGTATCGAGCATCAATGCCAGCTACGCGTTGGGCGTGGATGGTTTGTCGATGTGGTTTGTGCCTTTGACTGCGTTTGTCACAGTGTTGGTGATTTTGGCAGGCTGGGAAGTGATTTCAAACAAAGTCGCGCAATACAACGCCGCATTCTTGATTTTGTCGGGTTTGATGGTCGGTGTGTTCTCTGTCACCGATGGTTTTTTATTCTACATATTTTTTGAAGCAACTTTAATTCCCATGTACATTATCGTGGGTGTGTGGGGTGGACCGAACCGTGTGTATGCGGCGTTTAAATTTTTCCTGTACACCTTGATGGGTTCGCTCCTGATGCTGATTGCCATCGCGTATCTGCGTTATGTAACAGGCACATTTGACATCTTGGCATGGCAAGCTTATCCATTGGCGATGGGCGTACAAAAACTAATTTTCTTTGCGTTCCTCATCGCATTTGCAGTGAAAGTGCCGATGTGGCCAGTGCACACGTGGTTGCCTGATGCCCACGTGGAAGCACCGACGGGCGGCTCTATGGTCTTGGCGGCGATTATGTTGAAGCTCGGTGCGTATGGCTTTTTGCGGTTCTCTTTGCCCATCGCGCCTGACGCATCGCGCTCTTTGGCTTGGCTCATCATCACCTTATCATTGATTGCGGTGGTGTATGTTGGCTTGGTCGCTTTGGTGCAAAAAGACATGAAAAAACTCGTGGCGTATTCTTCGATTGCGCACATGGGCTTTGTGACCTTGGGTTTCTTTATGTTCAACGCGCAAGGTTTGGGCAATGATGTGGCGATTCAAGGTGCGATTTTACAAATGATTTCGCACGGCTTTGTGTCGGCCGCGATGTTCTTCTGTATCGGCGTGATGTACGACCGTGTGCACAGCCGCGAAATTTCGGCGTATGGCGGGATTGTTAACACCATGCCTAAATTTGCCGCATTCTTTATGTTGTTCACCATGGCGAACGCGGGTTTACCTGCAACCAGTGGTTTTGTGGGTGAGTTTTTGGTCATCATCGGCGCGACCAAATTTAATTTCTGGATTGCGGCGGCGGCGGCAACGACTTTGATTGTCGGCGCGGCGTATTCGCTGTGGATGTATAAACGTGTGGTGTTCGGTCCTGTGGCGAACCACCATGTGGCTGAGGTGACCGATGCGAATAAACGTGAATTGTTAATTTTGTCGTTGATGGCTTTTGCCGTGTTGTTCATGGGGCTGTATCCACTGCCGTTTACTAATACCATGGACGCATCGGTGAACGAACTCATTCAACATGTATCGCAGAGCAAATTACCACTCAAACCCTGAGTGACGCGTTGTTCCATTATTTAGAAATTTAATTTACAAATACAATCGAGCCTGCTCAAAACCAAGTGCCAAGTGCTTAAATTGAGGTTAAAACGTTATGCCAAACTTTTTTATTGTTTATCCTGAAATCATCCTCGCTGTCGTGGCGACGTTGGTGCTGTTGATAGAATTAGCCACGCACTCTGACGCGTATCGCAAAGTGATTCATGTTGTGAGTTTGCTTGCGATGGCATTGGCGGGCATTTTGACCGCACGATTGTTGCACTCGGGTGCCACTTTGATGGCATTTAATGATATGTTTGTCTCTGACCCATTGGCAAATTTGGCAAAAATGTTCTCAATGATTTCGGTGGCGGTTGCATTGGTGTACGGTCAACGCTATGCCGCTGAGCGCAACTTCCTGCACGGCGAGTACTACAGCCTTGCGCTGTTTTCATTGGTCGGTCAAATGGTGATGATTTCATCTTCGAATTTGATGGCCTTGTATATGGGTTTGGAGTTACAGGCTTTATCTTTGTATGCCATGGTCGCTTTGCGCCGTGACCACACGCGCTCGATTGAAGCGGCGATGAAATACTTTATTTTGGGCGCGATTGCTTCGGGCTTGTTGTTGTTTGGTATGTCACTCGTTTATGGTGCGACAGGTGGCAGTTTGGGTTACACGGAAATCGCGAATAAGATTGTCAGCGGTCATGTGGACACGCAAATGCCGATTTTGATTATGGGCTTGGTGTTCTTGGTGGCAGGCGTGGCATTTAAATTGGGTGTTGTGCCTTTCCATATGTGGGTGCCTGATGTGTATCAAGGTTCGCCCACGGCAGTGACCATGATGATTGCCGCCGCGCCGAAAATTGCAGCGTTCGTGATGGTGGTGCGCATGTTTGTGCAGGCTTTGCCGAATTTGGCGGCCGATTGGCAACAAATGTTTGCCGTACTTGCAGTGCTTTCATTGATTTTGGGTAACTTGAGTGCGATTCGTCAAAAAAGTTACAAACGCATGTTGGCGTACTCTGGTATTTCACACATGGGTTTTGTGTTGCTCGGTTTCTTGTCTGCGCGCTCAGGGATTGACCCATATCTGACGGCAATTGGTGTGGGCAATGCGTTCTACTACGTCATCATCTATGCGATTATGACCTTGGCGAGTTTCGGTGTGGTCTTGGCAATGACCAGCGTTGGGTTTGAAGCCGATCAAATCGAAGATTTCAAGGGTTTGAACCAACGCAATCCGTGGCTCGCTTTCTTGATTATGTTGGTGATGTTTTCATTGGCTGGGATTCCGCCCTTGGTTGGCTTTATGGCGAAATTTGTGGTGATTCAAGGTTTGGTCAATGCAGGTTTATTTAAACTGGCTTTGGTGGCGGTGTTGTTCTCTTTGATTGGCGCGTTTTACTATTTGCGCGTGGTTAAAACCATGTACTTTGATAAGCCTGATAACAACACACCAATTCATTTCTCAGCGGTTCAGCATGGTGTGTTGACTGTCAATGCTTTGGTTTTGGTGATTTTGGGTGTGTTGCCCAATGGCTTGATTCAAATGGCGGTCAATGCGGTGCTTAAAACTTTGGGTGCGGTATGAGTGTCACAATCGGCATGGTGCTGATTGCAGGTTTTATATTGGCCAGTTTGCCTTTAATGAGTGAACGCGGTTTTTTCAGTATCCCTGTATTGAAATTCAATAAAAAACCGTGGTTGCGCATTGCTGAGTTTTTATTGGCGTATGCCGTTTGGATTGCGATTGGTAAAGCGTTTGAAGCACAAGCAGGGCAAGTCGCCAAGCAAGGTTGGGAATTTTATGCGGTCACGTTTTTGCTATTCGTGATTGCGGCATTTCCTGCTTTTGTGTGGCGTTATTTATGGCGACGCGCTTAATACGGACTCAAACGCGTGGAATTCACGCGTTTTTTTATTGCCCTACACCAAAGACAATATGACAACAAAACAATACGATTTAAATCTCCTGCAAGACCCCACGGGCTTGGGCGAAGATACCCTGAGTAGCGAACTGGTGTACACAGGGGATTACTTGAAAGTTCATCGCGACACAGTGCGTTTGCCCAATGGTGCCACTTCTTACCGCGAATATTTGCAGCACCCTGGGGCGGTGATGATTATTCCTGTGTTTGAAAATGGCGATGTGCTTGTAGAGCGTCAATACCGCTACCCCATGCGCCAAGTATTCGTCGAATTTCCAGCGGGGAAAAAAGACGCAGGTGAAACTCCGTTAATCACAGCACAACGCGAATTACTCGAAGAAACAGGTTACACAGCACAACGCTACACCCACATCACCGACATTCACAACGCGCTGGCGTATTGCGACGAAGTGATTCATTTTTATGTTGCAGAACACTTGCACGATTCGGGACAACAACAATTGGACGACAACGAGTTTGTGCAGGTCATGCGCGTGCCATTGGCTGAATTGATGAACTGGATACGCCAAGGTTGGGTTCCTGATGTGAAAACCCAATTGGGCGCGTTTTGGTTACAAGACTATTTATCGAAAAAAGAGATTTAATATGCCCCATTGCATCATAGAGCACACGCCCAATCTTCCGATGGACACAGCACAATTGCTGCAAACCGCACATCAAGTGATGATCAATTCAGGACTGTTTGGCACAGCCGACATCAAAACCCGTGCATTCGTGGTGAATGATTATGTGCTTGGCGCATCGTCTGTTGGCAAGGGTGAGTTTATTCACATCATCATTCGCCTGTTGGATGGACGAACGATGGAGCAGAAGCAAGCACTCACCTCAAACATGGCAAAAACTTTGCGCACACGCCTGCCAAATGTCCCGAGCATCACCGTGGACATCATCGACATGGTGCGTGAGAGTTATGCCAAGGATGTGGTTTAGCCACACTGCGTGCTGGTGAGAGGGATTTAATCTGGACAATCCAATTCTTTTCCTTGCTTTTTTCAGCAAAAGGGTCTATAAATACGGGTATTGAATTTTTGACGCTTTAGAGAGCACCCACATGCAACACGCACAATCTTTTTATTTCTGGCACTTTACACGAACTGGCGGTGGATCTGTTCGGTGAGCCTTGTGCGACCCAAATACATAAAACCGCTAAACCTGTTTAGCGGTTTTTTTATGCCATTTTTTAATTTTGATTATTTATTTTAAGGAAACACAATGAATACAACCGATGACGTTCGCATCAAGAAAATCGAAGAACTCGCACCGCCCATGCACATCATGCGCGAATTCCCACTGTCAGAAGCCGCCGCGCAAACCACCTTTGAAAGCCGCGAGGCCATTCATCGTGTGCTGCACGATGCCGATGACCGTTTGGTGGTGGTGATTGGCCCTTGCTCCATTCACGACACCCAAGCGGCGATTGAATACGCGCAACGCTTGATGGTCGAGCGTGAAAAATACAAAGACACCTTAGAAATCGTCATGCGCGTGTATTTTGAAAAACCGCGCACGACGGTTGGTTGGAAGGGCTTGATTAACGACCCTGATTTAAACAAAACCTTTGACATCAATAAAGGGCTACGCACCGCGCGTGAGCTGCTCCTGCACATCAACGAAATGGGTATGCCCGCTGCGGTCGAGTTCCTTGACGTGATTTCACCGCAGTACATCGCTGATTTGGTTAGCTGGGGCGCGATTGGCGCACGCACCACCGAGTCACAGGTGCATCGTGAATTGGCTTCGGGGCTGTCGTGTCCAGTCGGCTTTAAAAATGGTACAGACGGCAATGTGAAAATTGCGATTGATGCGACCCTCGCGGCGCGTCGCCCGCACCACTTTTTATCCGTGACCAAAGCAGGGCACTCGGCGATTGTCTCGACCAACGGCAATGCCGATTGTCATCTGATTTTGCGCGGTGGGAAAACGCCGAATTACGATGCAGCATCTGTGAATGCGGCGTGTGAGCAAATCGCTAAAGCAGGTTTGCCACAGCGCGTGATGGTCGATGCCTCGCATGCCAACTCTGAGAAAAATCCTGAGCGACAAGTGCCTGTGTGCGAAAACATCGCCGAGCAAATGGCGGCAGGGGATGAGCGGATTTTTGGCGTGATGATTGAAAGCCATTTGGTCGGCGGTCGTCAAGACTTGGTTGAAGGGCAAGCACTCACTTACGGTCAGAGCATCACCGATGGTTGTATCGATTGGGCGCAGTCGGAGTTGGTTTTGAGCGTGTTGTCCAAAGCGGTCAAAGCACGTCGCCAAGCCAAGTTGAACAACTACAGCGAGCAATAATCCCACGCCATTGTTGAGCATAGCGAAGCAATCCATACGCCGTCAACCAAGGCACACCGTTGGATTACCACGTTTCGCTCGCAATGACACTTATTGAAAGGTAGTTTTATGCCCCCATTCGCCAACACCCCGCAGCCACCCTACTACGTGGTGGCGTTTACCACCCAACGCACAGAGGGTGACAACGGTTATGAAACCATGGCAGAAAAAATGCTACAACTGGCAGCACAGCAAGAAGGCTACCTCGGCGTGGAGTCTGTGCGCGGTGCGGACGGCTTTGGCATTACGAATTCCTACTGGGATAGTTTAGAGAACATTGCGGCATGGCGAAATAACATTGAGCACACCATTGCGCGCAATCAAGGACGCGCGCAGTGGTATGCGCAGTATTTCACGCGGATTGCTAAGGTGGAGCGCGATTATGGCTTTGTGGCTTCTGATACCTCTGATACCTCTGATATCAAATAATTGATGAGTACTGTAAAGGGCAGCCATCATCCAAAGTCATTGTGAGCTTGATTCAAAATCGCAACCTTTTTGAATGAGCGATGCCGTTGTTTCGCCATACCATTCACGAATTAAATTTTGATAAAACACATTTAAAATGATTGCACTCATCCAACGCGTCCAACGTGCATCCGTCACCGTTGAGCAACGCATTACAGGTCAAATTGAGCAAGGTTTGCTGGTGTTGCTGTGCGCTGAGAAAAACGATACGCCTGCCATTGGCGAAAAACTATTGAACAAAGTCTTGGCGTATCGGGTATTCAGCGACGAGGCGGGCAAGATGAACCGCTCAGTGCAAAACCTCGATGGCAATGGCGCGCACGGCGGATTGCTCATCGTCTCGCAATTCACCCTTGCCGCCGATACCAACAGCGGCACACGCGCCAGTTTCACCCCTGCCGCCGCACCTGACTTAGCACGAGAATTGTATGAAGATTGGGTCAAGCGTGCACAAGCCAAACACAGCATCGTACAGACGGGCGAATTTGCTGCGGATATGCAAGTTTCGTTGGTCAATGATGGACCCGTGACGTTTTGGTTGCAGGTGAATAGTTAGCAGGTTTTAATGTTATGAGAAAGGCTTAATGCGGTTTGCGCGAATTAGTCGTACTCATTGCAGGTTGTAGGTTCTATTTCCTGAAAATTAACTTGATAATCGCGATTATCTTTCGTTAACTTATAAAAACTATTACAGCCTGAATAATTTTTTGCCAATTTTGTAATTAAAGTGATATCTGATTCATTGGAGCGTAGACCAAAATATACTCGATGCAAGGAGGTTTTTGGCAGTTTAATGCTGCCACTTAGTTTTAAAATTAATCTGCCTTCATTTTCATATTGCCATGAAATATTTTTCGTTAAAAGGTACTTGCTAAGTAAAATTTGAGTAAATGACCTCAGCTCTTGAGGAGCTTCAAGAATGGCATTTACAATTCCACTGTTTTGATATTCAACTTTATTACATAAGACTAAGTTGTTTTCCGCGTTTGGTGAGATTAGATTATCAATAATAAATTGCTTAGGGATGATGTACTCTAGACAAACTCCTCTATGCTCATCTGCATAATGTGACCACATAAGAGGGTTAGATAATGTCTCATTACTGATAAATGAAAATGAGTACACTCCTTTTAGGCTAATCTCATGTTTCCAATTCTCTATAAATTCTTTATTTTCATAGAAAGATTTTATGAAGTTTAATTTTTGACCTGTTGCTGAAGAGATAGCTTGTTCAAAAGCCTTTTCTAGGTCTATTTGGCAGTCAAAAGGATCATTTAAGTTTTCGGGCTTGGACGCATATATTGAGCAATTGACAATAGCGTCAATTAACCACTTATCTATTGGTTTAAATTTGTAGAAGTGAAGATGTTCTGACATTTTATACTTAGTGAGATATTGGATTAAATCCAAGCCCAAAACTCAAAAACAATCCGCAGGCACATGCACCCAACCACTCATCAGCGTGCGTGCTGAACGGCTCATGATGGCTTTGGTCACTGTCCATTGCCCATTCACTTTTTTTGCCTCCGCGCCCACGCGCAGCGTGCCCGATGGGTGACCAAAGCGCACCGCTGATTTTTCACCCCCGCCCGCCACTGTATTGACCAATGTTCCTGTGACCGCTGCCGCTGTGCCGATGGCGACCGCCGCCGTGCCCATCATGGCGTGGTGCAGTTTGCCCATAGACAGGGCGCGCACGAGCAGGTCAATATCGCCGGCGTTGACGGCTTTACCGCTGGACGACACATAGTCGGCAGGTGGGGCGACAAAGGCGACTTTGGGTGTGTGCTGGCGTTTGGCGGCTTCACTGATGTCTTTGATTAAGCCCATTTTCACCGCGCCGTATGCGCGGATGGTTTCAAATTTTTCCAAAGCGGCGGTGTCATTGTTGATGGCGTCTTGTAGTTCCGTGCCCGTATAGCCAATGTCGGCTGCATTGACGAAAATGGTTGGGATGCCAGCGTTAATCATCGTGGCTTTGAAGGTGCCAATGTTGGGCACTTCCAAATCGTCCACAAGATTTCCTGTGGGGAACATCGCGCCACCATCTTCGCCATCGTCCGCTGGGTCAAGAAATTCGAGTTCTACTTCTGCCGCTGGAAAGGTCACGCCGTCCAGTTCAAAGTCGCCTGTTTCTTGCACTTGTCCGTTGGTGATGGGTACATGGGCGATGATGGTTTTGCCAATATTGGCTTGCCAAATGCGCACGGTGCAGATGCCGTTTTCAGGAATGCGTTCTGCATCAACCAATCCGCTGGCAACCGCAAACGAGCCAACGGCTGAGGATAGATTACCACAGTTGCCAGACCAGTCCACAAACGCAGTGTCAATCGAGACCTGACCAAACAAGTAATCCACGTCATGGTCAGGGCGAGTGCTTTTGCTCAAAATCACGGTTTTGCTGGTTGAGGAGGTTGCGCCGCCCATGCCGTCGATTTGTTTGCCATAAGGGTCGGGTGAACCAATCACACGCATGAGGAGTTTGTCGCGCGCTTCTCCTGCGACTTGCGCGGATTCGGGCAAGTCAGTGAGTTTAAAAAATACACCTTTGCTCGTGCCGCCACGCATATAGGTGGCGGGGATTTTGATTTGTGGGGCAAATGAGGTTGTGCTCATAATAATCTCCTAAAAGTGTGTGAATGGTAACATAACCCATCAGGCTTACGAGATGCCTACATGAATACTTTTGGGATGTTCCACTCATTTTTTTTGGAAAATCATATTCCAAAAATAACGACTGAATATGCTGAGGGAAAGTGTTTTTTGTAGGCAGGTGTAACTTTTCCGAGTGTTGTTTACACTTGAAACAATTGTAAACAACGCGTCGATTTCTTACATCTAAGAGCAGGAGTGAGGCTGTTGAGAAAAATACAGGTTTTTTTAGCGGTTAAAAAAAGCCCATTGCTGGGCTTTTTCGTGTTTTGGATAGGTTAACAGACCATTACATCATGCCGCCCATACCACCCATACCGCCCATGCCACCCATGTCTGGCATGGCTGGTTTGTCTTCTGGGAGTTCAGCAATCATGCAGTCAGTGGTCAAGACCAAGCCTGCGACCGATGCGGCATTTTGCAATGCA
The DNA here is from genome assembly GCA_018261955.1 of Burkholderiaceae bacterium. Lineage (GTDB taxonomy): Bacteria > Pseudomonadota > Gammaproteobacteria > Burkholderiales > Burkholderiaceae > CTSOIL-112. The sequence goes on from JAGTRK010000002.1 coordinate 234,051, forward strand.
GTGCGGGTGACTTTGGTTGGATCCAAGACACCTTGTTCAACCAAGTCGCCATACTCGCCAGTCGCAGCGTTGTAGCCATAGTTGCCTGCGTGCGCCATCACTTGATTGACGATGACCGATGGCTCGTCGCCTGCGTTCAAGACGATTTGACGCAATGGTTCTTCCATCGCGCGCAAAACGATTTGAATGCCCGCGTTTTGTTCGGCGTTTGAACCCGTCAAACCGCTGATGGCCGCACGAGCGCGCAATAATGCCACGCCGCCGCCAGCCACGATGCCTTCTTCAACCGCAGCGCGAGTCGCGTGCAACGCGTCTTCGACGCGGGCTTTTTTCTCTTTCATTTCAACTTCAGTGGCTGCACCGACTTTAATCACCGCCACGCCACCTGCGAGTTTGGCAACGCGCTCTTGCAATTTTTCGCGGTCGTAATCTGAAGTCGATTCTTCGATTTGCGCACGGATTTGTTTGACGCGCGCTTCGATGTTGGCTGTCACGCCTGCGCCATCGATGATGATGGTGTTTTCTTTGGCGATTTCAACGCGTTTGGCTTGACCCAAATGCTCCAGCGTCACTTGCTCCAAAGTCAAACCCGTTTCTTCGGCAATCACAGTACCACCCGTGAGGATGGCGATGTCTTCCAACATCGCTTTGCGACGATCGCCAAAGCCCGGGGCTTTGACCGCTGCGGTTTTGAGGATGCCACGAATGTTGTTGACCACCAAAGTTGCCAAGGCTTCGCCGTCCACGTCTTCAGCGATAATCAACAATGGGCGACCTGATTTGGCAACTTGCTCCAAAGTGGGCAATAAATCACGGATGTTGGAGATTTTTTTGTCGAACAACAATACAAATGGGCTGTCCATTTCAACCACTTGTTTTTCAGCGTTGTTGATGAAGTATGGGCTCAAATAACCACGGTCAAATTGCATCCCTTCAACTACATCCAACTCATTTTGTAATGATTTTCCGTCTTCAACTGTAATCACGCCTTCTTTACCGACTTTGTCCATCGCTTCAGCGATAATCGTGCCGATGGAGTCATCCGAGTTGGCAGAAATCGTCGCGACTTGGGCGATTTCTTTGTTGGAAGAAGTCGGTTTAGAGATTTTACGCAACTCTTCAATTGCAGCCGAGGTGGCTTTGTCAATCCCGCGCTTCAAATCCATAGGGTTCATACCTGCGGCGACGTATTTCATGCCTTCGCGCACGATGGATTGTGCCAAAACGGTGGCAGTGGTTGTGCCATCACCTGCGTTGTCGGCTGTGCGTGAGGCGACTTCCTTGACCATTTGTGCGCCCATGTTTTGGAATTTGTCTTTGAGCTCGACTTCTTTGGCAACAGATACGCCGTCTTTGGTGACAGTTGGGCCGCCGAAACTGCGTTCCAACACCACATTGCGACCTTTAGGACCTAAAGTGACTTTGACTGCATCGGCGAGAACGTTGACGCCTTCAACCATTTTTGCACGAGCGGCATCGCCGAATAATACTTGTTTAGCTGGCATATTAATGCTCCTTTTTAACTTTTATTGATAATCAAATGGGTTTAAATATTCGATAGTTAGACTTGTTTAAGCTTGAACCACACCCATGATGTCTTCTTCGCGCATCACGAGCACTTCATCGCCATCGACTTTAACTGATTGGCCTGCATATTTACCAAACAACACGCGGTCGCCGACTTTCACGTCCAAAGCCACTTGTACGCCTTGGTCATTGCGTTTGCCCGGACCGACTGCCAACACTTCACCTTGATCGGGTTTCTCAGTCGCACTGTCAGGAATGACGATGCCAGAAGCAGTGGTGCGTTCGGCTTCAACGCGTTTTACAATCACACGGTCGTGTAATGGACGAATATTCATGGATAAACTCCTTTAATAATAATGACAATCAAACAAATGTTCGGATAAAAACTTGCGGAGCGCATTTTAGCACTCTTCCGCTTGGACTGCTAATAATGATGGTGAAAGATGATTTTTCAAGGTTTTAGATGAAATTTTTTTTGAAAAAATTTATGGTCTGTCCTGTGTGGCGCGGGCTACGCCCACGAAATCGCCTCGCTACATATTTCTCGTTTCTACGCCCCGCGTGGGCGTGCATCAGATCAGGGGACGTCAACATGTCGCGCTATTTTATGTGCAGTTTTTATTTGTACCGTAAATAGGTACAATACGCTCAATCAACACTCGCTTGAAAATGATACAAGGACACCATGCTCGCTACCATACCTGCGCCCATAACACACCCAGAAAATATTATCTCGACTCTGCAAACGGCAGGCTTCGGCGTTCTTGCGTCGGCAGGTGTTGATGCCTTGATGGGTTTGGGCGAAAACAATCTGAATTTAAATGAATTAAATGACAGTTGGAATCATTTGGCGCGGGATGCTTATCTCAAAGACGGTGGGCGTTATCGTCTGCGCCGTCACGCTTGTTTTGTGGCGCGTCAGAATGAATTGACCCAAGTGGCGCATCGGGCGCATTTTCAACCCGTTGAATACAACGCCCTGCACGGAGGTATGCACCGTTGGTTTGAGCCCATCAGTACAGAGGTGACGACAAGTACGGTGTGGCAACAACTGTTGCGCACTTCGGCGAACCTATGTTCTGCAGTGAAACCCGCCAAAGACGACACATGGTATATCGAGGCGCATCAATTTCGCATCGACACCACCGATGGCATCGGTCGCCCAACCCCCGAAGGTGCGCATCGTGATGGTGTGGATTTTGTCATGGTGTTTTTGCTCAAGCGCGAGGGCATCAAAGGAGGTGAGACGCGCGTGTTTGATGCACAAGGCACGCATGGCGAGCGGTTTACCTTGACCGAGCCGTGGTCTTTGTTGTGGATGAACGATGCGCGGGTCGTGCATGAGTCCACGCCGATACAACCCGTTGGCGAATACGGTTGTCGCGATACCTTGGTGCTGACTTTTCGACGAAATGGGTTTTTGGGCGATACGTAATCAGTTCGGGAAAATATGGAATGCGGTGCGATACACGCCCGAAAGACACCCGACAGGCGGTATTTTCAAGTAAAATGCCGCCTTTATTGCGTCTTCATCTGATTTGACACAAAACCGATTCAAACTGAACAACTTTCATGAAAAATATCCGTAACTTTTCCATCATTGCCCACATTGACCATGGCAAATCCACGCTCGCAGACCGCATCATTCACATGTGTGGTGGCTTGTCCGCGCGTGAAATGGAGTCGCAAGTGTTGGACTCTATGGACATTGAGCGTGAGCGCGGGATTACAATTAAAGCACAGACCGCGGCATTGAACTATAAAGCGAAAAACGGCGAGATTTATAACCTCAATTTGATTGACACCCCTGGTCACGTGGATTTTTCGTATGAAGTCTCGCGCTCACTGTCGGCGTGTGAAGGCGCATTGCTGGTGGTCGATGCCTCACAAGGGGTGGAAGCACAGACCGTGGCGAACTGCTACACCGCGATTGAGTTGGGTGTTGAAGTTGTTCCCGTCTTGAATAAAATTGATTTGCCCGCCGCCGAGCCAGCCAATGCGATTCTCGAAATCGAGGATGTGATTGGGATTGAGGCTTCTGACGCGGTGCTGTGCTCGGCGAAAACGGGGCAGGGTGTGGATGAGGTGCTCGAGCGTTTGATTGAGCGCGTCCCGCCACCTGAGGGCGACCCTGACGCGCCGCTCCAAGCCTTGATTATTGACTCATGGTTTGATAACTATGTCGGCGTGGTGATGTTGGTTCGGGTGAAAAATGGCACGCTCAAGCAGCGCGATAAAATCCTGATGATGGCAACGGGCGCGCAGCATGGCGTGGAGCATTTGGGTGTGTTTACCCCGAAGTCAAAAAACCTGCCGCAACTGTCCGCAGGGCAAGTGGGCTTTATCATCACGGGGATTAAAGAATTGAGCGCGGCGAAAGTCGGCGACACCATCACCCATGTGGCGACACAAAAAAACCCCGCTGCTGCTCAAGCCTTACCGGGGTTTAAGGAAATCCAACCACAGGTATTCGCAGGTTTGTATCCTGTCGAGTCCTCAGAATACGAAGCCTTGCGCGATTCGCTCGAAAAACTCAAACTCAACGATGCCTCATTGCACTATGAGCCTGAAGTCTCGCAGGCACTGGGTTTTGGCTTTCGCTGTGGTTTCCTCGGATTGTTGCACATGGAGATTGTGCAAGAGCGTTTGGAACGCGAATTCGATATGGATTTGATTACCACCGCGCCATCGGTGGTGTACGAAGTCGAGATGCGCGATGGTACGGTGATTCCCGTTGAGAATCCGTCGAAAATGCCCGACCCATCGCGGATTAATGAGATTCGCGAGCCGATTGTGACCGTGAATTTATTCATGCCATCTGAGTATGTCGGTAGTGTGATGACGCTGTGTACGCAAAAACGCGGCGTGCAAATCGCCATGCACTACCACAGCCGTCAGGTCAAACTGACTTATGACATCCCGATGGCTGAAGTGGTGATGGACTTTTTTGACAAACTCAAATCCACCTCGCGCGGCTACGCCTCGATGGATTATGAGTTCAAAGAATACCGCGCCGCCGATGTGGTCAAGGTCGATATATTGATTAACTCCGAGAAAGTTGATGCGCTCGCACTCATTGTGCACCGCTCGAACGCGGCGTTCCGTGGGCGTGCGGTGGCGGCGAAAATGCGCGAATTGATTCCGCGCCAAATGTACGATGTGGCGATTCAAGCGGCGATTGGCGCGAACATCATTGCGCGTGAAAACGTCAAAGCGATGCGCAAAAACGTTTTGGCAAAATGTTATGGTGGTGACATCACACGTAAGAAAAAATTGTTAGAGAAACAAAAAGCAGGTAAAAAACGCATGAAACAAGTCGGCTCGGTTGAAGTGCCGCAGGAAGCGTTTTTGGCGATTTTGCGCGTGGATGATTGATGCGCGTGGTTCAGCAGCGTTATCCTCATGGCGTGCTAAAATGCGCAGGTTGAAATCAGCGGTGTTGCGCTTTTAATAAGGAAAAGTTTATGTGGTTTGGAATATTGTTGACTGTGTTGTTTGTGGTGACAGGTTTGTTTTGGCTTGCGGATAAGTTCTACTTCGCACCGCAACGCAAAAAAAATGCCGAGGCGATTTTTGACAAAGCAAAAGCCAGCGGACAAGGGGGTTATGACGGCGCGGTGCGTGCGGCTTTAGCGCGACCTGCTTGGTTGGAATACACGGCAGGCTTGTTCGGTGTGATTGCGTTGGTGTTTGTCTTACGCTCGTTCATTGTTGAGCCATTTCGCATTCCATCGGGCTCGATGCTGCCGAATTTGTATGTGGGTGATTTTATTCTCGTGAACAAATACACCTACGGTCTGCGTTTGCCGATTGGTAATCAAACCATTGTGCCGATGAACCAGCCGAAAAAAGGGGACGTGGTGGTGTTTCAATTTCCACCTGATAAATCACAAAGTTACATCAAGCGCGTGGTGGGCGTACCGGGGGACGTGGTGCGCTATGAAAACAAGGTGTTGACGGTCAATGGTCAAACCTATCAGCAAATGCCCAAATCGGGTACCATTCCCGACGCTGAGTATCCAACCTATGCCAACACCAACAAACCCGTGCTCGGTGTCATCATGACCAAATCGGTCGAAGAGGGCGCAGTGCCGCACGATATTTTGACCATCGAAAAGCAACCTGCCATCAACCCCAATGGTTTGACCGAATACCCATTTAGCAAAAACACCAGTGCGTGTACCTATTTCCCAAACAACACGGGCATGGAATGTACCGTTCCCGCGGGACAGTATTTGATGATGGGCGACAATCGTGACAACAGCACCGATGGTCGCTATTGGGGATTTGTACCCGAGGCGAACATCATTGGCAAAGCCTATTTTGTATGGATGAACTTCTCGCATCCGTCGCGCATTGGCACATCCATTCGGTAATCAGTCATCTATGAGCACACGGCGTTTATCCTTGGGATTGTTGCAGGAACAATTGGGTTATCAGTTCACCAATCCCAAACTCTTGCAACAAGCCCTTACCCACCGCAGTTATGCGGTCGAGCACTACGAGCGTTTGGAATTCTTGGGTGACGGCGTGCTCAATTGCACCATTGCGTATTGTCTGTATCAGCAATTCAAAGGGCAAAAAGAGGGCGAACTCTCGCGCATCCGTGCGCATTTGGTGCGTCAAGAAGCCTTGGTGGTGATTGCGCAGAATCTGCAATTGAGTCGTTATCTATTTCTCGGTGATGGCGAGTTGAAAAGTGGTGGCTCCGAGCGACCGTCTATCTTGGCCGATGCGGTTGAAGCGATATTCGGTGCAATCTTTTGTGATGCCGATTTTGCCACTGCGCAGAGCGTGGTCACGCGCTTGTATCAGCCGATGCTCGATGAACTCGACCCAAACACCGCGGGCAAGGACGCGAAAACCCAGTTGCAAGAACGCCTCCAAGCGCAAAAATTGCCCGTGCCGAAATACGATATTCTCAGCATTGAAGGCGCGGCGCACGAGCAGACCTTTACAATGTCGTGCGAAATTCCTGCGCTAAGCCTCAAAACCCAAGGCACAGGCGCGTCGCGTCGAATCGCCGAGCAGGACGCGGCAAGCAAGGCGATGCGCTTGTTGGACAAGGGTTCAAAAAAATTGCGAAAGTGAAGTTGTAAAAGCGGAAGAAATTAATTTACCCGATGCACTCAATAAACGAATTGCTGTCATTGCGGGCTTGACCCGCAACCTCCTTGAATCGGGAGATGCCGTTGCTCGCCACGGCATGACGGATTAACCAGCAGAAAATTATGCCGAACACAACACCCGAAACCCCATTCCACACAGGCTTTATCGCCATCATTGGTCGTCCGAATGTTGGTAAATCGACGCTGATGAACCAACTCATTGGGCAAAAAGTCTCGATTACCTCGAAAAAAGCGCAAACCACGCGCCACCGCATCAACGGTGTATTGACGCAGGACAACACCCAATACATCTTCGTCGATACCCCAGGTTTTCAGACCAAACATGGTGGCGCGCTCAACCGTGTACTCAATCGCAATGTCTCGCAAGCCTTGGGTGAAGTCGATGCCGTGGTGTGGGTGATTGAAGCGATGAAATTCACGTTGCAGGACGAAGCCGTGTTGAAAATCTTGCCTGCGAATACACCTGTGATTTTGGTCATCAATAAAGTCGATACTTTAGAGAAAAAGAACGATTTATTGCCATTTGTGCAAAAAATCGCCGAGCGGTTTAACTTCAAACACATCATCCCTGTGAGTGCGAAAAAAGGCGTGCAAACCCAAGTATTGCTCGATGAGCTCAAACCGCTATTGCCCGAAAACCCGCCGTTTTTTGACGAAGACGACATCACCGACCGCCCCACGCGCTTTTTGGCGACTGAAATCATCCGTGAAAAAATATTCCGTTTGTCGGGCGACGAAGTGCCTTATGGCTGCACGGTCGTGATTGAACTGTTTACTGAAGAAAAAAATATGTACCGTATCGCTGCGGCGATACTGGTCGAACGAGAAGCGCACAAAGCCATGATTATTGGGCAGGGCGGCGAGCGTATGAAACGCATCGCTTCCGAAGCGCGCCAAGACATGGAGCAGTTGTTTGGCTGTAAAGTGTTTTTGGAAGTGTTTGTCAAAGTGCGTGGCGGTTGGGCGAACAATGAGGCGAGTTTGAAGAGTTTGGGGTATGAGTGATGGTTGTTTTATCCATGCATCATTGATGAGGTGAATAATGACAGAGCAAAATAATTGGTGTAAGCCTTGGTTGGCTGCTTTTTTAGGTTTTTTTGTGGCGCCCATTGGTTTGATGTATGTTGGCAATGGTTTGATTGCGCTGCTCGTTATCTTTGGACTAATTGGTGTTGCGTTTACCGCGGTGTTCTTTAGTGTGGGAAGTTGGCTTGCGATTGCATTTAATTTATTGACTGCTGTTTTGGCTTTTTATTTAGCCAAGCGTGCGCCTTTAATGCGTCCCGCATACACTCGCTGGTATGCCTTGCTAGTTGGTTTTATTTTGCTGATAGTTGTATTTATCTCGCTTCGAGCATTTTTTTATGAGCCATTTAGAATACCATCGGAAAGTATGTTTCCAACTATAAAGCCGTCAAAAGTTGTTGTTGTAAAAAAGTGGGGCTATGGTCATTATGATGCTTACGGTGTCAGTTTAATCAAAAGAGATGTTTCAGTCACATTGCAACGAGGCGATGTAATCGCGTATGAACGGATGAACGAGGCAAAACAAGTTCACAAATACATTAGCCGCATCGTCGGATTGTCTGGAGATGTGGTTCGTTACGAAAACAATCAACTAAAAATCAATGGTGCAGATATTTTACAAAGTCAAGTCAGTTTGAATGACGCAGACTACTCCGCATATCAAAAACTCCATGTTTATCAAACATCAAAAATATCGCCTATTATTTTTGAGCAGACCTTAGATGGTCGTGTATTTCGTGCGTTGGTAATACCTAATGTTGGTATGACTATTTCCAAACAATATTTTTCTGGTGATACTGGTGAGTGTCAAGTTTTTGATGCGGGTATTGAATGTAAGATTCCAAATGGCAAGATGTTTTTATTGGGCGATAACCGACCAAATAGCGTCGATAGTCGCATGGTTGGGTTGGTTGATACCAATAAAATCATCGGTAAAGTTAATTGATGTTTGGTTAACAACTCGTAACCTTATCAAGCACTCCGTCATTGCGACTCTCGAATGATTTAGTCGAGGGGAAGCAATCCATGTATGAGTGGGTGGATTGCTTCGCCGATGAATCTGGCTCGCAATGACGTAGCGTTTTGATTATTTCCGATGCGCCAATAATTTGATTAAAACCGTTCGCACAGGCGCGTCCTCAGGCAAGTTGGCAATCGTTTGCTCAATATGTCGCGCACTGACCTCAGAGATAACCCGCTGATTTTTAACCAATTTTTTATTTGGTGCGCGATTGAGCCACTCGGGGCGGTTGAATTGTGAGACTTTGACCACCATATCTTTGATGTCCCAGCCGTACATTTTGAGCCCATCGAGTATCAAAGGTGCTTGCTGTTTGATTTTCATCGCCAGTGCTTGATGCGGTACTTTGAGCGTGAGGGTGTTGCGCTCTAAATACGCACGCCAACCTTTTTTCAAAGTTGTTGGCATCAGTTCAGAGATGTTCGCCGTCAAGCGTGTCTGGGTTTCAATGCGCGGCATGGCTTGCGCGAGCACGGGGGTTTTGCGCCAACTGTCTTGGATGGTGTAGAGGTTTTTCGGAAGTTTCGCTTGTGTCGTGCTCATGCGCGGATTATATACTGCCGATGGTGTGTTTCGGGTGTATTTTGGGCGGTTTGGTGTCATTTGCGCTGTGCGCGTGGTAAAATGTCGCGATTTGCGCATGGGGCTTTTCTCATGCGCCGTATTCTTAAATGTTAAGGTCATCATGGTCAGCGGACTTCTCAAAAAAATATTCGGTTCTCGCAATCAACGTTTGCTCAAGATTTATCGCAAAAGCGTCAAAAAAATCAATCAATTAGAACCACAGATACAGGCGTTGAGTGACGAGCAATTGGCCGCAAAAACCGCTGAGTTCAAACAACGCTACCAAGACGGCGCAACGCTCGAATCGCTCTTGGTTGAGGCGTATGCGGTGGTGCGCGAGGCGTCGAACCGTGTGTTGAAAATGCGCCATTTTGATGTGCAGATGATTGGCGGCATGGTGCTACACGAGGGCAATATTGCCGAGATGCGCACGGGTGAGGGTAAAACTTTAATGTCCACGCTCGCGGTGTATCTCAACGCACTCACGGGCAAGGGCGTGCATGTGGTGACGGTGAATGATTATTTGGCAAAGCGTGATGCGGTCGATATGGGGGTTTTGTATCAGTTCCTCGGCTTGAGTGTGGGTGTGAATTTGGCGGGCATGGAGCGTGATGAAAAAATTGCCGCGTATCGTGCCGATGTGACCTATGGTACGAACAATGAATTTGGCTTTGATTATCTGCGCGATAATTTGGTATACCACCACTCTGAGCGCGTTCAGCGGCCATTGCACTATGCGATTGTCGATGAGGTCGATTCGATTTTAATTGACGAGGCGCGCACACCGTTGATTATTTCTGGACCTGCGGATGACAACACCGAGTTGTATCAAAAACTCAATACCGTGCCTGCGCAGTTGACTGCGCAAACGGTTGAACCCACGCCTGACAATCCTGAGCCTGAGGGCGATTTTTGGGTGGATGAGAAAGCCAAACAAATCCATTTGTCCGAAGCAGGGCATGAGAAAGTCGAAGCGATTTTGACGCAGATGGGCTTGTTGCCCGAAGGCGCGAGTTTGTACGACACGGCGAACATCACGCTGGTGCATTTCTTGTTCGCCGCTTTGCGCGCACACAAGTTATACACCAAAGACAAAGAATACGTGGTGCAAAACGATGAAGTGGTGATTGTCGATGAGTTCACGGGTCGTTTGATGGCGGGTCGTCGCTGGTCAGATGGCTTGCACCAAGCGGTTGAAGCCAAAGAGGGCGTGACCGTGCAGTCTGAATCGGTGACGATGGCATCGATTACCTTTCAAAATTATTTCCGCATGTACGAAAAACTCTCAGGTATGACGGGTACGGCGGACACCGAGGCGTATGAGTTCCAGCAAATTTACGGTTTGGAAACCGTGGTGATTCCGACCAATCGTCCGATTGTTCGGATTGACAAACAAGACTTGATTTATCGCTCTGCCGAAGAAAAATTTGAAGCGGTCATTGAAGACATCAAAGACTGTATCAGACGTGGACAGCCTGCACTGGTGGGTACAGCATCGATTGAAACTTCAGAGTTGTTATCCGCAATGCTGACGAAAGCGAAGTTAGAGCACAGCGTTTTGAATGCCAAGCAACACGAGCGCGAAGCGCAAATCATCGCCCAAGCGGGTCGCCCCGGTACGATTACGATTGCGACCAATATGGCAGGGCGTGGTACCGACATCGTGCTCGGTGGCAATGTGAAAAAGCAAGCCGAATACGTCATGGCGGATGCGAATTTATCCGACGAGGAAAAAGCCCGTCAAGTGCAAGCCCTGCACGATGAATGGCAATCGTTGCATGACCAAGTGATTGCGGCGGGTGGTTTGCACATCATCGGTACAGAGCGTCACGAATCGCGCCGCATTGACAATCAATTGCGTGGCCGCGGTGGTCGTCAAGGCGACCCTGGGTCGTCGCGTTTTTACCTGTCGATGGATGATTCGTTGTTGCGCATATTTGCAGGTGAACGCCTCAAAGCCATGATGGACAGACTGAAAATCCCCCGTGGTGAAGCGATTGAATCGGGCATGGTCTCGCGCTCGATTGAATCGGCTCAGCGCAAGGTTGAAGGGCATAACTTCGATATGCGCAAACAATTGCTCGAATACGATGACGTGGCGAACGATCAACGTCGCGTGATTTATGCGCAGCGCAATGATTTGCTCGATGAAGGTGCGGACGAAAGTGTGCGCGAGTCGGTACACGCGATGCGTGACGATGTGCTCGAGCAAACCGTGCGTGACTACGTGCCGCACGGCTCGATTGAGGAGCAGTGGCATTTACCGCAGTTGCAAACCCATTTGCGCGATATGTACGCTTTGGACATTCCTGTGGCGCAGTGGATGGCCGAGCACAAATCCGCGACTGACGAGGACTTGATTGCGCACATCCAAGCCGTCGCACGCGAGGTGTACCACTCAAAAATTGAGCGCGTGGGTGAGGAAGGCTTCCGAAACTTTGAGCGTGTGCTCATGCTGCAAACCATAGACCACCAATGGCGTGAGCATTTATCTGCGCTCGACCATTTGCGTCAAGGCATTCATTTGCGTGGTTATGCGCAAAAAAATCCGAAGCAAGAGTACAAACGCGAAGCGTTTGAATTGTTTAGTATGATGCTCGATCGCGTGAAAGCGAATGTATCGGGCGTGCTGATGAATGTGCAAATTCAAGAAGAAGAGGAAGTTGAGCAAGCCGAGCAAAACATCCTCGCACACGAGCAAGCCGCCCAAGCACAAATGCATTTGCAACATGAGGGCGACGACGATTTAGCCAATGAACAGTCGATCACAGTGGCAGGTGCGAATTACGTTGACGAGCAGGGCAATGCCTACCAAGTCGGACGCAACGAGCCTTGCCCGTGTGGTTCGGGCAAAAAATTTAAACAGTGTCATGGGAAGTTGAAGTAAGCCTAAAATGTAGTAAATTGATTGAAGGTTGTTCGTAGGGGCGGGTTTGAAACCCGCCTTGTTTGCAACAAAAGAGGGTGTGATTCATGGCGCAGACAAGCAATCCGTGTAGACAATCGATACGCATTCCAAACTACGACTACGCGCAGGCTGGAATGTATTTCGTGACCATATGCACACACAATCGATTGCCGTTGTTTGGAACTGTTTCAGATGGCGTGATGCACCTGAGCGCGTTTGGTAAAATCGTACAATTGGCATGGATGGATTTACCCAATCATTATTCCAACATGCAATCGGATGGTTTTGTCGTGATGCCGAATCATGTACATGGCATCATCACTTTGTCATCCATCGAGAGGACTCGGGAGAAGGCGGGTTTGAAACCCGCCCCTACGCGCGTTCATGGCTTGTTTGAAATGGTTCGAGCCTTTAAAACTTTTTCTGCAAAACGAATCAATCAGTTGCGCCAAACATCAGGTACATCCATTTGGCAGCGTGGTTACTACGAGCACATTATTCGTTCGGACGAATCCTACCGTACTATAGCTGAATACATAAAAACCAATCCACAGCGGTGGTTAGAAGACACGTATTATGTTGGTTTGTAAGCAGTTTACCCCGACTTTTGGATTTGGTTGGAGGGTTTGCAATTACTTGAACACCACGGTCTTTTTGCCATTGAGCACCACCCGATGTTCGGCGTGCCACTTGACTGCGCGTGCGAGGGTGATGCACTCAACGTCGCGCCCGATTGCGGTTAACTCTTCTGGACTCATGCTGTGGTCAACACGTGCGATGTCTTGCTCGATAATCGGACCCTCATCCAAATCAGCGGTGACAAAATGCGCAGTCGCACCGATGAGCTTCACACCTTTGTTAAACGCCTGATGATACGGTTTCGCACCTTTGAAACTTGGCAAAAATGAGTGGTGGATATTGATGGCGCGCCCGTTGAGCGCGACGCACAAATCGTTTGAAAGGATTTGCATGTAACGCGCCAACACCACAAAGTCGATTTTTTGTTGGTGGAATACTTCCAATACGCGCGCTTCTTGCTCGGCTTTTTGTTCAGGACTTGCACCCAAAAGTGGCAAGTGGTGAAACGGGATGTTGTAGGACGCAGCCAGTTGATAAAAATCAGGATGGTTGGAGACAATCGCAGCAATTTCCACAGGCAGGTTGCCTGATTTATGGCGAAACAGCAAGTCGTTCAGGCAATGGCCGATTTTTGAGACCATAATCATCAAGCGTGGTTTCACGCGCTCGTCAAACAGTTGCCAATCCATATTGAATTTTTCGGCAATCGGGGTGAATTCGGCTTTGAGTTGCTCAATGCCGACATCGGCGCGACGTTCCTCGAAATTCACGCGCATGAAAAATCGGTCAGAATCCTCATCGTTAAATTGGGCTGAATCGATGATGTTGCCACCGCGCTCAAATAAAAAACCCGAAACGGTGTGGACAACGCCCATTTGGTCGGGGCAGGACAGTGTGAGTATGTATTTTGCGTAATTCATGGGTGCTTTTTAGTTTACTGTAAAAGGTGAAAATGCTTTAAAATAACGCCCATTATCGCGCACTTTGTGGCTTTTATCCATGCGTCGCGCCCTATTTAAAACATTAAAACTGAAACTTCAAACCAAAATCATGAATACACCCGAACACGCTCAAAATTCAAGTGCCAATACCCATGACAGCACGCATGAAAGCACAGGCGACAGTACCACGCATTTTGGCTACAAAACCATCTCTGAAGATGAAAAAGAATCCAAAGTGGCCGAGGTGTTTCACTCGGTTGCGAGCAAATACGACATCATGAACGATGTGATGAGTGGCGGTATGCACCGCTTGTGGAAGTTTTTTACCATCAATCGCGTGGCACCACGTCCAGGCATGAAGATGTTGGATTTGGCAAGTGGCACAGCGGATTTGGCAATTGCCTTTGCGAAAAAAGTCGGCGAGTCGGGTGAGGTGTGGGCGACAGACATCAATGAGTCCATGCTGCGCGTCGGGCGTGATCGCTTGTTGGATAAAGGTTTGGTCACGCCTGTGGCATTGGCAAATGCCGAGCATTTGCCGTTCGCGGACAATTATTTTGATGTGGTGACGGTGGCGTTTGGTCTGCGTAATATGACGCACAAAGAGCAAGCACTCAAAGAGATGCACCGCGTGCTGCGTCCTGGTGGACGGGTGTTTGTGTTGGAATTTTCAAAAGTGAATGATTTGTTGCAAAAGCCGTATGACTTTTATTCATTCAATGTTTTGCCCAAAATGGGCGAATTGATTGCCAATGATGCCGACAGTTATCAGTATTTGGCAGAATCGATTCGTATGCACCCCGATCAAGAAACCCTCAAAGCCATGATGCAGGATGCGGGCTTTGAGTTTGTGAAATACCACAACATGACTTTTGGCGTGTGTGCTTTGCATGAGGGTGTCAAACTGTGAGTGTTTTAAATCCATTTGAACTGCTCGCCAAGTTGCCCACGCCGACCGAGGTGGTGTCGGGCTTGATGCAAGTGCCGCAGGTCTTGAGCGATAAAGACCTTCTGGCTTCGCACGTCGGCTATCGTTTGTCGCAAGCAGCCGCACTGGCGGTGCGTCAAATGGCGCAACAGGAATCTTGGGTGGGTGAATCCGCTGTGCCGCACTTCAATCGCATCGTTGATGTGGTGTTACCGATTATGAATGTCAATCACACTCTGCGTTGGCAAATCGTGCCCAACGATATTTTGCGCGCGCAACGGGTTGAGCCTGAGTTGGACGACAGAACCGTGACCGCCAGTCCAGCGAACGCCACGCTCACGGTGATGCCGACGGTGTATGACGCGTTGGATGGTTTGCCGTTTGATGTGAACATGGACACACAAGCCATCATGCGTCATGTGCATATTTCGGGACCATCGGACTTGGCGCAGTGGGTTAGCCGTTTGGTGGAAAACTTGCGTCCCGATGTGTGGGTGCAGTTGGCAGAGATCATTGGCGCAACACCTGCGGGTTGGGTTCAGCAAGGTTTTGCGCGTGCCAAGTCCGACATTCAATCTTTGACAGAAAAACTCAAAACACGTTGTTTGGATGGCGACGAATTGCATCCTGCAGTGGCGGTGCGCCATGAGCAATTGGACGCGTTGTCTAAAAATGTACAAACGGTGCGCAGCGGTGTCGATGCTCTGGCGCAGCGCGTGGCGCGATTGCATAATCAAAAAACGAAGGCGAACCCATGAAGTTCGCCGTGCTCAAACGTTTTGTGCAGGTCGCGGGTGTGCTCAAAAAGCACCAAGTCTTGCACCTTTTGTTTGAACTCAATCCGAGTGATGGTTGGGGGGCGCGCCTTGCGCGGCGTGTGATGCCGCGCACAAACCATCAAGACATGGCTCAAGAGGCACATTCATTGCGCACCGCGCTTGAAGAACTCGGTCCGATTTTTATCAAACTCGGCCAAGTGCTCTCAACACGCCCAGATGTTTTGCCTGCGGTTTATGTTGACGAGTTGTCTCATCTGCAAGACCGCATCACGCCTGTGCCCACTGCAGAGATTCGCGCCATCATTGAGGCGCAATTGGGACAGTCGGTTGACGAGGTGTTTAGTCAATTTGAGAATGACAATGTTGCCACGGCCTCAGTCGCGCAAGTCCACCGCGCCACCGTCAAATCAGGTGCGTGGGCAGGGCGAGAGGTCGCAGTCAAAGTGTTGCGCCCCGATATTGACGATTTAATCAAAACCGATATTGAGTGCATGTATGCGGCGGCGCGGTATTTTGCCAAAAAACACATTGATGGTAAACGCCTCAAACCCGTGGAAGTGGTCGCGCAGGTCGAGCGACATTTGCATCAAGAATTGGATTTGCAATGCGAGTCCGCCAATGCGAGCCAGTTGCGCCACAATATGCGCAACTCGACCTTGATTTCAGTACCCGAAGTGTGCTGGGATTATTGCACACGGCGTGTGATGGTGATGGAGTGGATGACGGGTGTGCCCGTGTCGCACACCGATACCTTGCGTGAGATGAGTGTGGATTTCAAACGTTTGGCGCGCGATGGTGTCGAGGTGTTTTTTACTCAAGTATTTCGCGATGGTTTTTTTCACGCCGATATGCACCCCGGTAATGTATTTATCGGCACGACAGGTGTGCAGTGCGGGCATTACATCGCCTTGGATTGTGGCATCGTGGGGACGCTGTCAGAGACGGACCGTTATTATTTGGCGATTAATTTTCTGGCGTTTTTTAACCGTGATTATCAAGGTGTGGCAAAAGCGCACATTGAGTCAGGTTGGGTTCCTGCTGATACACCGTTAGAAGCCTTGACCAGCACCGTGCGCACGGTGTGTGAGCCTTATTTCGGTCGTCCAATTTCAGAGATTTCTTTGGGTCAAGTCCTCATGCGTTTGTTTGATGTGTCGCGCGAATTCAATGTGTCGGTGCAGCCGCAATTGGTATTGTTGCAAAAAACCTTGCTTAATGTTGAGGGCATGGGGCGCGTGCTTGATCCTGATTTGGATTTATGGCAAACCGCTAAACCGTTTTTAGAGAAATGGATGCGCGATACTTTGGGCATCAAAGGGGTGGTGCGTCAAATCAAACGCGAGTTGCCGTTTATTGCGCGTCATCTGCCGCAAATGCCGAGAAATTTTTTGAGTTACATACAACAGCAAACCGAGTTGAATGATTATCCAAGTCGTATACAGCGATTGGAATTGCGTTTATTGCATCAAGAGAACAAATTCAATCGATGGCGTTTGTATGTGATAGGGATTTTTTTGGTGTTTATTTCTGTGTGCGTGGCTTTTTATATGTGAATCATTCGGGGCGTGTTTTGATGATTTCAAATTGGCAATCGAAAAAACATGATAACGAGACAGTACGGTATTTTTAAAGTCTTTCTGTTTTTGCCTGAAAAAGGTTTTGACTGTATTGGTTAGTTATGTTATCGTCATAGAAATATGTGCGTAGTTATACTTAGTTGTGGTATCGCGCGGAATGTGTTGCTGATTCGCGAAATACTTGACTAACAATCATATGGGATTTTATATGCTGAATGTGGTGGTGCTCGCGGCTGGAAAAGGTACGCGGATGTGCTCGAACAAGCCCAAAGTATTACATACGTTGGCAGGGAAATTTTTAATCAGCCATGTTTTGGATGCGGCACGCAGTTTAGATACATCTAAGTTGTGCGTGGTGGTTGGACATGAGGCAGAGCAGGTCAAATCTGCACTTGCAAACGACGAAGTGGTGTTTGTAGAGCAAGTCCCTCAATTGGGAACAGGGCACGCGGTTCAACTGGCTGCGCCTTTGTTAGATGAGCGCGTGCCGACTTTGATTTTGTATGGTGATGTGCCTTTGACTCAAGTGCGTACACTTAAAAGACTGCTTGCCAAGGTGGATAGTCGTCATTTGGCTTTGTTGACCGTACAGATGTCCGACCCAACAGGTTATGGTCGAATTGTCCGAGATGCGCAGGGTAAGGTGTCTAAAATCGTTGAGCAAAAAGATGCCAGTGTTGATGAGTTGGCTATTTCTGAAGTCAACACAGGGATTTTAATAGCACCGACAGTCGCATTGAAAAAATGGTTGATGCAGTTATCCAACAAAAATGCTCAAGGTGAGTATTATCTGACCGATGTGATTGCCTTGGCAGCGAATGATGGTTTTGGCATTGCAACCGAACATCCCGATGCACAATGGGAAACTTTGGGCGTGAATAGTAAGGCGCAACTGGCTCAGTTAGAAACCATTCACCGTGCACAAGTTGCACAAAGATTATTAGACGCTGGTGTGGGTTTGGCGGATCCGATGCGCATTGATGTGCGTGGTGATTTGACCTGCGGTATGGATGTGTTTATTGATGTCAACTGTGTTTTTGAAGGTGTTGTTCATTTAGACGATAATGTCAAAATCGGTGCAAATTGCGTGGTGCGCAACACTCAAATTGGCGCAGGTACTGAGGTTGCACCATTCAGTCATTTAGATGGTGCCATCGTGGGGCAGAAGGCAAAAATTGGTCCGTATGCTCGACTGCGCCCTGAGGCAGTATTGGCAAATGACACCCACATTGGTAATTTTGTAGAAGTCAAAAAATCCACTATTGGTGAAGGCTCGAAAGTAAATCATTTGGCGTATGTCGGTGACGCAACGGTGGGTGCGAAAGTCAACATTGGTGCGGGTGTGATTACTTGTAATTATGATGGCGTTAACAAATTTCAAACCATCATTGAGGATGGCGCATTTATTGGGTCGGACAGTCAATTGGTTGCGCCAGTGACCATAGGTGCAGGGGCAACGATCGGTGCGGGATCAACCGTTACTAAAGATGCGCCTGCCAACGAATTAACGCTGGCGCGTGGTAAGCAGGTCACCATCAGGGGCTGGAAGCGACCAGTGAAGCGTTAATTTAGAGATTTCGGAGGTTTGATAATGGTTCTCGAACATCTGGATGCAGCGGTACGTGGTATAGTGGTAGGCAATATAGTAAAAAAATAAACACACTGAATAGTTTTAACTTTAAAAAGTTTTTTAATAGGAAGCATACAATGGATTATAAAATTTTAATAGTAGATGACCACGGTTTGGTTCGCGCCGGCTTAAAGCCAATTTTAGACGATGCCTTGGGTGGAAAATGCGAAATTCTTGAGGCAGAAAATTTGGTCAGTACTCTGGATGTGATTGAGCGGCATCAGGATGATTTGGATTTGGTTCTGTTGGATTTAACCTTACCTGATGCGCAAGGTTTGACGGCATTGGATCGCGTGCGTGAGCGTTATCCAACCGTGCCTTTGGCAGTGCTGTCGGGCCAAGACGACACGCATTTGATTCAAGCGGCGTACCGTCAAAACATTTCTGGGTTTATCATCAAAAACGCCAAAGCAGAGGTTTTAGTCTCTGCTGTGCGTCTGATTTTATCGGGTGGTGTGTATATTCCACCTGAGTTATTGACTGCCGCCATGAACCCCGCATCTGAACGCAAACGTACACGTGCAGAGCGGATTGCAGAGTCGGGTGGTTCGCAATTAACACCGCGCCAACAAGAGGTTCTGTATCTGATTACCAAGGGGTGTTCAAATCAGGAAATCAGTGAATCTGTGGGGGCGACGATAGGGACGGTTAAGTCGCATGTGGTCGGTATTTTGCGCGCGTTGGGTGTGCATTCGCGTACCCAAGCCATTCATTTGGTGCATGAAAATCCAAGTTTGTTGGGGCAATATCGCTCTATGACGGGTGCTGAAACCAATTCAAGGTGATTTGTTTATGAATTGGCATTTTCTGCTCAGTCAAGAAGAGCACGATTTGTATGAGTTTTATATTGAGTCGTACGTACGCAATACAAACGTTTTTCTACTGATTTCTTTTTTAGGGTATCTCGTGTGTACCCTATTTTTTTTCTCGCAACTGACTTTTGCACAGCATGTGGGTTTTGGCGTGGCGATGCTGGTGTATGTTGCCGCCGTGTTTACTCATGTGCATCGGATAAAACAAGCAGGCTTGGTACGCAAGCCCGCTCAAAGCGTGCTTGTGGTGGCTGTTGCCAGTGCGCTATGGGGGGTGTGGTGGAATATTTATTTTTATTATTTGTCTCGAACCGCTGATGAAGCAACACTGACGCAGTTTTCGTTGATTTTAGCCATGATTTCGATTATCAACATTGCGCTCATGGGGCGGTTTGCACGAATTTATTCCTCGCTGGTTATTTTCACGGTGACGTTTTTCTCTGTGGTCATTGGTTTTAAAGAGATTGATGCGTTTCAACGCTTGGCTTTTCAAACGTATATGTTGGCATTGTCGCAATTGATTTTTTTGCGTTTTTTGAATCAACAACTGTCCGAGTTATATAAAGTTAAAGTCAATAATTCTGATTTGGTCGATGCGCTGAAACAAAAAAATCTTGCGTTGGAGCAGTTTAATGTATCTCAATCGCGCTATTTATCTGCTGCCAGTCATGATTTGCGTCAACCTTTACATGCCTTGGCGCTGTTAACCAGTGATGCCAAACGCAAGAATGACAATACAGAGATCGCACCGACCTTAGAGAAAATTGAACAAGCGATTGATTCGCTCAGTCAGTCGTTTAACGCGATGTTGAATTTGTCACGCTTGGATGCAGGCGTGGTCAAACCAGAATTTCAAGCAGTGTCTTTGCAGCGGGTGTTTAACCGTTTACAAGTTGAGTTTGAAGATGTGGCACATCAAAAAAACTTGGAGTTGGTGTTGGTTTCGACTTGTGTGTGGGTGCAAAGTGACGAAGGGATGCTGCACAGTATTTTAAGCAATTTAGTCAGCAATGCGGTGCGTTATACCGAAAAAGGCAAAGTGCTTGTGGGGGTGCGCCGCTGTGAAAATGATACAGTGCGTGCATTGGTTTATGACACAGGAACAGGGGTTCCTGCGGAAAAAGCGCGGCAAATTTTTCAGGAGTACCAACGTTTAGAATACGCTCAACAACGGGTTAAAGGTGGTGTTGGCTTGGGGTTGGCGATTTCTGAACGTATGGCGCGGCTATTGGGTGCGGAACTATTGGTTGAATCAACAGTAGGCAAAGGCAGTTGTTTTGGACTGAAACTTCCTCGTGCGCCCACACCCATAGCGAAAATCCAAGAAATTAAAGAACGGGATCGGGTCAGTGATAGGATTGCTGGCAAACGTGTGGCGATTTTAGATGATGATGAAACGGCAATCGACCATTTAAGTAAATTGCTCAGTAGTTGGCATTTAGAAGTATCGGTGGTGTTGTCAAGTGATATGTTGCAAGAAATGATTGAGGAAGATGGCGCATTCGACTTGGTGCTGTCCGATTATCATTTGGGTTTGGATAATGAAACAGGTTTGGACGTGTTACTCAAAGCCAAAGAATTACAACCAGAACACCTCCCTAAATGTGTTTTGATTACGGGCGACACCAGTGCTGAGTTGACTCAATTGGCACACGAGAAAAATATTGAAATTTTGTATAAACCCTTACGCCCAGTGCGCTTGCGCGTGTATTTGAACTCGCTTTTGGGGTCGAAGTAAACCTTTTCGAAATGCGACGCAAGAGCATAAAATAACTCATAAAACACGTTATAATCCTGCCTGATATAAATAATTGGGGTAGAACATGTGTGGCATTGTTGCGGCGGTTGGTAAAAGAAATATTCTGCCATTGCTCGTTGATGGATTAAAAAAGTTGGAGTATCGAGGCTATGACTCCACAGGCGTGGGGTTTTTGCAGGCAGATAACCATATTCATTGCGAACGCTCGCTTGAGCGAGTGGCGCAACTCGAAGCACAAATTCAAGCAGAAAACTTCACCGCGCACGTTGGGATTGCCCACACCCGTTGGGCAACCCACGGCGCGCCTGCATTGCGCAATGCGCATCCGATGGAGTCGCATGGCAGTGGCTTTGACATCAGTTTGGTACACAACGGCATCATCGAGAACCACGATGAAATCCGTGCAGAATTGAAAGTTGCAGGCTATACCTTTACCTCAGACACCGACACCGAAGTGATGACCCACCTCATCCATCAATCCTTGACCACAGGTTTGGATTTTTATGACGCGGTGTTTCAAGCGAGCAAACGGCTTAAAGGGCTATACGCAATTGCCGTGCTGTGCAGTCAATTCCCCGACCGCATTATCGGTGCGCGTCAAGGTGCGCCATTGTTGATTGGCACGGGAGAAAATGGCAATTATTTGGCATCGGATACTTCGGCCTTGCTTTCAGAAACGCGCAATGTGGTGTACCTCGAAGAAGGTGACGTGGTCGAAATCAAAGTGGATGGCTATCAAATCCGCACCGCGACGGGCGAATTTGTCACACGCGGTGTGTTTGAATCCGAACTCTCTGCGGACGCGGTGAGTTTGGGGCGTTTTGCCCACTACATGCAAAAGGAAACTTTTGAACAGCCCGAAGTCGTTGCCAATACCTTAGAGATGGTCAGCGGTGCGCAGTCGATTAACGCGGGCTTGTTTGGTGCTGCGGCAGATGAACTATTCAAACGCACTGACAACATCCTCATTCTCGCCTGTGGTACCAGTTACCACGCAGCGATGGTGGCACGCTATTGGATAGAAGAAATGGCACGTGTGCCCGTGAATGTAGAAATCGCTTCCGAATACCGTTATCGCACCAGCGTGCCGATGAACAATACCCTCATCATCACCATTTCGCAATCGGGCGAAACAGCGGATACCATCGCGGCTCTGCAACACGCAAAAACCTTGCACAACGGCATGAATGCTTCCACCCTGTCGATTTGTAATGTGCCTGAGTCTGCATTGATTCGTCAAAGTCAATTGCGTTTTCTTACGCGCGCAGGTCCCGAAATTGGCGTGGCATCGACCAAAGCCTTCACCACGCAGTTGTCATCGTTGTTCGTATTGACCTTGGTTTTAGCAAAGGTTAAAGGGCGTTTATCGACCGAGCAAGAAGAAAACTACCTCAAGCAATTGCGCCATTTGCCTGCGGCGATGCAACAGGTTTTGTCGCTTGAACCACAGATTATCGAATGGGCAAAAGACTTCTCTGATAAACACCACGCGTTGTTTCTCGGACGTGGCATCCACTGGCCGATTGCCATGGAAGGCGCGCTCAAACTCAAGGAAATCACCTACATTCATGCGGAAAGTTACGCAGCGGGCGAACTCAAGCACGGACCATTGGCACTGGTGGATGCGGACATGCCTGTGGTGGCGATTGCACCGAACGATGGCTTGATTGAAAAACTCAAGTCCAACTTGCAAGAAGTCAAAGCACGTGCAGGGCAACTTTACATCTTTGCTGATCGCGATACCTTCATCGAGCCTGAAGAGGGCGTGCATGTCATCAATTTGCCCGATCATGCGGGCGTGCTCTCACCGATTTTGCATACCTTGCCATTGCAATTGCTCGCCTACCACACAGCCGTGGCACGCGGCACGGATGTCGATAAACCACGCAATTTAGCCAAATCGGTGACGGTGGAATAAGCCACTTCATTCGCATATAGGTGGGTCGGTACAATACAATAACCGACCCATTTTATATTTCACAACGAGAGCCACATGAATATTTGGGTTGATGCCGATGCCTGTCCACGCGCAGTTAAAGACGTGATTTACCGCGCCGCTCGGCGCACGCAGATTATGACCACACTGATTGCCAATCAAATGTTGATGACTCCGCCATCGCCGTTTATCAAGGCGGTGCAAGTCCCGTCAGGCATGGATGTGGCGGATGGTGAAATCGTTTTGCGTTTGAGTGCGGGCGATTTGGTGATTACTGCTGACATTCCGCTCGCTGCTTTGGTGGTTGAGAAAAACGCGCTCGCGCTCAATCCACGTGGTGAATGGTACACACGTGAAAACGTCCATGCCTTGCTCTCGATGCGCAACTTTATGCAAGAGTTACGCGACTCGGGCACACAAACGGGTGGACCATCCATGTTGTCGACACGCGATGTGCAGAATTTTGCCAACGCTTTGGATGGTTGGTTGGTAAAAAATATCGGATAAAATTAACGTGTTGTTCATTATTTATCAATCAATTTTAATTTGATATTTGGTTATTTTTGCTGCGACGTTTTGCGCTTCCCACGAACGTATGTAGTGCAGTTGAATCTCTGTATGCCCTGATTTTAGTGCTTTAAATGTCCAAGTTTCGGTGCCACCCACGCCAACCATATGATTGGGATTGGCATCTGCTTGGTAGTGGTTGCTCACTTTATCTAAGAGGGTTTTATCAAAAGGTTCTACCAATTGCCAACGGTAACCTGTGGTTGGGTTGCTGCGCAATTGAATGCTGAATGTATCGCCTACTTTGAGGTGTTGTTTGTTGGTGGCAGTATCAATGGTTGTGTTGGGCATGGTCGGTTTGCTCATGGATTGTGGTGTCTGACACGCGCTTAAACTCGCGCTCACGGCTGCAACTGTGCAGAGGCTGACGATGTAACGAATTGACTTTGTGTTCATGTGGATTCCTTTTTTCTGATAATTGATTAACCAGTCATTAATCGGCGATGATTTTAACATGGGCTATTGTGATTGGATGTTTGTGGGGCGCGTTTTATGTGTGCGTTGACATTTTTTCACTGATATTCAAAAAATAAAAGGGTTAAAACCTGAAGTTTTAACCCTTTTACACGTGGTTGGTTGACTGCGTTGGTATCTTAGTCTTTAATCAAATACTGCAACTTATCCACGCGTTTTGCCCACTCGTCGGCATCGGGCAAAGCCGCTTCCATGCGCGAAATTGTCGGCCATTTTTTGGCCAATTCGGCGTTTAGCGCAATCATGTGTTGTTGATTGGCGGGTACGTCCTCTTCGGGCACAATCGCTTCAACTGGGCACTCAGGGATGCACACGGCGCAGTCAATACACTCGTCTGGATCGATGGTGAGGAAGTTCGGGCCTTTTTTAAAACAATCAACGGGGCATACGTCCACGCAATCGGTGTAGCGGCATTGGATGCAGGCTTCAAGTACAACATGGGTCATGATGAGTCCTTATTATGGTGCGGTAATGGTTGACAATTATAGTGGGTTTTAATCGATTTGTCTCAATTCGCGCGGGCTTTGAGGGGTTCTTTGAGCAAATCATGGGTTTCGCGCAACATGGCTTCAGTCGTTGCCCAATCCACACAGGCATCGGTGACCGAGCAACCGTAGCGCAGTTGATTCAAGTCTGCAGGAATTGCTTGATTGCCCGCTTCAATGAAACTCTCGATCATCACGCCGATAATTGAGGTGTTGCCTTCGCGGATTTGGTGGGTCACATCTTTCATCACCAAAGGTTGAAATTCTGGCTTTTTCCACGAGTTGGCGTGTGAGCAGTCAATCATGATGTTCGCGGGCAATTTGGCTTTGTTCAAGGCTGTTTCAGCGAGCGAGACTGAGACGGTATCGTAGTTGGGGCGACCACCGCCACCGCGTAAAACCGTGTGTGCATACGCATTGCCGCGCGTACGGTAAATTGCACTCATACCCTCGTCGTTTAAGCCGAGGAAACTGTGCGGCGCAGACGCTGAGATAATGCCATTAATCGCTGCGTCCAGTGAGCCATCGGTAGCGTTTTTAAAACCGACAGGTGATGATAAACCCGAAGCCATTTCGCGGTGGGTTTGTGATTCAGATGTGCGCGCGCCAATCGCTGTCCAAGCAATGAGGTCGCCATAGTATTGCGGGGCAATCGGATCGAGTGCTTCGGTCGCTGCAGGTAAGCCGAGTTCGTTCACATCCAGTAAAAATTGACGGGCTTTTTGCATCCCTTGTTCAATGTGAAATGAGTCATCCATAAACGGGTCGTTGATAAAACCTTTCCAACCCGTTGAGGTGCGGGGTTTTTCAAAATACACGCGCATGACGATGAGCAGGGTGTCGGACAATTCATCGGCCAATTTTTTCAAACGACGCGCATAGTCCATCCCCGCAACAGGATCGTGAATTGAGCAAGGCCCGACCACTACCATCAAACGATGGTCAGTGCGGTCTAAAATATTTTGTAATGCACTGCGCCCTGATTCTACGGTGTTGGCGGCAGCGTCAGACAATGGCACGATGGCTTTGATTTCAGTGGGAGAGGGCATGTGGTCAACGGATTGTACGTTGAGGTTTTCGGTACGGGAAATAGACATATAATGATGAAAAGAGTTGTGAAATGTTTGATGAGGCGTCATTGTACTTGCTGCGAGGCGGTCTGACAATCAATCGCATCAAATCAAACCTCAGCGGTGTTCGCCACAAAAAAGCGCGCAACATGTGCAAATGCACTTAAATGGTGCAACAATGTTGCGTGTTGACTCAAAAAAATGGTGGAATTTGTGGCACAATTGCTTCACGTACAAAAGCACATGAATCGTTTGACAGCGCATTTTTAATCAACAATGGGTTGTCGTTTGGGTACATGAGCCTTTGGAATGATTAATCATTTTTGCCAACTAAGAGGTCAGACCATGAAAGAAATTACAGCGATTATCAAACCATTCAAACTCGACGAAGTCCGTGAAGCATTGGCAGAAGTCGGTGTAACTGGTTTAACCGTGACTGAGGTGAAAGGCTTTGGTCGTCAAAAAGGACACACCGAATTATACCGCGGTGCAGAATACGTGGTGGATTTTTTACCCAAAGTTAAAGTTGAATTGGTGATTGATGATGGCTTGGTGGACACAGCGGTGGATGCGATTATCAAAGCGGCACACACGGGCAAAATCGGCGATGGTAAAATTTTCGTGCGCACCATTGATGAAGTCATCCGTATTCGCACAGGCGAAACGGGTTCGGATGCGGTTTAAGTTTTTCGCGTGGGTGTTGGTTGGGTTGTGTAGCCATTGAGTCAACAACTCTTTAAACCAATAAACCAAAAGTGTTTTTAAAAAATCAGGACGTTTTTACCAATGTCCTGATTTTTTTGTGCCTGAACCGAGGCAAAAACCAGTAAAATGACGCCTTAAATTTAACTTTTTGAGGTATTGATATGTGCGGTGTCATTGGTGTGGTGGCAAACAGCCCCGTGAATCAACTGGTGTACGATGCGTTGCTTTTATTGCAGCATCGTGGACAAGATGCTGCGGGCATGGTGACCAACCAAGGTCAACGTTTTTTCATGCATAAAAACAAAGGCATGGTGCGCGATGTGTTTCGCACGCGCAATATGCGCGATTTGTTGGGCAATATGGGCATCGGTCATGTGCGCTATCCGACTGCGGGCAATGTCGATTGTTTGGAAGAAGCCCAACCATTTTATGTCAACGCGCCGTATGGTTTGACTTTGGCGCACAACGGTAATCTCACCAATACCGATGAAATTCGCGACGAGTTGTTTCGTTTGGACCGACGTCACATCAACACTGGTTCGGATTCGGAGGTCTTGCTCAATGTGTTGGCACATGAGTTGAGTGTGGCGATTGCCGACCGTGATGGCATGCGCGCTGAACATTTTTTCATCGCCATGCGTCGTGTGAATGCGCGGATTCGTGGCGCGTATGCGTGTGTCGGTATGGTTGCTGGCTTGGGTGTATTCGGCTTTCGTGATCCGAATGGAATTAGACCCTTGTTGCTCGGTCAACGCACCGATGAGTTGGGAAACCACAGTTATATTTTGGCTTCTGAAAGCGTGGCAATCGAAGGCGTCGGCTATCGCACCGTACGCGACATTGAGCCTGGTGAAGCGGTTTGGATTGATGCGGCTGGCAATCTTGTCAGTGAGATTTGCGCGCACGAAACGCAATTGAGTCCTTGTTTGTTTGAATATGTGTATTTCGCGCGTCCTGATTCGACGATTGAAGGCACTTCGGTGTATGCGGCGCGCTTGGCAATGGGTGTCACACTGGCGGAAAAAATCAAACGTGAAATGAATGTGGCGGAGATTGATGTGGTCATGCCCATTCCCGATACCTCGCGTCCCTCTGCGATGCAATTGGCACATCAATTGGGCTTGCCATATCGCGAAGGGTTTATTAAAAATCGCTATGTTGGACGTACCTTTATCATGCCTGGGCAAGAAACGCGTAAAAAATCGGTGCGCCAAAAGCTTACCGCCATGCCGAGTGAGTTTGAAGGTAAAAATGTGTTGTTGGTTGATGATTCGATTGTGCGTGGAACCACCAGTCAAGAGATTGTCGCCCTGGCACGCGAGTCAGGTGCAAAAAAAGTATTTTTTGCATCGGCTGCACCTGCGGTAAAATTCCCCAATGTATATGGTATTGACATGCCCACGCGTACGGAACTGATTGCCAACAACAAATCCATTGATGAGATTGCTCAAGCCATCACCGCGGACAAAGTGATTTATCAGGATTTGGCGGATTTAATTCAGGCAGTACAATCGGTCAGTCATGGTCGGTTGAATCAATTTGACGCGTCTTGTTTTAATGGTGAGTATGTGACGGGCGATATTGATGCCGCGTATTTGGATGCACTGGAAGAAAATCGCAAGCGCGCCAAGCAAGAAGCCAAACCAGCCAACGACACAGATGAATAAACGCAAGACTGGTCAATTCCCAACATGATTAGGACACTATGAGTACTCCGAAAAGCATTCAAACACAATTACTGCACAGCGATCGTCTTTCTGACATTCAGCATGCGCCGAGCCATCAACCAATTTATAAAAGTGTGCAATTTGCCTACGATTCAGCGCAAGGCATTGCTGATGCGTTCCAAGGTAAGTCGGCAGGCTATACCTATGCGCGCTCGAACAATCCGACCTTAACTGCATTAGAAACACAATTAACTTTATTAGAACAAGGTATTGGTACGGTTTCTTTTGCAACAGGCATGGGTGCGATTGCCACTGCAATGCTGGCATTGCTCAAAAAAGGCGATCATATTGTGGTGAGCCAATATCTGTTTGGCAATACCACGAGCCTGTTTGACACCTTTGGTTTGCACGGCGTGGCTATTTCCTACGTGGATGTGACCAATGTGGCAAATGTGGTTGCAGAGATTCGTGACAACACCCGCATGGTGTTTGTCGAAACCCTTGCCAATCCACGTACGCAAATTGCCGATTTACAAGGGATTGGGCAGTTGTGTCAAGCGCGCAATATCGTATTTGTCGTGGACAACACGATGGCAACGCCCGCTTTGGTGCGCGCACGCGATTATGGTGCGAGTTTGGTGATGAACTCTTTGAGTAAAGGGCTGTCGGGGCACGGTGCGGTTTTGGGTGGTTCAATTACAGATACAGGATTGTTTGACTGGTCAAACTACCCGAATATATTTGCCAAATACCGCACGGGCGATGCGTCTAAATGGGGTTTGGCGCAATTGCGTAAAAAAGGACTGCGTGATGTGGGCGCGACCTTGTCGGCGGATGCCGCGCAAATGATTGCGCTGGGCTTGGAGACATTCTTTTTGCGCAACGAGCGTGCGTGCGCGAATGCGTATGAATTGGCGCAGTGGTTACAAGCGCACCCAGCGGTTGAAAACGTCGATTATCCAGGTTTGCCCAACCATCCACAACATGTCAGAGCGCAAGCATTATTTGGCAATCGTGGCTTTGGTACGTTGTTGTCGTTCACGGTCAAGCCAACGCACAAGGACGTTTTTGCCGTATTGGATGCGCTGCAAGTGGTGATGATTTCCACGCACTTAGGTGACAACCGTACCATGGCATTGCCTGTGGCGCAGACCATTTATGCCGAGATGGCTACCGAGCAACGTCTTTCTTGGGGTATTGCCGATGGACTGATTCGCGTGTCAGTTGGTATAGAGCACATTGACGACTTAATTGAAGATTGGCAGCAGGCACTCAATCAATAGCCTTTTAAACGATTGCTGTTCAGTTGTTTAAGTGGGAGACCGAGCGTGTGCACTATTCAAATAAAAAGTTAAGTCATTGAAAAATGTCTAACCAATTGATTTAAAAACAAAAGTGCAATCGACATTGAAAATGCCAAAGAAATTGAATCAATAATTGCTCAAAAGTGGTTGACATACTCCGCGCACTCGTTCATAATTTCACTTCTGCGCTGAACGACTTTACGGAGTGTTTGGCGGGGTGAGCGGGTTGGGTATTTTGGTTTGTGTGTTGAGTTTGTG
>JAGTRK010000003.1 GCA_018261955.1 Burkholderiaceae bacterium
AACCAAAGACAACCAAATCTTGTTTGACTTGGCACCTGTGGTGACTGTGGGTACTGCCAATCCAGTGACGATTGATGGCACTGCGGGCACCATTGGTGGTTTGACCAATAAAACATGGGATCCAGCCGCCATCACCAGTGGACAAGCGGCAACCGAAGACCAGTTGAAATTGGCGAGCACAGCCTTGACCGATACGGGCATCAACATCGCGGCGGACAATGGTTCACCAGACACAGTCAAACTTGGCGAAACCGTGACTTACACCAGTGGTGACAAAAACATCGTGACCACGGTGAGCGACAATCAGATTGACTACAAACTGGCACCAGTGGTGACGGTGGGCACCGCCAATCCAATCACCATCAATGGCAACACAGGTGTGATCGGTGGCTTGACCAACACCACTTGGAACCCAACTTCAGTTGTGAGTGGCCAAGCAGCGACAGAGGATCAATTGTTGCAAGCGACGAATAGTTTGACTGCAACGGGCATCAACATCACAGCCCAAGGCGGTACGGCAGACAACGTCAAACTGGGTGAAACCGTGGACTACTCAAACACCGATAACAACATCGTGGTGAGCAAAGGCGCAGACAACCAAGTCTTGTTTAACTTGGCACCCGTGGTCACTGTGGGTACCACCAACCCAGTGGTGGTGGATGGCAATACAGGTAGTTTGACGGTCGGTTCAGTGACCAACCCAATCACCATCAGCAGCACAACAGGCACCATCAATGGTTTGGACAACATCACTTGGAATCCAGCAGCCATCACCAGTGGACAAGCGGCAACCGAAGACCAGTTGAAATTGGCGAGTGCGGCGGCTAAAACCACTGTGACTGCTGGTGATAATATTGTGGTGACGCCAACTTCAAATACTGATGGCAGCACCACTTATCAAGTGGCCACTGCTAAGAATGTAAGCTTTGATTCAGTCAAAGTGGGCAGTGTGAGCATTGACAGCACCAAAGTCGATGCAGCAGGCAATACCATCATCTCTGGTGTGGGTGCAGGCGCGGTCTCTGCGACCTCAACCGATGCCATCAATGGCAGTCAGTTGTATAACTTGGGTACAGGGGTACAAAACATCATCGGTGGTACCACCACTTATGATCCAATCACCGGTACTTATGTCAACAACAACATTGGTGGTACGGGTAAGGGCAATATCAATGATGCGATTGCATCAGTGGGTGATGCGGCGACTAAAGCCAAAACCACTGTGACTGCTGGCAGCAATGTTGTGGTTACCCCAAGCCTCAATGCTGATGGTAGCAACAATTACGAAGTCGCCGTGGCCAATGATTTGAATGTCAACAGTGTGACCTCAAATGCGGTGACAGTAGGCAGTGTCGGCATTGATAAAAACAATGCCGATGCCGCAGGCAATACCATCATCAGCGGGGTGGGTGCAGGTGCAATCTCTGCCACCAGTACCGATGCGGTCAATGGCAGCCAGTTGTATGCAACCAATCAACAAGTGACTCAAAACACCACTGATATTACCAATATCAGTACCGCATTGGATAAAGGAATGAGTTTCAGTGCTGACAGTGGCACCGCGGTGAGCCGTAAGTTGGGTGATACCGTGGCAATTACGGGTGATGGCAATATCACTACCACCACCACTGCGAATGGGGTTCAACTTAAACTCTCTGATAATCTCAATGTCGATAACGTCACCGTGAACCAAAACTTCTCAGTGGCTGAAGGTGCGACTGTGAATATGGGTGGTAATGTGATTCAAAACGTCGCTCCAGGGGTCAATGGTACTGATGCAGTGAATGTCAATCAGTTGAATAATGTGACGGGCAATTTGAGCAACCGCATCACGAATGTTGGACATATTGCCAATGCGGGTGTTGCACAAGCCATTGCGACGGCTGGTTTACCGCAGGCGTATTTACCTGGTAAAAACATGATGGCTGTGGCAGGCGGTACTTATCAAGGTGAAACAGGTTATGCCGTCGGTTTCTCAACCATCTCAGATAATGGAAAGTGGATTATCAAGGCGACGGGTAGTGGCAATTCACGTGGTAAATACGGTGCATCTATCGGCGCTGGTTATCAATGGTAATGTGTGATTTCAGACGGCCTGATGAGTTCATCGGGCTGTTTGAGAAAAAAACATAAAAGGAATCAATAATGAACTTTCAAATGAATAAAAAAATCGTTGCATTGGCTGCTGTTGCGGCTGTATTGGCAGGCTGTGCAGGCACTCAAGTGTCCAGTGAGGGTACTACGGAACAACCTGTGTGGCCAAAGTGGGATGCAGTCACCTTTAATAATGAAAAAGGTACTTTCCCTGATTTACAAAGCTTGTCTCAAGTGCGCACAGGGATGACCAAAGACCAGTTGTATTATTTGTTGGGTCGTCCACAGTACAACGATGGTTGGCGACCCGTTGAGTGGAATTATTTGTTCCATTTCCATACCCCTGGACAAGGCACGAATGATGTGACGACTTGGGTGCAGATGCTTTGTTTGCATTTGACCGAGGTGGTTTGTCTGACCTAAATCCTAAGGGCAAGTATGATTTGGATAACTTGGCCACACAACTGAAACAGTTTGATCAATTGAATTCGGTCAAAATCACAGGTCATACCGATTACTTGGGTTCTGATGCATATAATTTGCGCTTGTCAGAACAACGTGCACAAACTGTGCGTCAATATCTGTTCAGCAAAGGCTTACCTGTCAGTAAAATGATGGCTGTTGGCATGGGTGAGTCTCAACCTGTAAAACAATGTGCAAACACAGGCAATCGCTCAGCCTTGATTGCCTGTCTGCAACCGAACCGTCGTGTAGAAGTTGAAGTTGATGGTTCGGGAAAAGAGTAATTATGGATACTCAACCCAATTGAAAATTCATCGTATTGGTTGTTGCTGTTTTGTTGTGAGTTGCTTTACGGTACTCGCACGGCAAAGGATGGTATTCTAAATCAATCTGGTATATAGACCAAGTGGACTTCAGTTGCTTTTAATGTGAATGGTAGTGTGCGGTATGGACAAAGATTAGTTATTTGTTTGGTCACGCACATTACGAAGGGGTTTGGCATCACACTGAGTGAAACCGTCTATTGCATTTTGATATTTCAGGTCAAGGTATATTAGTAATGTGACTGCTTATCAATTAAGGTCGTTTTTGATAAGGATATCTACGCCCGTGGTTTTTTTATTTTATTGGCGTTCGGTGGATTTTAGAGATGGGGTTTGTTCTTTGGTGGTTAAATAGTGGGTATTAATTTTATAAAAGTTATTGGCATCGACAATGAAAAAAAAATCTATATTGTTTAGTTTTGATGAATTGATTGAGATATGGTCTGGTCTTGATGCGGTGGTGAGTAATGCACACCTCATGATAAAAGCTAATGTAGATAAAGAATCTTATTTACATTCTTTGCGTGTTTGTTATAGTGCTTCGAATAAAGTTCAAAGAGCAATCAGCAAGTTACGTGATGAAGGTGCCAAATCAAATGAAAACTCGACGGGTGAGGTATCAGATAGTCAGTCCGGTTTTAAAATTATCAATAATTGATTTGAGAATTTTATAGAATTATAGATTGCTATTGTCATTGACAAGAGTGAAACCCCGC
This sequence comes from Burkholderiaceae bacterium, assembly GCA_018261955.1. GTDB lineage: Bacteria > Pseudomonadota > Gammaproteobacteria > Burkholderiales > Burkholderiaceae > CTSOIL-112. The sequence continues at coordinate 3,596 of JAGTRK010000003.1, forward strand.
TTGACTCGTATCTGGTCAAGTGGGGTTTTTTATGAAAGTTGTTGGTCTGGTTTGCTAATGTATTTAATATCAATTTTTTCAACCATCATTGATTTATAGGCAGTTGTTGTCTTGCTTCAATAAACCGTGTTGGCATGATAGAATGCACACACAATCGAACCACAGCAGATATTTTATTCATGAGCGCGCACGACTCGCCCCAATCTTTAACTCAAAAAGCCCATCGGCATGCCAAATGGCTGGCTGTTTGGCAGTCACGTGGGGCTTTGGCGCGGACACTGTATCCGTTGTCATGGTTGTTTGAAAAAATCGTGCGTGTGCGCCGCGCGGCGTTTTTGCGTCATTGGTGCGCGCAATATCGCATGCCAATTCCCGTGGTGGTGGTCGGCGGGATTATGGTCGGTGGTGTGGGCAAAACACCGATTGTCGCGCGACTGGTGCAGGATTTACGCGAGGCAGGGTTTCACCCAGTGATTGTTTCACGCGGCTACGGTGGCGCGAACGCGGCGAACCATCGCATGGAAGCGACCCGTGTGATCGAGAATAGTTTGGCGAGCGAGGTCGGTGATGAGCCTTTGCAACTGGCGATGAATACAGGTGTGCCTGTGTGGGTGGGACAAGACCGCGTGGCGGTTGCGCGCGCGGTATGTGTCGCGCATCCCGAATGCGATGTTATCGTGAGTGATGATGGTTTGCAGCATTACCATTTGTATCGCGATATTGAATTGGTGGTGATGGACGAGCGCGGCGTGGGCAATGGTTGGTGTTTACCTGCAGGGCCACTGCGTGAGCCGCCTGCGCGTTTGAACTCGGTGTTTGCAATTGTGCAACATTCCCGTGGGATTGCGCAAAATGCGCGTGCGTTTGCATGGATGCCTGAGCCCTTGAATACGCCTCAGTTTGCGGTCAACAGTACTTTGGGCGATGCGTATGCTTTACTTGACCGTCATCAACGTCAACCATTACATGCATTTGTTGGGCAAAAAGTGTTGCGTTGCGCAGGGATTGCCCGTCCGCAGGTGTTTTTTGAGATGTTGGCAGGTGAGGGGATTGCTGGGGAAACATTGGCTTTGCCTGACCATGCGCCATTTGATGAGTCTTTGGCGCAATCTTTAAGCGCGATGGATTTTGATGTATTGCTGTTGACTGAAAAAGACGCGGTGAAGTGCTTGCCGTGGGTGAATTCGCATTCAGAGTTGGCGCGAAGAATTTGGGTGGTTCCGTTGGTGGTTGCACCCAATGTCGATTGGACTGATTTATCACAACAGATTGTGGCGCGTTTGCGTACAATTGGGGATTGAAATTATGAATGATTTTGTAAGGTGGGCAGTCCCCACCCTACAAAGCACAGGAATATAACGATGAACGAAAAATTATTAAAAGCCCTGCGTTGCCCGAAAACAGGCGGTGAGTTGGTGTTTCGCCCCGCGCAAGATGGACAACCCGAAGGCTTGTATTCAGAACAAGCGCATTTACTTTACCCCATTCGTGATGGGATTCCAATTTTATTGATTGAGCAAGCCATTGCGCTCGAAATCAAGTTATGAGCGAGTTTAAAGTCGTGATTCCTGCCCGCATGGGCAGCAGTCGTTTTTATGGCAAACCGCTCGTGCCGATTTTGGGGCGGGCGATGGTCTTGCGCGTGGTGGATCAGGCATTATCAGCAAATGCAGATGAGGTCATCGTTGCCACAGATCATGCGGAGATTGCTCAGATCGTGAACGATGCGGGTTTCAGTGCACACATGACGGATGAATACCATCCGTCGGGCACAGACCGCATTGCTCAGGTTGCCATAGAACGTGATTGGCCCGACGATGTGATTGTGGTCAATGTGCAGGGCGATGAGCCAGCGATTGCGCCCGAACTCATCCGCGCGGTGGCGCAGGCTTTGCACGATGATGCCGATTGTGTGATGGCGACTGCGGCACATCCTTTATACAGCACAGCGGATTTTTTCAATCCGAATATGGTGAAAGTGGTGCTTGATAATCAACAACGCGCGCTGTATTTCTCGCGCACGCCCATTCCTTATCCACGCGACTGGCTGCGAGCGCAAGGGGATGAACGACCTGAGCGATTGCCTGATGATTTACCTGCTTTACGCCACATGGGGATTTATGCGTATCGGGTGGGCTTTCTCAAACGCTACGGCGCGCTACCCGTGAGTGCTTTGGAGCAGATTGAGAGTTTAGAGCAACTGCGCGTTTTGGCGCATGGTGAAAAAATCTCGGTCTATATCAGTCATCAGTCCGCCGCACCGGGGGTCGATACGCCTGAGGATGTGGCGATTGTTGAGCATTTTTTGCGCCCCCATCCATAATCGTTTGCTTTCGCACATTTATCTGACTTGACCCTGTGCTCAGTCTGCGGTAAGGTTATGGGTTCATAATTTTATTTTAATTTTTGGAAAACATCATGCGCATTATATTATTAGGGCCACCGGGTGCAGGCAAAGGGACACAAGCGGCATTTATCAAAGAGCATTGGAATATCCCGCAAATTTCCACAGGTGACATGCTGCGTGCTGCGGTCAAAGCAGGCACGCCATTGGGGATTGAAGCCAAATCAGTCATGGATGCGGGGCAATTGGTATCTGATAACCTCATCATCAATTTGGTCAAAGAGCGTTTGACCGAAAATGATTGCGCCAATGGTTATTTGTTCGACGGTTTCCCACGCACCATTCCACAAGCAGACGCGCTCAAAGACGCGCAAGTCGCGGTGGATTTCGTGCTGGAAATTGATGTGCCTGCCGAAGAAATCATTAAACGCATCAGTGGTCGCCGTGTGCACGAGGCTTCGGGTCGCGTGTACCACGTTGAATACCATCCACCTAAAGTTGAGGGCAAGGATGACGAAACGGGCGATGCTTTGATTCAACGCGATGACGACAAAGAGGAAACCGTGCGCAAACGTTTGGACGTGTACCAAGCGCAAACCCGCCCATTGGTTGATTATTACGGCAATTGGGCGAGTAGCGGTGACGCTGCCGCACCGAAATACCGTAAAATTTCAGGTGTGGGCGCGTTGGAAGAGATTCGCGCGCGGATTTTGGATGTGTTGAAATAATCCTCAATTGTTGGGGTTCGCAAACATTGCGCACCGCCAACCTACCCCAGTTTAGGCTGGGGTATTTTTTATATGATGACGCCTTCGCTCATCGTAGTGACCCATCCCAAACATATGACTACAGACACACAAAACCCAAAAGAATCCAATCTTGAGCAAAATCCGCACGGACACATCAAAAGTTTCGTGCGTCGATTGGGTCGATTTACCGATGCGCAAAGAAGTGCGTATGAAACCCTATTGCCGCAATTTGGCGTGGTGTATGAAAAGCAATTGAAAACTGCCGCCGACTGGGCGAGTGTTTTTGGGAACGAGAACCCCATCGTTTTAGAAATCGGTTGCGGTATGGGCGAGACCACTGCGAAAATTGCCGCGCAAAATCCGCACATCAACTACATCGGCGTGGAAGTATTCACCTCTGGCGTGGGTGCCTTGCTCAAACGCATCACCGAGTATGGTTTGACCAATTTGCGTGTGATGCAACATGATGCGGTCGAAATCATCCGTGACATGATCGCGCACGGCACATTGGACGGCATTCACATCTATTTTCCTGACCCGTGGCACAAAGCGCGTCACCACAAACGTCGCTTGATACAATCGCCATTCGTGTATGAATTGGCACTGCGCCTCAAACCGAATGCCTATATTCACTGCGCCACTGATTGGGAAAACTATGCCGAGCAAATGCTTGAAGTGCTCTCTGCCGAAGTCCTGTTGCACAACGCCAGCCCGACCCAAACCTATATTCCGCGACCAGAAACCCGTCCACTGACCAAATACGAAAACCGTGGCAATCGTTTGGGTCATGGGGTTTGGGATTTGATGTTTACCCGAAAATAATCGATTGTTGAGTTGCACTTGGGCGCAACTCATTTTTTATTGTGGTCTCATCCCACAAACCGACAGACATTTACCAGTCAATTCGCTACAATACAATCCCATGAGGTATTAAACTTGCTCAAAGACAGGAAAGACATGCATACGCCCACTCGATTAGAAAAAAAATTAGCCCAAAACCGCACAGCGCAACGTAAAAATTTAGTGACCTTCATCACCGCAGGCGATCCTGATTTGGCGACGAGCGAGGTCTTGATGCACACCTTGGTTGCCAGCGGGGTGGATGTGATTGAACTGGGCGTGCCGTTTTCTGACCCGATGGCCGATGGCCCTGTGATTCAACGCGCGAGTGAGCGTGCCGTGGCGCAGGGCGTTGGGGTGCGCGATGTGTTGGCGTTGGTGAAAAAATTTCGTACGCGCAACACCGATACCCCCGTGGTGCTGATGGGCTATGCCAATCCGATTGAACACATGGGGCAGGATGCATTTATCCAAGAAGCAGTCGCGGTAGGGGTGGATGGTGTGCTGGTGGTGGATTATCCACCTGAGGAGTCCATTGAATTTGCGCAAAAATCCCGCGCGGCAGGATTGAATGTGATTTACTTGGTCGCACCCACGACCACCACCGAGCGCATGCAAGCCACGGCGAAGGTCGCCAGCGGCTTTATTTACTATGTTTCGCTCAAAGGTGTGACGGGCGCGGGCACATTGGATGTCAGCGATGTGAGCCAAAAAGTCGGCGTGTTGCGCCAGTACACCGATTTACCGATACACGTCGGTTTCGGGATTTCTGATGCGACGAGCGCGCAAGCGGTGGCAAAAACCGCCGATGGCGTGGTCATCGGCAGCAAATTGATTACGATAATTGAATCGGCGGTGGCGAACGGTCGCGACCCCAACATCGCTTTAAGCGCATGGTTAAGTGATATTCGCACCGCTTTGGATGAAATTTCCGCGGCTTAAAAGACGATTTTTGCGAACGGTAGTGCGGTTAAAATCAATGGTTTTATACGTGCAAAGTCATTATAATGGCGCACCCAAATACGATGGAGCAAGATGATGAGTTGGTTAGATAAAATTTTACCCCCACGGATGCAGTCAACAGAAGTCAAAAAATCAGACATGCCCGATGGTTTGTGGATGAAATGTCCCTCGTGCGATGAAGTTTTATACAAATCTGATTTGGAGGCCAATCAGTACGTTTGTCCCAAATGTGACCACCACCTGCGCGTCAAAGCGCGCGCGCGGATTGAGCAACTGTTGGATGCGGACAATCGCGTTGAACTGGCACAAGAGGTCAAGCCTGTTGACAGTTTGAAATTCAAAGACAGCCGCAAATACTCCGATCGTTTGACCGAAGCGGTCAAAAACACAGGCGAAACCGAAGCCCTGGTGGTGCAAGCGGGCACAATTTTTGAGCAGCCCGTGGTGATTGCGGCATTTGAATTTGACTTCATGGGCGGCTCAATGGGCTCGGTGGTCGGCGAGCGTTTTGTGCGCGGTGTGCGCCATGCGATTGAAACCAACTCTGCATTTATCAGTATCTCGGCTTCAGGCGGCGCGCGCATGCAGGAGGCCTTGTTGTCCTTGATGCAAATGGCGAAAACCACCGCAGCATTGACCCTGCTTGCTGAGAAAAAACTTCCCTACATTTCATTGCTGACCGACCCGACCATGGGCGGCGTGTCGGCGAGTTTTGCATTCATCGGTGATGTGGTGATTGCCGAGCCAAAAGCCCTGATTGGTTTTGCGGGGCCGCGTGTGATTGAACAAACTGTGCGCGAAACCCTGCCCGATGGATTTCAACGCTCAGAATTTTTACTCGAGCACGGCGCGATTGACATGATTGTGCATCGCAAAGACATGCGTGAAGAAATGGCGCGTCTGCTTACTTTACTGCGTAATCAGGCGGAAATTTCTGTCGCTTAAGTTTGACACGGGTTTGATTGTGTACAATACCGCAATGAACGCATTGCGGTATTTTTATTTGGGATTTTGGGAAAAGTGATGGTGTTTGATAATTTGAAGGACTGGTTGACGCATTTGGAAACGGTGCACAAAACCGCGATTGATTTGGGCTTGACGCGCGTTGGCGAGATGAAAGCGCGTTTGCAACAAGTGGGCGCACTGAAACTGAATTATCTGATACTCACGGTCGGTGGCACGAATGGCAAAGGCTCGACCTGTGCGTATTTAGAGCAAATGTTATTGGCGGCGGGGTATCAAGTCGGCTGTCACACGTCGCCGCATGTGTTGGACTTTACCGAGCGTGCGCGTTTCAATGGCGTCGATGCGACGCCTGAGCAATTACTACCCCATTTTCGGACAGTTGAGTCAGCGCGTGTACAGTCACCAGAAATTTCTCTGACTTATTACGAATTTACCTTGCTTGCCATCATGTGTTGGTTTGATGCGCAGCAGCCCGATGCGGTGGTGTTGGAAGTCGGTTTGGGCGGGCGTTTGGATGCGACCAATGTGTTTGATAGTGAGGTGGCGATTGTGACTTCGGTGGATATTGACCATGTGGGCTTTTTGGGCGATACGCGCGAGGTGATTGGCTTTGAGAAAGCGGGAATTTTTCGCGCGGGCAAAACCGCCATCTGCGCTGACCCCAATCCGCCGCAAAGTCTAATCGACTATGCGCAGACCATCGGTGCGGATTTGAAATTGATTCACCGCGATTTTCGTTATCAAATGGTACAAGACGATCAACGCAAACAGTGGCGTTTTATCGGCGAGCACAGCACGCGCAATTCGCTCGCCATGCCTGCGATGCGTGGCGATTATCAGTTGAGCAATGCGAGCGCGGCTCTGGCGGCACTCGATGCGCTGCGTGAGCGTCTGCCCGTGATGCAGCAAGCGGTGCGCACGGGGTTGTCGAACGCGGTGGTGCGCGGGCGTTTTCAAATTCTACCTGGGCAGCCGATGACCATATTGGACGTGGCGCACAATCCACATGCAGCGCGCGCTTTGGCAAAAAATATCCATCAAATTGGCTACGCGCCCTACACCCACGCCGTGTTTGGCGCGATGGCGGACAAAGACATCGTCGGCGTGATGAGTGCGATGCGTGGTGTGGTCGATCATTGGCATTTGTGTGCATTGCCCAGTTTGCGGGCGGCGAGTGTGGCGCAGTTGCACGCATGTTTGTTACAAACAGGGTTTGTCGCTGATGCCGAGCACAGCGTGCAGACCCACGATTCGGTGCAACAAGCCTTGTTGCAATTGTCCACACAAGTGCCTGCGAGTGATAGAATAGTAATATTCGGCTCCTTCGTGACGGTGGAGCAGGCATTGTTGGGTATGCCACGGGCATAACCGAGCCAGACAACTTTTAGAAAGACCGATGATGAAGTGGTTTAACAGCAAACAAGCCCAACCCAATAGTGATGCACAGAATGCTTCTGTGCATAGACCAAGCACTGACATGCGCAGTGAGTTGGGCATACAAACGGATGCGCAGCCCGCAGTGCGCATTCGAGCGAACCGCTCCAATCCAAATCCAAGCAACACCATGCATGCTGAAGCGGCTGCCGTGTATGACGAAGAAGTGCGTTTACACGACTTAAAAATACGCACACGCCGACGCTTAGTCGGCGCGGTGGTGTTATTGACGGCGGCGTTTATTATTTTGCCTTGGATTTTTGATGAGCAACGCAAACAAACTGCGTCTGAAATCGCGGTGGTGGTTCCTGACAAAAACCTTCAGTTTGATGTCAAAAACCCGCGGGCAACCGATGAGAGCATTAAAGCGGCGGCTGACAAGTTGGAGCAAAAGCCCGCGGTTAGTGCTGTGCCATCAACCGATGTTTTGCAAGCCCCGTCCGTTGCGCCAGCAGCGGCATCGCAAAAATCCACGGCAAAACCCAGCGTGACTACGCCAGTTCCAGAGCCAAAACCCAAAACTGAGCCATCCACACAAAAATACGCGGTTCACATTGGTTTGGTGAGCAATGGCAAAGAATTGGATGCTTTGTTGAGTAAATTGCGTGCTGCAGGGGTAGAGCCGCAATTAAAAACGGTGGTGGTGGATGGGGTGACTAAAACCCGTGTGCGTTTGGGCTTGTTTGACACCCAAGCTGCCGCTGCTGCCGCGGCAGCAAAAGCCAAAGGCGCGGCTAAAAATCCAGTGGTGATTCCGATAAAAACAGAACAATAATTGAACCATGTCCTCATTGATTAAAGGTGAGGGCTTGGTTTGCTTGAATACGATTGCATCCAACCATACATCCCATGTCTTTTGATTTGACCCCCACAGCGCAAACGCCCACCACAAAACCCTATATTGCCTTCATTGTCGCCGCATGTCTGATTTTAATGGTGACGATGGGGATACGCCAATCTTTGGGTTTGTTCGTACAGCCGATTGTGCTCAATACAGGCATATCCATCGCGGTGGTGAGTTTGGCAATGGCGGTGGGGCAAGTGATTTGGGGGTTTGCGCAACCGATTGCTGGGTTGCTCGCTGAACGTTATGGTGTGCGTTATGTGGCTTTATTGGGTTTGTTGTGCATTGGTGGTGGTTTATTGGCCGTACCTCTTTGGCACAATGCCACAGGTGTGTTTGCTACATTTGGTCTTTTAAGTGCGGTGGGGGCAGGTTTTGCCAGTATTTCACTGTTTATTGGTGCTGCGGTACAGATGGTGCCTGAACAGCGTACGGGGTTTGTCTCGGGAATGATTAATGCCGCCAGTTCGCTGGGACAGTTTATTTTTGCACCTTTGGTGCAATTTTTTCTGAGCATGTGGACGTGGACGATTGCCGCGGCGAGTTTGGGGGTAATTGCACTGGCAAGTCTGCCGCTGCTGTACTGGGTGACGGGTAAAGCGGTGCAATCAGAAACGGTTTCGCCAGTGTGTTGTGGTGTGGCTGTGCCTGCGGAGAAAGTGGGCTTTCGCCATGCGTGGAGTTCACGCAATTACCGACTGTTGCACCTTGGCTTTTTTACCTGTGGATTTCACATCGCGTTTTTGGTCACGCATTTACCAGGTGCCGTGTCGATGTGTGGTTTACCGACCACTGTTGCCAGTACTGCGTTGGCGGTGATTGGTATTGCCAATGTGATTGGCAGTCTATTGGTTGGCAAAATTTGTGAAAAAGTTGCCATGCAAAAAGTGTTGGGCAGCTTGTATTTAATTCGAGTGTTTGCGGTTATGTTTTATGTGTTTGCTCCCAAAACAGAACTCACTTGGTATCTTTTTGCGGGGCTTTTGGGCGTGACTTGGTTGGCAACTGTCCCACCAACAGCAGGTCTGGTCGGTGGGATGTTTGGTCTGCGCAATATCAGCACCTTGTTTGGATTGACCATGCTGTCACATCAGATTGGTGCGTTTTTAGGTGCTTGGCTCGGTGGCCTTGCTGTTCAATACACCCACAGTTTTGACTGGATGTGGTGGGCAGACGCGGGGCTGGCATTGATTGCTGCGGTGGCAAGTTTTGCGATTGTGCCGCAGCAAAAAATAAAGATGCAAAATATCATTTCATAATACAAAGCGTATTTATTGCAATATGAAAAAACACGGAAATTTTGCAATTTAACGTGTTTTATTGCGTAAAAGTACTTGCGCATATGGGAATGCTTGAGTATTATTCGTACTGACTTATGTCTTATATAAGACATAAAACACTTTTTTCACTTCAACTTAGGAATATTATCATGAGCGTATATGCATCAGCTTTAAAAGTGGTACAAGATTTAAAAGCCAAACACGGCGATTCTTGGGGCGCAATCAACCCTGAACACGCAGCGCGTATGGTCGTTCAAAACCGTTTCAAAACAGGTTTGGACATCGCTAAATACACAGCGGCCATCATGCGCAAAGACATGGCTGATTTTGACAAAGACACATCAAACTACACGCAATCTTTGGGTTGCTGGCATGGTTTTGTCGGTCAACAAAAAATGATCGCGGTGAAAAAACACCACGGTACAACTGACAAGCGTTATTTGTACTTGTCTGGCTGGATGGTTGCCGCTTTGCGCTCAGAATTCGGTCCTTTGCCTGACCAATCGATGCACGAAAAAACTTCTGTGCCTCATTTGATTGAAGAGTTATATACGTTCTTGCGCCAAGCAGATGCCAAAGAATTGAACGATTTGTTCCGCGCTTTGGAAACCGCTAAAGAAAAAGGCGAAGACACTGCTGCAATCCAAGCAAAAATCGACAACTTCGAAACCCACGTAGTACCCATTATTGCCGACATTGACGCGGGTTTCGGTAATCCGGAAGCGACTTATTTGTTGTCTAAAAAAATGATTGAAGCGGGTGCGTGCTGTATCCAAATTGAAAACCAAGTATCAGACGTGAAACAATGTGGTCACCAAGACGGTAAAGTGACTGTACCACACGAAGAATTCCACGCGAAAATCAACGCAGTGCGTTACGCGTTCTTGGAACTGGGCGTGAACGACGGTGTGATTGTTGCGCGTACCGACTCTGAAGGTGCTGGCTTGACGCAAACCTTGCCAGTGTCTCGTGAAAAAGGCGACTTGGCTTCACAATACATCAGTTTCTTGAAAACTGAAGAAGTGAGCATTGCCGATGCGAAAGACGATGAAGTATTGATTAAACGTGATGGTAAATTGTTGCGCCCAGCACGTTTGGCTTCTGGCTTGTTTGAATTTGCACCAAACACCAACATTGATCGCGTGGTGCTTGACTGTGTGGCATCTTTGCGCGCTGGTGCAGACTTGTTGTGGATTGAAACCGCAACACCAAACGTCAAAGACATCGCTGATATGGTGAACCGTGTTCGCGAACAAGAGCCAACAGCGAAATTGGTGTACAACAACTCACCATCATTCAACTGGACCTTGAACTTCCGTCAACAAGCGTATGACGCAATGAAAGCCGAAGGTAAAGACGTTTCTGCATACGATCGTTCTAAATTGATGAGCGTTGAGTATGACAACACTGAATTGGCATTGGCTGCAGATCAACGCATCCGTACATTCCAAGCAGACGCGTCACGTGAAGCGAACATCTTCCATCACTTGATTACTTTGCCAACGTACCACACCACCGCATTGCACATGAATAACTTGGCACAAGGCTACTTTGGTGAAGACGGTATGCTCGCTTATGTATTGAACGTACAACGCGAAGAAATCCGTAAAGGCGTTGCCTGCGTGAAACACCAAGCGATGTCTGGTTCTGACATTGGTGATGACCACAAAGAATTCTTTGCGGGTGAAGCGGCATTGAAAGCAGGCGGTGCGAAAAACACCTCTAACCAATTCCATTGATTTTGAATGGATGGTAACTGGGTGTTGAATTAATAAAATACTCACTGCTGACAAACCCTCGCATCTTGCGGGGGTTTGTTGTTTTAGAATCGGCTTTAGACAACGCACCCGACCATCATTGCGAGCGAAGCGAGAGGAAATATTGCGCCGAGCAAATCTATGGCATGTGCCCTTGATGTGGGTGTATACATTGCTTCGCGAAAACGGTTTTACCGTTTCTGTATAAAACATCGCTCGCAATGACGGGGTGCTGATGACGGTGATACAAATTGGCGTACCGTCATTGCGTCCCTCGAATGGTTTTATCGAGGGGTGGCCATTCATCTGAGTTCGCTGAGTTGATATTGTATGGATTGCTTCGTTGATAAAATATGACGCGCAATCACCACTAACTTATGGGCGTAATCACGATGAAAAACTCAAAAGCCCATACAGCGATTGCCTCGTTGACTTAAAATACGCGTATCAAAATCAGCCTGATAAACACACATACAGGATTTGCATGAGCGACTTATTTGCACACGAGCAGATATCCACCCAACATCAGAACGCACCGTTGGCGGAACAACTGCGCCCACAAACCCTTGCCGAGGTCATTGGGCAAAAGCATCTGCTCCAAGCAGGGCAACCTCTCGCCGTGGCATTTGCCCAGCGGCGCATGCACTCGATGATATTTTGGGGACCTCCAGGTGTGGGCAAAACCACGTTGGCGCGTTTGGTGGCGCATTCGTTCGATGCCCAGTTTGTCGCGCTCTCGGCCGTGCTCTCAGGTGTCAAAGAAATCCGCGAAGTGGTTGAGCAGGCAACCGTTTGGCGAGCGAATGGGCGGCAGACGATTCTATTTGTCGATGAAGTGCATCGATTTAATAAATCTCAGCAGGACGCATTTTTACCGCATGTTGAATCGGGCTTGTTGACCTTCATCGGCGCGACCACTGAGAACCCATCGTTTGAAGTGAACAACGCCTTACTCTCACGGGCGACAGTGTATGTTTTGGAGCCGTTAAATCACGATGAGTTAAAAGAATTGATTCAACGCGCCAGCCAAGCGACAGGGTGCCAAGTGAGCGAAGACGCGCAAAAAATGCTGGTTGATTCGGCAGATGGCGATGCACGGCGACTGCTCAACCATTTTGAGCAGGCCATGCATGTCGCAATGTCTGATGACAAAAACGGCAGCACAGAAAACCCCATCACTGTTGAACATTTAAAATCCAGCCTTGGCGCGACGTTACGGCGTTTTGACTCGGGCGGTGAGGCGTTTTACGATCAAATCTCAGCACTACACAAATCTGTTCGTGGTTCAAACCCTGATGCCGCGTTGTATTGGTTCACCCGCATGCTTGATGGCGGTACAGACCCGCGCTACCTTGCGCGGCGCATCGTGCGCATGGCGTGGGAAGACATCGGACTGGCCGATCCACGCGCCATGCAACTGTGCAACGATGCAGCGCAGACCTACGAGCGGCTCGGCTCACCTGAGGGTGAACTCGCACTGGCACAAGCGGTCATCTACCTTGCCATTGCCGCCAAATCCAACGCGGGCTACAACGCCTACAATCAAGCCCGCGCATGGGTCAAGCAAGACGGCTCGCGCCCCGTGCCGCTGCACCTGCGCAACGCACCGACCAAGTTAATGAAGTCCTTGGATTATGGCAAAGCCTATCGTTATGCACATGACGAACCAGAAGCCTATGCGGCGGGCGAGAAATATTTACCCGATGACATGCCTGAGGTGGGTTTTTATCAGCCGACTGAGCGTGGTTTGGAAGCGAAAATTAAAGAAAAATTGGCGTATTTGAAGGGTTTGGACGAGCAAAACCGTATTAAGAAAGGTGAAAAATGATACCAAAACATAATGAAATTCGTTTGGAAGCACTCAAACTGTTGAACCAAGAAGGTGCGATGCCATTTCGTGCAATGGAAATGCCTTTGGCGAAAGTTTTTAAATTGACCGATGAAGAGGTAGAAAAGAAGTATGAATCGGGTAATGGTAAAATATTTCTTGATAGAATTTCTTGGGCATTAAGTTATATGTTTAACTCAAAATTGGTGGAGAAACCCGGTCGTGGTGTGTTCAAAATTTCGGAGTTGGGAACTAAAATGCTCGAGACTCCGAATGAAATTGAGTCTTTTGTGCAAAAACAAATGCGCCAAAGATACGCCCAAAAGAAAGAACAACAGCCTAATGAAGAACATAATTCGGAATTAAAATTAGATGATGTCAACCCAACTGAGTTGATGCACAGCACTTACCAAAGTGTTCGTAAACGTGTTTACGATGAAATATTAAGCACCATTTTGAGTAAAAAACCTTATGAATTTGAAAAACTGGTGGTGCAATTATTGCAAAAAATGGGTTATGGTGGTGAAGTTGAAAATTCGGGTTTGGTAACGCAACAATCCAATGATGGTGGTATTGATGGGGTGATTAAAGAAGATGTTTTAGGGTTCGGGCGTATCTACATCCAAGCCAAACGTTATGCTCTTGATACGAAAATTGGCCGCCCAGAGTTAAGCAATTTTGTTGGAGCATTGGCTGGTTCTCAAGCAAGCAAGGGTGTGTTTATCACCACGGCTCAATTCAATGAAAATGCAAAACGTTATGCACAGAGTTTACCCAGTACTACCTTGGTACTCATAGATGGACAAGAGTTGGCTAAGCACATTTACAACTATTCCTTAGGTATGCAAACTGAGCAAATGTTTGAGATTAAAGGATTGGATGGCGATTTTTGGGATGAAATGCTAAATGAAGATGCTCGTGGGGAAGAAGTGTCATGACCCATTTCATCACCCCACAAACCATTCTCGATTTTTGGTTTACTGAAATTGATTCCAAACTCTGGTGGACAAAGGATGCTGCGTTTGACGCGCTAATTCGCGAGCGGTTTGCGCAGGTGCACGCGCAGGCCAATCGTGGCGAATTGGTCGATTGGCGCGATACATCAAAAGGACGTTTGGCAGAAATCATTGTGCTCGATCAGTTCTCACGCAATATGTTTCGCGACACGCCGCGCGCGTTTGCTTCGGATGCGCTGGCTTTGGTTTTGGCACAGGAAGCCATACGCGCGGGTTGTCATTTCGATGTGCCTGAGAATATGCGCGGGTTTATGTTTTTGCCGTTTATGCACAGTGAGTCCGCGCCGATGCACGAGCGTGCGCTGGCTTTGTACACCGAATTGGGCGAACCAAATCAATTGGATTTTGAGTACAAGCATAAACGCATCATTGACCGTTTCGGTCGCTACCCACATCGCAATGCGATTTTGGGGCGCGTATCCACCGAAGCAGAATTGGCTTTTTTGCAAGAAGCAGATTCGTCGTTTTAGTGGATAAATCATTGCCAAATGATTTGGGAGGTGGGTTATTTTGGGATATAATTATCAAAATTAAACTTCATTTCTGCTTGGTTTTTTGTTTGATATTTATGCGTTAACCTCAATATGTGGGTATAACAATCAAAATATCGTTAATTAACAAAATATTATACTTTTCAGAATGGGTGTTTTTGAGTTTTTGTTAATGAATGGAGAAACCCATGTATCAAACGTTTAAATTTTTACCTTTGGTGGCTGCTGTGGCGTTGGTGGCTTGTGGTGGTGATAAGTCCAGTGATGCCTGTGGTAAGTTAGACGCAGGTCAAGTCTGTGTCAAAATCGGTCACGGTGCGCCACGCACGGGCGGGATTGCGCATCTGGGCAAGGATAATGAAAATGGCGCGCAACTGGCGGTCAATGAAATCAATGCCAAAGGCGGTATTAAAGTTGGCGATAAAGTGGTGAAATTGGCGTTGGTCGGTGAAGACGATGCGGCCGACCCTAAGCAAGGACCTGTGGTGGCGCAAAAGTTGCTGGATGCGGGCGTGGTTGGTGTGGTCGGACATTTGACCTCAGGGGTCACCATCCCTGCGAGTGCCGTGTACGCAAAGGCTGGCGTGGTAGAAATTTCCCCTTCTTCGACCAATCCTGACTACACCTTAAAAGGTGAAAAAACGCCCAAAGGCTCTGTAAGTACTTATCGTATGGTAGCGACGGATGCGATGCAAGGTCCTGCAATGGGTCGGTTTATGCTGAATAAAGGCGCGAAAACGGTTGCAATTTTGGATGATTCAACCCAATACGGCAAAGGCTTGGCAGATCAAGTTGAAAAAACCTTGAAAGATGGCGGTGTGCAGGTCGTGGCACACGAGGCTTCGACTGCAACCACAACAGATTTCAAAGCGATTTTGACCAAAATCAAAGGGATGAATCCTGATTATCTGTTTTGGGGTGGGATGGACGACACGGCGGCTTCATTGGTCAAGCAGATGAAAGAATTGGGTATGACCACCAAACTGGCTTCTGCGGATGGTCCGTGTACCAAAAAGTTCATTGATTTGGCGGGTGATGCAGGTGAGGGCGTGGTGTGTTCACAAGCTGGGATGCCTTTGTCAAAAATGGCCAAAGGTGCTCAGTACAATGCCAACTATGAAAAAACCTTTGTTGGACAAAAAGTGCAAATTTACTCGCCATTCGCCTATGATGCGGTGTACGCTTTGGCTGAAGCGATGAAGATTGCAGGTTCAACTGAGCGCGAAGCGATTGCGGCAGCCATGCCTAAAGTGAATTTTTCTGGATTGACGGGACAGGTCGCGTTTGATGAAAAAGGAGACATCAAAGGTGGTGCAATTTCAATTTTCCAAGTCATCAATAAAAACTTGGAAGTGATTGATATTATTAAGTAATTCTCTGATATGCCTCGTTGTGTGGTTGAAAACTGAGTGCGGGGTTATTGATAGACTCCGCGCTCAGTTTTTGTATTAACGTACAATAATTTTGATTTTAAACATAAAAAAGGATGCCGCAAATGAGGCATCCTTTTTGGTTGG
Organism: Burkholderiaceae bacterium; assembly: GCA_018261955.1. Lineage (GTDB taxonomy): Bacteria > Pseudomonadota > Gammaproteobacteria > Burkholderiales > Burkholderiaceae > CTSOIL-112. Next base: position 19,625 of record JAGTRK010000003.1, read on the forward strand.
TACAAAGGTCAATTACGACATTTGGCGACCGCCAGCCTCAGCCCATTTTTCGAGCATTTCGGTGGTGACTGATTTTGGACGTTCGATTGCATAGCCCAAAGCGCGATCCCAAGTGATATTTGCCATACAACCGAGTGCGCGACCCACACCGAACAACACGGTGTAAAAATCGAATTCCCGCACGCCGTAGTACCATTGAATCACGCCTGATTGTGAGTCCACGTTTGGCCACGGGTTTTTGGTTTTGCCGTGTTCGGTCAATACACCTGGAGCCACTTCAAAAATCATGGATACCAATTTGAACAATGGGTCTTCATTCAAGCCCGGGGTGTTTAAGCAGAACTCACGTTGCGCAGTGTAACGTGGGTCGGTTTTACGCAATACCGCGTGACCATAACCCGGAATGACTTGACCAGAGTTCAATGTATCCCACAAAGCGGCGGTGAGCAATTCTTTGGTGGGCTCTTGGTCAGGGCAGTATTTTTGTTGGAATTTGAGGGTCCAGTACAATACTTCTTGATTTGCCAAGCCATGCAAAGGACCGGCCAAACCGTTCAAACCTGCTGAATACGCGTAGTATGGATCAGACAGAGCAGAGTGTACCAAATGCGTGGTATGCGCCGATACATTGCCAGATTCGTGGTCAGAGTGGAGGATGAAATACATACGTGCCACGTCTTGATACTCTTTTGACTGACCAATCATGTGGGCAAAGTTCGCACCCATGTCCAATTTGCGGTTGATTTCGATTTGTTTGTTGTCGCGGTATTTCAGATTGTAGATGTAAGCAGCAATCACAGGGATGCGCGCAACGATGTCGAATGCGTCTTCGTAAACGTATTCCCAAGCGTCGTTTTTCTTGAAGTTACCAGAACTGTAGTATTCGTGGAAAGAAGAGTCTTTTTGCATTGCCAAAATCGCCGTTGACAACATGGTCATCGGGTGAGATTCAATCGGCATGTGATTCAAAATCTCGAACACATAGTGGGGCACGTGTTGGCGTACTTTGAATTCGAGCATCACGCCTTCAACTTGCTCTTGCGTTGGGATGTCGCCTGTGAGCAAAAAGAACCAAAACGCTTCTACCGTTGGGTATTCTGAGCCTTCTGCTTTAGGTAGGGCGGCGAAAGTTTCTTCGATGGTTTTGCCGCGGAAAGTGATGCCGTCTTGAGGGTCAAGATAAGAAATATCCGTCACCAAAGCACGAATATCGCGTGCGCCACCGATACATTGATCAATCGTCACTTCGTCAATTTTGACTTTGCCAAATTCTTTGACCAAGCGCGCCGTGCGTGGGCGGTGCTCTTCAATTTTTTGCTTTAAGATTTTTTTCAAAGACATACTTATCTCCTAAGAAGTAATAATGGACGCAATTGCGAAATATGAAAAATTTTAACAGCCGCTATTATAGTGATGCAATTGTGATAATTTCAATAATTATTTTGGATAAGTCGCATATTTTAGAAGTTTGCGCTATTTGTTGTAAGATGGGTGTAAGTTCAAGTGTTTTGGATGTAAGTCAAGCGTAAGGCATGGTTAAGAAACATTGAATTTAAGACAATATTGTTGCCTTTTGGTTTGATTATGTATGAATTGTGTGTGGCTTATTTGATTTTAGAATGGTTGCAAAAATAATCTCAATAAAGTAGGCAACCAGCGCAGTTTTACAGGCGATTTTCACTTATAATTTTGGTCAGTTGTTGGTAAGTATTTGACAGTAGTATGTGAGGTACAAAAACCCTTATGAATTGAAAAGGCTTTTTATGAGTTTTGATGAGACAACGCCTTTGGGCGCGATTGCAAAAAATGAAGTCACCGATGCGGTGCGCCGTGCACGCTTGATGTGGCGCGCCAAGCGTGGTTTGTTGGAAAATGATATTTTGATGACCCGTTTTTTTGAAATGCATCCAGTGTTGACAGATGCTCAAGTATATGGTTTGGACTTATTGCTCGATTTGCCTGACGATGAATTACTTGGGTTGATTATGGCGCGCAAAGAGTTGAAAGACGTTGATCCGTCTGAGCACATGATGAACGAAGAGGATATGCTTCAAGCAAACGCTGTTTTGATGATGCTCAGAGCGGTTTAATAATTTTTGATGGATTGGCTTTTATTTTTTTATTTTAGGAGTGTGACATGAATGTAACAGCAAAAAGTACCGCGACGCTATCGTTCTCCGATGGTTCGGCTTCCGTTGATTTTCCAGTGTATGGTGGTTCAATTGGTCCAGATGTGATTGATATTCGTAAGCTGTATGGTCAAACAGGTAAATTCACCTATGATCCTGGTTTTATGTCCACTGCATCCTGTAATTCAACCATCACGTTTATTGATGGTGATAAGGGCGAATTGTTGTACCGTGGTTATCCAATTGAGCAGTTGGCTGAAAAATGCGAATATTTAGAAGTTGCCTATTTGCTATTGAATGGTGAATTGCCGAACAAAGAAGAAAAAGAAAAATTCATCAAGCAAGACATTATGCACCACACCATGGTTCATGAACAAATGCAATCGTTCTTGCATGGATTCCGCCGTGATTCGCATCCAATGGCGATTTTGACCGCTTCAGTAGCCGCAATGAGTGCGTTTTATCCATCGGACAACAGTAGCCCAGAAAGCCGCAAAATCGCTGCGCATCGTTTGATTGCTAAAATTCCGACCTTGGTGGCAATGGCTTATAAATATTCTGTGGGCGAGCCATTTGTACACCCGCGCAATGATTTGTCATATGCGGGTAACTTCCTGCGTATGATGTTTGCAGTGCCAACCGAAGAATACGTGGTCAATCCTGTGCTCGAACGTGCTGTGGATCGCATTTTCACTTTGCACGCAGACCATGAACAAAACGCTTCGACTTCAACGGTGCGTTTGTGTGGTTCATCGGGCACTAGCCCATACGCAGCGGCAGCGGCGGGCGTGGCGTGTTTGTGGGGGCCAGCACATGGTGGCGCGAATGAAGCATGCTTGACCATGCTTGAAGAAATCGGCACGGTTGAAAATGTCAAACCATTTATGGAACGCGTGAAAAACAAAGAACCTGGTGTGCGTTTGATGGGCTTTGGTCACCGTGTTTACAAGAACTACGACCCACGTGCTAAATTGATGCGCGAAACCTGCTATGAAATTTTGAAAGAATTGGGCTTGGAAAATGATCGTTTGTTTGCTTTGGCGATGGAACTCGAAAAAATTGCACTGAACGATGAGTATTTCGTATCTCGCAAATTGTATCCAAACGTTGATTTCTACTCAGGCATCGTTCAACGCGCTCTGGGCATCCCAACAGAATTGTTCACGGGCATCTTTACCTTGGCGCGTATGTCGGGTTGGATTGCACAGTGGACAGAAATGATTACTGATCCAGAATATAAAATTGGTCGTCCGCGTCAGTTGTTTATGGGTTCGCCCAAACGTGATGTACCTGACGCACGCTAATAACTGAAACAAGGTGGGCAAGGTGGGTCATAAAAACGCCCACCTTTTCTATTGGCGGTTTTGGTGGTGTGCTAGTTTCACGAGTTTAAACAGCCAGATTTAATTGATTTTAATGCAAGATAAATGCGGTTCGCTGTGGTTTGGCGCATCGCATTTTTTGCAGATGGTTTGTGTTCGCTTATGATAGAATGAGCGAGTTTGATGGGTGTTGCATCTAATTATGATGTTGATGTCTATCTTGTTTTTTAATCCCGTTTTCGGTGATTTAAATTTTTTGGTGTCAAGTTCTGTTAGACAGAGCAGTGTGGTCACTTGATATAAAAAAATGCTGTTGATGGTGCGGTGAGGCCGCTAAATCAACGGGAGCGCGATTTATTCCATTCCCACATCCACTTGTACGAAGCGTACAGAAAGGCTGAGCAACATTATGATGAATGATTATTTATCCAATTCATACCTCTTTGGCGGTAATGCACCGTATGTCGAGGAGATGTATGAACAATATCTGAATAACCCCAACTCGGTTCCCGAGCAATGGCGCGGTTATTTCGATTCCATGCAGAATCTCCCTGCCGCCAATGGTCATGTAGAAACGCCAGATGTGGCGCATTTGCCCGTCGTAGAGTCGTTTGCGCAACGTGCCAAACAAAACAAATTCTTAGCATTCCAATCTGCCAATTCAGGCGCAGTCGGTGGGCGCAAGCAGGTTGCGGTGCAGTCACTGATTTCCGCTTATCGCTTTTTGGGCGCACGTTGGTCAAATCTCGATCCGCTCAAACGGCATGATCGTCCAAGCATTCCAGAATTGGATCCCGCATTCTACGGTTTTACCGATGCGGATATGGACACGTTGTACAGCATCAATAACACCTATTTTGGCGAAGAAGAGATGTCTTTGCGTGATTTGATTCATGCTCTGCGCAATACCTATTGTGGCAACTTGGGTGTCGAATACATGTACATCACCGACCCAGCAGAAAAACGCTGGTGGCAAGAGCGCATCGAGTCATGTCGTTCTACTCCACAATTTAACACAGACCAAAAACGCCGCATCATGGTCGAATTGACCGAAGCCGAAGGTTTGGAGCGTTATTTACACACACGTTATGTGGGACAAAAACGTTTCTCACTTGAGGGTGGTGAAAGTTTCATCGCGTCAATGGACGCATTGATTCAGCACGCAGGCGCGCAAGGTGTACAAGAAATCGTCATTGCGATGGCGCATCGTGGGCGTTTGAACGTCTTGGTCAACACCTTGGGTAAAAGCCCATCGGAATTGTTCGCTGAATTTGAAGGCAAACATGGCGACGATTTGCCCGCAGGCGACGTGAAATACCACCAAGGTTTCTCCAGCGATGTCTCGACCGCAGGCGGTCCTGTGCATTTGAACTTGGCGTTTAATCCATCGCACTTGGAAATCGTTAATCCAGTGGTGGAAGGCTCCGCGCGCGCGCGCCAAGACCGCCGTGGCGACACCACAGGTGACCAAGTTTTACCTGTGCAAGTGCATGGTGATGCCGCATTTGCTGGTCAAGGTGTGGTGATGGAAACCCTCAACCTCGCGCAAACCCGTGGTTACGGTACGTTTGGCACGGTGCATATTGTGATTAACAACCAAATCGGTTTCACCACTTCAGACCCACGCGATAAAGGTTCGACCTTGTATTGCTCGGACGTGGTAAAAATGATTGAAGCCCCAGTGTTGCACGTCAATGGCGACGATCCAGAAATTGTGGTTTGGGCAACGCAATTGGCATTGGATTATCGCAAACGTTTCAAAAAAGACGTGGTGATTGACATCGTGTGTTTCCGTAAACTCGGTCACAACGAGCAAGACACGCCCGCATTGACTCAGCCTTTGATGTACAAATCGATTGGTAAACACCCTGGTACACGTGCTTTATACGCAGAAAAATTGACCACACAAGGCGTGCTCAAGGAGGGCGAAGGCGATCAATTGGTGGCGGATTATCGTCAAGCAATGGACGAAGGACGTAACTTCTCGACCGCTGTTTTGACCAACCACAAGCACATGTTTGCCAATGATTGGTCACGCTATTTGGATAAAAAGTGGGCAGATGCGACCAACACAGGTTTGAACTTAACTGAACTCAAACGCTTGGGCGAAAAAATCACCACGATTCCATCGACCTTCAAAATGCACCCACTGGTCGCGACGTTGATTAAAAATCGCAGTTTGATGGCAAGTGGCGATATGCCACTTGACTGGGGTATGGCTGAGCATTTGGCGTTTGCATCATTGTTGGCCAATGGTTACGATGTGCGCATTACAGGGCAAGATTCGGGTCGTGGTACATTCGTACACCGTCATGCCGTATTGCATGACCAAGAGCGTGAATCTTGGGATTCGGGCACATATATTCCGTTACAAAACGTCACCGATAAATCCACCTTCACCGTGATTGACTCGGTGTTGTCTGAGGAAGCCGTGATGGCGTTTGAGTATGGTTACTCAACCACCGCACCCAACACCATGGTGATTTGGGAAGGGCAGTTCGGCGACTTTGCCAACGGTGCGCAAGTGGTGATTGACCAATTTATTTCATCAGGTGAAGTGAAATGGGGTCGTTTGTCTGCATTGACCTTGATGTTGCCACACGGTTACGAAGGGCAAGGTCCAGAGCACTCATCGGCGCGTATTGAACGCTACTTACAATTGTGCGCAGACAACAACATGCAAGTGGTTCAACCGACCACACCCGCGCAAATTTTCCATATCCTGCGCCGTCAAATGGTCGCCGACTATCGCAAGCCTTTGATTATCTTTACGCCAAAATCATTGTTGCGTCACAAAGAAGCCATTTCTGAATTGACCGATTTGGCTAAAGGTGGCTTCCAAACCATCATCCCAGAGGTGGATAAAACAGTGGAAGTGGATGCGAAGAAAGTGAAGCGTTTATTGGTGTGTTCAGGTCGTGTGTACTATGACATCATCGCGGCGCGCCGTGAAGAAAAAGACCAAAACGTTCCTGTGATTCGTGTGGAGCAAATGTACCCATTCCCGCATAAAGCCTTCGCTGCGGAATTGAAAAAATATCCGAACCTTGAGGAAGTCGTGTGGGTACAAGATGAGCCACAAAACCAAGGGCCTTGGTTCCAAATTCAACACAACTTGTTTGAAAATTTGGCAGAAGGTCAAAAACTCGGCTATGCAGGTCGCCCAGCGTCCGCATCGCCAGCAGTGGGTTACTACGCAAAACACTATGAGCAACTGAAAAACCTGTTGCAAGCAGCGTTTGGCAAACAAAAATCTTGGTTGAAAAAATAATGGGTACGTCATTGCGAGCAGTTTTATCGCGAAGCAATCCACGAGTATGCGCTGAATTGATATCGATGGATTGCTTCACCTCACGATGTTCGGTTCGCAATGACGGTCAATGATGAAAAATTAGGACATTCTTGCTGACACAATTAAGCAAAAGGTCTTTGAAAAGATTAAAAGGAATACAAAATGGCACTTATCGACGTAGTCGTCCCCCAACTCTCGGAATCCGTAGCAGAAGCAACTTTATTGTCTTGGCACAAAAAAATTGGTGAAACCGTCGCTCGTGATGAAAACCTCATCGATGTCGAAACCGACAAAGTCGTGCTCGAACTACCCGCACCTGCTGCAGGTGTTTTGGTTGAAATCATTGCCAATGATGGTGATATGGTGACCAGCGGTCAACTCATTGCAAAAATTGACACTGAAGCCACGGCATCTGCGAGCGCATCGGTTCCAGCGACTGCGGCACCAGCACCCACACCTGTTGCCGCTCAAGCCGTTGCGCCTGCATCGAGCTCATCTGCAGGCACAGCGATGCCAGCTGCTGCTAAAATTTTGGCAGAAAAAGGCATGAGTGCGTCTGACGTGGCAGGCACAGGCAAAGATGGTCGCGTGACCAAAGGCGATGCCTTAGTTGCCACACCGAAAGCCCCAGCAACCGTAGTTGCGTCGGCATTGCCAGCCGTAGGCGCAGGCGCGTCACTGCCCCAAGTCAAACCACCGATTAGCATTGCCGATGTGCTGGCCGATCGTCCAGAGCAACGCGTGCCCATGAGCCGTTTGCGCGCACGTGTGGCAGAGCGTTTACTGCAATCACAGTCCACCAACGCGATTTTGACCACGTTCAACGAAGTCAATATGCAACCCGTGATGGACTTGCGCGCGAAATACAAAGACCGCTTTGAGAAAGAACACGGCGTCAAACTCGGCTTCATGGGCTTCTTTGTTAAAGCCGCTGTTGCTGCGCTGAAAAAATATCCCGTATTGAATGCCTCTGTGGACGGCAATGACATCGTCTATCACGGCTACTTTGACATCGGTATCGCAGTCGGCTCACCCCGTGGTTTGGTCGTACCGATTTTGCGCAACGCGGATCAATTGACCTTAGCCGACATCGAGAAACAAATTGCCGAATTTGGCGCGAAAGCCCGCGATGGTAAATTGACGATTGAAGACATGACTGGCGGTACATTCAGTATCTCCAACGGTGGTACATTCGGCTCCATGATGTCCACACCGATTATCAACCCACCGCAATCGGCGATTTTGGGTGTACACGCAACCAAAGACCGCCCCGTGGTGGAAAATGGTCAAATCGTGATTCGTCCGATGAACTACCTTGCCATGTCGTATGACCACCGTATCATTGATGGTCGCGAAGCGGTATTGGGCTTGGTGGCGATGAAAGATGCATTGGAAGACCCTGCAAGATTGTTGTTGGATTTGTAAAAGCGAAACGCGTCATTGCGGGCTTGACCCGCAATCTCCTTGCAAGGAGATAACGAGTCAAACGCACGCATGACAAAAACGGGTAGGGTGCAATAAGCGTAACGCATTGCACCGTATGTAGTCAGACTATTGAACACATACGGCGCAATGCACAAAAAGCGTTTATTGCGCCCTACGGGTTACGTCTGAATAATGTGAAACGGCGTGGGCAAATGAAAAGCAAAGGCATTTACCACACCCTACAATACTCACTCACCACCAACCTACAAGACACCATGACCCACAACAAACAGGCCGTAGGCACTAACTTCGATATTCAAAAAATGCGGTTCGCGCGCGACCAGACTTTTGAAGCGGTCAACCGCATTGCGGATAAAGTTACAGTTGGCATGACGGAGTTGGATGCACGTGCGATGGCGATGGATGTTTTGCGAGAAATGGGCATGGATCGAATTTGGCATCCTGCCTTGGTGCGTTTTGGCGCGAACACGCTAAAAAAGTTTAATCAAGTGTCAGAAGGTAATCCTATATTGCAACCAAACGATATATTTTTTGTCGATTTGGGTGTGGTGTGGGATGGTCACGAGGGTGATGCGGGTTCGACTTTTGTGGTGGGTGATGATGCGGATATGCGCGCTTGTGCGGATGCCTGCAAGTTAATTTACGATGAAGTTGAGGCGTATTGGCATAAAACCTGTTGTTCAGGCAAAGCCTTGTATGACTACGCTGAGCAGGTGGCAAGTACGCATGGTTGGCGCTTGAATGTTGAAATCCGCGGGCATCGTGTGAGCGATTTTCCGCACGCGATTTATCGAGCTGGCGATTTGGGTGATTTGGATGAAGTGCCTGAAGTGGGTTTATGGATTTTGGAAATACAAATCGCACATCCATCCAAGTTATTTGGTGCATTTTATGAAGATTTGTTGGTTAAATAGTTTGTCATTGATTTATAAATACAGTAGATAAACAAAAGTCTTAATTTTTAAATAAAGGAATTGAATATGTCACAATCATTTGACGTGGTGGTCATTGGCGCAGGCCCTGGCGGTTATATCGCGGCGATTCGCGCGGCGCAGTTGGGTTTATCGACCGCTTGTATCGAGGGCAATCCGTATGACGACCCTAAAGGTGAGCCGCGCTTGGGCGGTACGTGTTTGAATGTCGGCTGTATTCCAAGCAAAGCCTTGCTCGCCAGTTCGCATCATTATGAAGATGCGACCCAACATTTGGGTGAGCATGGTATTACAGTGAAAGGCGCGAGCTTGGACGTGGCTAAATTGGTGGCGCGTAAAAATGGCATTGTCGATAAAATGACGGGCGGCATTCAATACTTGTTCAAGAAAAATAAAGTGACTTTGCTCAAAGGTTATGGCGCATTCGTGGGTCAGACGGACGGATTGACACAAGTTAAAATCACCGACAAAGACGGCAAAGAAGAAGTGGTCAGCGCGAAAAATGTCATCATTGCCACAGGCTCAAAAGCCCGTCATCTACCGATGGTTGCGGTGGACAACAAAATCGTCTGCGACAACGAAGGTGCGTTGAATTTTGACGCGGTACCGAAAAAACTGGGCGTGATTGGCGCGGGTGTGATTGGTTTGGAGTTGGGTTCGGTCTGGCGACGTTTGGGCGCGGAAGTGACGATACTCGAAGCCATGCCAGCCTTCCTCGGTGCGGCCGATGGCGCGATTGCCAAAGAAGCCAAAAAATTGTTTGAAAAACAAGGTTTGAAATTTGATTTGGGCGTGTCGATTGGTGATGTGAAAGTCGATAAAAAAGGCGTGAAAGTTGCCTACACCAATGCCAAAGGTGAAGCACAAACTTTGGACTGCGATAAACTCATCGTATCGGTTGGTCGTGTACCCAACACCGATGGTTTGAACCTTGAAGCCATCGGTGTGAAAACCAATGAGCGCGGTTTCATCGAAGTCAACCACGATTGCCAAACAGCGGTAGCGGGTGTTTGGGCGATTGGCGATGTGATTCCAGGCCCGATGCTCGCGCACAAAGCCGAGGACGAAGGTGTGGCAGTGGCTGAGCGCATCGTTGGTCAAAAACCGCACATTGATTACAACTGCATTCCTTGGGTGATTTACACTTCGCCTGAAATTGCTTGGGTGGGTCAAACAGAGGAGGTCATTAAGGTTTCGGGTCGTGCCTACAAAACAGGGCAGTTTCCATTCATGGCGAACGGTCGCGCTCTGGGTATGGCATCAGCCGATGGTTTTGTGAAGGTGATTGCCGATGCAACGACAGACGAAATCTTGGGTGTGCACATCATTGGTGCAGGCGCGTCTGATTTGATTGCCGAAGCAGTGGTGGCGATGGAGTTCAAAGCCTCATCTGAAGACATCGCACGCATTTGTCACCCACATCCGAGTTTGTCCGAAGTCATGCGTGAAGCAGCTTTGGCAGTGGACAAGCGTGCTTTGAATATGTAATTTGTATTGTGTGCAAAATCAAAGGCGAGCCTTGGGTAAATAAACCTAAGGCTCGCCTTTTTTAGTATTCGCCATCAAACACTGAAACCAATTGACTGCTGACAGCAACCAATTGACCGTCATTGTCCCAAATTTCGGCATGGGTTAGACCATAGCCGTGCGCTGCTTGGGCGATGTTGGCGCGGTACAAATGCCATGAATTGTCGAAAGCAGGTATGGGTTGGGCAAACTGTAGTGTCCAAGTCATGCTGGATGCGGGCGCAGGTTTTTTAATCAATGGCAAAATCGCAGGCGGCCAAGCATCGGTCAGCGCGACACGATGCGCCTCAAACAATTCGGACTCAATTTCCTCTGCCACACAATCCTTCCAACGCCACCAACCGCCCATTTCGTGTGTCCCCTGTCCTGAGTAAGGCAGCGCACCAAACACCCAGCGCATGTCCACATGCTGCACGAAATTCGGAATGATATTGGGAATGAAAGGCAAGGCGGGTAATGCATCAGGCGAGGGCACGCTGGGTGCAGGCGAGGGGCTGAGTACAGCCTTCGATGGGCGCAGTGCACCGAATGAGGCAATCACAATTGTAGGGTTGAGATTGCCTTTACCGTCGTCTTGGACAATGCGGGCTTCTAACTGCATGGCGTTTTTACCATTGCGCAAAATATAGGTGCTGATGGTAAATGGCATATCCAACAATACAGGACCGACAAAGGTACAGGACATCGAGAGCAAAGCGCGCTCAGCAGGAACTTCACGGCGCATCGCTGCAATCATCATGCCTGCCACCAAGCCACCAAAGCCCGCACGACCTTGCCCCCAGTCGGTTGGTAAAGTGTATTGTGTTTGTGCCGTGCCGTGGTAGGCGGCTTTGAGGTAATGGTGTGCGTTGTGCATGGGGCTCTTTCTAATTGGATTGGTTTTTTAGTGGAGCATTATACAAAAGTTTTTTCAACTCGGTGAGGGACGGATTTTCAGTGGCATTTGTGTGAAAAACTGGGATTTACAACACAATGCGGTTAGAATAACGCTTTACACAATTTTCTTGGGATTTTTATGTCTGCTCTTTACGCCATTTCTCCATTAGACGGGCGTTACGCGTCCAAAGTCGATGCCCTGCGCCCGATTATGTCCGAAGCAGGTTTGTTGCACCATCGTGTTCAGGTTGAAGTTGCTTGGATGATTGCCTTGTCCAAAGCTGGTTTTGCTGAGTTGCCTGCGTTTTCGGACGCGGCGGTGGCGTATTTGGACCAAGTGGTCGCTAATTTCGGTGAAGCGGATGCACAAGCCATCAAAGACATCGAGAAAACCACCAATCATGATGTGAAAGCGGTTGAATACTACCTCAAAGCCAAAATGGAACAGTTTGGCGATGAACTCAAAGCTGCCTCGGAATTCGTGCATTTTGCTTGCACTTCTGAGGATATCAACAACACGTCGCATGGCTTGATGCTCAAAAAAGCGCGAGCAGAGGTTTTATTGCCCCAGATGGATGCGTTGATTGCACGCTTCAAAGCACTCGCACATGAATTGGCTGATCAACCGATGCTCTCGCGCACCCACGGTCAACCTGCCTCGCCGACTACAGTGGGCAAAGAGTTTGCCAATATCGCCTATCGTTTGCAACGTGCACGTGCGCAATTTGCAGAAGTGGCATTGTTGGCGAAAATGAATGGCGCGGTCGGCAACTACAACGCGCATTTGTCTGCGTATCCTGATTATGACTGGGTGGCGTTTTCAACCGCAGTGATTGAAAACAATTTGGGACTGACCTACAACCCTTATACGATTCAAATCGAGCCGCACGATTATATGGCGCAGTATTTTGATGCATTGGCGCGATTTAACACCATATTGATTGATGCCAATCGTGATATTTGGGGTTATATTTCGCTGGGATTTTTCAAGCAAAAAACCAAAGCAGGCGAAATTGGTTCGTCAACCATGCCGCATAAAGTCAATCCAATTGACTTTGAAAACTCTGAAGGAAACCTTGGCTTGGCAAATGCATTGCTGCGCCATTTGTCCGAAAAATTACCAATTTCACGCTGGCAACGTGATTTGACTGACTCAACCGTTTTGCGCAACATGGGCGTGGGCTTAGGTTACGCGGTAATTGCCTACGATGCGTGTTTGCGCGGTTTGAACAAATTAGAACTCAATGCAGGTGCGTTGGACGCGGATTTGGACAAAACGTGGGAAGTATTGGCCGAGCCGATTCAAACCGTGATGCGCCGCTATGGCATCGAAAATCCCTACGAGCAACTCAAGGAACTCACCCGTGGCAAAGGCATCACCCGCGAAGGATTACAAAGTTTTATTCAAGGTTTGGCGATTCCAGAGGCCGAAAAAATACGTTTGATGACGATGACCCCTGCAAACTACATTGGTATCGCAGCGCAACTGGCGCACGAGGTGTAAAAACGTTTTTGAGCAGTTTGTGTTACAATTATGCGCTGTTTTAATATGAAAATTTAATAAGGAACTTTAAATGTATACAAAGCAAAAATACCCTAAATCGATGATTTTTTATCACAGCTTGTTGGCGGTGCTGATGATTGCCACCTTGGTGTTGGGCTGGGTGATGGATCGTGAAAATGGTCTGATGTTTTTCCACAAATCGGTGGGCGTACTGGTTTTGGTGTTTGGTGTGTTGCGCATCATCAATCGCATGCGCAATATGTCCAACATCCCGCCATCGGTCAATCACGGTACATTGCATTTGGTTGAAAAATCAGTGCATGGTATTTTGATGCTGATGATGTTGGTTTTGCCGATTGTCGGCTGGTTGGTGAGCAATGCCAAAGGTTATCCCGTAAGTGTTTTTGGTTTGTTTGATTTGCCTAACCTAATGGGTAAAAATGAAGCACTCTCAGAAACTTTGGGTGAAATGCATGAAGTTGGCGCCAATGTATTCTTTTTCCTGTTGATTTTCCACGTGGTTGGTGCGGTTTATCATAAACTGAAAACCAAAGAAGATGTGATTTCTCGTATTTTGCCTTGGTAAAATCATGGCGGTGTTTTAAAGTAAACAGGACTTGAATATCAAGTCCTGTTTTTGTGTGTGCGCTTGCATCCATCGGGGCTTTGGGTTATTCTAACAACTCGATTAACTCTCTTGGATGCTCAATGTCCGACGACTCGTATCCCTCGCGTGGCGCGAAAACAGAAAAACGCCACAAATCATTTTTTGAACGTTTGGCAGGTATGTTTGATGCCGAGCCTGAAACGCAAGAACAACTGCTTGAAATCCTCCACAGCGCGCATGAACGCGATTTACTTGATGACGATGCCTTGTCCATGATAGAGGGCGCGATGCAAGTTTCCACCATGCAGGCACGCGATATTATGGTGCCGCGCTCGCAAATGGATGGCATCAACATTGAAGAGCCGCCCAAAGAATTCATTCCCACGATTATCAGCACCAGCCACTCACGTTTTCCAGTGTTTGAAGGCGGGCGCGATAAGGTGATTGGTATTTTGCTTGCCAAAGATTTATTGCGTTACTACGAGAATGAGGACGAATTTGATGTGCGTGATAACTTGCGTCCTGCGGTGTTTGTCCCTGAATCCAAACCGCTGAATATTTTGTTGCGTGAGTTCCGTGAAAATCGCAACCACATGGCGATTGTGGTTGATGAATACGGCGGTGTGGCGGGTTTGATTACGATTGAGGATGTGTTGGAGCAAATCGTCGGTGACATCGAAGATGAACACGATTGGGACGAAGAAGCCGACAACATCATTGAGGACAAATCAGGTCGCTACCGTGTGCGTGCTTTGACCGAAATTGAGCAATTTAATGATTTTTTCAAGGTTGAGTTGTCGGATGAAGATGCAGATACACTGGGTGGTTTGGTCACATCTGAGTTGGCGCGTATGCCGCGTCGTGGCGACGTGGTGGTGATTGACCGCTTTGAAATCGAAGTACAACGGGCGGATGCGCGTCAAGTGCATGTGCTGTTGGTGCGAAAAATGAGTGATGAAGAGTTGACCGATCGGGCAGAATCACCTTCTGAAGAGGCTTAGTCGTTCAGCATTCTTGTTTTAATCTGATCCAAACCCTGCAATTCGCGGGGTTTTTTTGACCTTCACATGCCAGTGAATGATGGATGTCGGTACAGCCATTCTGGATAGTAGGTGGCGATTAAGGCAATGACTGCACCGCTCAAAAAACCTTCTCCCCAACCCAATAGTAAGGGGCTTGCCCAAAGCATTTGATTGCCAGCTAAAGAAATGAAGTTAAATGCACTGCCGATGAGCGTTAGATTAATCAGCATGGCGAGTGTCATACCAATGGCGGCAGCGAAAAACCCCCGCACAAATATATAAATGAACAATCGATGCGGAAGCCATTTTTTCAGCAGATAGTGTAGCAACCCCACAGTTGATAAGGGAATGACGGATGCGAGTAAGTATTGCAAGCCCCAAATCCAAGGCGAGGTATGCAGAATAATGTTGGTGACCAATGTGGTACAAGCCAATGCCAACAGTGCCAACGGTGCGCCGAGTACCAGAAGTGCGACGCTTGCACCAATCAGATGGATATACAAATTGTCCATGACTTGGGCTTTGATGAGCCACAAGCAAACCATGACAAAACTGATGAATAGCCAATGATTCAGACGTGTACTGTCTTGGAAGTCTTTGCGTTGTAGGGCGATAGAAAACGCACCCAAAACAATGCCTAAGGCAATCGTGTTCAGAATAATCCACACGAAGGCGGGCCAGTAGTGCAGTGGGTGGCTTAGTATAAACATAACAGATGGGATGCACAGAGCATTTGAATCAAACGATAAATAAGTTAACAGCAATAAAAAATGCCTGAACATTGCTGTTCAGGCATTTTAGCAAATACGTAAGAATTACGCTTCGCGAATGTTAGAAGCTTGCTTGCCTTTAGGGCCATCAGTTACTTCAAAACTAACACGCTGTTCTTCTTTGAGGGATTTGTATCCGTCCATTTCGATTGAAGAGAAGTGCGCGAACAAATCTTCGCCACCACCATCAGGAGTAATGAAACCAAAACCCTTGCTATTATTAAACCATTTTACTGTACCGGTAGCCATAACCCAGCCATCCTTTTTTCAAATCAAAAAAATTTATTCTCGCTTATTTTTTAAGAAACATCTTAATCGTAAACCTTGAGAATCACTTACTGCGCATATTACTGCCAACGCATACTGTGATTGTTGACCCTTTTATAGTCCTTGTCAAGCGATAACGTTGATTTTATGCAATTCACCCACAAATAATGAGTAAACAAACCATTCGAGAGGTTTTTTGGTGGTATGTCTGATGTTTAGCCTGTATTTTCAGAGCATCGAACTCAAAAACAGGGCTCTGCGTGAATATGTGTTTTCAGGTAATATGTAAGCACGAATAAATAAATTGAACTCAACTGCTTTGGATTGTGTATGGGTAATCGAAAATCAACCAAGTTAGACCACGGCGCATTGGCGCAATTGGAGCGCAAACAGGTCGCGAATCCACCACCAATGTATTGTGTGTGGTTGCTCAACGATGACTACACGCCGATGGAATTTGTGGTTGAGTTGTTACAAAAATATTTTAACAAAACCTCTGATGAAGCCGAATTCATTATGTTAACGGTACATACTGCAGGACGTGCGGTGTGTGGCGAATACCCGCGCGATGTGGCGGAAACAAAAGTGGCGCGTGTGACGCGCTTTGCGCGCGAGCATGGTCATCCATTGCAATGCGTGTTGGAGGGAATATGATTGCTCAAGATTTAGAAGTGACGCTGCATTTGGCGTTTGTCGAGGCGCGCAAATCGCGCCACGAGGATTTGACTTTGGAGCATTTGCTTTATGCTTTGCTCGATAACCCAACGGTGATTGAGTTGCTCAATGCGGTCGATGCCGACATACGCGTGTTGAAAATCGATTTACAACGCTTTTTGACAGACAATATTGTTGCCAAATCGGGTGAGGATGAGATTGATACCCAACCGACCATCGGCTTTCAGCGCGTGATGCAGCGCGCGATTATGCACGTGCAATCCACGGGCAATGATAAAAAAGAAGTCTCTGGGGTTGAAGTGCTGGTCGCGATGTTTGGTGAAAAAGATTCACACGCCGTGTATTTCATGCGCAAACAGGGCATCGAGCGTGTCGATTTGACCCAGTATTTATCGCATGGCATTCGCAAAAGTGGCAAACCTGAGTTTACGGGGTTGGGGCAATCGGCTTCGGCTGCACGTACAGACGAGCAAACGGTCACCACTGAAAAAGACGAGCTAAAAAAATCATCTGCGTTGGATAAATACACCACTGATTTAAATCAAATGGCGCAATCAGGTCGCTTGGATCCGCTGATTGGTCGTGAGTCTGAGGTCACGCGCGCGGTGCAAGTACTCTCGCGTCGCCGTAAAAACAATCCCGTATTGGTCGGCGAAGCAGGTGTGGGCAAAACCGCGATTGCCGAAGGATTGGCGTGGAAAATCGTGCGTGGTCAAGTGCCTGAAGTGCTCGAAAAAACCCATATTTATTCGCTTGACATGGGCGCGTTGATGGCGGGTACGAAATACCGCGGCGACTTTGAGCAACGTCTCAAAGACGTATTGCATGAATTGGAAATGAAACCAGAAGCGATTTTGTTCATCGATGAAATCCACATGCTCATTGGTGCGGGCGCGACAGGTGGCGGCTCGATGGATGCGAGTAACCTCATCAAACCCGCGCTGTCCAATGGCTCTTTGCGTTGCATCGGCGCGACCACGTTTGAGGACTATCGCCGCGTGTTTGAGAAGGATACCGCGCTCGCAAGACGCTTCCATAAAATTGATGTGGTTGAGCCATCGGTGGCGCAGACTATTGATATTCTCAAAGGTTTGAAACCACAGTTTGAAAGCCATCACCACGTGAAATACGCGCCATCGGCGATTATCGCGGCAGCAGAGTTGTCAGCGAAATACATGAATGAGCGGTTTTTACCCGACAAAGCGATTGATTTGATGGACGAAGCAGGCGCGGCACAGCGCGTATTGCCAGCGGAACAACGCAAGAGCAAAATCACCAAAAATGAAATCGAGGAGTTGATTGCAAAAATTGCACGCATTCCGCCGAAAACCGTGAGCACCGATGCGCGCGCGAAACTCAAATATTTAGAACGCGATTTGAAAAACACCGTGTTTGGACAAAACAAAGCCATCGAAGCTGTGTCCAGTGCCATCAAGATGACCCGCGCAGGCTTGGGCAATGGCGACAAACCCATTGGCTCGTTTTTATTCACGGGGCCAACAGGCGTGGGTAAAACCGAGTTGGCGCGTCAACTGGCGTTCACGCTCGGCATAGATTTGATACGCTTTGATATGTCCGAGTACATGGAGCGTCACGCGGTCAGTCGTCTGATTGGTGCGCCGCCCGGCTACGTCGGCTTTGAGCAGGGTGGTTTGCTCACTGATGCAGTGACCAAAAAGCCGCACGCCGTATTGCTGCTCGATGAAATTGAAAAAGCGCATCCTGAGATATTCAATATTTTATTGCAAGTTATGGATCATGGTAATTTGACCGACAACAACGGACGTGTCGCTGATTTTCGCAATGTCATCTTGATTATGACCACCAACGCAGGCGCACGTGCCACGCAGTCGCACGCATTGGGGTTCTCAAAAGCCACGGTGTCGCAAGACAATTCTGAGGAAATTAAACGTGCGTTTAGCCCAGAGTTTCGCAATCGTTTGGATGCGACTGTGCAATTTGCCGCGTTGGATGAAGACATCATCTTGCGTGTGGTCGACAAATTCCTCATGCAACTCGAAGAGCAATTGCACGAGAAAAAAGTCGATATCAGTTTCACCAGCGCACTGCGCAAACATTTAGCGAAAGACGGTTTTGACCCGCTGATGGGCGCGCGTCCGATGGCACGAATGATACAAGACACCATTCGCAAAGCTTTGGCAGATGAATTACTGTTTGGCAAACTCAAAAACGGCGGAACAGTGCGCGTGGACTATTCGACACCTGAGCAAAAAGTTTTGTTTGATGTGCAATCATCGCGCAAAAAAGAGACCGAAAATGCCGATGTGATGGTGTAAAATACGGGCATCAAACCACGCAAAAGGACACTATGAACACCCCAGCAAACTCATCTGCAATCGCAACATTGGACACAAATTACGCCGAATTTTGGAAGCGTGTGGTGGCAACCGTGATTGACACATTGGTGTTTTTACCACTCATCGGTTATGTGGGTCGAGAGCCGACAGTCTATCAAGAGATGTCGGGCACGGGTGCAATATTGGCACTGTTTTTTACGGTGTTGATGTGGTTGTATTACGCGGGCATGGAAAGTTCTGCCAGTCAGGCGACCATAGGAAAAATGCTTATGGGCATCAAAGTGACCGATATGAACGGTCATCGCATCAGTTTTGCGCGTGCGTCGGGGCGGTTTTTTGGTAAAGCCTTATCCAAACTCATCGTGTACATTGGCTTTATTATGGCGGCGTTTACTGAGAAAAAACAAGGTTTGCACGACATTTTGGCAAAAACTTTGGTAATCAATAAATAAATCGTTGGGTTAAATAGTAAAAAACCGCTTTTCAACAGCGGTTTTTTTAATGGGTGCTCTTGAAAACCACCCAAACGCCTCTATGTAGCATTCAAGGCGCGCTCAAAGGCAAGACAAACAGCGCAACGACACAATTCACAGCATAGAATGGAGTAATAAAATGGGTAAAATTATTGGTATTGATTTGGGTACAACCAACTCGTGTGTGGCCGTTATGGAAGGCAACACACCCAAAGTGATTGAAAATGCAGAAGGCGCACGCACCACGCCATCGATTATCGCGTATCAAGAAGACGGTGAAATCTTGGTGGGGGCAGCGGCGAAACGCCAAGCCGTGACCAATCCAAAAAACACCTTGTTCGCGATTAAACGCCTCATCGGTCGTCGTTTTGAGGACAAAGAAGTACAAAAAGACATCGAACAAATGCCGTTTGAAATCATCAAGGCGGACAATGGCGACGCTTGGGTCAAAGTACGTGACCAGAAATTGGCTGCACCACAAATTTCGGCGGAAGTTTTGCGTAAGATGAAAAAAACCGCTGAGGATTATTTGGGTGAAGCGGTGACCGAAGCCGTCATTACTGTGCCTGCCTATTTCAATGACGCGCAACGTCAAGCGACCAAAGACGCGGGACGCATCGCGGGTTTGGATGTCAAACGCATCATCAATGAGCCAACCGCAGCGGCATTGGCGTTTGGTTTGGATAAAAAAGAAGGTGGCGATCGCAAGATTGCGGTGTATGACTTGGGTGGTGGTACGTTTGACGTATCGATTATCGAAATCGCCGACGTGGACGGTGAGAAGCAATTTGAAGTGTTGGCGACCAACGGTGATACCTTCCTTGGCGGTGAAGACTTTGATCAACGCATCATTGGTTACTTGATTGACGAATTCAAAAAAGAGCAGGGCGTGGATTTGTCCAAAGATATTTTGGCTTTGCAACGCCTCAAAGACGCGGCTGAAAAAGCAAAAATCGAGTTGTCATCTGCAGCGCAAACGGAAATCAATTTGCCTTACATCACTGCCGATGCGAGCGGTCCAAAACACATGGCGTTGAAAATTACCCGTGCGAAACTCGAAGCATTGGTCGATGATTTGGTTTCGCGCACGATTGAACCATGTCGCGTGGCATTGAAAGACGCGGGTTTGAAAGTTTCGGATATTGACGACGTGATTTTGGTCGGTGGTCAAACGCGCATGCCTAAGGTGCAAGAACAGGTCAAAGAATTCTTTGGCAAAGAAGCACGCAAAGACATCAACCCCGATGAAGCGGTGGCGGTGGGTGCGGCGATTCAAGGTCAAGTCTTGGGTGGCGGCCGTACCGATGTGTTGTTGTTGGACGTGACCCCATTGTCATTGGGTATTGAAACCATGGGCGGTGTGATGACCAAAATGATTAACAAAAACACCACGATTCCGACGAAATTTGCGCAAGTGTATTCGACTGCCGAAGACAACCAACCAGCGGTGACGGTCAAAGTGTACCAAGGCGAGCGTGAAATGGCAGCGCACAACAAATTGCTCGGCGAATTCAATTTGGAAGGCATTCCACCAGCACCACGCGGTGTGCCACAAATTGAAGTGACTTTTGACATTGATGCCAATGGTATCTTGCACGTGAACGCCAAGGACAAAGGCACGGGCAAAGAAAACAAAATCGTGATTAAAGCCAACTCAGGTTTGTCGGACGATGAAATCCAGCAAATGATTAAAGACGCTGAATTGAATGCCGAAGAAGATAAAAAAGCCCGTGAATTGGTTGAAGCGAAAAACGGTGCGGACGCGTTGGTTCACTCAACCAAAAAATCATTGGAAGAGTACGGTGACAAAGTCGGCGCGGATGAAAAAACGCAGATTGAAACTGCTTTAAAAGCCTTGGAAGAAGTGATTCCAACAGGAACTAAGGAAGACATCGAAGCCAAAACCGAAGCGTTGAGCAAAGTGTCGCAAAAACTCGGCGAAGCGATGTATGCCGATATGCAAGCCAAAGCGCAAGCGGAGGCGGGCGCGGCAGGTGGCGCAAGTGACGAGCCACAACCTGCTGATGTGGTGGATGCGGACTTTAAAGAAGTGAAAAAAGATGAGTAATTAAATCATCAAGGTGGGTTTTATGCCCACCTTTTTTTATTCTGAATTCCTTTACATTTGATGGCAAAAAAGTTTCCGCTTAATCCAGCCCATCCCGAGCGTATCTGTTGGGGTTGCGAGCGATATTGTCCTGTGGAGGACATTGCTTGTGGCAATGGCTCCGACCGAACGCAACATCCGATTGAAATTTTCGGTGAGGGTTGGGAGCAATGGTTGCTTGATGATGAGAACAAAGCGGATAAAGAACACACAGGTCTTGCTGATAAAAAACCTGATAAATGAGCAAAACGGGCTGAAATGATTTCAGTCCGTTTTTTTATGCAATCGGTTGGAGGTGGTTATTAAAAGCGTTTTAAATCAAAACGCTTATTTTGATAACTCAAATAGCCCCAACGGTTGGGTGGGTTGTCCAAATCCCAGTCGGGCAGCACCCAGCGCGTCAACTCGTCGTGGCGGTGCTGGGCAGGGCGGTGGGTGTGTCCGTGAACGAGGGTGTTGACTGAGTATTTGGTTTGCCAGTTTTTCACTGCCGAATCAGGCACATCTTGCTCGACCATGCGTTGCTTGCGCAAATGCTCAGGCGTGGCAAGCCAACGCTGACGGGATTTTTCGCGCAAATGCTGTACGAGTTTGACGCGCCAGTTCAGTGGCATTTTGAGTAACAGTCCTTTGACCCAAGGGTGTGCGTAAAAGCGACGTTGGCGTTGATAGACCACATCGTCGGTACACAGCAAGTCGCCATGACTGATGAGGACGCGCTGTTCAGGCAATTCAATCAGACATGGGTCGGGCAGCAGCGTCATGCCTGCGCATTGGCAAAACGCGTGTTCAATCGCAATGTCGCGATTGCCGCGCATGAAATACACCATTGTATGGCTTGCCTTTAATCTTTGAATGGCTTGTATCACGCGCATGGCGACAGGATTTAAATCCGCCGCATCATCTCCCACCCAGTATTCAAACAAATCACCGAGAATAAACAATGCGTCATATTGCACAGCAACGGTCGTGCAAAATTGCTCAAACTGCGCCAAGGTATTGGGTGCGTTTTCAGACAGATGCAAATCCGAAATCGCGCACCAACCACGCTGAGCATGTGTTAAATCGATGGCAGGTGGCGTGGCGCGATGGGGTTTCATTTAAACCAATTCTGCTTTTTCGATGATGATGTCTTCAACGGGGACGTCTTGGTGAAAGCCTGAGCGCGAGGTTTTAACGCTTTCAATCGCATCCACCACGTCAAAGCCTTCAACCACTGCGCCGAATACCGCATAGCCCCAGCCACTTGGCGTGGGTGAAGTAAAGTTTAAAAAGTCATTGTCGGTTACGTTGATGAAAAACTGCGCAGTTGCCGAATGTGGGTCGCTGGTGCGCGCCATGGCAAGGGTGTATTTGTTGTTTTTCAATCCGTTGTCGGCTTCGTTGGTAATCGGCGCATTGAGCGATTTTGATTTTTCTTTCATACCGACGAGGTGACCACCGCCTTGAATCATGAAGTTTTTAATCACGCGGTGAAAAATCGTGCCATCGTAGTGACCTGCTTTGACGTATTCGATGAAATTGGCAACGGTTTTTGGGGCTTTTTCAGCGTTCAATTCAATCACGATGGTGCCGTGGTTGGTGGTCAGTTGTACTTTTGACATGAGGTGTCCTGTGGTTGGTTAAAATAAGGGTGCAATTATAGTACAATGACGCTCTGTTTTGTATCCGTCCTTAAATAGAAGCCATTATGCTGCACATTTATAACACCTATTCGCGTCAAAAAGAAGTCTTTAAACCCATCAATCCCCACCAAGTTCGCATGTATGTCTGTGGTATGACGGTGTATGACTACTGTCACTTGGGTCATGCGCGGGTGATGGTGGTGTTTGATATGGTGCAACGCTGGTTGCGCGCATCAAATTACGAAGTCAATTATGTGCGCAACATCACCGATATTGACGACAAAATCATCAAACGCGCGCTTGAAAATGGCGAGTCCATCCGCGCGTTGACTGACCGATTCATTGCCGCAATGCACGAGGATGCCGATGCGTTGGGCATCGAGCGACCCACGCACGAACCACGCGCGACTGAATACGTTGAGCAAATGCTGGAGATGATTGAGCAATTGGAGTCCAAAGGTTTGGCGTATCAAGCGGACAATGGTGATGTTAATTACGCCGTGCGCGACTTTAAAAACTACGGTCGCTTGTCGGGCAAATCCTTGAATGAATTGCGTGCGGGCGAGCGCGTGGCAGTCGCCACGGAAAAGCGCGACCCATTGGATTTTGTGCTGTGGAAGTCCGCCAAAGCTGATGAGCCCGCCGACACCAAATGGCAGTCCAAGTGGGGTGTGGGTCGCCCTGGATGGCATATTGAGTGTTCTGCCATGTCCAAAGCATTGTTGGGTGAGCAATTTGACATTCATGGCGGTGGTGCGGATTTACAGTTTCCGCACCACGAAAACGAAATCGCCCAATCCGAAGGCGCACTGTGTGGTGGCGAGGGTTGCGGCTGTGATGAAGAGTATAAGTCCAATGGCTTTGTGCGTTACTGGATGCACAATGGCTTTATCCGCGTGGACAACGAAAAAATGAGCAAATCGCTGGGTAATTTTTTCACCATCCGCGATGTACTCAAACAATACGATGCCGAAGTGGTGCGCTTTTTCATCTTGCGCGCGCAATACCGCAGTCCTTTGAATTACTCTACTGAGCATTTGAATGATGCCAAATCGGCTTTGACGCGTTTGTACACAGCATTAAAAGACTTCGCGGATGTTCAACCTGATGTAAAAATAGACTGGACCACGTCGTATGCCGCACAGTTCAAAGCCGCGATGGACGATGACTTTAACACCGCAGTCGCAGTATCGGTTCTGTTTG
Organism: Burkholderiaceae bacterium; assembly: GCA_018261955.1. Classification (GTDB taxonomy): domain Bacteria; phylum Pseudomonadota; class Gammaproteobacteria; order Burkholderiales; family Burkholderiaceae; genus CTSOIL-112. The sequence goes on from JAGTRK010000003.1 coordinate 43,720, forward strand.
ATTTGGCAAGCGAAATCAATAAATCGGCGGATGTTGCACTGGCGCGCGAATTGAAAACTTTGGCAGGCGTGTTGGGATTGCTACAACGCGACTCGAATGAATTTTTACGCGCCACGGTGGGCGAGGGCGAAGTTTTGGACGTGGCGAAAATTGAAGTCCTCATCGAACAACGCAAAGTCGCCAAAGTCAATAAAGACTTCGCGCAGTCTGATGCAATCCGTGCGCAATTGCTCGAAATGGGCATTGTGATTGAAGACAAAGCGGGTGGCGTGGTGGATTGGCGCAAGGCTTGAACGTTTTCAATCAGCGAATTGGAGACATGACTGGGGGCAAATGCCCCCAATTTTTTACCCCATGATTAAAAGAATTACTCTTCTTCTTGCAACTCAAACTGACTGGCTAACTGCTGTTGAATGTGCGCAGGCACAGCAGCATAGCGCGCAAATTCAATCGAATAACTGCCTTGTCCGCCCGTCAAGGATTTGAGGCGAGACTGATAATCGGCGATTTCTGAGAGCGGCACTTCGCCCGAGAGTGATGCCATGCCGTGGCTTTTTTCACCTGTGCCCGTGACATGACCGCGTCGACCCGATAAATCACCTGCCAAGTCACCGATATGGCTTTGTGGAATGGCGATTTCGATGGTCACAATCGGTTCCAACACAATCGGGTTGGCATTGCGTATCGCTTGGATGGTGGCTTTTTTAGCCGCGGATACAAACGCGATTTCTTTGCCGTCCACGGGATGGGTTTTGCCATCGTACACCGTGACTTTAACATCCTCAACTGGATGACCTGCCACGATGCCATCAGCCAATGCTTGGCGCACCCCTTTTTCGACTGCGGGCATGAAGACCCCTGGGATGACCCCACCTTTGATGGCATCGATAAACTCAAAACCTTCGCCACGACCTTTGGGCTCAACGCGTAGATGGACTTCGCCAAATTGTCCTGAACCGCCCGATTGTTTTTTATGGCGGCACATGCCTTCGGCGGGCGCGGTGATGGTTTCACGGTACGGAATCATCGGCGGTTTGGTATCCACTTCGAGCTTATATTGATTTGCCATTTTTGCCAGTTTGGATTTGAGGTGCATTTCGCCCAAGCCACGAATCACGGTTTCATTTGAACTTGGATGACGCTCGATGATGAATGTGGGGTCTTCCATTGCCAGTTTGGCCAAAACCTCAAATAGTCGTTGCTCATCGCCTTTTTTACGGGTTTCGACCGCCAATCCTGCCATGGGTTTGGGAAATGCCAAAGGTGTCAGATGGATATGATCTTCGTCGTGTGAGTCATGTAGCACACTGTCAAACTCGATGTCATCGACTTTGGCTATCGCACCGATGTCACCAGCGACCAATTCATCCACTTCAACCGTGTTTTTACCCTGCAATTGGTATAAGTGTGCCACTTTAAAGGGGCGTTTGGAGTCGCCGATGAACAATTGCATGTCTTTTTTAACTGTACCTTGATGCACGCGGAACACGCTGATTTTGCCCATATATGGATCGGCGATGATTTTAAATACATGTGCCAAAACATGTTTGTTTGCGGCAGGTTCGGCATGAAACGGTTCAGTTTGATTGCCGAGTTCACCTTTATAAAAAGGCGGTGGATTGGTCTCCAAAGGATTCGGTGCCAAAGATGCCAGCACATGAAGCAATTCTTTCACGCCCGCACCTGTTTTCGCCGAGGTGAATAAAATTGGGATGAGGTGACCTTCGCGCAAGGCTTTTTCAAATGGCGCGTGTAGGTCTGCGGCACTTGGGTCTGCACCATCTTCGAGGTACTGCGCGAGTAAATTCTCGTCCTCCTCAACGATTTGGTCAATCAGCGCGCGGTGGGCATTGGCAACCGACTCAAAATCGGCATCGCCTGCGTTGTGCTCAAGCACTTCAACCACATCCGCGCCGCCGTGTGCGGGTAAATCCAATACCATGCATTGCTTACCAAATGTCTCGCGAATCTCATTAATCAATGCGGGCAAATCAACGTTTTCGGCATCGATTTTGTTGATGACAATCATGCGTGCGAGTTTGCGCTCGGTCGCGTACTGCATCATGCGCTCGGTCATCAATTCAATGCCTGTTTGCGCGTTGATGACAATCAGCGCGGTGTCCACACCTGCCAATGCGGCGATGGATGTGCCCGAAAAATCAGGAAAACCCGCCGTGTCGATGAGGTGAATGTGTGTGTCTTCATATGCAAAATTCACGACAGCGGAGGTGAGCGAGTGTCCTGCTTCTTTTTCGGCAGGGTCAAAGTCGCAGACAGTCGTACCGCGTTCAATGCTGCCTTTATTGGGAATGGCACCTGTGGCGAGCAATAAAGCCTCTGCTAAACTCGTCTTACCGACTGCGCCGTGACCGACCAGAGCAACCGAACGAATGGCTTGGGTGGGGTATCGTGACATCATTTTCTCCATGTTATAGAAACCTTTGCATAGCCTTGCCTTTAGAAATTTTGACAGTTTTTAAGTCTTGAAAATCAAAGACTTAAAAATCGCCGAAATGCTTTTAACGTTGCTATGCAAAGGTTTCTTATATTGACAAAAACTGACAAAAAACTGGATTTCACAAACTATTTTCAGTGTTTTTAGTTGTGAATGAATAATGTCACTATACGCCGTTCAAGAGGGCTTTACAATTGAGAAAAAGCAAAAATAAAAGGGCAAACCATGCTTGGATTTGCCCTCACTGTGTTTAACCAATCAGCCGATGACTGATTAGCATTTTGTGGTTTTGATAAACTCGGGCAAAGGCGGATAGCCATCCGACAGCGACAGCACTTCATAACCCGTTGGTGTGACCAAAATCGTGTGCTCCCACTGCGCAGACAAACTGCGGTCTTTGGTTTTCACAGTCCAACCGTCTGACATGGTGCGCAAATCGCGTTTGCCTGCGTTAATCATCGGCTCAATAGTGAAAATCATGCCTGCTTTTAGTTTCAAACCCGTGCCCTTGACCCCATAGTGCAGCACCTGTGGTTCTTCGTGGAATACTTTACCGATGCCGTGCCCGCAATACTCACGCACTACGGACATACCGTTGGCATTGGCGTGTGCTGAAATCGCGGCACCGATGTCGCCGAGGGTCGCGCCTTCTTTGACCTGCGCAATCCCAAGCCACATACATTCATAAGTGACCGCACACAGACGCTTTGCAGCAATTGAGGCTTCGCCGACGATAAACATGCGACTGGTGTCGCCAAAATAGCCAGCGGGTGTGATGACGGTGATGTCAATGTTGAGAATATCACCGTCTTTGAGGAATTTGTCATCATCGGGCACGCCGTGGCAAATCACGTCGTTGAGCGAAATACAGCAAGATTTGGGGTAGGGTGGATAACCCGGTGGTTGATAGCCCAATGTGGCTGAGACCGTGCCTTGTACATTAACCATATAGTCATTGATCATGCGATCCAACTCGCCTGTAGAAATGCCTGCGCGGATGTGGGGTTCAATGAAGTCCAAAACTTCAGAGGCGAATTTGCATGCCACACGCATGTGGGCGATGTCGGTTTCGGTTTTGATGGTAACGGGCATACGGTAGGTATTCTTTTTAAAAATACACAAGGCGTTCATTTCAAATGATTTTTTGGTGGCTTGCCTTGTGCTTTGTGGTGAAGTCGTCTATAATTATAAACGGTCTTGAATGTGCGTGCAGAGAATGTTTTGGCGCAAATTTAAACCTGTGATGGATTTAAATTCGTCACAAATAGCGCGTATGGGCGTATCGGGTGCAATTTTATCGCAAATAAATTGCCAACCGCTCGTATGTTAGATGATAACCCTGATAAATGTTAGGTATTAAATATGTTAGTTACAATGCGTGAAATGCTCGAAGCGGGCTGTCACTTTGGTCACCAAACTCGTTTTTGGAATCCTAAAATGGCACCGTTCATCTACGGGCACCGTAATAAAATCCACATCATCAACCTCGAAAAAACCGTGGTGATGTACAACGATGCGGCTGAGTTTGTTAAAAAATTGGCGGCACGTCGTGGCACGATTTTGTTCGTTGGCACAAAACGTGCGGCGCGTGAAATCATGGCTGAAGAAGCCACACGTGCAGGCATGCCTTACGTGAACCAACGTTGGTTGGGCGGTACTTTGACCAACTTCAAAACCATCAAAACCTCAATCAAACGCTTGAAGGACATGGAAGCCATGGTTGAATCAGGCGATGTTGAAAAATTGACCAAAAAAGAAGCTTTGTTGTTCTCTCGTGAAATCGAAAAATTGAACAAATCCATCGGTGGCATCAAGGACATGAACGGTATCCCTGACGCAATTTTCTGCGTGGACATCGGTTACCACAAAGGTGCATTGCTCGAAGCGAAAAACTTGGGTATTCCTGTGATTTCCGTGGTCGATACCAACCACAATCCAGAAGGCGTGGACTTCGTGATTCCAGGTAACGATGACTCGGCGCGCGCAGTGCGTTTGTACGCGCGTGGTATGGCCGATGCAGTGTTGCAAGGTCGCGCGAATGCGGTTCAAGAAGTGGTTGAAGCGGTGCAAGAAGCAACCTCTACTGAAGAATTTGTAGAAGTGACAGAGGGTGAACAAGCCTAAGTTTATCAACCCATAATGGTTGACAAAACAAGGGGCGATGTGGTTTTTTCGCCCCTTTTTTAAAGATTTTTGTCATGTGATGAATGTAAACTCATGTGATGTTTCAAATAAAGGATAGAAAATGACAACAATTACTGCAGGTATGGTGGCGGAATTGCGCGGTAAAACCGATGCGCCGATGATGGAGTGTAAAAAAGCCTTGACCGAAGCGGCTGGCGACATGGCGAAAGCCGAAGAAATTTTACGTGTGAAATTGGGTAGCAAAGCGGGTAAAGCGGCTTCGCGCATTGCGGCTGAAGGCGTGGTTGCGGTGTATGTCAATGGCACAACGGGCGCGATTGTTGAAGTGAACTCGGAAACCGACTTCGTTGCGAAAAATGATGATTTTCTTGCATTGGCAAATGGTTCAGCGAAATTGGTGGCAGAGCAAAACCCAGCAGACGTGGCGGCATTGGGCGCATTGGATTTGAACGGCAAATCGGTTGAGCAAACCCGTGCGGATCTCATCGGTAAAATCGGTGAAAACATGAGCATCCGCCGTTTCAAGCGTTTTGCTTCTGATAATAGCTTGGCGTACTACTTGCACGGCGCGAAAATTGGTGTGATGGTTGAATACAAGGGTGACGAGACTGCTGCCAAAGATGTCGCGATGCACATCGCTGCGATGAAACCCGTGGCATTGTCATCAAGCGATGTGCCTGCTGAATTGATTGAAACAGAGCGTTCAGTGGCTAAAGCCAAAGCCATGGAACAAGGCAAACCCGCAGAAATCGCTGAAAAAATGGTGGAAGGCTCTGTACAAAAATACTTGAAAGAAGTGTCTTTGTTGAACCAATCGTTTGTGAAAAATGACAAACAAACCGTCGAGCAAATGCTCAAAGAGAAAAACACCGTGGTGGCAGGCTTTACCATGTTTGTGGTGGGTGAAGGCATCGAGAAAAAAGTCGATGACTTCGCCGCAGAAGTTGCGGCGCAAGTGGCTGCAGCATCTCAAGCGTAACGCTACACAGAAAGCGGGCATTGCCCGCTTTTTTTTGAATCAAAATTAGATGCGCACGTGCAATGATATTTACAAACTTATAATTAATCAGAAAAGGAAAAATCATGTCAGGATATAAACGTGTTTTACTCAAATTATCAGGCGAAGCCCTCATGGGCGACGATGCGTTTGGTATCAATCGCGCCACCATCGAGAGCATGGTCGCACAAATCAAAGCCGTTGTGGATACAGGTGTGCAAATGGCAGTGGTGATTGGTGGCGGCAATATTTTCCGTGGCATGGCAGGCGGCGCAGCGGGGATGGATCGCGCCACGGCCGACTACATGGGGATGCTTGCGACCATCATGAATGCGCTGGCTTTGCAAGATGCGATGAAACACGCGGGTTTAGAAGCGCGGGTGCAATCCGCATTGCGCATTGACCAAGTGGTGGAACCATACATCCGCCCGCGCGCGATGCGTCATTTGGATGAAGGCAAAATCGTGATTTTCGCCGCAGGTACAGGCAACCCATTTTTCACCACCGATACCGCTGCAGCCTTGCGCGGTGTGGAAATCGGTGCGGAAATTGTCCTCAAAGCCACTAAGGTTGATGGTATTTACACCGCCGACCCGAAAAAAGATTCGAGTGCCACGCGTTACAGCGACATCACTTTTGATGAAGCCATCAGTAAAAATTTAGGCGTGATGGACGCAACCGCTTTTGCGCTGTGTCGCGACCAAAAAATGCCAATTAAAGTCTTCTCGATTTTTAAAGAGGGTGGTTTGATGCGTGTGGTCAAAGGTGAGGATGAAGGGACTTTGGTTCACGTGTAACCAAGTCCAATGGCCAAAACAGACATCCATCACAATATTGACTGGTCGTATCTTTCAGGCCTTAATTCATCATAAAAGGGCGCAACCAATGCGCCCTTGTTTTATAATAGCGCATTCAAATTTCCCTTATTTTATTCATACTGGAATCCCATGAAGTACATATCAACCCGTGGTCATGCAGCGAACGAGCAGTTTTGCGATATTTTATTGGGTGGCTTGGCTCCCGATGGTGGTTTGTATTTGCCTGAACACTACCCGAAAATTTCCAAAGAGGAATTGGCGTCCATGCGCCATCTGTCGTACGCTGAACTGGCATTTTCGATTTTCAGTAAGTTTGTCAGCGACATTGCGCCAGAAGAACTCGCACCTTTGGTGAGTAAAACCTACGCGCCACAGGTGTTTATCAATGCGCGCCCGAGCCAGTGGATTGAGGACATCACGCCATTGACCGTCTTGGGTCAAGAGAAGAACACAAGTTTGAGTTTATTGGGCTTATCGAATGGACCGACTTTGGCATTCAAAGACATGGCGATGCAGTTGCTCGGCAGTTTGTTTGAGTACGTATTGCACAAGCGCGGTCAAACGCTCAACATCCTTGGCGCAACCTCAGGAGACACGGGTAGTGCGGCTGAGTATGCGATGCGCGGCAAGCAGGGCGTGAACGTATTTATGCTCACGCCCAAAGGCAAAATGAGCCCTTTCCAAACGGCGCAGATGTACAGTTTACAGGACGAAAATATTTTCAATATCGCCATTGAAGGTGTGTTTGATGATGCGCAAGACATTGTCAAAGCGGTCTCGAACGACCATGCCTATAAAGCCGAGCACCACATTGGTACGGTCAACTCAATCAACTGGGCGCGTGTGATGGCGCAGGTGGTGTACTACTTCAAAGGGTATTTTGCCGCGACGAAATCAAACGATGAAAAGGTCTCATTCACCGTGCCATCAGGGAATTTTGGCAATGTCTGTGCGGGACACATTGCACGTCAAATGGGCTTGCCGATTGAAAAATTGGTGGTGGCGACCAATGAAAACAATGTGTTGGACGAGTTTTTCAAGACAGGCGTGTACCGTGTGCGCAGTGCGAACGATACACACCACACCTCCAGTCCGTCGATGGATATTTCTAAAGCGTCGAATTTTGAGCGTTTTATGTTTGACCTCATGGGGCGCGATGCAGAGAAAACCCGCCAACTCTTTAAACAAGTTGAACAAACGGGGCAATTTGATATTTCGGGCACACCTGAGTTTGCCAAGATTCGTGCGCGATATGGCTTTGTCTCAGGTTCAAGCACCCACAATCAACGCTTGCAAGCGATTCGTGAAGTGTACAAGGATTACAAACAAATTATTGACCCCCACACCGCTGATGGCGTGTTTGTCGCGTATCAGTATTTAGAGGCAGGCATACCGATGGTGGTACTCGAAACGGCACAGGCAGCGAAGTTTGAGGCGACGATTGAGGAAGCATTGGGCATCAAACCGCCGCGCCCTGATTCGAGCAAAGGGATTGAGTCTTTGCCACAACGGGTCTTTGATTTACCGAATTCGGTGGATGCGATTAAACAATTTATTCACGCACAGACACAAAATCACGCTTGAAATCGATGATTAAGTCCCTATTATTATGGGGTAGGGTGGGTTGCCCAAGGCATTGTTTTTGCCCACCATTTCTCATACAACCGAACTGAGTAAATTATGACTGAGCAAGTGAATAAACCCCAAGAAACCACTGGCGACGTGGTACAAGAGACGCAAGGGACGCAAGGGAATCCGATTGAGCATGAGGACGTTTTAGCGGAGGATTTGGTTGAAACATCGCTGAGTGCTGACGACGCAACTGAAAACCAATTGAGTGCTTTAGAAGAAGAAAACGCACGCCTAAAAGATCAATTGTTGCGCACGGTGGCTGAGATGGACAATGTGCGTCGTCGCGCAGCGGAAGATGTGAGCAAAGCACATAAATTTTCAATTGAAAAATTCGCTGAAAACATGGTGCCTGTACAAGATAGTTTGGAAAAAGCCTTGCAGGACAATTCAGGCGATGTGCAGACTTTACGCGAAGGTGTTGAGTTGACATTCAAACAACTCACATCTGCGCTGGAAAAAAGCGGGGTGGTTGAATTGAATCCAAAAGGTGAAAAATTCGACCCCCATTTTCATCAAGCCATTTCTATGGTGCCTTCAGATTTAGAGTCAGGTTTGGTGGTGGATGTATTACAAAAAGGCTTTAAGATTGCCGACCGTGTGTTGCGCCCAGCGTTGGTGATTGTCGCGCAATAATCAAAACAACTTGAATGCACGGGTGAAATCAGTACGTTTTTTACCAATCATTCCATATATCTGTGCGAGGACAAAATGGATGCAGAACTCAAAAAAGGCTTGATTGACGGCGTTTATGATGCATTTGCCTTTGTGGTCGGTGGCTGTGTGGGGTTATTGGTCTCTCAAATGCTGGGTTTTGATTTGTTTGCACAGGGCTACACGACAAGCAGCATGGCCGCCATCGTCTTGGTGGGCTTGGGTGCTGGTTTGGGTTTACGCTTGGTGCGAAAATATCGCTCATACAGCCAACGCAAATTATAAAAAAATCTAACCGTAATTCGATAAGCATACCAACACTCATGTGTTTGCGGTAAAGAAAGCGCGATTGAGTTCGTGCTTTTTGACTTCGGGATGGCTTTATCGGGTAAATAGGGCTATAATGTCGCGTTAAAATTTGTTTGATTCGGAAAAATTTTACAGGTCAATCAAACACTTACATCTAATTTCACAAAACATAAGGTATTTTTTTACTATGAAAACAGCTCAAGAACTCCGCGCAGGCAACGTATTTATGGCCGATGGCGTGGCAAAAGTGGTGTTAAAAACAGAGTACAGCCGTTCAGGTCGCTCTGGCTCAATTATTAAAATGAAAATGAAGGATTTATTGACGGGCGCAGGCACTGAAGTGGTGTATCGCGCGGACGATAAATTTGATGTGTTGGTGTTAGATAAAAAATCGGTAACGTATTCATATTTTGCCGATCCAATGTATGTGTTCATGGATGATGAATACAACCAATACGAAATTGAAGCCGACAGCATGGGCGATGTTCTCAACTACCTCGAAGATGGCATGCGTTGCGACGTGGTGTTTTACCAAGATCGTCCGATTTCTGTTGAGCCAGACACGATTATCGTTCGTGAAGTGACTTACACTGAGCCAGCGGTTAAAGGCGATACTTCATCGGGTAAAGTGTTGAAAACCGCTAAAATTTCCACAGGTCATGAAATTCAAGTGCCCCTGTTTGTGGATACGGGCGACAAGATTGAAATTGACACACGCACCAATGAATACCGCAACCGTGTGAAGTAATTTAGAATGGTTTTATTCAAAAAAGCGCGACTGAAATCAGTCGCGCTTTTTTGTTTTTGAAACGGCATTATTTTTCAATGCTCAATCCGTATTGAGCCAAATCACTCAAGCCACCCAAATTGACAATGTGGGTGTAACCCATGCCTTTGAGCGTGTCAAAAGCAATGCCTGAGCGTCGTCCAGAGCGACAGTATAGGTAAATTGTTTGATTTTTATCGGGTGCAATGCTCGAAATGGTTTGAGCAATACTGTCGTGCGGTACGAGTAGGGCATTGCGCACGTGACCAGATTGGTACTCATCGGGCGTGCGCACATCCAACATCACCGCTTGACGCGCAGCCAGTTCGGCGTTGATTTGTGTTGCGTTGACTTGTATTTGTGAGGAAGCTTGTTTGCAGGCGGTCAATGAAATGACACACATCACAATGCATAAAAATTTTTTCATGGTATTTGGGATATAAAAAAAGCCGATGGATATCAGCCTTGGGGTTCAATAGAAGGTAATTCAACCACTTGAAGTTTATTGCTTTCTGCGAATTCTAAGAAAAAACGATAAGCCTCAGGTTTAATTTCTTCGAGGGCGTGGTGGACAATCACCGACTTCACCCCTTCAAATAAAGTCGGGCGCACATACTCAGAATAAGTGATGTGGTTGTAACCTTGCTGATCACGCTCAAAACAGCGCATCACACCACACAATCGCTCCGCCCAATCGCTTGGGCGAAACGCTTTGCCAGCGGTGGTCAGTCCTTTGATAATAATGCCGTCTTCTAATGTACTCATATCTTGATTGTCTCTTAACGTCTGTTTTTAATACACCGATTTTAAGGTGTTTTGTGCCGATTCCAAAGTGTTCATGAGCAGCATGGTAATGGTCATCGGCCCCACACCACCCGGTACTGGGGTAATCGCCCCCGCCACTTTTTTGACGGATTCAAAATCCACGTCGCCGCACAGTTTGCCCTCTGCATTGCGGTTCATGCCCACATCAATCACGGTCGCACCTGCGCGCACCATATCAGCTGTCAAAATATTTTCGCGTCCGACCGCAGCGACAATGATGTCGGCGTTGCGCGTGTGTGAGGCCAAATCGCGGGTTTTTGAATTACAAATAGTCACCGTTGCGCCCGCTTGCAAAAGCATCATCGCCATCGGTTTGCCAACGATGTTGGATGCGCCGATGACCACGGCATTCGCACCCCAAGGTGAAATTTTGTGATATTCCAGCATTTTCATCACGCCGTACGGTGTACACGCACGCAAACGCGGTTGTCCCGTCATCAGTGCGCCTGCATTCATTAGGTGAAAACCGTCAACATCCTTCTCAGGAGCGATGGCCTCGAGTACCGCGTGTTCGTTGATGTGTTTGGGGAGCGGCAATTGCACCAGAATGCCGTGGATGTTGGGGTCAGCGTTGAGTTCTTCGATGCGTGCGAGCAATTTGACTTCGGATAAATCAGCAGGGTAGCGGTCTAAGACAGAGTGCATACCGACGTTTTCGCAACCTTTGACTTTATTGCGCACATACACTTGCGAAGCAGGATTGTCACCGACCAAAATCACCGCCAATCCAGGGCGCACACCTTGCTCTACCAATTGTGTAACGCGTGTCTTGATTTCGGCTTGGGTGGCGGTGGCGATGGCTTTGCCGTCGATGATGGTTGCACTCATTGCAGTCCTCTGTCTGATAATCCAATGGGCGCGATTATACCACTTACCAGATGGGTTGGCTATTTTTGCGAATGATGGGAGTGTCTTAGTTGGGTGTTCTACAAACACGCATAAGTATGCTCTGACAAGTCAAAATCAGTCGGATATTTTGCATGCTTGCCATTGTTGGTAGAGTAACCAGTTGCATTCCCAATGCGGTTGTTCGGGACGCAGGCCATTGACCATCGCAATTGCGTGCACACCTGTTTGAGCGACTTCAATAAAGTTCTGGCTGTTGATACCGCCAATTGCACAGATAGCCGTTTGTGTGCCGTAGCGTTGTACCCACTCACGCAAACGAGCAATCCCCTGAGGTGCAAAGGACATGGTTTTTGTGCTCGTGGGAAAAATTGGGCCTAAAGCAATATATGAGGGACTTAGTGTCATGGCACGTTCAGCCTCCGCGTGATTATGGGTGGATAAGCCTAAGTATAAACCTGCTTTTTGAATGGATACGAAATCCGCAGTGTCCATGTCCTCTTGTCCCAAATGCACACCATGAATGCCTTGCTCTATTGCCACTTGCCAATAGTCATTGATGTACAGTTTCACTTGATGGCGTGCACAAATTTCCTGTGCCAAAATGGCTTGTGAACGAATTTGCGCCAACGATTGATTTTTCAGACGCAGTTGTATCATGCGCACACCCAATTGTGCCAAATATGTCAACCAACCCAAGTTGTCTACTACCGCGTACAAGCCCAAATGCTTGTCAGGGTATTTGGGAAAAGGTGATGTGGAGAGGTGGTTGCGGGTATTGATCATGTTTGATGCCAAAGAGGTTGATCCAATAAAGGCGTTGAGGTCTGTGCGGTTTGTCGCTTGGGCATCAACCCAGCGCGGTATGCGCCTCGTCCAGCGGCGATGCTCTGAGAAAAACTCTGTGCCATTGCGATGGGGTCATGGGCTTTGGCAACGGCTGTATTTAGGAGCACGCCATCAAACCCCATTTCCATCACACGACAGGCATCCGAGGGTTTGCCGATGCCTGCATCGACAATCAATACGGTATTGGGCAGCCTTTGGCGCAAAGTTTCCAATGCGTATGGATTGAGTATGCCTTGTCCTGTACCAATGGGTGATGCCCAGGGCATGATCACTTGACAGCCGACATCGACTAATTTTTGACACAGTACCAAATCATCTGTTGCGTAGGGAAATACTGCGAATCCATCGTCAATCAGTTGTTTTGCAGCCACCACTAAGGCAAATGGGTCGGGTTGTAAATTGTAGTCATCGCCAATCACTTCTAACTTTATCCAATTGGTATTAAATAATTCACGCGCCATGTGTGCCAGTTGAATGGCGTCCAGTGCTGTTTTGCATCCTGCAGTATTGGGCAATAAATGTGTACCGATGCGGGTAATTAAATCAAAAAATACTTGGCTATTGGTAGATGCATCGGTATCCGATTGGCTGCCCACGATGCGGCGCAAACTCAGCGTCACCACGTCACAATGGCTCGTTTTAATTGCCTGACTCATGATTTCGGGGGATGGGTACAGTGCTGTACCCAAGAGTAAACGGCTGTTTAAAGTTTGTCCATAAACCATCCAAGCATCTGCAGTTGTGGTTGAATTTCGCATATTAACCTCCAACGATGGCCATCAAGACATCGACTGAATCATTTTCGTACAAAGTATAACTTTCCCATTGGCTGCGTAAAATGTGCACATGATTGACAGCAATGACAACAGGGCGCTCGTAACCCAAATCTTGAACCAATTGTGCGAGATTGCTGTGCTCAATATTTTTTTCTTGTGCATTAATCAATAATTTCATATGACTTCCTCAGAAAAAAGTGTGTCAAAACGTGTGCTATCCATGCAGGACTGAGCATAAAACCGTGGCGATACAGACCGTTGATGTGCCAAAGTTTGGGGTGCTTGATGTTTTGCTCACACAGTGGATTGTGGTCGGGTAAGGCAGGGCGGCAATGGCTTTTTGCTTCCAGCACGGTGGCTTCAAAAAAATGTGGCGAAACAGTGACCAAAGCAGACATTAATTCCATTGATGAGCGCACACTGATACCATTCATGGACTCCGACTCAATGCTGGTTGCGCCAATGACAAATTCATGATTCGCACGAGGTGCGATGTACAACTGATAGCGCGGATGTATCAAGCGTACCACCCGTGTTAATTGAACCTGTGGGCAGTGTATACGCAAGACCTCACCACGCACACCCCGTAGCGTGGGTAGGGCATCTTTTGCCCCCAATCCACGGCAATCAAACACATGGTCAAAGCGCGTGCTCAAGTTCAAAACCTCCGTGATGGTCAACAGGGTATCGCTGTGCCAAATCACCTGCATTCGCTGCAAGGCACGCATCAAACTGTGCAGCAAAGAGCGGTTATCAATCGCGATTTCATCGGGTAAATACAAGGCTTGGTTGAAGTGTGCCAATTCAGGAGCGTCTTGTGTCAAAGTTTCTGTGTTCAAAATTCCACCGACCTGCGCATGCTGTAAAAAATGATGGCTTTGCACCTGATTGACAAAGTGTTGCCAATCGGCTAAGTCCAATGGATGCGCCACCACATAAGTGCCTTGTGTGGTGTGCACCCGTGGTTCACCGCTGTCTCGTGCCAGCTCATCGAGCCATTTGGGCCACAGATTCAGGCTGATGTGCCCTAAGCGTATGACTTCAGTTGTCGCTTCAATGGACTCACACCATGGCGCGACCATGCCTGCAGCGATGTAAGCAGGGCTGTTGGGCAACTCTGGTGTGCCGCGTTCAAACAGGGTCACACGGTGGTTCAGGCGTGCCAAACGCCAAGCGAGCAACCGCCCGAATAAACCCGCACCCACAATGGCAATGGATGATTGGGTATTCATTGGTAAATCTCGCCACCTGTTTTTTTGAAGGCATCCGCCATTTCTTGCATACCTTGGTGAATTACCTCCTCGGTCTGGGTTTGGGTTGATATGCCTGTTGGTTTTTCTGCGTCATTGGCCATGTCTCGAATTTCTTGTGAAATTTTCATAGAACAAAATTTTGGGCCACACATGGAACAAAAATGCGCGGTTTTTGCCGCATCTTTGGGTAGGGTTTCATCGTGAAATTCTTGTGCGGTCTCAGGGTCTAAACCTAAGTTAAATTGGTCTTGCCAGCGAAATTCAAAACGCGCTTTGGACAGTGCATTATCACGTACCTGCGCACCAGGATGTCCTTTTGCCAAATCTGCAGCGTGTGCGGCAATTTTATAGGTGATGATGCCTGTTTTCACATCATCTCGATCGGGCAAACCCAAATGCTCTTTGGGTGTGACGTAGCACAACATGGCGCAACCATACCAGCCTATCATCGCGGCACCAATGCCCGAGGTGATGTGATCATACCCAGGTGCAATGTCGGTGGTCAAAGGTCCCAAGGTGTAGAACGGTGCTTCATCGCAGTGTTTGAGTTGTTCGGTCATATTCTCCTGAATCATGTGCATGGGCACATGCCCCGGTCCTTCAATCATGGTTTGTACATCGTGCTGCCATGCGATTTTGGTTAATTCGCCCAGCGTGCGTAATTCGGCAAACTGCGCCTCATCGTTGGCATCAGCGATGGAGCCAGGGCGCAAACCGTCACCTAAAGAAAAACTCACATCATACGCCTGCATAATTTCGCAAATCTCTGCAAAATGTGTGTATAAAAAACTCTCTTGATGGTGCGCCAAGCACCACTTCGCCATAATTGAGCCACCACGCGAGACAATGCCAGTGAGACGTTTTGCCGTCAATGGAATGAAGGGTAAGCGCAAACCCGCATGAATGGTAAAGTAATCCACCCCTTGCTCTGCTTGCTCAACCAAAGTGTCGCGAAATAATGCCCAAGTCAAATCCTCAGCCACACCACCCACTTTTTCGAGGGCTTGATAAATCGGTACGGTACCGACAGGCACAGGGCAGTTGCGAATAATCCATTCGCGTGTTTCATGGATGTTTTTACCCGTGGATAAATCCATAATCGTGTCACCACCCCAGCGTGTGCTCCACACCATTTTCTCAACTTCTTCCTCGATGGATGAGTGCAGGGCAGAGTTACCAATATTGGCATTGACTTTCACCAAGAAATTGCGCCCAATAATCATAGGCTCCAATTCAGGGTGGTTGATATTCGCAGGGATGATGGCGCGACCGCGTGCGATTTCGTCGCGTACAAACTCAGGGGTGATGATTTTGGGAATGTTTGCACCAAAACTTTGTCCTGCGTGTTGTTGTTGCAAAGTGGCATTCTGTGCTTGCCATTGTTCACGTCCCATGTTTTCACGAATGGCAACGAACTCCATTTCAGGAGTGATGATGCCTTGACGTGCATAATGCATCTGGGTGACATTGCGCCCTGTTTTGGCTTTGCGTGGTTGATGCGCCGTATGCATGCGCAAAAATTGACTGTTGATATCGCGTGCACGTTCTTGACTGTATAACGAGCTTTTTTCAATGAGGTATTCGGTATCCGCGCGTTCATCAAGCCAACTGTGACGCAGCGAAGGCAAACCTTTTTGCACATCAATCGCTACATTGGGATCGGTATATGGACCTGAGCAATCATAAATGCCTACAGCTATGTTTTGCTCAACGGTGCCTGTCAGCGCGTGCGTGGTCGGTGATAACTGCACCTCGCGCATGGGCACGCGGATGTCTGGACGCGTACCTGTGACATAGATTTTTTGTGAAGAGGGAAACGGATCTGTAGAAAGCGCGCGTGTCGCTGTGATGGAAGATGCTGAGGCGGTGGATTTCATGAGGGTCGTCCTTGATTGAAGTGGTAAAAAAGATAATCCAGTCAAGAACTTGGCACACATCAATGCTTTGTATTATTTAAAAAATCAACCATTGATGTTTCACAGCGTGCTCTTGTTTCCTACGCAGGTATTATCCCAACAGGTTCAACGGGTTCACTATTTCAGTATCTCAGTTTGCACATGCAAACACCCCGACAAGCGATTTCATTATATAGCAAAGTATCTTATATTTCAGGTGCGTTTTCAGTTCACTCTTTAGATGAGACAGTCGCAGGTATAAGATGTTTTATAATCAGACTATAATCACCCCCAATCCACATAGACCCTAAACACCGTTATGACTGAATTGACCGACTCACAATTAGAACGCTATTCCCGTCACATACTCTTGGATGAAATTGATTTGGCAGGGCAAATGCGTTTGCTTCATTTGCACGCATTGGTCATTGGATGTGGCGGTTTGGGTTCAGCGTGTATTCCTTTTTTAGCCAGCTCTGGTGTGGGGTATTTGACGCTTGTTGATGCGGATGTCATTGAGTTGTCCAATCTTCAACGTCAAACAACTTATCGCACACACGATGTGGGGCTGGCGAAAGTCCATTCTATGGCACAAGCCATTCACGCGCTCAATCCCGACATTCAGGTGCAAGCAGTGCAAGAATATGTGGATGAAACACGATTGTTGACACTCGTACAATCAGTGGATGTGGTGGTTGATTGCACAGATCACTTCAGCATCCGTCAAGCCATTAATCGCGTTTGTGTGCGCATGAACATTCCATTGGTATCAGGTTCGGCAGTTCGTTTTGAAGGGCAATTGGCAGTGTACGATGCGCGAGCAATCGACAGTCCATGTTATGCCTGCGTGTTCGAACCCGATGTCGATGTGGGTGATGGTGCCTCCTGCGCATCCTTGGGAATTTTTGCACCTGTGGTCGGGGTGATTGGCGCGATACAAGCCAGTTTAACCTTGCAAATATTATTGCACATGCCGGTAGCCACTGGACAGTTACAAACCTATAACGCCTTGCGCAATGAGTGGCACAGTTTCAAACTCACCCGCAATCCACACTGCACAGTTTGTGGTGAAAACAATAAGAGTCCCAATTGATACAACCCTGTATTGAGCCTGTCATCGAATCAGGCAATCCACCACAATAAAATCACAACTTAAAATATTGGAAAGATTGGTATGTCGAATCAGTGGTTGAAAATTATCGTGAGCATTTGGAGCATTGCCTGCCTACCCACTTGGGCGCAAACTGCTGGGGATTTAAACCCTACTATGCCCGCGGTGCTTGAGTCCAAGACTTTGCCAGAGTCTGATTTTTCGATAGCCCAATCCAGACGCGATGACTTTATAAATGCTTTGGGTCGGGATATTGCGCGCTCAAACGTCTCTTTCTACGCGCAAGCCGTTGGGGATTCTGCCCCCATCATTGCCATCAACGCCAACCGTGCGCAAAATCCTGCGTCGGTGATTAAATTGTTGACCACGTTTGCAGCATTGAAAAAATTCGGCGCGGATTACCGCTGGCAAACGAGTTTATGGGCGCAAGAGCCCATCAATGCGCAAGGACAACTCAATTCACCTTTGTTGCTCAAAGGTTCGGGCGACCCTCAATTGGTGATTGAACGCTTAGACGATTTGGTACAGCAACTCAAGCGCGCTGGTCTAAAACAATTGAGTGCTCCCTTGCTAATTGACCGAAACGCTTTTGCCTATGTGGCACAAAACCCAGCCGAATTTGATGGTGAGCCAGCCATGCCCTACAACGCATTGCCCGATGCGGCTTTACTGAATTATCATGCCTTGAGTTTTGGTTTTGACCCCAATCATCAGCAGGTGCGCATGGTGCCGTGGTTGGATGGGTTTGTGTTGAACAATCATGTGCGCTTTGTTGAAGGTGCTTGTCCTGAGAATGGTTGGAAAAGCACCATCAATTTGGGCGTGTCGGGTTATTCCGCTTCGCTCAGTGGCACGTATTATTCGGGTTGTGGTGTGCAACAGTGGCATGTGCATGCCTACCAACTTTCTGCCAATCAGTATGCCCAAGGTGTGTTGGGTGCTTTGTTCAAAGGGCACACAGGTTTAGAATTTTCCAGTTGCGGTGTGGCGCGTTTTTGGGACAAACTGTTTCAGCGTTGGCATGATTGCTTTGCGCCGACGATTGCATGGTCTGAACCGCAAGCCATGGATGCGGTTTCCAGTTCGCGCACGTCCAACAAACTTGATACCGATGAATCATGGCGTGTGTTGGCAACGGTGCCATCCCCGCCGTTGTCGGCGATGATTAAAGACATGAATTTTTACAGCAACAATGTCATGGCGAGGCAAATTTATTTAAATTTATCGGTACAAGCCAATCAAGCTGCAAGCCTATCGAGTAGTGCCCAAGTGGTACATCAGATTTTAAATGACGCGGGTTTGAGCGATGACAGCGTCCAAATGGGCAACGGTTCTGGGTTGTCCAATGAAACACGCATCAGCCCACGTGAACTGGCGCAGGTATTGATTCAGGCCAATCAGATGTCTGAGTTTATTGACAGTTTGCCGCGCATTGGTCTGGAAGGCACAGTAAAAAAACGCCTAACCGACACGGATATGGTGGGGCGCGGGCGTATTAAAACAGGTTCGCTCAACAACGTGCGGGCGATAGCGGGCTATGTTGATGGTAAAAGTGGCAAACGTTATGCTGTGGTCTCACTCATCAACGATGACAATGCGCAATCTGATACAGGCAAACGCGCACATGATATATTTATGCAATGGGTGGGTGAGCAGTAGAGGGCTTGAGTGTGTCTATGGACATGTGCGTGGTCGAAGCAATAGAAAAACACCTCATGGCGAGGTGTTTTTCGTGTTACCTACTATTTATTTAAAGTGCATTGATTTATGGCATCGACACAAACGCAATGCGTCGATTTTGTTGACGACCCTCTGCCGTATCGTTGCTGGCAATCGGTTGAGATTCGCCATAGCCTTTGGCAGTCATACGCTCGCTTGCCACGCCTTTTTTAATCAGATACGCAACCACTGATTGGGCGCGTGATTCTGATAGGGTTTGGTTAGCGGCATCATTGCCTTGGGCATCCGTGTGACCTGCGACTTCAAACTTGCCTTCTTTCAAGCATTCTGACACCGCATCGAGTTGACTCACACCTTTGGTTGTGAGTTTGGCACTGCCTGTGTCAAATTCAACCACCATTTTTAAGGTGTCCACGCAAGCGGCATTTTTTGCCATATCGGTTTGCGCGGGTACAACACTCGTTGCGGGTGCAGGTGTTGATGTGGCGACGGGTGCAGTTGCCACAGCAGTTGCTGGTGCAGTCATGGCGGCAGTGGTATCCACTGCTTTGGGTGCCATACAGCCGCGCAACAGTAAGAAAGCCAAAATTGCCGCGACCAACCAACGCAACCAAGTGCACCAACAGGGACGCTTGCATTGGCAATCGTTTTGATTGTGTTTCATAGAGTTTCTCCTTGTGTTTGATGAGCAGTGAACGTGTTAAACGCGCACGCCACCTTTTAACTCTTCGGTCAAACGCTCGAAACCTGCTTGGTCGCCTTTGGCAATCAGGGCGGCTTGTTCGGGCCAAGTGCCTGGGTTCATCATTTGCAAGCCCGCGGCGTTTAAGATTTCATCCAATTTGGCAACAGGCGTGACAGCCAATTCGTGGAATTGATGAATGCCCGCGGCGTGTAAAATTTCTGCGACTTTAGGACCGATGCCTTCAATCACTTTCAAATCATCCCTACCATCGATTTGGAATAAACCACTCGATAGTACCGCGGTAGTTTTTGCTGTCTCACTGACAAGATGAGAAGATGTTGCTTTTTCTGTAACTTGATTGTTTGCACAACAATTGTTTTTATTCGAGCCTGAGCAAGTGCCGTCTTTACAACACTCGCAAGTGCATTTGCATTTACAGAAAAAAGCAGTGAGTATCCAATGAATCACCCAACCAATTAATAAACCGAGCGTCAACCACCAAAACTTATCCATAATAAACCCCTTATTTGAAAAATATCGGATATAGAAAACTGCTGTTGTACGACCAATCGTCGCTGGAGGGTATGAATCGATGCGTTTCGCGAGATGTGTCGTAGGATGTCAAATGGGTTGAATGTGACGACAACCCACCGATATCAGCGTTTAATCTACGCTAAGTTTTTGGTTTGTGCAAGCGCAAAGGGTGAATTTGTGCGGAATCAACTTAATGCACTTTGGAGGCGTTCGACAACGGTGTTTTTCCCCAGAATGTAGATGATGGTATCCAATGAGGGGCTATTGGTTTGACCGAGCAAAATGGCGCGTAATGGCTTGCCAATTGCAGGCATTTTTAAACCATGCTCTGTCAAGGTGTTTTGTACTAACTCATGGATGGCTGTCTTATCCCAAGCAATGGTCTGGAGTTTTTCTGTAAAGTCACGCAGGGCTGATCGATTGGCATCATTGACATGTTCGTTGATGAGGTCAAGATTGGCAGTGTATGGTAAGAAAAATTCTTCTATTGCATCTTCGATTTGTGCCAATGTATCCGCGCGCGACTTGAATAATTCCACCCATGCTGAGAGCGTAAATGTATCAATCGGGTAGGCATGGTCGTAGTTATTTAAACGTTTTTGTAAACGCGTCTGTATCAGAGCGGTCAATTCAACCTGTGGTTTGGTGTTGATGTAATGGTTATTGAGCCAATTGAGTTTTTTCGGATCCCACTGCGCGGGCGAATTCGACAAATTGGTCAAGTCAAACCATTCGATAAATTGTTCGCGGCTAAATACCTCATCGTCACCATGCCCCCAACCCAAACGTGCTAAATAATTGCACAGCGTTTCAGGCAAATAACCCAATCGCTCGTAATCCATCACGGCGGTTGAATTGGTGCGTTTGGAGAGTTTTTTGCCATCGGGTCCCAAAATCATCGGCACATGACCATACAGTGGCAACGGCGCATTTAGGGCTTTGAGAATATTGATTTGCTTGGGTGTATTGCCCACGTGGTCATCGCCGCGAATCACATGCGTGATGCCCATATCCCAGTCATCGACCACCACACAAAAATTATAGGTTGGCGTGCCGTCAGCGCGAGCAATGATTAAATCGTCCAATTCGATGTTGTGAATCGAAATTTCACCCTTGACCACATCGTGCCATGTCACCGCGCCTTCTGTGGGATTTTTAAAACGCACCACGGGTTGCACGCCTTCTGGGATTTTGGGCAGGGTTTTGCCCGCTTCGGGTCGCCATAAGCGATTGTATTGGGTGCGCTCGCCACGGGCTTCTTGCTCAGCGCGCATCTGCTCGAGTTCCTCACGCGAGCAGTAGCAATAGTACGCTGTACCATTGGCCAACATCTGCGCAATCACTTCGCGGTAGCGATCCATGCGTTGCATTTGATAATACGGACCATCGTCATGCGTCAAATCCAACCACGCCATGGCGTTTAAAATCTCTGCGACATTTTCAGGAGTGGAGCGTTCCACATCCGTATCCTCAATCCGCAAAACAAAGGTGCCACCGAAGTGCTTTGCCAAAGCCCAACTGTACAAAGCCGTGCGTGCGCCGCCAATGTGCAAAGCACCTGTGGGACTGGGGGCAAAACGGGTGCGAATCGATGTGGAAGTGTTCATAAATGCTTTCGATAAGGTGCAATGAGAAAGGCGGTATTATAAGGGCAGGCAGAACAAGGCGCAAACAAAACGGCTAGGTCGTAACAAACGTGTGGGTGAAAAACTTTGTGGGTTTATCAGATTGCTGTAAGTCGATTCACGTACAATTCGCGCACGATAAAACACAATGCGTGACCGTAACGAACCAAGCCGAACAAAAAATGACCCTCTTTCTCACTCTAAAATTAGAAGACGAAACCGCCACTGCAGCATTGGCACAGAACATGGCGCGTCAATTGCAATCGGGTGATGTGGTGTTCTTATCGGGCGATTTGGGCGCGGGTAAAACCACATTCACGCGCCACCTCATCAGCGCGTTCGGTTTAAACACCAAGGTCAAAAGCCCGACCTATACTTTGTTGGAAACTTATGATTTACCCGAAACAGCGCCAGCCAAAACCTTGCATCATTTTGATTTGTACCGCCTCACCGACCCGCGTGAATGGTACTCGGCAGGGTTTGAAGAAAACCTCAATGATACCGCCATCGTCGTGATTGAATGGGCGGAAAAAGCCGAAGGCGCGCTGCCCAAACCCGATTGGCGCATTCACCTCACGCACGATGAGCCCAAAGACATTGAGGACAACAGTACCAACGATGGCGCCAACGCGGAGTCGCGTGAATACTTTGATGTGGCGCGCTTTGTGGTGATAGAGGCGGTCAGTGCGAGCGCTGCCAAGCGCATTGCGGCACTGAGATAGAAAAAGACGTTGATTCAACCCATATCGATTCAAAAGCAGACCGATGGGTCTGCTTTTTCACTGGGCGCAATACTTGCGTCAATCCGAGTGCGCTATCGGTTACAATTGCATCCTACTCGAATTCAGACCTCTGTCGAGCCCATCCAACTCAATAAAAATTCAAAATGGCATTATTTACGATCAACGACGCACAGTTAGCCTATGGCCATGTTGCTTTATTAGACCACACCGATTTTTCCTTAGAAGAAGGCGAACGTGTCGGACTCATCGGGCGCAACGGCACGGGTAAATCATCTTTGCTTAAAATCATCGCAGGGATTCAATCGGTCGATGATGGCATGATTGCTCGTCAACAAGGTTTGCGCTGTACCTATGTCGAGCAAGAGCCTGTGTTTGAACCTGAACACACGGTGCTGCACGCGGTTGCCAGTGGTGCGGGCGAAGCGGCTGAGTTGTTGGAGCGTTACGATGAACTCACTGAATCGCTGAATGATGCAGATGACATGGATGCGGTGTTGGAGCAAATGGCGCAGGTACAAACCGCCTTGGAAGCCTGCGATGGCTGGACGCTGCAAGCACGCGTGCAAACGGTGTTGTCGCAACTCAAATTAGACCCGCACGCTTTGTGTGGTGCACTGTCAGGCGGGGTGCAAAAACGCGTTGCATTGGCGCGTGCCTTGGTACAGAACCCCGATGTATTACTGTTGGATGAGCCGACCAATCACTTGGATATGAGTGCGATTGCGTGGTTGGAGGATTTATTGCGCCAGTTCAAAGGTGCGGTGTTGTTCATCACGCACGACCGAGCGTTTTTGGACAATGTCGCCACGCGGATTGTTGAACTGGATCGCGGTATTTTGCGCTCGTATGTCGGTAATTTCACGGCTTATCAAACGACCAAAGCCCAACAATTGGCGGACGAGGCGATTGAAAACGCCAAGTTTGACAAAGTATTGGCACAAGAGGAAGTGTGGATACGCAAAGGCGTGGAAGCGCGGCGCACGCGCTCAGTCGCGCGCATTGGACGACTGCATGAGATGCGCGAGCAACGCGCCAATCGCCGCGAAAGCACAGGCAATGTGAATATGAATGTGGCGCAGGCTGACCGCTCTGGTAAAGTGGTGGCGGAGTTGGAGGATGTGTGCAAGTCCTTTGGCGGGCGCAAAATTGTCAATAAATTCACTACAAATATTTTACGCGGTGACAAAATCGGTTTGCTCGCGGGTAATGGCATGGGCAAAACCACCTTGCTCAAACTGATTTTGGGCGAGTTAACGCCAGACAGTGGACGAATTAAAAACGGCACCAATTTACAAATTGCCTATTTTGACCAAATGCGCTCGCAACTGGATATGGAGGCCACGCTCGCTGATACCATCAGCCCTGGCTCGGAGTGGGTCGAAATCAATGGCGCGCGCAAACACATCATGGGTTATTTGCAAGACTTTTTGTTTGCCCCTGCGCGTGCGCACTCGCCTGTCAAATCATTGTCGGGCGGTGAGCGCAATCGCTTGTTGCTCGCGCGTTTGTTTGCCAAACCTGCGAATGTTTTGGTGCTCGATGAACCAACCAATGATTTGGACATTGAAACTTTGGAATTGTTGGAGGAGTTGCTACAGGACTACACGGGCACGGTGTTTTTAGTGTCGCATGACCGAGCGTTTTTGGACAATGTGGTCACCGATGTCATTGCTGCCGAACCCATCGAAGGGCAGTGGCGAGAGTACGTGGGCGGCTTTTATGACTGGCAACGCCAAAGTGGATTGAGCGTTCCTGTCGGAGTGGAATCATTGAATTTAGCCCCCAAACAGGCCTTGGAAACCAAGCAAATTGAGGCTGAAAAAATCGTGCCTGCACCGAGCAAATCCACCCCAAACAAAGCCAAACTCAACTACAAAGAACAAAGAGAATTGGAGGCTTTGCCCGCCTTGATGGAGCAGTTAGAAGCCGAGCAGAAGGGCATTGAAGCGCAATTGGCAGATGGTTCGATTTTTACCAAGCAACCTGATTTGGGTGTGCAATTGACCACGCGCTTGGCTGAAATTGAGGACGAATTGCTCAATGCCTTGACCCGTTGGGAGGTCTTGGACGCGCGTTTGTAAATCAAAAATTTGTTTATCAATACGCAAATGCAGTCGCGATTTTGACCTTGAAAATTGCGAACAGTTCGGCTATGGTTGACCTTGTTGATGGTTCAACTTTTCTAAAAAAATCAATACATCACTGGAGCACATATGAGCAAACCCACCTTTAATTATGCCGATCCATTCTTGATGAATGAACAATTGAGCGAAACCGAACGCATGGTGCGCGATACCGCACATGCCTATGCGCAGGATAAACTCGCGCCGCGTGTGCAAAACGCCTTTCGCCATGAGCACACGGATCGTGCGATATTCAATGAAATGGGTGAACTCGGCTTGCTGGGTGCGACCATCCCTGAGCAATACGGTGGTTCAGGTTTGAACTACACCTGTTATGGTTTGATTGCCCATGAGGTCGAGCGAATTGATTCGGGTTATCGCTCAATGATGAGTGTGCAAAGCTCGCTCGTGATGTTGCCAATACACGAATTTGGTAATGAAGCCACCAAACAAAAATATCTACCGAAACTCGCTTCGGGCGAATGGGTCGGTTGCTTTGGTTTGACCGAGCCCAACCACGGCTCTGACCCTGGCAGCATGATTACCCGTGCGAAAAAAGTCGAGGGTGGCTACAGCATTTCGGGCGCGAAAATGTGGATTACCAATAGCCCGATTGCCGATGTGTTTGTGGTTTGGGCCAAAGACGATGCGGGTGAGATTCGTGGTTTCGTGCTCGAAAAAGGTTGGAAAGGTTTGTCTGCGCCAGCGATTCACGGCAAGGTCGGTTTGCGCGCATCCATTACAGGTGAAATCGTTATGGATGAGGTGTTTTGCCCTGAAGAAAATGCATTCCCCGATGTGCGCGGGCTCAAAGGGCCGTTTACCTGCTTGAACTCAGCGCGTTTTGGCATTGCGTGGGGCGCGCTCGGTGCAGCGCAAGCCTGCTACGAAACCGCGCGGCAATACACCATGGATCGCATCCAGTTTGGCCGACCACTGGCGGCGAATCAATTGGTGCAAAAGAAACTCGCCGATATGCTCACAGAAATCACCCTCGGTTTGCAGGCGTGCTTGCGTGTGGCGCGTATGAAGGAGGAGGGCATTGCGGCGGTGGAACTCACTTCCATCATCAAACGCAACTCCTGTGGCAAGTCGCTCGACATCGCGCGCATGGCGCGTGACATGCTCGGTGGCAATGGCATCTCGGATGAGTTCTGCGTGGCGCGTCATTTGGTTAACCTTGAAGTGGTCAACACCTACGAGGGCACGCACGATGTGCACGCACTGATTATTGGACGGGCAATTACGGGTTTGGCGGCGTTTGCGAATTAAGCCCTGCTGAACTCGAAACCCATCATCGGTGGCAATGCGTTTGGGCATTGCCACTGCTGTTTTCAGAGCCTTGTTGTGTCCTTGTCTTTTCAATTGGCTCTATACGCCGCCTGATAAAGTCCGCATAATCCATCCACTTTTCTTAGCCTCTAACCAGTTCAACGGAGTTTTTATGCCCATTTCACACCACATCAACGGTCAAGTCGTGATCAATCCCGCCAATCGCACGCAAGACGTATTCAATCCAGCCACAGGTGAAGTCACCCATCAAGTCGCACTTGCGGACATGTCGGATGTCAACGCTGCGGTTGCCGCCGCCAAAGCTGCATTTCCTGCGTGGTCAAAACAATCCGTGCTCAAACGCGCGCGGGTGATGTTTAAGTTTTACGAATTGCTCAATCAAAATGCTGAAAAACTCGCCGCTTTGATTACCCGTGAGCACGGCAAGGTATTTTCAGACGCGATGGGCGAGGTGCAGCGCGGCATCGAGGTGGTTGAGTTCGCCACTGGGATTCCACAGTTGATGAAGGGCGAGTTCAATAACCAAGTGGCCACGGGTTTTGACTTATACAGTTTCCGCCAACCGCTTGGCGTGTGCGCAGGGATTACACCGTTTAACTTCCCAGCGATGGTGCCGATGTGGATGTTCCCGATGGCGATTGCCTGTGGCAATACCTTCGTGCTCAAACCCTCCGAGCGTGATCCATCGGCGAGCATGTATTTGGCGGAATTGCTCAAGCAGGCGGGTTTGCCTGATGGTGTGTTCAATGTGCTCAATGGCGACAAAGTCGCGGTCGATGGTTTGCTCACCCACCCTGATGTGGCGGCGGTGAGTTTCGTTGGCTCAACGCCGATTGCACAATACATTTATGAAACAGCGGCAGCGCATGGCAAACGCGTACAGGCTTTGGGCGGTGCGAAAAACCACATGATTGTGATGCCCGATGCGAATATGGACGCGGTGGTGGACGCGCTCACGGGTGCGGCGTATGGCTCGGCAGGTGAGCGTTGCATGGCAATTTCGGTGGCGGTCGCGGTCGGTGATGTGGCTGATGAACTGGTCACTCGTTTGGCAGAGCGCGCACGTGGCTTGAACATTGGCAATGGCATCAGCGCGGACCATAAAGACACTGGTAAAGACATGGGGCCGCTGATTACAGCAGCGCATAAAGCCAAAGTTGCGGGTTATATCGAGCAAGGCGCGAAAGAGGGTGCAACGTTGGTGGTCGATGGTCGTGCACATCCGATTGCCAATGAAGCGGGTTATTTCTTGGGCGGTACTTTGTTTGACCACGTCACGCCTGAGATGACCATTTATCGTGAAGAAATTTTTGGCCCCGTGCTGTGCGTGGTGCGTGTGCCTGATTTTGCCACCGCGCTGCAATTGATTAACGCGCATGAGTACGGCAACGGCACAAGTATTTACACTGCCGATGGCGCAGTTGCACGTGAGTTTGTCGATGCGGTGCAAGTCGGCATGGTCGGCGTGAATGTGCCGATTCCTGTGCCGCTGGCGTTCCATAGTTTTGGCGGTTGGAAACGCAGTTTATTTGGCGACCATCATGTGTACGGTACTGAAGGTGTGCGTTTTTATACCAAAGTCAAAGCGGTGTCACAACGTTGGGACGCGCCGAAAGCCAATGCTGCCAATTCATCCTTTATAATGCCGACTTTATGATTTAAAAGGCTTGTATGAATCGAGTGGTGATTTTTGCCAATGGGGTTATGCAACATTCTGTGCAGCATTCTGCAGCAGATGACGCGGCTCTGCGTGCGTTATTGGACGCAGATGATGTGATTTGCTGTGCCGATGGCGGCGTGGCGCACGCTTTGACAATCGGCTTAAAACCACAGGTGCTCATCGGTGACCACGATTCGATTGCCCCTGAAGTCTTGGCGCAATTGCAAACTGCAGGCGCAGAGATCATCACCCATCCTAAAAATAAAGACAAAACCGATTTGCATCTGGCGATTGACTGGGCGGTAGCGCAAGGTGCCAGTGAGGTGATGTTGGTTACGGCTTTGGGTGGGCGTTTGGATCATTTGCTGGCGAACGTTTTGTTGATGACGCATTCAGACTATGCCTATATTCATTTGACTTTGGTTGACGTGCATCAAGGTCAAGTCCAGTGGGCGTGCGTGTTGCACGCGCACGATGCGTTTGAATTACACGGCGCGGTGGGCGATGGTTTGTCGCTCATTCCATTGTCGCCCACGGTTGAATCGGTGTGTCTCAAAGGCACGCAATGGCCGTTGAAAAATCATACCTTGGCTCAAGGCGACACCACAGGCATCAGCAATGTGTTTATCAAAACCAAGGTTAAAATTGAAATCGGTGAGGGCGAGCTTTTGGTGGTTCACACAAGCAGCATTGGTTCGTAATTTGATTTATGTAACAAAAAAGACTACCTTTTAATTCGTCGAATCACTGCCATGCTATACCGTCCGCATAACTTTGAATCTGTCTGCTTGTGAAGAGGCTCCTTTGATATTGTGTTTGAGTAATATAAAGCTGGATTTGTTTTTGTAATAATTTGATTTAAAAACAATTTTTGTAATTTTTTTGGATTTTATGTGTCAATTATTTAGAATATTATGTGTCATTTTGACTCATAAGTATAGTTGGGCCCCAATTAAGTCGTCCTTTGCCTATCCATATTTGTAACGAATACATCATCAACCACAACATGAAACCAATTCTTATTGTCACTGAGCCTTTTGATGGATATGCAAACGGCTGGATCATTGATGACCCGAAGGAAATAAAGAATATTTTGTCTTCGAAGAATGCATCGAAGGTCAAGAAATCGGAATTGAAATCGCCTGAAGAGGCAGAGAAGTGGTATCGGCAAAAGACCATCGATGATGCTCTTGCTCTCAATCTTCCTGATGGCGTATTCAGGATTGTGTTTTACAACTCTCAATATTCACATTGTGCACCTGATAAGCAAATTGATCCCTATGAAGTTTTTTCGCCATCGCCGCGCGACGAGGTGGAGAATTGGATCATGCGTTCCAAAACGCTTATGTCTTCAAACTACGAGGTTGGTGACGCACTCGTAGGCAAAAGCGCAAACTATGAGGTGATCCGAGAACACTACATTAGTAGCAATCCCGGCTTTAGCGGAGATACCTATGCGCACGCCATACATCTTGGTGCTTCTAAGGCGGTTCATTAGCCCAACCAAGCATTCCACCGGACACTGCGCGATAAAGCCGCGCAACGCCGGTGAATTCAAACGTTAGAGAGCACTGAATAACTCATACTCGCCCGTATTCCACATAAATAAAAACTACTGCGCATCCCCCATGGCTTGCGAAATCTCTTTGGCGGCATTGCGCAATAACTCTAACCAAGATTCCTGTAATTGATTGGCGGGCGCGGAAATCGACAGACCCGCGATGACTTGATGCGCGTCGTCGTAAATTGCCGCCGCCATGCAGGAGACACCGATTTCCAACTCTTCTTTGTCACGTGCGGTTTGGTTCTTACGCACGGTTTCCAATTCAATATTCAATTTTTCTAATGTGTTGATGCTGTTGGGCGTATTGCCTTTGAGTTGGGTGCGCTTGGCGTACGCGAGCAAGGTGGCTTTGTCGTAAGTCGATAAAAACAATTTACCCGTTGAGGTCAAATGCAGCGGTGCGTGACCACCGATGGCACGCACCACCTGCATGCCTGAACGCTCAGAAAACGCGCGCTCGATATAGACAATTTCGTCGTTCTGCCGAATCGATAAATTGATGGTTTGTCCTGTTTGCTGTTGCAACTGGCGCATGACGGGTAGGGCAATCGTGCGCACGTTTAGGCGCGCTTTGACTTTATTGCCCAATTCCAATAAACGCATACCGAGTTGATAGTGTCCTGAGCTGGGACGATCGACCATGCGCGCCAACACCAAGTCGTTCAAAATCCGATGGCAGGTTGAGATGTGCAGCCCTGATTGTTCGGCGATAAACTTCAGGCTTAAGGGTTGGTTGAATTGGGCGAGGATATTGAGTAAATCATTGGTGCGCTCCAAAACCTGTATGGTTGGGCGTACACTTGGCTCTGAGTTTTGCTCTGAGTTAGTATTGAGCGTGTTCATAGTAGTCCAGTTGTTGTAATAATCTTAAATAAAATTCGTGGCGAAATTCAACAATCTCGCCGCGTGCCACGGCATCGAGTATGGCACAGGCAGGCTCGTGTACATGGGTGCAGTTGTGAAATTTACACGTGCCCAAATACGGCACGAATTCAGGCATGGCGTGCTGAATTTGCGAGACCGAGAACTGCGCCATGCCGAATTGCTCGAATCCAGGGGAATCAATGATTTGGCTGGCTTGTCCACCCAAATCACAATCAAACAAACGTGAGAACGTGGTGGTGTGCTTGCCGCTGTTGAGTACGCTGGAAATCTCGCGTGTGCGCAAATTCGCATCGGGTATCAGTGCGTTAATCAATGAGGATTTACCCATACCGCTTTGCCCCATCAACAGCGTGGTTTTGCCTTTGAGCGCGGGGATGAGTTCTGAGTTCAGACTATCGGGCTGGTTGGCAGAAACCTCAATCACACGATAACCCAGTTTGGCGTACAGACGCAGGCGTTCGCGTGCGAGCGGGAGCAATTCACTGACATCGGCTTTGTTCAGCACAATCAGCACCTCAATTTCCGCCACGTGTGCGCAAATCAAAGCGCGCCCGAGCAATTCATCGGCAAAACTCGGCTCGGTGGCGCAGATGATAGCGACTTGGTCAATGTTCGAGGCGAGGTTTTTTTGTTTGTTAAATTCAGAACGGTAAAATAAATTTTCGCGCAGGTGAATGCCCTCAATCGCGCCTTGCGTTTGGTCTTGACTGAGCGAGGCTTTGACCCAGTCACCGACTGCGTAGCCTTGCCGCTTACCACGCGCGACCAATTGTATCCATTGGGGTTGCGCATCATCGGTGCGCGCACCTTTGAGCAATCCCAAAAACTGATGACCGTAATTGGCGATGATGTGCACGATGGTGGAGTGGGTTTTGCTCATGATGACTGCTTTGCCATTTCGGCTTGTAGTTGTGCCACGCGGATGGTTGCGGGTGGATGACTGTCATAAAAACGCGAATACCACACATCCGTGCCGACGAAACTGGCATTGTCGCGATACATTGCCACCAAAGCATCAATTAAATCCTGACCGTTGGCGTATTTGACTGCGAACGCATCGGCTTGAAACTCATCTTTGCGCGATTGCAGCGAAAAAATCGGTGTGAGTATGAATAAAAACACAGGCAAAACCAAACTGAACAACAGCAAGCCCACCGCGTATAAATGCTCGGGTTGTGCGGTCAATCGTTCCAAAATACCATTTTCGCCCGTCACGCCCAAACCTGCGTAAAACCAAGTCTGTTGAACCAAAAAGCCGAGCAAAGCAAAGCCCGCCAAACTCAAAGGCAGCATCCAAGCCATGCGTTTTAAAATGTGTTTGTGGTGAAAATGACCGAGTTCATGCGCGAGCACCGCTTCGATTTGCGCGGGTGTGAGTTGCTCAATCAGCGTGTCAAAAAACACAATGCGTTTGTTGCGCCCAAAGCCTGTGAAGTAGGCATTACCGTGCCCTGAACGGCGCGAGCCATCCATCACGAACATGCCATTGGACGTAAAGCCGCAGCGTGTGAGCAGCGTTTCCAAACGGGTTTTTAACTCACCATCGGGCAATGGGGTGAATTTATTAAACAACGGCGCGATGAGCGTGGGGTACAGCCACATCATCAAAACGTTAAAGCCCAAAAACAAAGCCCATGCCCAAAAC
The DNA here is from genome assembly GCA_018261955.1 of Burkholderiaceae bacterium. Taxonomy (GTDB): domain Bacteria; phylum Pseudomonadota; class Gammaproteobacteria; order Burkholderiales; family Burkholderiaceae; genus CTSOIL-112. The sequence continues at coordinate 75,485 of JAGTRK010000003.1, forward strand.
CACCACGTTTGTGGAAAAGTTTGGATAAATGCCAATACTGCGTAGAGCAAAGGCACACCAATGATGAGTGACAGCAGGGTGCTTTTGAGCAAATCCACCAACCACATTTTCACCGTCATGCGGTTAAAACCAAACGCCTGCTCCACTTGAAACTGATCCACAAACGCCAATGGCAAATCGAACAGCGAATTGAGCAGGCTAAAAATCACCAACAATGCTACGCCAAAATGCAAAGGGTGGGAGAAGCCGTGTTGTACCAACTGCGCCAAACCCGCGATGCCGCCAGCGAGCGTCCAAATCAATAGAATCGCAGTGGAAATATACAAAGCCAAACGCCCCATGCGCAGTTTGACAAAGGCATAGCGAGCCGATTTTCGATGCGCTTCTAAGTCAATCCGCGTATCGAATGGCGCAGGTACCGCCATTTGATGCGCCATGATAAACTTGATTTGGCGCATATTGAGCCAGAGTTTGAGTGTAAAATACACGCCCAACGCGAGCACAAAGGCGAGCGTCATGCGAATTTCAGGTTGCCCCAAAGAAGTGAATATAGACTGCATTAAACCAACCTTTATTTAAGCGTAGGGTGGGTCAATTGCTTTTTTTGACCCACCATGTTTGCATATTGAAATTTTTATAGTGGTGGGTCAGAAACCCACTGACCCACCCTACATTTTTCGGATTATGAAAGACAATTGCATTATGACAGATTTTAACCCTGCTGTTCAAGCCCAAACCCATGTAGCGTGTAATGTGGCGCGTGACGATGACCGATTGATTTGGTTAGACATGGAAATGACGGGGTTAAACCCATTGCAAGACCGCATCATCGAACTGGCGATTGTGATTACCGATAAAAACCTCAATACGGTCGCCGAAGCACCTGTATGGGTGGTGCACCAATCCAATGAAGTGCTCGCGGGCATGGATGCGTGGAATCAAAAAACCCACGGCAATTCGGGCTTGATCGACAAAGTACGTCAATCAACCCTCACTGAAGCACAAGTGGAGCAAGAAGCACTGGCGTTCATCTCAAAATACATTAGCATGGGCAAATCACCGATGTGCGGCAACTCGATTGGACAAGATCGCCGATTCATGGCGCAGTATATGCCGACACTCGAAAAGCACTTTCACTACCGCAATTTAGACGTGTCCACCCTCAAAGAACTGGCGCGCCGTTGGTATCCGCGCATCTACGATGGCTTTAAAAAACAAACCCGCCACACCGCATTGGCGGATGTGTACGAGTCGATTGATGAATTGAAATACTATCGTGGGACGATGATGTTGGGTAACAATTAAGATGCCTGAACGGGTTTGTATTTGCATGAGTGTGGGTGGCTTGTGTTTGCGCAAAAATAAATCTATGATGTGTCAACAAAAATTATAGGAGAGCACACATGCCCATCATCACTCAAATCGAAGATTTACGCCGTTTGGCACAAAAACGTGTGCCACGGATGTTCTATGACTATGCCGATTCGGGCAGTTGGACTGAATCGACTTATCGAGCCAATCAATCAGATTTTAATGACATCAAATTGCGCCAGCGCGTCGCGGTGGACATGACCAATCGAACCACCGCAACGACAATGGTGGGCCAAACGGTGTCTATGCCTGTGGCACTTGCGCCCACAGGTTTGACGGGCATGCAACATGCGGACGGCGAAATTCTGGCAGCACGCGCGGCGCGTGAATTCGGTGTGCCGTTTACTTTGTCCACCATGAGCATTTGCTCGATTGAGGATGTGGCGGAGCACGCAGGGCAAGGATTTTGGTTTCAGTTGTATATGATGAAAGACCGTGCGTTTATGTCGCGCTTGATTGCACGTGCTAAAGCCGCGCAATGCGGCGCATTGGTCTTGACCTTGGATTTGCAGATTTTGGGACAACGTCATAAAGACATTGTGAATGGCTTGTCTGCGCCGCCGAAGTTGACCCTGAAAAATATGCTCAATATCGCCACAAAGCCGCGTTGGGCTTTGGGTATGTTGGGCACACAGCGTCGTCAGTTCGGCAATATTGTCGGGCATGTCACGGGCGTGGACGATATGAGCTCGCTCTCGACTTGGACTGCGCAACAGTTCGACCCATCGCTTAATTGGGACGATGTCGCGTGGGTGAAATCGCAATGGGGCGGCAAACTCATCATCAAAGGTATTTTGGATGTCGAGGATGCGCGCTTGGCGGCGGCTTCGGGTGCGGATGCTTTGGTGGTCAGCAACCACGGTGGACGACAGTTGGATGGCGCGGAATCCAGCATACGGGTTTTGCCAAGAATTGTTGATGCGGTGGGCGACACAATAGAAATTCACATGGACAGCGGCATACGCAGTGGACAAGATGTGCTCAAAGCACGGGCCTTAGGTGCGCGCGGTGTCTATATTGGGCGTGCATTTTTGTATGGTTTGGGCGCAATGGGGCAGGCTGGGGTGCGCAGTGCTTTGGAGATTATCCACAAAGAATTGGATGTCACGATGGCATTGTGTGGGCATCGAGATATTGAAAATGTCGGGCGAGATATCATTGCGTCATAATATTTTGGTGACTTAAAAATGCACTGATGAGGATGGGTTTATTCTTTAAAAAGTGTCTGTAAACTCAATAGGCTGCATATCAACCAGTTGTTCTTCTAAAATGTTTGTATTCGATACTTCCGAATTATTCCATGTATCAGTCACCCAATATACTTTTTTAATTTTAATAAATATTGATTTTATTATTAGGTAAATTTGATGATAAAATGGCGCGAGATATAATTTGTCTTACTAAGAAGTATTTTTTCACTAGATACCCTCTTTTTAGAGGGTATTTTAAATTTCAATATGTATTTATTTTGGATTGATACTGAAATCGCCAATTTAAGTTTTAAAAAAGGTTGAAAATGAACAAAGTGCATCATGTTGTGTGGAATAAAACGCTGAGTGTTTGGCAGGCTGCCTCTGAAAACACAAAATCAAATACGAAAAGTGGTAAAGCCTTTCGACTGAACACACTGACTTCAGCATTGACGTTAAGTTTCTTGGGTTGGTTTTTTCCTCAAATTGCCAATGCAGGTTGTGATATTCCAGCAGTACCTGCGTCTAACAGTGTTGTGACTTGTACAGGTGCTACTTCGGGAACATACACGATTAGAAATGTGCAAAATGTTCAATTAACCAATGAAGGTGCATGGAATCTTTCGGGTGCATCATTTGGAATTGTGAGTGCTGATTCTGGAAATCTTACAGGTTTGGTAGTCACGAACAAGGGAAACATGACATGGGATAACGCACAGTACGGTGGTTCTGGGACTGGTTCACGGGCCGTTATCAATGTTTACACCTCTGGTAATACTGCAACACAAACCACTACTGTCAACGATAGCACAGGGGTAATCAATCTAAATGTGCTTTCAAGTCTTGGCAACAATCGAGCTTTAGCAGGTATGGCTGTTTATGGTGGCGGTGCTAATAGTCGTGTTTTTTGGAACAATGCAGGGCAAATCAATGTCAACTCGACCTCCAATAATGCCAATGCAACAGTTTCTGCAGGCTTTATCAGGGGGCGCTCACAAGCAGATGTGGTTAACACGGGTACTTTAACTGTATCCGAATTGTCAGGCAATACTGAGTTGTCGGGTTTAGAGGTGTATATGACTGGTGGTTCCACCGTACCTGTATCAGCCACACTGACCAATTCAGGAACCATTTTGGTTTCTAGTCCTACCGCTTCGTTTGCTTCGGGTGTTGAAATGGGGCAGGTCGCAGCCAACAGTGGCGGTTTGCCATCATCATTTAAACTGAATAACTCAGGTACCATTCAACTTGATACCAATCCTGCCAAGGGCTATGTCGTTGAGTTGTATTCAAATTCTGTGGCAAATGTGTCTTTCGACATTGACAACAGTGGTGCCTTATTGGCAAAAGACAGTTCAGGTTGGGCTGTGGTTTTGAATGGTGGCGCGACTCAAACCGCCAAAGTCACACTCAATAATACGGGTACGATTGTTGGTAATATTTGGACAGAGGCGGGTAATGATCAGGTGACACAGACTGCTGGTAGCATTTCTGGAGACATCAGTTTGGGTGCGGGCAGTGATGTTGTGGTTGCCAGCGGTGGTGCATTGATTGGTAGTACCTACATGGGTACAGGTGACGACATAGCGAGTTTGATGGGTACAGTTGATGTGACTGCTGCACCTCAGTTTGATGGAGGTGTTGGTGTTGATACCTTGAATATTGACGGTTTGAAGATGAAAGGATTCACTGCTACCAGCAACGACAGCACAGGTAATGATTTGAATAAAGGCAGTAACCTAACACAATGGGAAACCATTAGCCTCAACAATGCTGCAAAACTCACCCTCACGGGCGACTTATTCGCTGCCGCTAACGCAGGCACATTGAATATCAATTCCGCATCCACCTTGGATTTAACCCAAACTACACCGACTACTTTTAGTGTCTATGGCGATGTGAATAACAGCGGTATTATTGATATGCTCAACAACTCAATAGGTACGATGACCACCATAACGGGTAATTATGCGGGTGTTGCAGGTGGCACGCTTAAGATGGATACCGTCTTGGGTAATGATGCATCAGCAACCGATAAGTTGATTATCAATGGTAATACCACAGGTGCAACAAGTTTAAGTGTGAATAATGTCGGTGGGACAGGCGCACAAACTGTAGAGGGTATTCAAGTGGTGCAAGTTGATGGGGGATCATCAGGTACATTTGCATTGGCTTCACCAGTGCAGGCAGGTTCGTATGAATACCAATTATTTCAAGGCGGTACATCTACACCAACCGATGGTGATTGGTATTTACGCAGCACTTTGTTGGCCTGTGAAGTTACCAATACTTGTCCTGTAGTCCCCCCTGTTGAACCTCAGCCTCCAGTCATACCTATTTACCGTCCAGGCGTTGCGAATTACGTGGTTGCTCAGACCTCAAATGCAGACTTGGGCTATCTTGCTTTGGATACATTGCACCAACGGATTGGTGAGCAACGTACCCTTGCCACAGATAACCCACAAACATGGGTGAGAGCAATTGCAGGCTACACCAGTAACAATGGTAAGAATCGTTTTGAGTACGACCAAACTGCTGTGGGTTTCCAAATTGGACGAGATTTATTACACGATACTACGGGTAGTGGTACACAACAACGAGCGGGTTTAACTACCCAGTATCTACGTGGCAACGTTGACACACGTGATCGTGTGCGTCCTATAGCAGGATTGTCTGAGGATACAGGGCACATACAAAGCACCGCCTATGGTTTGGGTGCCTACTATACTCGTATGACCCATCAAGGAGCGTATGTTGATTTGGTGACACAGGTGAATCGTTTGGATAATCAATTCAATGATGCTTATGGTTCCTCATCCAAACAAAAGGGTTGGCAAGTGGGCTTGTCGGCGGAAGTTGGTAAACCTGTTGCACAACTTAAAGGCTGGACGTTCGAACCTCAGGCTCAATTGAGTTATTTACATGCCCATTATGGCACTTTCTTCGATCAATTCTCAAACATCAGCAGTTTAAGTGCAGACCATTTGCGTGCGCGTTTGGGGTTACGAGTGTATAAAGAGCGCCACCCTGATAGCTTTAAAACAGCACAATATTATGCGATTGCCAACATTCATCACGATTTAATATCGCCTGAGTCAGTAGAGTTGACTGCGTTAAACTCAGAGAACCGAGTGGGTGTGTCAGAGAGATATGATCGCACCAGTTGGGAAGTCGGTGCTGGTGTACAACATCCATTGAGTAAAAATACTTATTTTTATGGCGATGCTCGTTATGAGCAATCATTTGGCGATCGTAAGCACAGTGGCAAGATTACATTCGGTATCAAATGTAGTTTTTAAAGGAAAGGTTGAGAATTTGTCAGTCTGCGATGGCTGATATTGCTTCAAAAATATAAAATCCCCTCGTTGTTAGGGGATTTTTATTTTAATGGCGGAGAGGAAGGGATTCGAACCCTCGATACGCTATGAACGTATACACGCTTTCCAGGCGTGCGACTTCAACCACTCATCCACCTCTCCGTTTTTGATACACATTGCACCATTCTGGAGCGGGTGAAGGGGATCGAACCCTCGTCTAAAGCTTGGGAAGCTTTCGTTCTACCATTGAACTACACCCGCCGCGTTGTGTACAGCGGTTGGCATTATAGCGATGTTGCGTGAATTTTGTTTGGGTTTTGCTTGAATATGATGCGTTTATTTGTGGTTGATTTGGCTCATCACGCGCTGTTTCTCGCGCTGCCATTCACGGTCTTTTTCGGCGTGACGTTTGTCATATTCGGCTTTACCGCGTGCCAATGCAATATCACATTTGATTTTGCCACGGGTATAGTGTAAATCCAATGGAACGAGTGTGAAGCCGCGTTGTTCTACCTTACCGATTAAGCGTGAAATTTCATCGGCTTTGAGTAGGAGTTTTCGCGTTCGAGTCGGGTCAGGGTTGACGTGGGTCGAGGCTGAAAGCAGTGGGCTGATGTGTCCACCGAGTAACCATAACTCGCCATCACGCACAATGACGTAGGTGTCTTTGAGTTGAACGCGGCCTGCGCGTATGGCTTTGACTTCCCAGCCGCTCAAGACAATCCCTGCTTCGTATTTTTCTTCGATGAAGTAGTCGTGATAGGCTTTTTTGTTTTGTGTGATGCTCATGGCGTTGGTGGTCTTTGAGTGGTCTTTTACGGAGGTATCCGTTACAATGGACATTATTCGCATTGTATCAAAGTTTAGCCATGCCTCGTGTTCATAAAACCGTTGTCCTTCCTTATTCGCAGCAGCAAATGTATGACTTGGTTGATCGGGTCGAAAATTATCCACAGTTTTTGCCGTGGTGCGGTGGCGTGACTGTGCATCAACGCACCGAAACCACTTTGGATACCACGATTAAAATGGCGTTCAAAGGGTTTAACCAGTCTTTTCGCACCAGCAATCAAAATACGCCGCCCTCAGCCATGACCATGCGCTTTAAAGATGGGCCATTTAAGCACTTAATCGGTAAATGGACATTTGAGCCTGTTGCGTTGTCAAACGCTTTAGCCGATGGGCAAGGCGTGCGCGTGGTGTTTGATTTGGATTATGAGTTCTCCAATAAATTGTTTGCCTTGGCAATTGGGCCTGTGTTTGGTATGGTGGCGCAAACCTTTATGGATGAGTTTGTCAAGCAAGCCAAGGTGTTGTATGGTCAATAATGCACTCATCAACGTCTCTGTGGTGTACGTGCACACCGATGGCACTTGGTTTACAGCAGACTGCGCGCTGCCTCATGGTGCAACATTGGCAGACGCGGTGTGTGCCAGTGGTATTTTGTCTGCTTGTCCTGACTGGCAATTGGAACAGTTGAATGTGGGTATTTACGGGCATCGTCAGCCATTGGAGGCGATTTTGCATGAAAATGACCGAGTGGAAATCTACCGTCCTTTGAAAATTGACCCGAAAGATAGAAGAAGAGTTAAAGTCAATAGCACGCGCGATGCACGCAAATGGCGGCAATTAAATCAAAATAAATCCAAATGACGATTTTCCTTGTAAAAAAGCGAACGACCGTATTTGGATTATCTCTTTCTTGCGCGTACAATGGCGCATCTTGCTCTATCGTTGATTACGCCCCATAAGTTTTGAGTCATTGCGGGCTTGAACCGCAATATTCTTTTCAGGAGATGCCGTGTCAAGCACGGCATGACACAGACGCAAGGTGCAAATGATTCAAGCAGAACCAACAATATAAGAGCATAACCCACTGTGAGGCAAAACATGTATTCAAAAATTATCGGTACGGGCAGTTATTTACCCAATGAAGCGGTTACCAATGATGAGTTGGCAGCGCGTTTGGCAAAAGATGGCGTGGAAACTTCGGACGAATGGATACGTTCGCGCACGGGGATAGAGCAACGCTACCTCGCCAGCCCCAATCAAACCAGTAGCGACTTGGCACTGTTTGCTGCGCAAAATGCTTTAGAAATGGCCGAAGTTCTGCCCAGCGAAATTGATTTGATCATTGTTGCCACCACTTCGCCCGATATGACATTTCCAAGTACCGCCTGTTTGTTACAAGCGAAAATCGGTGCGGACAACGCGGCGGCGTTTGATGTACAAGCCGTGTGCAGTGGTTTTGTATATGCGCTGACCACGGCGGATGCGATGATACGCGCGGGTCAGGCGAAAAAAGTTTTGGTGGTTGGTTCAGAAGTGTTCTCACGCATGCTTGACTGGAAAGACCGCACCTCGTGTGTGTTGTTTGGTGATGGCGCGGGCGCGGTGGTTTTAGAGGCTTCAGAGGAGGCGGGCATCCTCGCTTCACGCATTCACTCAAACGGGCGTTTGAGTTCCATTCTCAATGTGTCCAGCTCGATTCAAGGCGGCAAAGTGGTTGGCAATCCCTTCATGTATATGGACGGGCAAGCGGTGTTTAAAAATGCGGTCAGTGCGCTCGGTGATGTGGCGCAAGAAGTACTGGACGCGGCGAATATGAGTGCCGAACAACTGGATTGGTTGATTCCACATCAAGCGAATTTACGCATCATTGCTGCCACTGCCAAACGTTTGGACTTTCCGATGGAAAAAGTGGTTGTTACCGTTAATCAACATGGCAACACCTCAGCGGCTTCTGTGCCGTTGGCATTTGATACCGCCGTGCGCGATGGTCGCATCAGTAAAGGACAAACGGTTTTGGTACAAGGTGTGGGCGGCGGGTTTACTTGGGGCGCGAACTTGTTTCGGTTCTAAAAATAACGCCACTGAGGTACAATGTGGCGTTATTTTTTTTAAACAACCACACAACAATCAAATAAATGGAATCCCCATGAACCAAACACACAAAACGTATGCCAAAGTCGTTGGCACAGGACGTTATTTACCGAATGCGCCGATTGGCAACGCGGAATTGGTCGCACGCATGGCCGCCAAAGGCGTGGAAACTTCGGACGAATGGATACGGGAACGTTCGGGCATCACCCAACGTTATTGGGCGAACGATGACCAACCCGTGAGCGTATTGGCTGAGTTTGCAGCGCGTCAGGCTTTAGAAGCGGCAGGTATGGGTGCAGATGAGTTGGACTTTATCATCATTGGCTCATCGACCCCCGATATGATTTTTCCTTCGGCGGCGTGTTTGTTGCAATCGAAATTGGGCGCGAAAAATGCTGCGGCTTTGGATGTGCAGGCCGCGTGTACGGGTTTTGTTTATGCTTTGACCGTGGCGAACGCGATGATACAGTCAGGTCAAATCAAAACCGCCTTGGTCGTGGGGGCGGAAACCATCAGCGATATTTTGGACGAACAAGACCGCACAACCGCTGTGCTGTTTGGCGATGGTGCGGGTGCGGTGGTGCTCAAAGCTTCGGACGAACCAGGGATTTTGGCGTGTAATATACACGCCGATGGCGACTTGGCAAACATTTTATATGGCGACGCACGCATTCGCGGTGGGCAATTGAAGGGCGACCCACGCATTAAAATGGATGGACAAGCGGTGTTTAAGAATGCCGTGTCCTTCTTGTCCGAAGACGCGCAAGCGACCTTGGACAAAGCAGGCATGACGGTTGAGCAATTAGACTGGTACATCCCACATCAAGCGAATATTCGCATCATCCAATCCGCAGGCAAACGCTTGGGTATGCCGATAGAAAAAACCATTGTCACTGTCGATCAACACGGCAATACTTCAGCCGCATCGGTGCCTTTGGCACTGGATACTGCGGTGCGTGATGGTCGCATCCAAAAAGGACAAACCGTACTCATGCAAGGCGTGGGTGGTGGGTTCACTTGGGGTACGGTGTTGATGCGGTTTTAAATAAGTATTCCTCTAAAGTAGAGGGCTAAAGGTTTTAATACATTTGGAGAACACATGAGTTTAGCATTCGTATTTCCCGGTCAAGGCTCGCAAGCCATTGGTATGCTCAATGATATGGCAGATTTGCCTGTGGTCAAAAACACGATTATTGAGGCATCCGATGCGCTGGGTGTGGATTTGCTCGGCATGATGCAAAACGGTCCTGCCGAGGATTTGAACCTGACCATCAATACCCAACCCGTGATGCTCACCGCATCGGTGGCGTTTTATCGTGCTTGGGTCGAAAATGCTGGTGCAACACCTGCCATCATGGCGGGGCACAGTTTGGGCGAGTATTCCGCTTTGACCGCGGCGGGTGTATTTGGCTTGACAGATGCAGTCCAACTCGTGCGTTTGCGTGCCGAAGCGATGCAAAACGCCGTGCCTGTGGGCGTGGGTGGTATGGCGGCAATACTGGGCATTGACGATGATACGGTGAAATTTGTGTGTGAGACCGCGCAGATGGAGACAGGCGAAATTGTACAAGCGGTGAACTTCAATTCACCTGGGCAAGTGGTGATTGCAGGGCACAAAGGCGCGGTGGAAAAAGCCTGTGAATTGGCAAAAGCCGCAGGCGCGAAGCGCGCACTGGTGTTGCCCGTATCTGCGCCGTTCCATTCAACTTTATTGCAACCTGCTGCGGAAAAATTGCAAGCCGCATTGGCAGAACTGACTTTGAATACGCCACAAATTCCTGTGGTGAACAACGTCGATGTGCTCATTGAAACCGATGTCAATAAAATCAAAGACGCACTCGTGCGCCAAGCATGGCATCCTGTGCGTTGGGTAGAATGCGTGCAAGCGATTGCCAATACGGGTGTGACCGACATGGTGGAATGCGGTCCTGGAAAAGTGCTTGCGGGCTTGGCAAAACGCATTGATGCGCGTTTGACTGGGTACGCGTTGGTGGATCAGGCGAGTTTGAAAGCCATCAAAGAAACTTTGGTATAAATGAGTGAAGGAATGGTTATGGGAACATTGGACGGAAAAGTTGCTTTAGTAACGGGCGCATCGCGTGGCATTGGCCGTGCGATTGCACAAACCTTGGCACAGCAGGGTGCAATCGTGGTGGGCACAGCCACCTCGGCATCGGGTGCGCAAGCGATTGAGCATGATTTACAAACCATCAACACCAAATGTCGTGGCTTGTTGCTCAATGTCGCTGATGGCGCGCAAACCGACGAAGTCATGAAGCAAATTGAGGATGAAGTCGGCTCGATTGCCATCTTGGTCAACAACGCAGGTATCACCCGTGACAACATCACCATGCGCATGAAAGACGAAGAATTCGACGATGTGATTGCGACCAATCTGCGCGGCGTATTTCGTCTGTCGCGCTCGGTCATGCGTGGCATGATGAAAGCGCGCTCAGGTCGCATCATCAACATCAGCTCGGTGGTGGCAAAAATGGGCAATGCGGGGCAAGCCAACTATGCTGCTGCCAAAGGTGGCGTGGAAGCCATGACCCGCGCGTTGGCGCAGGAACTCGGCTCGCGCAACATTACGGTGAACTGCGTGGCTCCTGGGTTTATTGCCACTGACATGACCCACGCGATGGGTGAGGGTGCGGCTGAAGCCTTGCAAAGCCGCATTCCATTGGGACGCTTGGGGCAAGCGCAAGACATTGCCAACGCGGTGTTGTTCCTTGCGAGCGATTCGGCCAGTTACATCACTGGGCAAGTGCTCGGTGTGAACGGCGGCATGGATATGTGATTGCAGTTGGCACAAAATACTGACAGCATGAAAAACGGGAGGCATCGCTCCCGTTTTTTTGTGTTTTGCTGCTTTTAGATGGTTAAACCTGTGCGACAGGGATGCTGATAAACCCACCCGCGCCGCCATAATTCATTGGTGTAAATGCTTCAATTTGTGTTTCACTCATTGCCAAATCGCCACGTAAGGTGTTGGTCATGGCTTGGGTGATGCGCATATCGACCATTTGCCCGATGAGTTTTTGGCGCACGTTTTTCACGCCCACGGGTGGTTTGAAATTCACGATGCGGTTGTTTTCCGTGCGACCGTATAATTCAGATGGGTCACGGGTTGAAAGACCTTCGACCAATACTTTTTCAACTATGCCCACCATACCTTCGCTGACGGTTTTGGCGTACTCGAAAATCTCGGCTTGCAGGGTTTGCAGACGATGGAGCTTTTCGTTGTAGGGTACCAAGTCTTCTAAATCCGCAGCAGGCGTGCCTGGGCGCGCACTGTAAATGAACGAGAAACTGACATCGAATTTGATGCGCTCAATCAGCCGCATGGTGTCGAGAAAATCCTCATGGGTTTCACCGGGAAAGCCGACGATAAAGTCCGAAGACATGGCAATATCGGGACGCACCACGCGCAGTTTATCAATGATGTTGATGTATTGTTGCGCGGTATAACCGCGTTTCATGGCAGACAAAATTCGGTCAGAGCCTGATTGCACGGGCAAATGCAAATGATTGACCAATTGCGGTACTTTGGCAAACGCGCCAATCAAGCGTTCATCAAAATGATTCGGGTGACTGGTGGTGAAACGAATGCGCTCGATGCCCTCAATATGCGCCATGGTTTCCAACAACGTGGCGAAGTCGGCCATCTCTGCGGTATCGCCCATTTTGCCCAAATAACCATTGACATTTTGCCCCAATAAGTTGATTTCTTTCACACCTTGATCCGCCAAATCGGCAATCTCAGTCAGTACATCGTCAAACGGACGCGAGACTTCCTCGCCGCGTGTGTATGGCACGATGCAATAACTGCAATATTTCGAGCAGCCTTCCATGATGGAAACAAACGCGGTGGCTTTCTCAACCCGTGGCGGCGGCAGATGGTCAAATTTTTCGATTTCAACGAATTCGATGTCCACTTGTGAGCGACCAGTTTTTTGGCGTTTATTCAGTAATTCAGGTAAACGGTGTAAGGTTTGCGGGCCAAACACCACATCCACATACGGTGCGCGTGAAACGATATTTTTGCCTTCTTGTGAGGCCACGCAACCACCGACACCGATGATTAAATCGGGTTTGTGTTTTTTGATTTCACGGATGCGTCCCAAATCGGAGAAGACTTTTTCCTGCGCTTTTTCACGAATCGAGCAGGTGTTGAGTAACACCACATCGGCTTGATTGATGTCATCAGTTTTGCTAAAACCGCTTTGCTCGCGCAGTACGTCGTGGATTTTATCGGTGTCATATTCGTTCATTTGACAGCCGAAGGTTTTGATATAAACTTTTTTCATGTGTTGTTCCGTCGGGGCAGTGGTTAAATCTGGGGACGTGGGTGTATGTATGGTATAAAGACTTGATTTATTAGAAAAATCAGCCGCAGACAAGGGCGTGATTATACATCAAACCCGTCTTTAGAGGCGCAATGTGTTTGCGCCGTTTTACGCATCCGCAAGCGAATAAGGTAGGGTTTGGCGCGACCAAGTGCTTTGAATGGTTGGTAGGTACAATTGCGCCTCGCCCTCCAACATCGGTAAACTCACTTCGTACAACACATCCCAGCGGTTTTCGATGAAAGGGTTGGATGCGAACGCCAGCAATTGACCCGCAGGTTGGCTGTCATCCGCACTTGAATACACATCCATACCAATGGTCAGCGGAGGCGTTTGCTCGCTGATTAAAGAAGCGCGTTGCATACGGCGTTTGAGTTTGCCTAAATAATGGCTGCGGGCAACGATTTCTTGTCCTGGGTAGCAACCTTTTTTGAAATTAACGCCGCCAATACGGTCTAAATTCATCATTTGCGGCACAAAGGCTTCGGATATATCGGCGGTCACATGCGCGATGCCCGCCATGACATCGAGCCATTGCCACAGTGCGAACTCAGCGGATGTGGCAGATTGATGTTGTTCAATCGGTGTGATGCGTATTTCGCGTGCTAAATTGGGCTGTTCCCATTCACTGAGTGATGTGGGCAATATGCCCAAACGTGTGCTGTTGGCATCCGATTGCTGTACTTGGTTATCAAACGCATCGTGTCCTGCATAACCCATAATAGCAAACTGCGCACTCACATTCTCTAACACCACTTTGGCGCGCAGTACAAACATGCGCAGGCGTTTGATGACGGTTTCAATCACCGAGCGGTGCATGAGTAAATAAATCGCATCCTCATGGCTCCAAGCATAAAAAATCGCGTACATCCGTCCTTTGGCTGAGCAATACGCGCCCAAACGCACCTCGGCATCGCTCAAATGCACGATGTCCTGTGTGAATTGACTGTGTAAGAATGTGCGTGCATCGTCGCCCGTGGCGCGGATGATGCCAAAATCATTGGATAGATTGACGTGTAAACCCGCGTTTAATTGTGCGAATAATTCAGTATTTTGATTGTTCATTGTCCGTTTGTGTCCCAAGTCATTTAGAATAGCGGTCATGGATGGATTGGGATTATTGTACCTGTGTTTGATGGCTGATGCTCGTGCGGCGCAGCCGAACTTTTGGAAATAAAGTATGAGTCGCTTGAAACGTTTGGTAGGTGTATTGGTGCTGTTGGTAATATTTGCTGTATGGGCAAATATGCGTTTGTCCGCGCCGATTGCGCCGACCATGAACGAGCCGAGCAGTATTTATCTTGAAAAAGGTGCAAGCACAAGTTCGGCGTACGAACAATTGGCGCAAATATCACAGAAAAACGGTGGCCGTTTGACCGCCTTTCAAATCAAATTATTGGCATGGGTCAGTCTGCGCGCAAATGATTACAAAATGGGCGAGTACGAGTTTGACCACACAGCCAGTTTGAGCGAATTATTGACACGCTTGTCCACAGGTAAAATCACCCAACGCAAAATTCGCATCGCTGAGGGTGTGACTTGGCGTGAAATCAAGCAGGCTTTTGCCAAAGTCGATTTGACGCACGACGCTCAGGATTTATCGATGACAGATTTGGTCAAAGTGGTTGGAATTACTGAACCGAACAACCCGCAAAGCATTGAAGGACTGATCTTTCCAGACACCTATTTGTACCGCAAGGGCGAAAAAGAAACCGATATTCTCAAACGTGCGCATGAATTGTTGAACAAAAAAATCGCGCCGTTGTGGGAGAAACGTGCTGCGGATTTACCCTACGCGAACGAGTACCAAGCCCTCATCATGGCATCGATTGTCGAGAAAGAAACGGGTTTGGATGCCGACCGCCCGATGATTGCGGCGGTATTTGTCAATCGTTTGAAAAAAGGCATGATGCTGCAAACCGATCCAACCGTGATATACGGTGTGGGCGAAGCGTTTAAGGGTGACTTGACCACAGAAATGATGCGAACGGATACGCCTTACAACACCTACACGCGCAGCGGATTACCGCCCACGCCGATTGCCACGGCGAGTTTGGCCTCGATTTCGGCGGCGTTTAATCCCGCCAGTTCGGATGTGCTGTTCTTTGTTGGGCGTGGTGATGGCAGCAGTGAATTTACCAACAATTTAGCGGCGCACAATGCGGCGGTGAATAAATATATTTTGAAAAAATAGTTAGGAGAACGGTATGAGTAACAAAACAGGACAGTGTTTGTGTGGGGCAATTCGTTATCAAATAACTGAGGAACCGTTGGCGACGCGTGTGTGTTGGTGTCACGACTGTCAGCGCATTGCGTCCAATGGCACGGTCAACATCATGGTGCCAACTGGAGCACTGCATATTCAGGGGGAGCCACAGACGTTTGTTAGCGTTGCTGACAGTGGAAATCGCATCACACGTCGTTTTTGTCCTCAATGTGGCAGTCATTTATTTGCCAATTCTTCTGCGCGTCCGCAGTTTACGGTGGTGCGAGTAGGTACATTGGATGACCCATCGTCTATCAAACCCACCATGAATATTTGGACAGTCAGCGCACCGAGTTGGGCGTGTTTGGATACGCAATTAGAAAATGTGGCACAACAACCCGTACCGCCGCAAGCAGTGACACAGTGATGGGTTGAGGAATGCAAACAAAAGGACTCTTTATCACCGTTGAGGGTGTGGACGGCGCAGGCAAATCCACGGCGATGGAATGGCTCGCCGAGCAAATCGCTGCACAAAGAACCATCGTGCGCACGCGCGAACCGGGGGGCACGGCTTTGGGCGAGCGACTGCGCGAATTGCTCTTGCACGAGAAAATGGATTTAGAAACTGAAACCCTGTTGATGTTTGCCGCGCGGCGCGAGCACATTGCGCAGGTGATTTTGCCCGCCTTGGCGCGCGGTGATGTGGTGATTTCTGACCGCTTTACCGATGCCACTTTTGCGTATCAGGGCGGCGGGCGCGGCGTGGGCTTTGATAAAGTTTTGATTTTAGAAAACTGGGTGCAGGGCGAATTACAACCTGATTTGACTTTATTGTTCGATGTGCCGCTGGACATCGCCCGTGCGCGCATTGCTGCTCGCGCAGAGCAAACGAATGAAGCCTTAGACAAATTTGAAAACGAATCGTTTGAGTTTTTTCGCCGCACTCGAGATGCTTACTTTAGGCGCGCCGAGGCTGCACCACAGCGCATTGCCATCATCGACAGCACGCAAAGTCTGGACGATGTCAAACGACAAATCAGTCAAGCGATTGCGCAGCGAGTGCATTTAAATTTACACATCACACCATGAACCACACCATTTCCACCCCGCTTCCTTGGCATCAAACCGTATTTGCCCAGTGGCTATCCAGACAGCATTCTGAGCGTCCCGCGCATGCCAGCCTTGTGGTTGCGCCTGAGGACACGGGCGGCGAGCAATTGGTCGAAGCGATGGCAGCGGCGGTGCTGTGCGAATCGCCCACACCTGAGCACCACGCATGTGGGACGTGTGGCAGTTGCCAACTGATTGCGGCATTTAGCCATCCTGATTATCGATTGCTGCGCCCATCTATCATGGACATGGCGCATCTCGTCGAAGAAATGCGTCCTGAAAAACCGTCGAAAGAAATCACCATTGATGATGTGCGCGCTTTGGACAATATGGTCAACCAAACCAGCCATCGAGGTGGCAAGCGGGTTGTGGTGGTGTATCCTGCGCATAAACTCAATCGCAATGCCGCCAATGCCTTACTTAAAACCTTAGAAGAACCGCCCGCGAACACGCTATTTATCTTGCTTGCGCACGATGTGCAGCAGTTGCTACCGACCATTGTCAGCCGTTGTCAACTCGTTGTTGCGGGTGCGCCCAATTCAGAATCCGCAGTGGCGTACTTGAATGGCATCATACCCAATCCACGCTGGGCAGAATACCTCCAACAAGAAAATGGCGCGGTCATGCGCGTGGCAGAATTGATTCACACCGACTACTTTAGCATTGAGCAAAACTTCATCGAGCAACTGGCGCGCGGTAAAAACCTTGATGTGATTGCGGTTGCCACTGCGTTTGAAAAACACATCAAAGATGCAGACAAAGCGCGGCTTGCGGGCGCACCGAAAACGGTTGATATGGCTGTGGTTATCACGTGGTTGCAACGTTGGGTGCATGACCTTACTTTGAACGCACAACAGGGCGGGGAGGCACGCTACTACCCAAAATACGCGCAGGCGATGGCAAACATTATAGAAAATGCACCCGCATCATTGGCGATTCAAATCCACGAATGGCAACTCGAATTGGCGCGTGAGCGGCGCATCGCCGACCACCCATTGAATATTCGCTCATGGGTGGAAAAATTGCTGTTGACCTATGTGGCGTTGGTTTGAACAAAATTTGACAGAATTTAGGATGTAAAAAATCCACTTCATTTGAAGTGGATTTTTTGTGTTTGGTGGCGAATCAGGGACTCGAACCCCGGACCTGCGGATTATGATTCCGTCGCTCTAACCAACTGAGCTAATTCGCCGATAAGTTGCGCATTATGCTGATTTTTAGCAGTTCTGTCAATATCTATGCGTGCTAATTTGTAAAAATATTTGTTTGACAGTCGTTATTTTTGCTCGGCATCGTTGATGATTTGTTCGATGTTGGCTTGTACGCTGTGGGTCAAACTGCTGCGGATGATGTCGTAGTAGCTGGTGTAGGTCAGGGCATTGATGAGGGTGTTGAACAATATCCAAACCCCCATCATGACGAGCATGGTGAGGGATGGCACGAACATACCGAGGACACTCACCAATACAGATAATGCACCTAAGGTCAATATGATGAGGGCGAGGGCGAGTGCAATCGGTAAGATGTTTTTGAGTATGGTGCGGATGGAGAGCCACACCGCTTGCGGGGCTTCGGCGTTTTGCCACACTGCGTACATCGGCGAGTACATCAAGAGAATTTGCGCCAATGTTGAGCCAGCGAGCATGACGCCAAATGCCAGCACCAAACTTTTTTGTTGCAACACCAAAGCAAAGACTTCCTTGGACTGCACGCGCATTTGTTCTAAATCATCAAGGTTTTGTAGTGCAATGATTTTGTTCAATATATCGCCCATTGCGGTTTGATCGACAAAGGTTTGTCCGAGGATGAACAGTGCGAACAGTATTACGGCGAAGATGAGTCCCAAACTGAGCAGACGATTGCGCACGCTGTGGATGAGTGGAGAGAATATACTCAGAGGCGATGCGGGTTCTTGCAACCGAATTTTTTGGCACAAGTCCGCCATACCAAACGCGATGGCTGGAGAGATGAGTAAAAAAATGACCGTACCGACAATGGGCAACACGCCCGATAAAAATAGTTGGGCAAATATAATCCACGCGCTGGTTAAAAACATCACGAGTGGTTGCGCTTTGATGAGCAGTAAGGCGTTTTTATACCAAGTCAAAGCGCGACTCATGGGAACTGCGCTGATGCTCAGTGGGACAATAATGTGTTCGTTGTTGTTCATAGGTTCTTTGTTAAATTCAAATCCATTGCATTTTAGCAGGGTTCATCATACGGCGCAGTTTAAGGATGCGCTCAAAATGAGTCGGGTCTTTGGGTGTGAGCATTTGCGCCTCACGGGTTCGATAGTAATCATATAGGCGCGAAATCCAAAAACGCAAGGCGGCTGCGCGCAACATCATTGCCCATGCGGACTTGTGTACATCGGTCAGTGGAATCACGGTATGGTAGGCGTGGAGCATAGCCGATAGGTGCTCGGGTAAAAATTCGCCCGTGGCTCGGTCAATGCACCAGTCGTTGACCGTGACTGCTAAGTCGAATAAAAAGGTATCCACGCCCGCGAAGTAAAAGTCAATGAAAGCAGGGCTGTTTGGGTCAGCGAATAGTACATTGTCAACAAATAAATCACAGTGTCCCGCACCTGTGGGCAATGATGCGTATAAATCCGTTTGTGCGAATGCAGTTTGGGCTTTGATTTCATCGTGCAAAAGGGTGGCGATGGGTTCGGGTAGAAACTCAGCGACTTTGTGCTCCATGGATTGCCACCAGTTGAGTCCACGTAAATTCGGTTGTGTGCCCCTGAAGTCGCGCACTGCCAAGTGCATTTGTGCCAATGTGCGTCCAACGCTGGTGCAGTGTGCGGGCGTTGGGGCATTAATGTCTTTACCCACCATTTTTGAGACGAGGCTTGCGGGCTTGCCCGCGAGCTCTCGAAACAATGTGCCATTGGCATCCGCATAAGGCAAAGGCACGGGAATGCCTTTGTGTGCCAAATGCGCCATGAGTTCTAAGTAAAACGGCAGTTGCTCGGCGGTCAAGACTTCAAAGATGGTCAAAACATAATCGGTCGTTATGCCGTCTTTGGACAAGGTGACAAAAAAGTTGGAGTTTTCGATACCAGTGGCGATGCCTTTGAATTCGATTAACTCGCCAAGGTGGAGTGGAACGAGCCATTGTGCGAGTTGCTCGTGGGTAATTTGGGTAAAAACGGCCATAGTGTCGAAGGTGTTAGATGTGGAGGTTTGATTTTAACAAATATTGCGAGTAAGGGCGTACAAGATAAGCCATGTTGGGCAAGATATGTCCAATTTAACGCTTGATTTATGTGTGGAAATTGTATATTGTTCGCATCAGGACAGACAATTAATGTTAAAAGTTCTACTCATGGTGAATAGAGTGCCAAGGAGCAATTAATTGGTATTTCATCCACTGAAACTATTTTGAGATAAATGAGGACACACATGAAAAAAGCACAATTATTAACATCTTTGTTGATGGTATCAGGCGCATTTGCCTTAGTCGCTTGCGGCGGCGGTGATAAGAAGCCCGCAGATCAAGCAGCGGCAGGCGCAGCACCTGCCGCACCGCCACCGTTGATTAACACCATTCAAAAAATCAAGGACTCGGGCAAAGTCGTGGTGGGTCACCGTGAGTCTTCAACACCGATTTCCTACGTGGTGGATGGCAAGCCAGTGGGCTACGCGATGGACATCTGTGCCAACGTGGTCGAGCAGATTAAAAAAGATTTAAATATGCCCAACCTCAAAGTTGAATACAAGGCCGTGACCTCATCAACCCGTATTCCTGAAATTCAAGCCGGCAATATCGACATGGAATGCGGTACGACCACCAATAGTTTGAAACGCCAAGAGCAAGTGGCATTCTCAACCAATTACTATGTGACTGAAGTGCGCATGTTGGTGAAAAAAGGCTCAAACATCAAATCGATTGCCGATTTGGACGGTAAAGCCGTGGTGACTACTCAAGGCACAACTTCTGATAAGTACATCAAACAGGGTGAGCAAGGCGCGAAGGTCAATGTGACCAATGTGTTTGGTAAAGATCATGCAGATTCGTTTGCACAAGTTGAGTCAGGTTCTGCAGTGGCATTCTTTATGGATGACAATATTTTGGCAGGCTTGATGGCGAACGCTAAAAATCCAGCAGACTTCGTGATCACAGGTCCGATTTTGTCAACTGAGCCCTACGGCATCATGTTGAACAAAGGTGATCCAGAAATCAAGAAAATTGCCGATAAAGCCGTTTTAGCTATGATTCAATCGGGTGGTATGGAAAAAGCCTATAAAAAATGGTTCCAGTCTCCCATTCCACCGAAAAATATCAACTTGAATTTCCCAATGAACGAATCATTGAAAAAACTTTTGGCTGAGCCAAACGACAAAGGTATCTAAGCCATTGAGTGAACATGCTTGGGAGGGATTCATACCTCTCCTAAGCGTTTCCCTCAGACAGCAGAGACACGTAAGACGCATAAAGCAGACATATTCTGAATGCGTCTTATTTTTTAGTCCCTAAATCATAATAATTTGTAGGGGACGCGGTTTTTAGTTTGGAGTCATACATGGCAAATTTAGATTGGACGGTATTTTGTTCGCCCAGTACAGAATACGTCGATAAAACCTCATGGGTCGAATCGGTCTGTCACAGTATAGGCGGCTCGTATAATGCGGCGGCAGAGGAAGTGACCTGGTTGCAGATGATGTTCACAGGATTAAAGTGGCATTTCATCGTGTTTTTTGGCGCGTTGGTGATTGCCTTAATTTTGGGTTCGCTTTTGGGCGTGATGCGCACCACGCCGAATAAATGGTTGAAAATCATTGGCAATGCGTATGTCGAGGTATTTCGCAACATTCCTTTGGTGATTCAATATTTCTTGTGGCTGTTTGTCGTGCCTTCATTTTTACCAACAACCTTCTCAGCGGATTCAAACGCAGAGGTCAGTGGTCTGTGGTATCGCCATGTTGCCGCTTCGTTTCCTTGGGTGATGGGGGTGTTGGGCTTGGGCATGTACCATGCTGCGAGGGTGTCTGAGCAAGTGCGTGCGGGGATACAAACGATTTCGACGGGGCAATGGAATGCGGGTTTTGCACTGGGCATGAACCGTGCTCAAATCTACATGAATAGTATTTTGCCCCAAGCGTTTCGCATTGTTTGGCCAACGTTGACCTCAGAGATGATGAATATGTTTAAAAATGCCTCGGTGGCGTTTGTGGTTTCGGTGGCGAATTTTTATGCTTTGACTAAAAATATGATTGAGGAAACCTCGCAGGTGGTTGTGATTTTGGCAATCACCACACTGATTTATTTGTTTTTCACCTATGCGATTAAGTTTTTGATGGTGCGCATTGAAAAACGCATTCAAGTCCCTGGCATGATCACAGGAGGTAAATGATGAACTTTGATTATAGCGTTCTATTTACCCACGAAGCCATGTCCATGCTTGCTAAGGGCTTGTGGTTTACTTTGCAGTTGACGGTGTTGGCATTGATTGGGGGTATGGTCATCGGCACACCTTTGGCAATGATGCGTTTATCCTCCAATCGTTGGTTGTCGGCTTTTGCCAAGTTGTATGTGGACTTCTTCCGCGGCTTACCCTTGGTGCAAGTGTTGTTGGTGTTTTATCTGATGATGCCTTTAGTCTTACAGTGGGTCACCGGCGCGCAATATCCCAAGCCTTTGGGAGCACTGCTCGCAGGTGTGATTACCTATGCGATTTTTGAAGCGGCATATTATTCAGAAATCATGCGTGCAGGAATACAGAGTGTTTCTCGCGGTCAGCAAAATGCCAGTTACGCGCTGGGCATGAGTTATGGTCAGACAATGGCACAGGTGGTTTTGCCACAAGCCTTGCGTAATATGCTACCTGTATTGCTCACGCAAACCATTATTTTGTTTCAAGACATCACACTGGTATATGCGGTGGGTTGGAAAGATTTTTTGGGCGCGGGCAGCACGTTGGCTGGGATTAACAATCGTCCAACCGAATTTTATGTATTTGTGGCTTTGGTGTATTTTTTGATTTGCTTTGCTTTATCCACCTATGTCAAACGTTTACAAAAGAGAATTGCGATTATTCGCTAAATAATTGAAAGGGACACACAATGATAGAAATTAAAAATGTATCCAAATGGTATGGTGAGTTTCAGGTTTTGACCGATTGCACCGCAACGATTAACAAGGGTGAAGTGGTCGTGGTCTGCGGTCCATCGGGTTCGGGTAAATCGACTTTGATTAAAACTGTCAACGCCTTAGAGCCATTTCAAAAAGGCGACATCGTGGTTGATGGGATTTCGCTCACTGATCCGAAAACTGATTTGAACAAATTGCGCTCGCGCATTGGTATGGTGTTTCAAAACTTTGAGTTGTTTCCGCATATGAGCATTGAAAAAAACCTTGCGATTGCGCAAATGAAAGTGCTCAAACGCAGTAAGGATGAAGCCTACGCCAAAGGCAAGAAATTGCTCGAACGTGTTGGCTTGGGCGCGCATGCGCACAAATTCCCAGGGCAAATGTCGGGTGGTCAGCAACAACGCGTGGCGATTGCCCGTGCTTTGGCGATGGATCCGATTGCCATGCTGTTCGATGAGCCAACTTCGGCACTGGATCCAGAAATGGTCAACGAGGTGTTGGATGTGATGGTCGAATTGGCGAACGAAGGCATGACCATGATGTGCGTGACGCATGAAATGGGCTTTGCGCGCAAGGTTGCCAACCGCATCATTTTCATGGACGCAGGGAAAATTGTCGAGGATTGCACTAAGCAAGACTTCTTCGAGCAGCCTGAAAACCGCACCGAGCGCGCCAAACAATTCTTGTCAAAAATTTTGGCGCATTGATTTGTGTGGTTTCGTATTGAGCGATGGGTGGGTTTGCAAAAACCTACCCATTTTTTATGATGGTTTGCGCGAGCGACAAACGTAGCAATAACTTCAATGCTAAAATGCCCCAACCCATCAGACACACAAGGATGATTATGAAACCACTCCACCTAAAAGCCTTCAATCCCCAAACATTTCTCGCGCGCCGCGATGCTTTGGTTCGAGCCATGCGCGCACAATCTGTGACGGGTACATCGATTGCCATCATACCAACGGCAGCCGAGGTAGCGCGAAACCGCGATGCGCATTATGACTTTCGCCCAGACAGTTATTTTTACTACTTGACTGGATTTGCTGAGCCCGAGGCGTTTCTGGTGCTGTGTGTCACACCTGATGCCGCGCGCAGTATTTTATTCTGTCGCGAGAAAAATTTAGAACGCGAAATTTGGGATGGCTATCGTTTGGGTCCTGAGGCGGCGGTTGAGCGTTTGCGTATGGATGAGGCGCACCCAGTGGGCGAATTGGACGCACAACTGCCCAAGTTGCTTGCCAATGCGCAAACTGTGTTTGCCCCTTTGGCGTACAACGCGGCGTTTGACGCGCGATTGAGCCATGCACTCAATGCCACGCGCGCTTTGACGCGCAGCGGCGTGAATGCGCCGAGTGTTCAGAACGATGTGTATGTTTTGCTCGATGAAATGCGTTTGCGTAAGGATGCAGTGGAGCAAAATTGGCTGCGTGAAGCGGGTAAAATTTCCGCCGCAGGGCACATTCGCGCCATGCAGACCTGCCAAGTGGGTTGGCGCGAGTTGGATTTAGAAGCGGAAATTCGCCACGAATTCATGCGTCGCGGTGCGCAAGAAGTCGCCTACAACACCATCGTTGCCACGGGTGCGAACGCCTGTGTACTGCACTATCGTGCGGGTTTGAGCGAGTTAAAAGACGGCGACTTGTGCCTCATTGATGCAGGTGCGGAATATGGCTATTATGCGGGTGATATTACACGCACATTCCCTGTGAACGGCCAGTTTAGCAAAGCCCAGCGTGCTTTGTATGAAGTGGTGTTAAACGCGCAATCCGAGGCGATTGCGCTCACCCGTGCAGGTGTGGCGTTTGATGTGCCGCACAATGCTGTGGTGCGGGCGTTGACGCAGGGCTTGTTGGATTTGGGGATTTTGAACCGTAATACAGTTGGCTCGATAGATGAAGCGATTGCACAAAAAGCCTATCAGCCTTATTTCATGCACCGCACGGGGCATTGGTTGGGTTTGGATGTGCATGATTGTGGTGCTTACAGTGTCGGTCAGAAACCCGATCCAAATGATACCAGCAAAACATTACCGATATTCCGCAACTTGGAAGCGGGTATGACACTGACGATTGAACCAGGGTTATACATACGCCCAAGCGCGAATGTGCCTGAAGCATTTTGGAATCTTGGTGTTCGCATTGAAGACGATGCGATTATCACGGAGAACGGGTGCGAATTGATGACGCGCGATGTACCTGTGGATGCGAGTGAGATTGAATTGTTGATGAAACATGGGTAAAAATAATCGATGAATGTTTTAAGAAAATATATAACGTACGGTGCGGTGGTGCTCAGTTTGACCGCCTGTGCGGTTGCGCCAGCCTTGCCGCCCGAACAACGCCCGCTCAATTGGGCGCAGGCGGTGGGTAAAACGCAGTTACATCAAGGTGTACCGAATTTATTTCAAGTCTCACCCGTGCTGTATCGCTCTGCACAACCGACTGCCGAGGGCTTGAATCTACTCAATCAGAATTTAGCGGTGTCGTATGGTTTGCCAAGTGAGATTAAAACTGTGGTGAATTTGCGCAACAACGCGGGCGATGACGCGTTGGTGGTTCCGACGGGCGTGCGCTACGAACAAATTCCGTTTGATACATGGCAGGTTAAGGAAGCGGATGTGGTGCGATTTTTAAAAATTGTGCGCAATCCAACCAATCAGCCTGTACTACTGCATTGCAAACACGGAGCCGATCGCACGGGCATGATGACCGCGATTTATCGCATCGTTGAGCAAGGTTGGCGCAAGCAAGATGCGATTGCCGAGATGACTCAGGGTGGTTTTGGCTACCATCCAATTTGGTCCAACCTCATTCGCTATATCGAGAATATGGATGTCGCGGATATTCAGCGCAAAGTCGTGTTGGCGCAGTGATTATTTTTCGACCAAAATCGTACGGGTTTTTGACAGCCGCTCGTGCAGGGCGATTTTATTGGGATGAGCCAAAGATGTTCCCAACAACGCCAACCAATTGACCAAAGCCAAAGTGCAACTCAGTGTAAAAATCGTTGCCACACTCGGCATCTGTGCTTGGCTGTGGATTTGCGTCCAAGTAATCAATAAAGCAGGCAATACTCCGAGATACGACAAAGTGTAGCGCAACCAAGCGCGCCCAGCCGTAATCAATTTGCCATCCATGCCCACAGTTTTGAGCTGCCAAGTGCGTTGCGCCAAGGTCTGACCTGAGCGTGTCCAACAATACACGATATACAGCCCCATTGTCACAAAAGCAATCAGCGAGTGCGCCCAATCGGGCAAACGAATACCGAGGATGCTCAGTATGGTTTGCACCGTCATCGCGGTGACAAACACAATGCCAAACAGCAGTGTCAATTCATACAGCGAAGACCAAATGCGGCGTGCCAAAGTCGGCGGAGTCAGTGTGGGTGTGTGGGTCATAGCGCGGTAAAAGTGGTCGTAATCAAAAACAAACACCGTTATCAAAGTGATAACGGTGCGCTATTTTAACGGGTTTCTGAGTAAAAGTGCAGTTAGAGTGGGCTCAATACGGCTTACTGTCCCGTAAAACTTTTCCAAAGTTTGGCACGAGCCAATGGATCGGGTTGTTTGCTGTTTCTGAGTCGTTCTTCCACTTGTGCCCGCTGTTGCCCAGACAGCGCGGTCCATTCAGCCATGCGCTCTTGCGCCGTCGCCAGTTGGTCGGCGGGCATTGCTTTGAGTTCAGGCACACGTTTGAGCCAACTTTGTTTCTGAGTGTCGGATAAATTAGGCCATGAAAGTCGCAATGGACGCAAGGTACTTTGGCTGTCGGTGGACAAACTTTCCCACGATTGTGCAAACACGCTCGGTGAGAGCATCAAGGCTCCAATCAGAAGAGTGGCATATACCATGTTTTTTTGCTTCATAGACAACCTCGAAATAAATGCTTATTGTGAATGTGATTGATTGTTGTATTCCGTGTCTGAGCCATCGGTGTGCATCACTTGATGGTTCGCATATTGATTAAAATCATCATTCAAATACGCTTGCAAAGGGATTTTTTCGCGCAGAATGATATCGACTTGCTCATCATCTGGATTGGCACTGGCAACTGTGCTGGTTGGCGCCTCCGTGTCTGCCATTACATGGGTACTGGATGTGGTCGTATGTTTGATTTTATTCTGAACATTGGCAACGCCATTTGAGGCAAGCGCGCGCGTTGTTTGCACTTCAGGCAAAGTCGCCATCACGTTATGGGTATCCGCTGTCGCTGCGACACTGGCTTGGTTTGGTAAGACATCTAAATCAGACTGGGTGGCACCAAAAGTGAATAAAAACGCGATGGCAACTGTACCTGCAGCGATGCCACCACGCAACCAAGCTGATAGATGATGAAACCATGAGCCAAAATTAAAGTTTGAAGCACTCAATTGCGCTGTGTGTTTGGTTTTTTGGGTGGATGATGCCAAAGCATGCATGCGTGCCACGCGCAAACGTTCACTCACGTCGTGGGAAAGATTTTCCGCGCCAAAGTCCAAAGCGGCGCGTGCGAACAACACACTGTGTGCAATACTTGCCGCGTCCATGGTGGTTTGTTGAGTATGTTCGCTGAGTGGGGTGTTGGATTGGTTTTTCATAAAGCACTTCCTGTAATGCCTATTTCGTTCAGGGCAATCGCCAATGCATGTGTTGCACGCGAGCAGTGGGTTTTCACGCTGCCTTCGGAGCAACCCATGACCTGAGCGGTTTCTGTCACTGAGAGGTCTTCCCAGTAACGCAACATAAAGGCTTCTCGTTGACGCGCGGGCAATGTTTTTATCAATTCTTCAATTTTATTGAGAATGTGCTCGCGCATCACCACGTCTTCGGTCGAGAACACCGTGTTGCCCACGGTTTTATTCATAATCGACTCAATCACATCGATGGAATTCGATTCCTCATCGCCGACACTGGTGTCAAATTGTGAAAAATTCGGTGTCCAATAATCGCGCACTTTGTTACGGCGAAAATGGTTGTGAATGGCATTTTGCAAAATTCGAGTGAACAGCATCGGCCATTCGGCAGGCGGTTTGTCGCTGTAAGATTGCACCAAATTGAGCATGGCATCTTGTACGATGTCTAAAGCATTCTCTTCATTGCGCACCGCGTATAGGGCATGTTTATACGCACGACGCTCCACACTGGCGAGAAATGCGTCCAGTGTTGGATGCACGATTGGCTCTGGCTTTGCGGTCGCGCTCATAACTCAGTCAAAATAGGTTGCAATTCGGCGGCGTAGGTTTGTCCGCGGGCGGCGTAGTGATGTGCGTTGTTCGGTAAGCGCGCGATTTCTTCGTCGGTCAATTCACGCAAAACTTTTGCGGGTGAGCCGACCAACAATACGCCGTCTGGAAATGCTTTGCCTTCAGTGACCAATGCACCCGCGCCGACAATGCTGTTCGCGCCAATACGCGCATGATTGAGCACAATCGCGCCCATGCCAATTAAACTGTTCTCGCCAATCGTGCAGCCATGCAGAGTTACGCTGTGCCCCACGGTGACATGTGCACCAATGGTCAACGGTGCGCCGATATCGGTGTGCAGGACGCTGTTTTCTTGAATATTGCTGTTCTCGCCGACCGTAATCGGCTCATTGTCACCACGCAACACCGCGCCGAACCACACATTTGCACCTGCTTGGAGTACCACCTGCCCAATCAGCACAGCCGTTGGCGCGACATAAGTGCGTTCGGCAAGAGAGGGCTTAAAATTTTTAAATTGATAAATCGGCATGATGCGTTGTCCAAATAAATTTTAGGTCTGTGCTTGGCGCGGGGCGCAAACAGTATAGAATGGCATTTTAGCTGAGTTGTCACGATTGCGCCCATGAATTCTGCCTTAAATTATTCCTTAGATTCTGCCACCGATGGTTCGAACACAATCTTAAATGAGGGTATTTATTCGTTTGAAGATTGGTTGAATGCGACTGAACCCACACCCAAAATCGTGCCGAGTTTCGGTGATGAGCGCGAACTGCGTGCATTGGCATTGCAGGTATTGAAATTCAAAACCCCATTGGAAAAGCAAGTCGCTTTGCGCGCACTGTATCGAATGGGACAAGCAGGGCAGTTGCGCTTGGATGCACAGCGCGATTGGACTCACGACGATGATTTAAATCAACACTGCCCCGGTATTCCCGATAAACCTGAACTCATTCGTGCGACTGAAACTCCACGGCGTAGCATGAATACCACCGAGGGATTGGCAATCACAATCCATGCATTGGCACACATCGAATTTAACGCGATAAATTTGGCACTGGATGCAATGGTGCGTTTTGCGGATTTGAGCGCGGATTATTACTGGGATTGGTGGCGCGTGGCGGCGGAGGAAGCCTATCATTTCTCACTCATACAACGCAGACTGAATCAACTCGGCGCGCAGTATGGCGATTATCCCGCGCACAGTGGATTATGGGATATGGCAGAACGCACAAAAGATTCATTCGCTGACCGCATGGCAATGGTGCCGCGCACCTTGGAAGCGCGCGGCTTGGACGCATGTCCCGTTATGCAGGAAAAATTTCGCCAAGCAGGTGAAACCCAAACCGCGCAAATTTTGGACATCATTTTGCGCGATGAAATCACCCATGTGGCTTTGGGGCACCGTTGGTTTATTTATGCCTGCGCGCAAAATCAACACGAACCGATACGCGAGTATCGCCGCATTGCCGAGCACCATCGTGCGCCGCGAATGCGCCCACCGTTTAACATCCCTGCGCGCCGTGCGGCGGGATTTTTTGAAGAAGAGCTCAGTGCATGGCAGAACCAAAAATGAACCACACAACGCAAGTTGAAACACTGGATACCACCGCGCCGCTCAATCCCAATGCTTTGCGTGCCGCGCAAGGTTCAAGTTTGGAGCATCTGCGCACGGGTGCAATTGGCGTGTTTGACTCAGGTTTGGGCGGTTTGAGTGTGTGGCGACATCTGCACGCACGCATGCCCAACGAAGATTTCATCTATGTGGCAGACAATGCCAATGTGCCGTATGGCGACAAATCCGAAGCATGGATACGTGAGCGCATGGTGGTGATGACCGAGTGGTTTTTGGCGCAAGGTTGTAAAGCGATTGTTTGGGCGTGCAACACGGCAACGGCGGCAGGGGCAACTTATATTCGTGAACGTTATCCCGATGTGTTTTTTGTCGGTTTAGAGCCTGCGATTAAGCCTGCAGTGCAACTGACTCAAAACAAAAAAATCGCCATGCTTGCGACACAACGCACTGTGGACAGTGTGAAATACCAAGCCTTGGTACAGCGCACCATTCATGCCGACAGTGGTGTGCAATTGCAATCGATTGCCTGCGTCGGTTGGGCACAAGCAATAGACACTGGTCTCGTCTCGGGGCAAATGTGGACAAGCTTGTTGGCGCAATACTTAGAACCCGTGCGTGTTTTTGGCGCGGATGTGGTGGTGTTGGGCTGTACGCATTATCCATTCATTGCCGATGACATTCGCGCCTATCTCGGTGAGGGGGTTGTGTTATTGGATTCGGGTGCGCCTGTGGCGCGTTATACCGAAAGCATTTTGGGCATACGCCACGGTAGAAACG
The DNA here is from genome assembly GCA_018261955.1 of Burkholderiaceae bacterium. Taxonomy (GTDB): domain Bacteria; phylum Pseudomonadota; class Gammaproteobacteria; order Burkholderiales; family Burkholderiaceae; genus CTSOIL-112. The sequence goes on from JAGTRK010000003.1 coordinate 105,532, forward strand.
AGATGAAAAGGATGGGACAGACCCGTAATTACGCTACTTTTGTAGATGATGCAGTACGCGCACGTTGGCAGTATTTTAGCGATGCGGCGTGCGTTGAATTGTCACCGTTGTCGCTATAGAATATTGCAGTGCACCCAAAGTGTGAAACGATTACAATGCACGCAAGCCACACCACACAAAATAAAATAGTTAAAATAGTTTAAGGAGTATCCAATGCGTGAACGTGATGCACTGCATATTATTAAAAAATACCCCAATCGTCGTTTATACGACACCCAAACTTCAACCTATATCACCCTTGTGGATGTCAAGCGCATGGTGTTGGAAAAAGATGAGTTTCGGGTGTTGGATGCCAAAACCAATGAGGATTTGACACGCAGCATCATGCTACAAATCATTTTAGAAGAAGAAAGCGGTGGCGTGCCCCTGTTTTCCGCTGAAATGCTCGCGCAAATCATCCGTTCATATGGTCATGTGATGCAAGGCATGCTCGGTTCGTATTTGGAAAAAAACATGCAGGCGTTCGCCGATATTCAAAGTGATTTGGCGGGTGGTGCGCAGACCGATGCCGAGCAAAAAATCGACAGCGAGGTCTGGCAACAACTGCTCGCCATGCAAGCCCCGATGATGCAAGGCATGATGAGCAATTACATCGAACAAAGCCGAAAAATGTTCTTACAAATGCGCGAAATTATGGCTTCGCAAACTGCGGTATTGTTTCAAAGTTTGGGCGATGGCACGCTCAAGCCTGATTTGCTCAAAACCAATCAACCCCCACAGCAACCCACACAGGGTGAGCCCTAATCATGCGCGTGGATTATCACTGTCATTCTACCGCCTCAGACGGCGCACTGACACCCGAACAATTGGTGACACGCGCCGTGCGCAATGGGACAACTGATTTGGCATTGACCGACCATGACCAATTGTCAGGATTGATGATTGCGCGTGCATGTGCGCAGCAAGCGGGTATACGCTTTGTCGATGGTGTTGAGGTGTCGTGCTCGTGGCGGGGTATGAGCGTGCACATTGTTGGATTGAATATTGACATCGAAAACGCGCCGCTCATCGCAGGTTTACAAACCAATGCAGGCGGACGCGCCAAACGCGCGGTGGTGATGGCGCAGGCACTCGAAGAAGTTGGGGTGAAAAACGCGCTTGAGCGAGCATTGGCGGAAGCGGGTGGGCGCATGGATTTACTGGCACGCACGCATTTTGCGCGCGTGATGGTGGCAGATAAAAAAGCCGAAAGTGTGCGTCACGTGTTTCAAAATTACTTGGTTGAGGGCAAACCGGGGTTTGTGCCGCACGAATGGGCAAGCATTGAGCAGGCATTGACTTGGATACATGACGCAGGCGGCGTGGCGGTGCTCGCGCACCCCGGGCGTTATCCGCACGATGAAGCGAGTGAGCGTGAATTGGTCGCTGAGTTTATCGGTCTGGGCGGACAGGCGATTGAGGTTATCACGGGCGCGCACAGCAAAAAACAAATTCGCTACTATGTGCAGATGTGTGTGGATTTAAATTTACACGCCTCCTCAGGCTCTGATTTTCATGGGGTGGGGGAAAGCAAAATGGATGTTGGACGTGTGCCGAATTTGCCCGAAAAATTGCAACCTGTGTATCAATTGTGGGCTTAACTAAGCACCGACTGCACCATCAATCAGCACCCGACCCCTGCGTTTTTAGGTAAAATGTCGACTTGAAATTTTTATAGAAAGTGAATATGGGTGATTTTGATATTGCTACGATGATACAAAAAATCACGGTATTTGTAATTCCAGCACTACTGGCAATTACCGTACATGAGGCAGCTCATGCGTATGTGGCGAAATATTTCGGTGACGATACCGCTGAGCGCATGGGGCGTATGACCCTCAATCCAACCGCTCATATTGATCCAATTGGCACCATTTTACTTCCATTGATTACGTTGCTGATGCCTGGTGGATTCTTTTTTGGATACGCCAAACCTGTACCTGTGGTCGCTTCTCGTTTGCGCAATCCTGCAAAAGATATGCCTATGGTGGCACTCGCGGGGCCTATGTCAAACTTTATCATGGCATTTTTATGGTCAATTTTATTGTTTGTATTGGGTTACTTTGTGGCAGATACTGAAAGTAATTTTTTCTTTAAAGTGGCTTCGGTCGGTGTGATTTTTAACCTGATTTTATTTGCTTTTAATATGTTGCCGATTTTGCCACTCGATGGCGGTCGGGTGCTCATGGGATTGTTGCCTGCGAATATGGCACGCTCGTTCGCGCAGTTGGAACCCTACGGCATGTTTATTGTGCTCGGGCTGGCGTTTATGACGGGCGGTTTGCTGTTTAACTACTGGGTGTATCCGATTGTTAACGTGGCGCAAAGCATCATCAATTTAATTTTATATCCACTGCACGCACTATTTGCGTAATTTTATTCAGAGAATTTCATGTTTCCAGAACGCGTTTTATCAGGGATGCGCCCCACGGGTGCATTGCATTTGGGTCATTACCACGGGGTGTTGAAAAATTGGGTGCGCTTGCAATCTGAGTACCCATGTTTGTTTTTTGTGGCCGATTGGCACGCGCTGACCACGCATTATGACGATCCGAGCATCATTGAGTCATCAACCCACGAAATGGTGATTGACTGGCTTGCAGCGGGTTTAGATCCAGCGCAAGCAACGATTTTTGTGCAATCGCAAGTGATTGAACATGCTGAGTTGTTTTTGCTCTTAGCGATGTCTGCCCCCTTAGGCTGGTTGGAACGAGTTCCAACTTATAAGGAACAAATTGAAAAACTTAAAGAAAAAGATTTAAGTACTTATGGCTTTTTGGGTTATCCATTGCTCCAAGCAGCGGATATCTTGATTTACCGCGCCGAGCATGTGCCTGTTGGCGAGGACCAAGTACCGCATTTGGAAATGACCCGCGAAATCGCGCGTCGGTTCAATTATCTGTATGGGCGCGAAAAAGGCTTTGAAGAAAAAGCCCAAGAAGCGGTGAAAAAACTCGGCAGTAAAATGGCGAAGCAATACCTCGAATTGCGCAATCGGTTTCAAGAGCAGGGCGAAGAAGAAGCGATTGAGCAGGCGCATGCTTTATTGGACGAGTCGAAAAATCTGACCCACGTAGACCGCGAACGTTTATTCGGCTATTTAGAGGGTTCGCGTAAAATCATCTTGGTTGAGCCACAGGCTTTGTTGACCAAGGATTCGCGCATGCCTGGTTTGGACGGACAAAAAATGTCGAAAAGCTATGGCAACACCATCGCCATGCGCGAGGATGCCGATTCGATTACCAAAAAAATCCGCACCATGCCGACCGACCCAGCCCGTGTGCGCAAGACCGATGCGGGTGACCCAGAGAAATGTCCTGTATGGGCGTTTCATCAAATTTATAGCGATGCGCCGACCTGCGCATGGGTGCAAGACTCGTGTAAAAACGCCAAAATCGGTTGTTTGGAGTGTAAACAGCCTGTGATTGAATCGGTGTTGCGTGAGCAGCAGCCCTTGCTCGAACGCGCACAAACCTATGTCGATGACCCGACTTTGGTGCGCAGTATCATCGCCGATGGTTCGGACAAAGCCCGCAAAATGGCGCAAGAAACCATGCGCGATGTGCGTGAGGTCATGGGTTTGGGTTGATAAAACTCGCGTAATCAAAACCGAGGATGACCTCGGTTTTTTTGTATCTTATTGGTTTGAAAGAATATTTTCGGAGTAATTGGGTGTGGGTAGATTGAGATGAGCACGAAATTTAGAATGACGATGGTTGCGTTGTTGAGTGTTTTGGGCGGAGTCATTTTGGGTTCATTTTTGCAAGTGCGTGCGTTGGGTAGCCAAGATATTTGGGCAGATATGCGACGCATTTTTAATGACCCCAATCCTCTGAATGCCAACCCAACCAATCACGCGGGTAATCCGATACAGGGCGATGCTTTTCATCGCCTCACCAAATACCCCAATAAAACCGAAGTGAATTGCCCCAAGCAGACCGAGCGTACCTTGGTGTTGTTAATTTCAGGACAATCGAACTCGGCCAATCATGGCGGACAACGCTATGCCTCGCAATACGGCGATAAAGTCCTCAATTATTTTGATGGCAAGTGTTATATTGCTCAATCCCCTCTGCTTGGTTCAACGGGATTGGAAGGCGATTCATGGACATTACTGGGCAATTTATTGATTCAACAAGGCAAGGCAGAGCGTGTCATCATCGCACCAACAGGGATTGCGGGTTCGGCGATTAGTCAGTGGAAAGTCGGTAGTCCCTATCAACAAATGTTGCAAAGCAGCACGCAAAAACTCCTCGCGCAATATCGAGTAACCCACATGCTATGGCATCAGGGTGAGACCGATTATGGCAAGCGCACCAGTCAAGAAGATTACGAAAAGTTATTTACGGGCATCGCAGACGCGTTGCGTCAACAGGGGATGGACGCGCCGATTTATGTGTCGCAAGCCAGCCAATGCTGGATGGACATGTATTGGCGCGCCAACAATCCTGTGGTTATGGCACAACGCGCACTTGCCAACCCAGAAAAAAACATTCGTGCGGGTGTGAATTCGGACGCGCTCATGGGGGCGTTGGATCGATACGATAACTGTCATTTTTCAGGCTCAGGGCAAGAGAAATTCGCACGCGCGTGGTTGGAATTATTGACAAAATAATCACGGTCACTTGATGTCGTCAAACACCACAATAAAACAGCGGTACAACCAACATTGAGCATAAACACCTTTATATCATTTGCTTTGCGCGATTTTGGGTGGTTTGTGTGCGAGAATTGTATGTATTCGCGTCATAACAGTTGAAACAATTTCTATCCACCAACGCATTTCGTTAAAAGCCTACAAATTACTTAATTATATAAATTACAGTATTGACAGAAATAAATAAAAAATATAAAATTAAGCCATCATTTTCAATGCGACATCCATGAGGAGGCTCTATGAATATTCTACTGTGCGGTGCGACGGGTTTTATCGGTCGGCATTTGGAGCAAGCGTTGATTGCCTCAGGTCACCACGTCGTGAGGGCGATACGCCAACCCAAACGTGCTGATGATATTGCGGTTGATTTTGTGCACGATACCGATGCAGCGACGTGGTCGCCGCGTTTGGTGGGGATTGATATGGTGGTCAATGCGGTGGGCGTTTTGCGTGATTCGACGATTTTGCCGATGCGGGCAATCCATGCAGATACACCTAAAGCCTTATTTGATGCCTGCGCGCAAGTGGGCTGCAAAGTGGTGCATATTTCGGCTTTAGGCGCGGGCGGCGAATTAAAAACCGCCTACATGCACACCAAAGGCGAGGCTCAGGCGCATTTAATCAATCTATCCATCCCCAGTTTGATTGTGCGTCCATCCTTGGTGTACGGGCAAGATGGCGACTCTGCGAAAATGTTTCGCCTGCTCGCGCGTATGCCTGTGGTCGCGGTTCCAGGGCAAAGCGAGTCATGGGTACAACCTGTTCATATTGACGACATTGCGCAATTGGTGACGCGCCAAATCAATCAAGACTTTGCATGGTCAAGCCCCGCGCGCGTGGTCGATGCGGTCGGTGCGGTGCGCATGACCTATCGTGAAATGATTGCCTGCTATCGTGCGCAGATGTCGGACAGACCCGCATGGGTCGTACCGATTCCTTGGGGCGTGATGCGCATCATGGCGAAACTGGCGCAGATTGCGCCGAGCAGTGCCTTGGATCCTGATACGTTACAAATGTTGCAAGCGGGCAGTTTTGGGGATGTGGCGAATTTTGCCGCCTTGCTTGGACGGATGCCTCGGCATCCAAACACGTTTATCGAGTAGGTCATGGTAACCAACAATGCAAAAGGGGCAGTGCGCTTTGCGATTGCTTTGATGTGGTGGATCAGCGCATTATTGCCTTTGATTCCATCGGTGCATCAACGCGCGATGCACGAATTGTCTTTGGTGGGTTTAACAGGTGCGCTGGCTTTGGCGTTCATGGGGATTGCCATGTTGTTGGACATTGCTTGTGGTGTGGGCGCGCTGTGCTTGCACCACTCGTGGGTGTGGTGGGTGCAGATGCTGGTGGTGGTCGTTTACACCGTGATTTTATCCGTGAGCCATGCGCAATTATGGTTAGACCCATTTGGTGCCTTGCTCAAAAATATTCCCATCATCGCGCTGATGATTTATATGGCGCGAACTGAGCGGAGGACTTAAATGGAGTACTACGCCTTAATTAAAACCTTGCACATTCTGTCCAGCGTGTTGTTGGTCGGCACGGGGTTTGGCAGTGCGTTTTATTTGTTTTTCGCCAATCGCAGTGGTGATATTCGCGCACAAGCCGTGGTGGCGCGCTTGGTGGTGCGTGCCGACTGGTGGTTTACCACGCCAACAGTGATTATTCAACCCGTCACAGGATTGTTGATGATTTATTTGGCGGGCATCCCGCTGAGTAATTTTTGGGTGATGTGGGGCATTGCGATGTATCTGGTGGCGGGGCTTTGTTGGCTGCTTGTGGTGTGGTTGCAAATTCAGATGGAAAAAATGTTGCGCATCGCCGTGACTCAAAATCAAGATGTTCCTGAACGGTACTGGCGTTTTGCGAAATATTGGGAACGTTTGGGCTATCCTGCATTCGTTGCGATGGTGTGGGTATTTTATTTGATGACAGCCAAACCGAGTTCTTTTTAGTGCAGTTGTCGGATTTCATCTAAAAACCACGTAATAAACATGGAAATATAAATTTCATCATTGACAGAATAATTTAGAAACTTTATTATGTTCAGTATGAAACTAACACCGATCGCCGAAAGATTTATCCTCCATTGGGGCGAAATGGGGACAAAATGGGGCGTTAACCGTACGGTTGCGCAAATTCACGCACTGTTGTTCTTTTATGGTCGCCCCATGCATGCCGAGGAGATTACCGAAACATTGAGCGTTGCGCGCTCCAATGTGAGCAATTGCCTGAAAGAATTGCAAAATTGGAACCTTATTCATGTGGTGCATATTATTGGTGATCGACGTGACTATTTCAGCACATCAACTGATGTGTGGGAATTGATGCGCACCGTGGTGCATGAGCGCAAAGTGCGCGAGTTCAATCCCGTGATTCAGGCACTGCAAGATTGCTTAGAAGACCCCACCGCCCAACAAGAAGACCCAGCGGCGATGGAGCGCATTCGTGAGACCTTATTGCTGATGAAAACCACCAGCACGTGGGCGGAAGAAATGATTAAACTTAAACCCGAGACTTTGGCAAAAGTCATGCGTTTGGGTGCAAAAATTCAAAATCTATTGCATGGTGATGGTTGATGTTGGATGAACTGGGTGCGAAAAACCAAGTTTCGACTTGGTTTTTTTACGTCTGTGGTTCTCTTGCTGATGCTGTAAAATAGCCCCATGAGTACTTCTAAAAACGAAACCCCGATTCAGTTTATCTCCCAAGCCAAACAAACCATGAGCGACGTGGTATTGACTGCCTTGCCGCCCTTGAGTCTGTATATCCACATCCCGTGGTGCGTGCGCAAATGTCCCTACTGTGATTTTAACTCGCATGAAATCAATACGGGTACGGATTTTTCGGTGCTCGAATCGGCCTATGTCGATGCGCTCATCCAAGATTTAGACAGCACTTTGCCACAGGTGTGGGGGCGGCGCGTCTCGAGTATTTTTATCGGCGGCGGCACGCCGAGCGTGCTGTCTGCGCAATCCATCGATGCGATTTTATCCGCGGTGCGTGCGCGTTTACCACAGGTCTCTGAAATTGAAGTGACCATGGAAGCCAATCCAGGAACTTTGGACATCGATAAATTGCGCGACTTTCGCGCGGCAGGGGTGACGCGCTTGTCTGTCGGTGTGCAAAGTTTTGACGATGCATTACTGAGCAATATTGGACGCATTCATACGGGCAAACAGGCGCACAGTGCGCTTGAGGTCGCGTATCAATTGTTTGACAAAGTGAATTTGGACTTGATGTTTGCCTTGCCCAATCAAACCTTGGCACAACTTAAAAACGATGTGGCGACGGCTTTGAGTTATCAGCCGACGCATTTGTCGTATTACCATTTAACCATTGAACCGAATACGTTTTTTTACCAACATCCACCGAGCGTACCCAATGACGAGGTGGCGACAGATATGCAGGAATGGATTCAAAGCGAATTGGCGGCTCATGGCTTGCGTCACTATGAAGTTTCGGCGTATGCGCAGGCGCGCCATGAATGTCAGCACAACACGAATTATTGGCTGTTTGGCGACTACATCGGCATCGGTGCGGGGGCGCACGGTAAAATCAGCAGCCACAATCAAATCATCCGCACCGCCAAGTTCAAACACCCCACACGCTATTTAGACGCCATGCAACACGGCAGTGCGATTGAAACCGAGCAGGTGTTGTGCAAGGCGGATTTACCGTTTGAGTACATGCTCAACGCATTGCGTTTGCGTGACGGCGCAACGCTGGCGCAAATGCAAACGGCAACGGGATTGACCGTTGCCGATTTGGATCCCGCTCTATCCACGGCGCACAAGCGTGGTTTGATGGTCAAGGATGCGGGGTTGTTGCGTGTGACAGATTTGGGATGGCGGTTTTTGTCGGATGTGCAGACCCTGTTTTTGAGTTGAATTTGCGCTAAATCTGCGTTGATTATGCAGGGATTTTCTTTTTCATAAAAAACGGTGCCAAACTGGCAAGCAAGAAAAATCCCGCAATCGCCATAAATGCCATTTTGGGTTGATTCAATACCACCACCGCGCCAATCGCACCGATGATGCTCACCAATGCCAAGACAAAGCCCAGTACAAAAGATTGTTTAAAACTCGGAAAACGTTTGACTGCCAACAACACCAGCACATACAAAGTCCCTGCGACGGTTGCCACAGCCATACTCGCGGCGACGATGATTTGTGCAATGCTGGCTTTTTCGGGGTGGGTTGAGGTCAGTGCAAAAATGCCTGCACCGATGAGCGCGACCAACCATGCGCCCAAAGGAAAAGCGGTAAAACTCACACGAGGTGGTACATAAGGTGTGTTGGAGCTGGGGTTTTGCGTGGTCATGGTGCGTCAAATAAAGGATTAAAGATGCGCTATTGTAAACCAAATGCACCGTTTCATGTCACGTGCTGATGTAGAATCAATCTGCGGTACAATCAAACACTGCATACATTCACAGGATTTATAGTTGAGTACTTTAAAACGCATATTCAATCATTTGCAACGCGAATTATGGGATGGGCTGTTGGGTGTGGAACCACCACCCGCGCCGCCAGAGCGGAAAATCAACACGCCGCCGCGCAGCATCGTGCTGCACAATCAATTGATTCACTACCGCATTGAGCGCGCTCGGCGCAAAACCGTGGGCATGATGGTTGATGCGCAAGGTTTGCGCGTGCGCGCCGCGCCGCGTGTGTCGGTTCTTGAAATTGAGCGCATCTTACACAGCAAATCGGATTGGATACTGAAAAACTTACACAAAGTACGTGTTCGCGCCCAAGCACCTGCGCAAAAAAGTTTCGTGCCTGAACTGAATTTTATCGATGGCGAGCCAGTATCATTGCTCGGTCAAACGACCGTCATCCGTTGGGGCAATGCGATTTACGCGCCCGATTGGCAAGCCACACCACAGGAACTTTGGGCAAAGCGACCACGTCATGATAAACCCGAGTTGATTGCGTCGGCTCTTGAGTCTGCATTGGATGCGTATTTGCTCAAATACCTACATGGGCGTGCCGAGCAATTGGCGCAATCACATGGGCTGACTTATCGCGACATTGTGCTCTCGAACGCACGCACCACATGGGGTACGTGTCGGCGTGATGGTTTAATCCGCATGAACTGGCGGCTGGTGTTTTTGGATGCGCAGTTGGTGGACTATGTGCTGGCGCACGAATTGGCGCACACGGTGCAGATGAACCACAGCCCGAAATTTTGGCAGCAGGTCGGTGTGCTCTGTCCTGACTACCTGCGCTTGCGCAAACAAATGAAGCAGTATGATTTGCGCAATGCGTGAAATCCTGCGTGTTTTTTAGTTGGCGGGTTTGTGTAGTGAACGGGTGGGGGGTTTGGGGAAGCAATGGCGTCTGACCCTTTTGATAAGCCTTGATTTTCTGTGTTGTAATAAAGTTAAGTTGACAATGCCTTTTTTGGCAAATAAAGGACATCATTATGCCCAATAAATTCGCTAAGAATTGTAAGGTTTCGTTCTCGGAGTGTTCACTGCCATGAAGTTTCTAAAAACAAAAAAACTATTAACAGTGTTTTCCGCGATGGCGTTGTTTTCGTGTGGCAACAATGACTCAGACCCATACTCATTTTTAAATCCCAAGTTGCCATATGAGCAGCCATTTAAGTTTGACAAAGCAGGTGATAAAACCACAGTTGATTTTTGGATACTACCCAAACTGCAAAAGGTGGATGGTTCTGAAAGTTATGGGGTGTCATTTTCATTTGGACATACATTAGATAATGACCCAAACGAACAAATCAAAGCACTTGAAATTCCAATGCACGCTGAATTGTATTTGGTGAAGGGACAAACTACGACCCCTGTGGTATTCAGAGCAAAAAGCCAGTTTTTAGATACGGTTCCATTTGACAATTATGCTGGTAAAGGCTCTGTTTATCCAGATGATCATGGCTTGGATATTACTGGCGGAACTGAATACACTGTTTTATGGTTTAGGCCATCTGAGTATGGACAGTATCGGGTTGTTTTAGAGTCTAAGAAAGACAACCCAAGCATTGGTTCGGTGGATTTTAAATTGCGAATTGACAATATTCATTTTGGTAAATAAAAAGGGGAGTTCACTATGCCTTACACCGTTACAATTTATGTGGCTGCGTCAGGTACACCACTGGCATCAGGTGGTACATCTAAAGCGGGGCATGTCTACTACGTCACCAGTGATGGTCAAAATAAAAATAGTTTTGGTTTTGCACCAATCGTACACGAGAACAATGGCTATCCAACAAATTTTGGGACTACAGATATAAGGTGAAGTTGTGGAGTTAGAAGTTTTGCTGAAGTTAGTTTGACAATGCCTTTTGGCAAATAGAGGAAATCATTATGCCCAATAAATTCGCTAAAAATTGCAAAGTGTTTTTGTCAGCGTGCTTACCTGCCATGAAAACATTCAATTCATTAAAAACGTTTTTGTGCATGGCTGTGTGTTTTGGACTGTGGAGTTGCCAACAAAGTTCTGAAGCCATGTCGCAAGAAATTGCTTTTAATCAAAAAATCAATGCATTAGAAGGACAATCAAAAGTGGTTCGTTTAGATAGTCTGACCGCCACACCTTGGAAAGCAGTGTGCTACATCGCGCCCTATACGTCTGATTTATCAACGTTGGCACAGCGTTATTCATTTGTACCTCAGCAGGTGATGCCAGATGATGTGAAAACACATATTTATAATGAAGGCAGTGCTATATGGCTGATACAGGACAATCAGCAAGTGTTTTTGAAAATCAAAAATCCCAAATTGATTAACGATATGCAGTGGCTAAAGAAAAGTCCTAATCTAATCAATCAATTGCAAGCATCACAGACAATCAATGAGTCCTGCTTTTTGGGACCAGCAGTGTATGTTCAGAGTTTGGTAGGGGAAAACGGATCAACTCATTTGGTATTTTTTAATAAATAAAGGTGTAATTTTTTCGAGCGTTATTTACATTTTTTTTCTTAGAGGTCGTTTGAGTTTTTGTACTTATAGAAGTTAGTTCTACTATGCTTTTTGGTGAGGTGTTAATTCATATTACGGAGGTTATACGATGAAGTTGTTTTCGAAGAAAAATATAACTTGGGCAGTCGTCATGGTTGTTGTCCTATTTTCAGGCTGTGACTATCAAAATAGATTGGTTTTTGGACAAGGTACATATAGAGATCAATTTGGTAAATATGCATTCGCCATTAAAGAAGAATTAAAAAAACAAAATTTGTGCAAATCTGATTTGCAATGTCCTGAGTATTTAGAGTTTTATGGTGACTCTTCGCTCCAAATCAGTGTCGGTATTTATAACATTGAGGGTAATGAGATTTTATTAGCGAAGTATTTGGAAGCAGCGTTGATTTATGGTAGACCCAATGCAGAAGGCGTGCCAATTAAAATAGAGGGTTACCTGAAGCCAAGAAAATATTATCTTGATAATAACTCGCAACATAAACCATACTTAATAATGGAGATTAAATAATGCTAACCACTGAATTGGGGCTTTTATGAAACCCAGTATCAAAACAATTTTGGAGGATTTTATGAAACTCAGTATCAAAATAACGTTATGGATGGTAACTATGTTCTTGTTCATGACAATAACGAGTTGTAAACAAAAAGACCCTTATTTCTTTTTACAACCGCAGTTACCATTTACTCAAGAGGATAAAGCATTCGATCTTTCTAAAGAAGGAAGTGAATCTGAATTCGAGTTTTGGATTTTGCCAAATAAAAAAGAAGATGTACTCCCCTTGTGGCATATGGTCGGTGTTTCCTGTGTTTATCCTGATGGAAAGAATTTAATAAGACCTGAATCCGTTAGGCTGGAGGTTGGTGTGGCTTTTTATCAAAATGGAAAATGGATAGATGTTTCTGTTTTTGGCAAGAAAAAACCACCATCAAATGAAATTGAACTGATTAATTACCAAGTACCGATAGACAATAAACTGGTTTTTATGAGTGGCAGTTCAGGCGGTAATCAAGTATTTAAAGGGCAAGAAAAATATATAGAAATTCATCAAGCGTTTGTCTTTAAGCCTGTGGGATACGGTCTATATAAAGCCAATATGAAGGTTATCTCACCTAAAAGCGAATTTTCTACTGTTTCGACCTATCCTCACGTTGAATTAGCTCGACGTGGTAAATAAATTTAAGGAGATAAAAATCAAAAGGGAATCAAAAGGGTCAGACTCCATTGATTTTTAAACAGTTTTATTTGGACACTTGCCGTTCAATAATTACATAATGTTTTTTCAAAGTTGTGGACACTTCAAAAATCCCTTTGAAGCCTGCAGGGATGATGACCGCATCGCCGGCGGCGAAGGTTCGTCGTTCGCCGTTTTCTTCGATAATCGCGCCTGAGCCTTCAATCACATAGAAATATTCGTCTTCAGTCTCGCCCATTTCAATGCGCCAACTGCCAACTTCGCTCGCCCAAACCCCCGCAAACACTTCACCGCTGCGGTTGGTAAAGTGATTCCATGTGGTGCGCTGCGGGTTGCCATTGACCAATCGGTCTGGACGTGGGTGGTCAAACTCGGCTGCGGTGGTTTGTTCACGAAACAGTTGTATGCGTGGTGTGTTCATCATGAGCCTATGAGTTATTCGTTGTGGGTAGAAATGGCATGGGGCTGGTAGCTCAAGCGCACATAAATCGGTGCGTAGGCTTCGGCTTGGGTGATTTCAACCAGTGCTTCGCGCGAGAGTTCGAGCATGGCGATGAAGTTGACCACCAACACGGAGCGTGCCGAACCTTGCGCGACCAAGTCTTCAAACAAGTCAGTAAACTCCATGAAACGGCGGTCATTGAGCTTGCGCAAAATATCGGACATAAATTCACGCACCGATAGGGTTTCTCGCGTGATGGTGTGGTGTGCGTTGAGTTTGGCACGTTTGAGGATGTCTTGCCATGCGGATTTTAAATCATCGGGATGGACTGCGGGCAGGGCTTTAGGCGCGAATTCATCGACATCGGCGTTGGCGATTAAAAAATCACGTCCTGCCACAGGGCTTTGCGCCAAGTTTTGCGCCGCCAGTTTGATTTGCTCGTATTCCAATAAACGCCGCACCAATTCAGCACGTGGGTCATCAACTTCTTCGCCTGTGTCGGATTTTTTGACGGGCAACAACATGCGTGATTTGATTTCAATCAGCATCGCAGCCATCAAGAGGTATTCGGATGCGAGTTCTAAATTATAGGTTTTGATTTGTTCGACATAGCCCAAGTATTGCGTGGTGACCTGCGCCATTGGGATGTCCAAAACGTTGAAGTTTTGTTTGCGAATCAGGTAGAGCAACAAATCCAGTGGTCCTTCAAAGGTTTCTAAAAACACCTCCAAAGCATTCGGCGGTATGTATAAATCCGTCGGCATATTGAACAGTGGCTCGCCGTACAAACGTGCATACGCCATGCCATCGAGCGTGTCGGGCGTTGCCGCTGCGGCGAGTGGCGCGGATTGCTCCATCTGCGCCATCGCAGTGTCCAACGCGTGGCTGGATTCAGGTGCGGATTGTGTGCGGCTCATAAAGTGGTTTAATAGCCCGCGCGCTTGCTAGAGATTTCAGCAGCATCGAATGCACGTTGTAAACCCGCATCCTGTGGTTTGTCCCACAAACGAGCACGACCTTCGGCTTGCTGTTGCTCGATTTCGGGGTGCTGTTTTTTGAGTTCTTGGACGAACAAAGTAATGTCGGATTCGTATTTTGCCATTTTTATTACTCCATTTCACCATTGTTAAAGGTTAGAATTGTTTACAATACGGGATAGACTTTGAGAAATCCACTGACTGACATTTTACCTGAAATAATTGCCCCTGTGACCATTTACGCTATGAAACGCCGCTTTGTGCAACGCACTGACTCATGTATTGATTCATGCACTAACAAACGTAGTTATTGCCGCTTTGCCGTTGGTGCCCTGTCTGGGGCAGTGCTTTTGGCGTTGAGTGCACCTGTGTATGCGGACAATTACTCGGTACAGGTGGCAGCACCCAAAGAAATCAAAACCTTGCTCGAAACCCATTTGGACATCGTGCGCTATCGCACGCGTGAAGACATTCGCGATGCGTATTTGGACTTTTTGGTTGATCATGTGGCCGAACAAGCGGCAGGTTTGCTTGCAACCAAAGGTTATTTTAACAGCCGCATTACAGTGATTGATGATCGCACAGGGTTAACGGTGGGCACGGATGCGCAACTGAGCGCGGCTGATGCGGCGCAAGCGACCCGCCAAGAAGCACAACGCACCAACGAACAGACCCAAAGCCCATCCGAATCAGAATCCGCCGTACTCGCGCAGGCGCGTCCAAGTTACACCATCAAAGTGGATTTGGGCGAACAGGTGAAGATTCGTTCGGCTAAATTGACCCTTGAGGGTTTGATTAAACAGCAGGACAAAGAACGTGCTGGCGAGTTGGAGTTTGACTGGTCTTTGCAAGAGGACGAGCCATTTACCCAAGACGAATGGTCTGTTTCAAAAACCCTGTTGTTGCGCAAAATTCGTTCGGACGCATATGCGGGCGCGCGGTTCAAAGACACTTCGGCCATGATTGATGTGGCGCGCAAAAATGCTGACGTCACCGCGGTGTTGGACTCAGGACCGTATTTTACCTTGGGTGAGGTAGCGGTCACAGGTTTGAATCGTTATCGTGACAGTGTGGTCACAAACGTCAATGTCATCGAGGTGGGCGAGGCGTATAACCGTGAAAAATTGTTGGACTATCAAAAAAGTTTACAAGATTTGCCGTATTTTTCGAATGTGACTGTGGATATTGATGCCAATCCGAACGATGCGCAGTTGACCCCGATTAAGGTCAGCGTGGTTGAGTTGCCCAGTTCAAATTTCAAAAGTGTGGTCGGCTACGGTACGGATGCAGGGTTTCACACCAATGTGCAGTACAGTCATTACAACGTGTTCAAGCGTGGTTGGATTTATGACACGCGCTATGATTGGCAACAAAAAGAGCGCATCGGACAAATGTCGCTCTCGACCCCGCAAAATAAAAAACATTATCAGTGGAGTCTGTTTGGCAAAATGGATCAAGACCGTACCACAACAGTGCGGGATGACACCTACCAAGTGGGGTTGCACTATTCACAAAAATTAGATCGCAGTGCGATTTCATATAATTTAGATTATTACAACAGTACTTTGGGTGAAGATTCTAGCCATGCGTGGGTCGTCGGCTTGGATTGGTCAAAATTTAATGTCGATTCACGGGCTTATCCTCGTCGTGGTTATGCTGTGGACGCATCGGTCAGTGTTGCGTCAAAAGCCGTGGGCTCTACGGCGAGTTTCGTGCGTTGGTATGGCCGCTATCGTCATTTTTTCCCGTTCTTTAAAAAAGACTCTTTGGTGTTGCGCGGCGAGATTGGTTTTGTCAATACAAATGACAACTTGTATGACGTACCATCGAGTTTGTTATTTAAGGCTGGTGGTAGCGGCTCTTTGCGTGGTTATCCTTATCAAGGGATTGGCGACCCGACTTCGATGGCTGCGGGTGCGGTTTTACCCACGCAGTTTTTGGCAACGGCTTCGGCGGAGTACACCCATTGGTTTAGCGATGCGTGGGGTTGGGCGGCGTTTTACGATGTGGGCAGTGTGACCGATAAATTAACCGATCGGCCGATTTATCATGGTGTGGGTATGGGCGCGCGTTGGCGCAGTCCAGTCGGGCCGATACAATTTGATTTGGCGTATGGTTACCCGCGTAGAAAATTGTCGCCGCATATTTCAATTGGGATTGTGTTTTAATGAACGACATGCAAAATTCCGAGGCTTTGCCCGCTCAAGAACTCAATGACGACACACCTCCGACTCAAACGCGTGCGCCAAAAAGCACGGGACGGTGGTGGTTGCGTGCGTTTGTGATTTTGGGTGCATTGTTATTGATATTGACGGCAAGCATCATCGTGGCGGCGCAAAGTGAACGCGGCACGCGGTTGTTGTGGCGTGCGAGCAAAGTTTTGAGCGCAGGGCATATTCAAGCGCAGTGGGTGTCGGGTAGTTTGGCAAAAGGGGGCAATGCTGAGTCAGTCAATATTCATTTGAATACGGTGCATATTGATATTTATGAACTCAGCGGTGCGTGGCAGTGGGAATTTTTACCCGTGCGCTGGAATGTGCCGCACATCGCTGCGCAACGTGTGGATATTTCGATATTTCCCTCCACCAAAGAGTCCACACAGATTCAAAAAATCACTATGCCTTTTGCGATGGCGGTGGATGATTTGAATGTGCGCGAGTTGAATATCATTCAAGGTCTGAAAACCACGCAATTGGTGGATATTGCGGGCAGTGTGTTGACCGATAAGGTGCAACACCACATCAATCTGACGCATTTGCGCCAAGCTGGGGCGCAATACGCGGGTCAACTGGACATCAATGGGTTGAGGCCTTTTGCGATGAATGGGCAGGTGAATGCAACTGTTAGCGATGAGCAGAACGATTATGCGGCGCGCGTGATTGCCACAGGTGATTTAAAACATTTAAATTTGGATGTGAATGCGGATGCGGCGCAGGACAGCGCGAATCAACTCGCGGGTCAAGGGCATATTGAAGTACAACTGATTGATGGTTTGTACATACATCAGGGGCATTTGGACATAAAACACATCAATCCGAAATTGTTCTGGAGCAGTTTGCCACAGGCAGATTTGGATGTCATTTTGGATGCCAATCCGACGGGTTTGAACGTCCCCACGGACAACTTCAGTCGAAAACCTGTGAACGGCAACTGGTCGCTCACCAATCGTTTGCCATTGACCTTATCTGAGTTGGGCATCCCTGTGCTGTCGGGCAAAGGTGATTTTACCCTGACCGATGAGCGGCAAATTTTGAGCAATATGCAGGTGCAATTGATGAATGGCGGCAGTCTGCTCGGCGCGGGCGCGTTTGCCAATCGTCAAGGGCAAATTGATGTGCAGGTGCAAGACTACAACCTCAAAACCATACACCCCAAATTATTGAATACCGCCTTGGATGGGGCTGTGAAAATCACTTTAAACAGCGCGGGGCAACGCTACGATGGGCAATTGGCGCAGTCGGGTGCGGTGAATATGCGCATCGATGCAGGGGTTTTGATGGGCGACGGTGTGATTGATATTCAAACTGCGAAAATCAGCGGTTTGGGCAATGCGCAATTGGCCTTGGTTGGGAAAATTCAAATGCAGGAAACCATGCCGTTTGAAGGCAAACTCAGCGCGCAGCAATTTAATTTGCGTGATTTGGGCGATTTTCCCAGCAGTCAATTGGCCGGGGCGTTTGATGTCAATGGCGATTTGAAACCGAACTTTAAACTCAATTTAAAAGGCGAATTACAACAAAGCCGTTGGGCAAATGCCAATGCTCAAGGACAAGTCGATATGACTTATGAGATGCCCGATAAGGTTGAAGCGCGGCAATTCGACGTGACCATCGGCGAGAACCGTTTTCAAGCCAAAGGCGCATTGGGCAAGCCACAAGACAGATTAAATTTAAATATCAATGCACCCAACTTGGCACAACTACAGTTTGGTTTTGCAGGCAGTTTGAATGCCACGGGTGATTTATCAGGCGCGCTCATGCGCCCGCGGGGCAAACTGCAGTTGCAAGCCAGTCAATTGGTGTTCTTTGACAACCGTGTTCAATCCGCCCGCGTCAATGGACAGTGGGAAACGGGGGACAATGGACCGATGAATGCCGATGTCTCGCTGGTGGGTTACGATGTTGGGCGTGTGCACATCAAAACACTCGACGGCACGGTGCGTGGCACGCAAGCATCGCATCAATTTAACAGCACTTTTGCGGGCAATCTTGTGGTCTTAGAAGGCAGTGCAGCGACGAAAACGACGGCGGCGCAATCTGCCGTACAGTGGATTTTGGACGGACAGGTGTCGGGCTCAGGCTCTGTGACCAATGACGGTTGGCGCGGACAACTCAATCAATTGCGCAATGTGGGGCAACCCAATGTGCAAATGGCGCAAGCCGCGTCAATTAGTTTTGAGAAACAAGAATTTAAATTATCCAACTTCATTGCCAAGGTACAAGACGCGCAATTGAATATGGACTTGTTCAGCATCCAAGGACAACGCATCAATGCCAAAGGCAATGTCAAAAATTTGGTCGCCAATCGTTGGTTGTCATGGCTGAATGTGTCCCTACCTTTTTACCCATCGGATGACTTTGCAATCAAAGGTCAGTGGGACATCACCATGGGTGCGCAACCTTCAGGCGGTTTTAATTTTGAGCGTGAGCGCGGCAATGTGGCTTTGGATGTGCGGCGTAAAAACATCATTGAGTTGTCCGATATGGATTTTCAAGGGCGCATCACAGGCACGCAGATGGCTTTATCGGGTCAACTCAATGGCGCGAGCATCGGGCAAAATCGCATTCAAGGCAATTTGGGTTTGGTCAACAGTGCTGCGGGTTGGGTGGTGACGGGTTTATCGCCTTTAAATATGCAAGTGAATGCGAAGTTAAATACGCTCAACCAATTCAATCATCTGTTTGGGGTCAATGTGCGCGTGGATGGTCAAGCGCAGGCGGATTTGACTTTAAAAGGCACGCTGTCGTCTTGGATTCCAGAAGGCGTGGTGACAGGACAAAATTTGAGTTTTTATGAACTTGAGCAGGGGATGCGTTTTAGCGATGGTGTGGCACGCATTCGCGTTGAGCCTTCACAAATGGTGTTTGAGCAATTTGATGCCAAAGGTGTGGACGGCACATTATCGGTCAAGGGGACTGTCGGTTGGGGTGTGAAACAAGGCGTAAATGCGCAAATGACCATGAATCATTTACGTCCATTTGCACGCCCAGACCGAGAGGTGGTGCTCAGTGGCACGACACAGTTGGCTTTTGATGGCGTGCGACTATTCACCATTACGGGCAATGTCTCAGTGGACAAGGCACTGATTGATATGCCGCCATTTCCACCACCCAGCTTGGGGGGTGATGTGCACCTCGCACAATCCGCCACAACAGCGAAAAATCAAGGTAAAACTGATGTTGCCTATGCCACACAAGTTGATTTGAATTTAGATTTGGGCAACAACTTTCGTTTCAAAGGGCAAGGGGCTGATGTTTATATGGCGGGTAACGTACGCCTACACTCAGAGTCGGATAATCCTGAAATTCGTGCGAATGGCACGGTTAAAATTACCCGTGGTACCTATTTGTTTTATGGGCAAACCTTGACGGTACAACGTGGTTTGGTGACGTTTGCAGGACCGATTGATGATCCGAGCATCAATATCCTCGCCAATCGCAACATCAATAGCACCGAAGTGGGGGTAGAAGTCAGTGGGACGCTTGCCGATACACGTGTGCGTTTGAACTCGAACCCCGACATGCCCGATGAAGAAAAACTGGCATGGATGCTGTTTGGACGCTCCACCGCAGATTTGGGTGGCAATGACATCAGTGCGATTGCGGGCGCGGCGAGTTTGTTGCTCGGTAGCGATAAAGGGCGCAAATTCACTGAGCGTTTTGGCATTGACAGTATCAATGTAGGCGCGGTTGGCACCAAAACCGATGGCACTTCAGGCACTTATGTGGGCGTGGGCAAACAATTCACCGATCGATTTGGCGTTGCCTATGAACAGGGGATTGATACCGTGAGCAGTGTCATTAAAATGACATGGTCATTGTCGCGCTCATGGCAAATCGTATTGCGCGGCGGTACTACTAATGGCATTGATTTACAGTACCGCAAACGTTTTGACCGCATCTCATTGACGAATAAAAATACGGATAAAAAAGATGAAAACAAATAATTTATTTCGCATCGGACAGGGCTTTGATGTGCATGCTTTGGTTGACAATCGCCCCTTAATCATCGGCGGCGTGACCATTCCTTACGACAAAGGTTTGTTGGGGCATTCGGATGCCGATGTTTTGCTGCATGCAGTGACCGACGCGTTGCTGGGCGCATTGGCTTTGGGCGATATTGGGCAGCATTTTCCCGATACCGATGAGCGGTTTAAAGGGGCAGACAGTCGGGTTTTATTGCGCCACGCGTATCAACTGGTGCTCGATAAAGGCTATGTGTTGGGCAATTTGGATGCGAGCATCATTGCGCAAGCCCCTAAAATGATGGCGCACATTCCTGCGATGCGTGAGAACATCGCGGCGGATTTGCAAAGTGCTTATGCGGATGTCAACGTCAAAGCAAAAACTTGTGAAAAACTCGGATTTTTGGGGCGCGGCGAGGGCATCGCTTGCGAAGTGGTGGTGCTGCTCGTGCCCGATTGCGAACCGCCGACACAAACACAACGCAGAACGGAAATGGTCTGATGGTGGCTGCTGTGTTACCAACTTTTTTGGCATTGGATACCTCGAATCAATATTGCTCAATCGCCCTACAAGCGCGCGGACAGGTGTTTGCACGCCATGAATGGTCTGAGCAAAAGCACTCGGCGATGATATTACCAATGGTGCGCGAATTACTGGCGCAAGCCGATGTGACGCTGGCCGATTTGGATGCGATTGTGGTTGGCGTGGGACCAGGTGGCTTTACGGGCGTGCGCTTGGTGGTTGCGGTGGCGCAGGGCTTGGCGTTTGCGATGAATAAACCTGTGTTGGCGCATTCGTCGTTGGAAGCCATGGCGATGGCGGCATCTGCTTTGGGGCATCGTGAAGTCATTGTCGGCATGGATGCGCGGATGCAGCAGGTGTATTGGGCGCATTACCAATTCATTGACGGGCAATTGCATACAAGCACCGCGCCGAGTTTGGATGATGTGGTTGTATTTGCTGAGCACATTCGCGCTGTCAATCAGCCGTGCGCGGTGGTCGGCAATGCGCCACAGGTGTTTGACCAAGTGGCGCGTGCGTGTGCTCAAGCCAACATCACCATTGCCGAGATTGACCACAGTGCGCCACATGCTGAGCATCTATTGTTCGTTGCGAACGTGGCTTGGCGCGAGGGTCGCGCCATACCGCCCGAACAGGTGCAACCCTTGTATGTGCGCGATAAAGTCGCCATGACCATAGCCGAGCGCGAGGCAAAATAATGTCGCAGTTCACCGCTCGTCCCATGCGCGTTGACGATTTACCCGAAGTGGCTCAATTAGAAAGCGCGGTGCAACTCGACCCGTGGACGCACGCGCAGATGCTCGATATCGCGCCTATGCTGCACACGGGTGAGTATATCGGCGCAGTGGTTGAACAATCCGATCAATTACTGGCGTATGTGGTGGCACGAACCATGTTCGATGAATGCGAAATCCTCAGTGTCGGTGTGGCGAATGAGTTGCGTGGACGCGGCTTGGGCAAACAGGTTTTACAACAATTATTCCGTCAACTACCGACGCAGATTGCCACCGTTCATTTAGAAGTGCGCGTCTCGAATGCACCTGCTTTAAGACTTTATCAAGGCTTGGGCTTTGTTGAAGTTGGATGCAGAAAAGGTTATTATGCGCCCACCCTCAAAACACCTGAGCGCGAAGATGCGCTTTTGATGAGCAAACCAATCCACACAGACCGCACACCATGAATTTAATCAAACGACACCCAGAAGCCCACGACGCATGGCTCTACGCCATGGGCATCGATGTGCGTTGGCGGCATCGCGGTGGTTTGACCGAGGCGGGCGCGGTTGTTGATATACCTGTGGTTGAATTACCCGAATGCGTCGTTCAAGCCCGTTATTGGGTCATTGGCGAACAGCCATTGACCGATGCACAGGCATACTTGCTCGCGGGCATGATGTGGGCGATTGGCGTGCAGGGAGGTGTGGGTTGCATTTATAGCCATGTGGCGGATAGCACACAAACCATGCCTCAAAGTGTGGCGACAGGTTTGCCCGCACTGTCCGCGATAAACAGTTTGGCGGTTGAACCGATTTTGTTGCAAAACGCTGTGGATGAACTTGAACACAGCACCATCATTGTTCTCGGTGATGCGCTTATGGCAGAACGGACACATAAACGCATCATTCGCGTGCCGAGTTTGCAGGCGATGATTGACAACCCGTTATTGAAAAAAGATGCGTGGAATGTTTTGAAAAACTTACGTGCTTAACTTAATTGACGCGATATTACCCATCCACAGGCTTATCAGGTGTATTTAATAACAACTGATAAAACGCCACATCTAGCCACTCACCAAATTTAAACCCCGCTTGCTGTATCATGCCCGCATAGGTAAAGCCCAATTGCTCGTGCAGCATGATGCTGGCGGTGTTGGACGCATCAATGACACCGACCATGCAGTGGATTTGATGCGCGTGGGCGTGCTCAATCAGTGCATCCAACAATATTCGCCCGATGCCTTTGCCGCGATGAGTTGGATGTAAATAGATCGAGTGCTCAACGGTGTATTTGAATGCGGGTTGGGGGCGAAATCTGCCATAACTCGCAAAGCCCATCAGCACGCCACATTCATCAAACGCACCCAGTACTGGGAAATTTTTGCTGCGCTTTTCTGCAAACCACTCACGCATGAATTCGGGCGTGCGCGGCTGGTACTCGTACAGCGCGGTTGAGTTGGCAATCGTTTCGTTGAATATCTCTAAAATATACGCGCTGTGCACGGATTCGATACAGTGTTCTATTCGAGGTGAAATCGGCATGGCTAAAATCTATTGGTTTCGGTTAATGACTTGATTTTTAAAGGCTTTATTTTTGATGTCTGTATGCGTTAAATCCGCGTCCACAGCCCTAAATGGGGCGGGTGATGGTATGATACGCCTATTTTTAGGGCGTGTGGCTGTCAGCGCGATACCCAGACAATTAAAAAAGGTGAGCAGTGCGATTAACTCATATTAAATTAGCAGGCTTTAAATCATTCGTAGATCCGACGAGTTTTCAACTTCCAGGGCAATTGGTCGCCGTGGTCGGTCCCAATGGCTGTGGTAAATCCAACATCATGGATGCCACGCGTTGGGTGCTTGGCGAGTCGCGCGCGTCCGAATTGCGCGGCGAGTCGATGTCGGACGTGATTTTCAATGGTTCGGGCAATCGAAAGCCCTCTGCACGTGCCTCGGTTGAGTTGGTGTTTGACAATGCCGAGGGTCGCGCAGGCGGTCAATGGGGACAGTACGCTGAAATCGCGGTGCGTCGCGTGCTCACACGCGATGGTGGTTCGAGTTATTACATCAACAACCAACAAGTGCGCCGCCGCGATGTGCAGGACATTTTTATGGGCACAGGCTTGGGACCACGCGCCTATGCGATTATCGGGCAGGGCATGATTTCGCGTATCATCGAGGCAAAACCTGAAGAATTGCGCGTATTCCTTGAGGAAGCCGCGGGTGTCTCCAAGTACAAAGAGCGTCGCCGCGAAACCGAGAATCGTTTGAACGACACGCGCGATAATCTCACCCGCGTTGAGGACATCCTGCGCGAATTGAACAACCAAGTGGAAAAACTCGATGCGCAAGCCAAAGTCGCGCAGGAGTATCGTGATTTACAAAATTCTGCGCAAGACAAACTGCATTTTCTGTGGGTATTGCGCTATGACGAAGCGCAAGCCGAGCGCGATAAAATCAACGCCAACATTCAATTGGCGCACAATGATTTGGAAGCGCAAATGGCGAAATTGCGTCATATTGAGGCCGAATTAGAATCCAAACGCAGCCAACATTACGAATTTTCTGACGCGCTGAACCTCGCGCAGGCGAGCATGTATGAGGCGAATGCCGAAGTCTCGCGCATTGAGACCGAACTGCGCTTTATGACCGAAGGGCGTGCGCGCATACAATCGCAAATTGAGCAAATCAAAGTCCAAATTGCTTCGTGGCAAGAGCGTCAAGCAAGTTTGGTAGACGACATGGCGCAACTGACCGCCGAGCGCGAGACCGCACAGGAGGAGCAAGCCATACTGGCTGAGCAATTGGCGCAGGCTTCTGAGAATCTGCCTGAACTGGAATCACAGCACCGCAATGCGATGCAAACCATGCACGATGCGCGCGCGCAACTGGTGCAAGCCGAGCAATCGGTCGCCCGCGCGGCGGACGATCAGCGCAATGCCGACCGACAATTGTCCGCGCTGACTTTGCGCCGTGAACGCTTGTTGCAAGAGAAACTTGCCCCAGGTGCGCAGGATGCGAAGGAACACCACCAACTCGATATGCAACTGGCGGATGAAATGGCGCGCCAAGAAACCGCGCAAGCGGCGTTGGACGAAGTGGATGCGGCTCTGCCCGATGCGCAAACGCAATTGCAACAAGCGCGAGAGAATGCGCAGGTGGAGCAGGCACGCATTGCGCAACTATCAGCGCGTTTGGAAGCATTGAGTTCATTGCAAGAAAAAGTGCAAACCGAGGGCAAACTCGGTGCGTGGTTGGATAAATATCAATTGAGTACACGCCAACGCGTTTGGCAAAAACTGCACATCGAATCGGGCTGGGAAAATGCTTTAGAAGCTGTGTTGGCTGAGCGCATGAATGGCTTTGAGATGTCGCGTATTGAGAGCGCAAAAAACTATTTTTCAGACATTCCGCCCGCGCGGTTGAGTTTTTATGCCAATGTATCGAGTATGGGCGATGCGTCTGCGGTTGCGGGTTTGCGTCCATTGTTGCAATTGATTAAAACCAATGATGCCACGCTGGGTCAATTATTGCCCGATTGGTTGCGCCATGTGTATGTCGCGAATACTTTGAGCGATGCGTATGCTTTGCGCGAGCAATTGGTTGAGGGCGCGGTGTTGGTCACGCCCGAAGGTCACCAATTGACGCGCAACAGTGTGCGTTTTTACGTGGCTGAGTCCGAGCAAGCAGGGATGCTGGCACGCGCGCAAGAAATCGAGCAGATTGAAGCACAACTGCGCGCACAGGACATGCTGGTGGACAGCGCGCGAAGTGGTTTGAGTGAATTGCAGGCGCAAGTTGAACGCCTCACCACGCAGCACAACAGCGCGCGGGCACAGTTGCAAAGCACCACTGCACGCGTGCATGAACTAAAAATGCAGGTGCAAAAACTCGATTTAGAGCGCAATCAGCGAGCGGCGCGCCACGCGCAGATCGACGATGAAATTGCCGAAATCACGGTGGCTGAGGAAGAATTACAAGCGCAAAAATTTGAAGCGCAAGCCTTGTTTGATGAAGGCGATGCGATTTTGGTTGCACGTCAAGACGCATGGCAGACGGCGCAAGATGCGTTTGAAACCTTTGAGGGACAACTGGCGGGCAAACGTGCGAGCCTGCGTGAATTGGAACACCAATACCGTGACGCGCAGTATCGTGTGCAGACCTTGACCCAGCGTTTGGCAGATATTGAGTACAACCAACAATCTTCTGAGCAGCAACTGGAGGTGTTACAAAACAGTTTGGAAGAGCAAACGATTGCTTTGGAGGAGTTTGAGCAAGTCAACCACCATGAGGGTTTGCAAGCGGCTTTGGCGGTGCGCGTGGAACGCGAAGCGGCATTGAGCGCGGCGCGGACGGCACTCGATGCACTGACGCATGAATTGCGCACGATGGATGAGCAACGCATCGCTGCCGAGCGTGAACTCGAACCGAAGCGCGAAGCAATTACCCAATTGCAGATGTCCGAGCAAGCGGCGCGCATCAATCAAGAGCAGTTTGAAACACAGTTGAACGAAGCGCAGGCGAACATTAGCGAGTTGCGCGAGCGTTTGCGCGAAACCCTGTCGGACAGTGCGCGTGCCTCGAGTTTGCAAGCCGAAATCACCCGCTTGAACAATCAAATCAATGCGCTCGGCGCCGTCAATTTGGCGGCTTTGGACGAACTCAAAGTCGCGCAAGAGCGTCAAAGTTTCCTCAATGCGCAGTCGGCGGATTTAATTGAGGCGATGAATACCTTAGAGGATGCGATTCTCAAAATTGACAAAGAATCGCGTGAAATGCTGATGGATACCTACAACCAAGTGAATCAAAATTTTGGCGAGTTGTTCCCAGAGTTGTTCGGTGGTGGTGAGGCAAAACTGGTGCTCACGGGTGAAGAGATTTTGGATGCGGGTGTGCAGGTCATGGCGCAGCCACCGGGGAAACGCAATTCAACGATTCATTTGTTGTCGGGTGGTGAAAAAGCCTTGACCGCGACTGCGCTGGTATTCGCGCTGTTTCGATTGAACCCTGCGCCGTTTTGTTTGCTCGATGAGGTCGATGCGCCGTTGGACGATGCCAATACCGATCGCTTCGCGCAACTGGTGGCGAAAATGTCACAACAAACCCAATTTTTATTCATTTCGCACAATAAAATCACGATGGAAATCGCCGACCAACTGGTCGGTGTGACCATGCAAGAGCAGGGCGTGTCGCGCATCGTGGCAGTGGATATGGAATCGGCATTGAAATTGCAGCAGTCCAATGAAGCAGTGGCGGTTTAATGGCCAATTCCGTTCGGATGGTCTGCGGATTTTAAGTTAAAGACAAATAAAAAAACATGAATGAATTTGAGTTATCGACTTTGGTAGTGGTGGGGCTATTGCTTTTGGGCGTGGGCGGCTACAGTTATGCACAAATTATTCGCGCGCAAAGACAAGTTAAGGTCAAACGTCAGATGCAGATGTCTGACAGCCCGACTGTGCCCGTGCTGCCAGAGCGTTATCATCCCCAAGTTCAAGCACCGATGGCAAGCGATGATTCCGCAGAGTTCACGGCAGAAGCACCCGCCGTGGTTGAAACGTTCGAGCGCGTGGCTTTGGCATCTGATGGAGTCGTTGTCGCCGAGCCGATGGTTGCGCAGGAATCAGACCATGTTGCGCATATCACCCATGTTGTTGATGTAACAGATGTCGTTGATACCGCTGATGCAGTGAGTGGGGTTGATGGCGTTGATACGGTGGGGCAGGTTGATGCCGAGCAAAATCATGTAACCAGCAGTGCAACCACCACTGCAACCATCATCGAATCTGAAGCAGAGGCACCGACCTTATTGATTGAGGCATCAACGGCCTCGGAGAGCGAATCTGTCCACGATGCGTCGTCTGCGGCGGGTGTTGCGCCAGTGGATTATGCGCTTGAGCAGCATCTGCCTGATGAGGCGGTGGCGAACACTTCCAATCCATCTGCGAGTAGTGCCACAGCACCCATCACCTCGATGCAGGAGTTGGCTGAGCGCGCTTCTTGGGCGGTGTTTGCACCGTGGATGCGTTTTGAATCTTGGCTAAACACCGCCTATCCTGAAGGTGTGGATGTGGTGCACAGTATTGATGGCGTGATTGACATCACCATCGCACAGCCGAAAGTCACACAAGATATTGAAAACGCTTTGTTCGATTTGCAGTTAAATACCCAATTGCCGATTCATCTATACGGTGCGCGTGCAGGGCGCGTGGCTATGGATGCAAACCATGTAGCTCATTCCACCCAGCGCACGCGGCAGTGGGAGCCCTTGGAAGTCGGCGCGCCGTACAGCGCGCTGCATTTGAGTTTGCAATTGGCAAACCGCTCGCATTGTGTGGATGAAAACCTTTTGCAAGATTGGTTTGCGTTGGCGGAAAAATTGCGCAAACGTTTAGCAGGCCAGATTGAACGTTTGCCCGATGCGACGCAGTTGGCAGATTATGCGCGTTATTTACACGCGGTGGCGCGTCGTTTGAGTCAGCCGATTATTGTGCAATTACACAAAAAAAATGGCTTGTGGCCTGCCTACGAAATTCATCAGCAACTCTCAGCCTGCGGTGCGGTGCTCAACGAGCACGGCGTGTATGTGGTTAGCGATGTGGCATCGGGTGGTTTGAATCCAGAGAAAAGCCGCGTGCCGATTTATACTGTGATGAACGATGTCAACAACCCGCGTGCATTGGATTTTTTCCGTGACCAAATGGCGATGATGCATGTGCACACGGTGTCGTTTTGCCTTGAATTTGCGCGGGTCAACACTGCGTTGACGCCCCTACAACGCATGTGCGAAGATGCACGTCAAGTCGCGGATGCACTCGATGCCCAGTGGCAAAATGCAGTTGGTGATGCGATTTCGCCCGAGGCTTTGTTTGAGTGCATGGACGCGCGCGCAATCGCATTTAATGAACTGCTCAAGACTTTGGGCTTGCCCGCAGGTACGTTGATGACCAAGCGTCTGTTGGCGCAGTAAATATTTTTACTACGAGACTATGAACCCCAACGAGCTCCGCCAAAAACTCTCTCCACTTGCCTACACTGTCACGCAAGAAAAAGGCACCGAGCGGCCATTCACCAGTGAGTTTGCTGAGACTTGGCACGACGGTGCGTACCACTGTGTGGTGTGTGATGCGGTTTTATTTGAGTCGCAGCACCAATTCAACGCAGGTTGTGGCTGGCCAAGTTTTGACGCGCCTGTTGCATCAGAAGCGGTTGCCGAGCATCGAGATACGGCGCACGGCATGATACGCACCGAGGTGGTGTGCCATGCCTGTGGTGCGCATTTGGGGCATGTGTTTCCCGATGGACCACCGACCACGGGATTGCGTTATTGTATCAATGGTGCGGCATTGAATTTCGTTCCCGAATCCTGATCGGTATCCTCAAGCAAAACCATCAATATACGAGAACGTGGTTTGAGATTTTTAGTACAAGGTGATTTATTGCACAAGCACTGCCGTGCCACTGGCTGAAACCATCAACATGCCATTACCTTGTCCCAACACTTCATAGTCCAGATCCACGCCAACAATGGCATTCGCGCCCAAGTCGCGTGCGCGCTCTTCCAATTCTCTGATTGCGATGTCACGGGCTTTTTGTAATTCGCGCTCGTAAGTACCTGAGCGACCGCCGACCAAGTCGCGAATGCCTGCAAACAGGTCTTTGAATAGGTTCGCACCCAAAATCGCTTCGCCCGCAACGACACCGCAGTAACGGGTGATGGTTTTGCCTTCAATGCTGTGTGTGGTGGTGATGTCCATGTGTGTTTTCCTTTACTTAGTCAGTGGTTGATCGGTGATTGAATTTTATTTCTGAATTCGATGCTATTTTACAGGTGTTTCATTAAATCATCAGATGCGCCATTGTGGACTTGCCCCACAATCTCCTTGCAAGGAGATGCTGCGTCCAACACGGCATGACTGATTATTTTATGATTGAATGGAATCCACACAATACAGTCGCTTCGATGACATCGCTTGTCCATCGGTTTTGGTTATTGCGCACGTGCCAATGCCTGTGCGCATTCTTTAATTAAATCAGGCCCTTGGTAAATCAGCCCTGTGTAGACCTGCACCAAAGACGCACCCGCGTCGATTTTCGCTTGCGCGTCTTTGCCCGACATAATTCCGCCCACGCCAATGATGGGTACTTCGCCGTTGAGCAAATGACTCAACGCACGCAATACTTGGGTGGATTTGTCACGCACAGGCGCACCTGAAAGTCCACCTGCTTCGTTGCCGTATTTGTATGATTCAGTCGCGGTTTTGTCCAATGTGGTGTTGGTGGCAATCACCGCGTCAAAGCGGTGCAGTTTGAGCAAATCGGCGATGGAATGAATTTGTGATTCGTCCAAATCAGGCGCGATTTTCAGGGTCATCGGCACATAGCGACCGTGTGTATTCGCCAATTCAGATTGACGGGTTTTGAGGGCGGATAGGAGTTCGTCCAATGCGTCTTGCGCTTGCAAATCACGCAGGTTTTTGGTGTTGGGTGAGGAGATATTGACTGTGATGTAGGACGCGTGTGCATAAACATCGCTCAGTGCGGACAGATAATCCTCGGTGGCGCGTTCAATCGGCGTGGTGGCGTTTTTTCCGATGTTGATGCCGAGGATGCCGCCATTTTGGACAAACTGACTGCGCGCAACATTGCGCAGCAGATTGGCAACGCCAAGGTTATTAAAACCCATGCGGTTGATGATGGCTTGCTTTTCGGGAATGCGAAACAGGCGGGGCTTCGGATTGCCGTCTTGGGGGCGTGGTGTGACTGTGCCGATTTCGATAAAGCCAAAGCCCATGTTGGCAAGTACATCGATGTGCTCACCGTTTTTGTCCAAACCTGCGGCCAAACCCACGCGGTTGGGGAAGGTCAAGCCCATGACCGTGGTGGGTTGGGCGGGGATGCGTGCTTTAGGCATCAAGCCCAAGGCGTGCGCTTTGTGCGCCAGTTTGAATGACAAGTGATGGGCGCGTTCTGCGTCCATGGCGAAGGCAATGTTGCGAAAAATATTGTACATAGGGATGGTTTGGGTTGGTTAATTAAGGTTCATTTGGATCGAATGGGTTCAAGGCGGTCCACTGCTCATTGATTAAAACCTCAGCAGGTTGGAACTTTTGTTTGTACTGCATTTTGTCTGAGTTGTGTATCCAGTAGCCGAGGTACACGTATTTGAGTGCAAACTGCCGCGCGGTCTGAATTTGCCACAATATACCATACGTGCCCAAGCCCGAAAACTCAGGTTCTGGGTCAAAGAAAGTGTACATGGCGGACAGCCCGTGTACGGTTTGGTCAATCACGCTGACCATGCGCAAAATTCCATCGGCATCACGAAACTCCACCATGAATGAGGTCACGGGGCTTTGTAAAAAAAACTGTCGGTACTGCGTTTCGGTGTCATTCGCCATCGCCCCATCTGCATGGCGCGTGCTGATGTAACGGCGGTATAAATCGAACTGCTCGGTAGCGTAGTTCAAATCGGAAACACGCGCCGTCAGATGTCCCCATTGTTTGAGACAACGGTGTTGACTGCGTGTCGGTGTAAATTCGTCGACCACCACGCGAATCGATTGACAGGCTTGGCAATCAACGCACTGCGGGCGATAGACATACAGCGCGCTGCGCCGAAAACCCATGTCAATCAGCGCGCTGTAGTTGTGGTCATTGACCCGATCCATCGGCGCGACCACTTCTGAGGTTGCGATTCGATTTGGCAGGTAGTGGCACGCATAGTCGCCTGTGCGGTACAACTGCAGTTGTACAAAATTTTGATGCTCTGATTTCATGCGGCACCTGCTGTTTTGTTAAAAGCATCGAGTAAATTGGTTTGAGCACTCATCGCTTGCCAATCCAATTTTTGCGCGTGCATCAACCGCGCGCTGCCCTCAAAGTACGCAGCGCGTGCCATCGGTGTTGCACCCAAACTGGCCAAATGCGCGGTGACCTGCTGGCAGTCTATCCATTGCCCGCCATGTGCCTGTAAATAGCGCACCCAACACGCCAAGGCGATTTTTGAGCCGTCCGAGACGGTGGTGAACATCGATTCGCCGAAAAACATTGTACCAATCAACACGCCGTACAAACCCGCGATTAAATCATCGTGGTGCCAAACTTCCACACTGATGGCATGGCGTTGGTGGTGTAATTGAACATAGGCAGACATCAATTGCGGGTTAATCCAAGTGCCGTTTTGTCCGTGGCGTGGCGCGTCGGCGCACGCTTGCATCACGCGCTCAAAGCAACGGTTGATGGTGACGCTGTGACCTAATTCAGTTCTGCGCGCCCACTGTTTGAGTTTTCTGTGCAAGGAGGGCGCAAGTTTAAATGAGTCCAAAGCCAGTACCATGCGCGGGTCGGGCGAATGCCACAGCACGGGTTCGCCCTCGCTGTACCACGGGAACAATCCGCGTTGATAGGCGGTATAGACCCATTGGGCATCAATGGCAAAACCCACTGCGTACAGGCTGTCGCTGTGGGGTGCGCCACGGTTGATGTCGCTGTGGTTCGGCAGTTCAGAGGGATGCTGAACGATTTTGAACGGCAGGTCAGTCTGTGCAGCGTGCGCCATGCTCAATCCACCAAGGGTTTAAGTGTGACGTGGCGCGTTGGGAACACTCCGCGCTCAAGGTCGGCAATCCATGAACGCAACGCGCTGTGTGAACTGCGAAATACCAAATCCTCCCACGGAATTTCATCGGGCGCGAATAAACGTGCTTGCAAAGTCTCGTCGCCCGCGCCGAATTCGGGTGTGTCCAACTCTGCACGGAAAAACAGATGGGTTTGTGCGATGTGCGGAATATCCACCATGTGGTACACAGGTTCAATCAGACGCACTTGGGCACAGGCTTCTTCAAATGTTTCGCGCCATGCGCCTTGCATCATGCTTTCGCCGCATTCCATAAAACCCGCAGGCAAGGTCCACTTGCCCGCGCCTGGCTCGATGGCGCGTTGACACAAAAGAATTTTGCCCTGATACACGGGGAGGGTTCCGACCACCATTTTTGGGTTGTCGTAATGAATATGACCACAGGCTGGACACACCGCCCGCACGCGCGAATCCTCCAGTGGAATGCGGTGTTCGACTTTTGTGCCACACAAGGCGCAAAACTGGGTGGAGGGCGGGGGCGTGCTGTTCATGGTGGCGTTGATATCGTCCTTTTTTCAGGTGCTATTGTGCCACAGCGAGCAAGGTCATGGCTATGTGTAAATGCAAAAACGCACAATCGGCCGATTGTGCGTTTTCTTTTGATGAAACCCAATCGGGTTTAGCGATCCAACATCCAACGAACCACGGCCTCAATGTCTTTTTGTGGCATATCGGGGTAGGCCTGCATGGGGGTTGTGCCCCAAACGCCAACCGAGCCTTTGCGTACTTTTTCTGCCAAACGCGACTCTGCACCTGCTTGACCTTGGTATTTGGTGGCGATTTCGCGGATGGTCGGACCAATAATGCGTTTGTCCAAAGAGTGGCATTCAAAGCATTTATTGGCTTTGGCAATTTGTGGGTTCGCCACGGCTTGATTCGCGCTCAATATGCCGAACAGTGCCACAGCAGTCCACACAGAGGTCTTTAAATGCAGTTTCATCATCTGTCCTTTTATGAAATCCATACTTTAGCCATTATTGTAAGCACAATCTTGTTTCTGTGTAGCCATAATGCGTGAATCGTTGATGCGTTGACGAACTATTTAGTGCTATTGCTTGAGTATCCATTGCGTGAGTTCGTCCAACTCTGCTTGGCTCATTTTTTGGTTAGCGGGCATTTTTTCCCAAAAATAGTACAGTGTGATGCCGTTGCGAATCGGGTTTTGAATGCGTCCGACCGCATCGTTGCGCCCCCGAAAAGCGTTGCCAATGTATTGAAATGAGGGGCCTTTTTTGTCTTGACTGACTTCGTGGCACTTTAAGCAATCGTGGTTCTTGGCAATTTGGTAGCCATCGGCGTGGCTTTCAGTACTGAATAAAACACTGCTGGCGATGAGGCTTGCGCCCATTCCCACTAATAAAACTCGCTTCATAAAAAATCCTCAATAATGCGTTAAAAACTGGTTTGACATCGGTACAATGTGCGTTGCGATGCAAGGCGGCATTCTACCGCAAACCCTCAGATTTGATAGACGAAATAAAAGGATCATTATGGCACTCATTCACCCGCAATTTGACGCGGTGGCATTTACAATCGGTGGTGAGGGCGGCTGGCCAGTGCATTGGTACGGCATCACATATTTGGCGGCGTTTTTGATGTTTTTAGCATTGGGAAAATACCGTGCTAAAACGATGCCGCAGTTGGGATTCAAATCCATCGAATTGGACGATATATTGTTTTACGGCGTGCTGGGCGTGATTTTGGGCGGGCGTATTGGGTATGTATTGTTTTACAAACCTGCTGATTTTCTTGCCAATCCTTTGGATATTTTTAAAGTTTGGCAAGGTGGCATGTCTTTTCACGGCGGCTTTTTGGGCGTGCTTGTGGCGATGGTTTGGTATGCGCGCAAAACGGGTCGTGGTTTTTGGCAAATCACCGATTTTATCGCGCCGCTCGTGCCTTTGGGACTGGCATCGGGGCGTTTGGGCAATTTCATCAATGGCGAATTGTGGGGACGTGTGTCGGACGCGGGTTATTCGTGGTTGATGTTGTTTCCGCAAGCGGCAGATGCGGATGCGTTGTATGTGAATGAACACCCCGCGAGTGCTGCGCTGCTGCAGCAAATTGGTCAATATGCGATGTTGCCGCGCCACCCGTCACAGATTTATCAGTTGTTCGGTGAGGGCGTGTTGTTGTTTGTGCTGTTATGGTGGTATGCGCGTAAAGTCCGCCCCACGATGGCCGTCTCAGCAGTTTTTTTGCTTGGGTATGGCGTATTGCGGTTTTTGGCAGAATTTGCGCGCGAGCCCGATGATTTTTTGGGCTTGTTCGCGGGGTTTTCAATGGGGCAAATTTTGTCCTTGCCGATGATTGTATTGGGCGCGACTTTGCTCTGGCGTGCTTATCAAAACCCAAAACCTCAAAACCAATGATTTAAAATGAAACCACTGCATTTGAAACATGATTGGCGATTGTCCCTGCTCTTGTGTGCCACGGCTGTGCTCTCGGCATGTGATCAACTGCCATCGGCGAACAATGCACCCGCTGTGATTGCGCCTGAAGCCACGTTTGCCAAAATGATTCAGAAAACCCACGCACTGCGCGAAGCCGATGCCAAGGCTTGGGTGGACGATATTTTGAGCAGTTTGGACGATGTTAAAATGCCACGCACCAATGAGTCGATGTGCGCGGTGATGGCGGTGATTGAGCAGGAAAGTGGTTATAAAGAAGACCCGCCCGTCGCAGGATTGAGTACATTATTGGCGAATAAAATTAAAAAAATGGGCAGCAATTTGGCACTGCGACTGGCGTTGGAAGTGCGTTTGGATCAAGCCATGAGCACGGGCAAAACTTTTCGCGAAGGCATGAAATTGGTGAAAACCGAGCGCGATTTGTCCAAGTGGTACACCGAGTTCACCGAGTCGCGTTACACCAGCCCAATTCTCAAATACATGGGCAAAAGTGTCGACGATGTGGTCTCCACCGTCGGCTCAATGCAGGTCTCGTTGGACTACGCGCGTAAAGTCGCCCCCTCGCTCGGTCAATCGAGCATGAATATGCGCGAAACTCTGTACACGCGCAAAGGTGGTGTGTTGTATGGCACGGCGCATTTGTTCTACTATCCCACGCATTACAGCGACATGATTTATCGTTTTGCTGATTTTAATGCAGGGCATTACGCCAGTCGCAATGCGGGTTTTCAAGCGATGGTCAGTCAATTGACGGGTAAGCCTTTGAATGCCGATGGCGATTTAATTGAGCATGAGGTTGAGAACCCCAACCAAGTTTCAAAAACCCAAAGTGCGGTGATGCAATTGTTCGCTAAAAAACTGCCCACCATGACTGTGCAAAGCATTGCGCAGGATTTGGCATTGGAAAAAAGTTTGGACTTTGAGAACACCACCACTTATCAAACCGTGGCGCAGTTGTACGCGCAAAAGTACAAAAAAGTCATTGCCCAACAGATTCCGAAAATCAGTCTGAAAAGCGAGAAAATCACCCGCAACCTGACCACCGAATGGTACGCCAATTCGGTCAACCGCCGTTATCAACAATGCCTCGCTGTCGCCCAGCGTGCGAATTATTAATTGCTACCCATTATGCTAACCGTCCTATCCCCCGCCAAAAGCCTTGATTTTGTAACCGCCACGCCTGCGGCTGTGGGCAAAATGGTCACCCAACCTCAGTTTATTGCGCAAGCCAAGCAGTTGAACCGATTATTGCGTCGCTTGGATGTGCCGCAATTGGCAAATTTGATGTCAATTTCGGATAAATTGGCGTTGTTGAATGTGGCGCGTAACCATGAATGGTCGCCTGAGTTTACATTGGACAACAGTAAGCCTGCGATTTTAGCGTTTGATGGCGATGTGTACGATGGTTTTGACGCCAAGACTTTGACCACGGCTGAACTCAAACAAGCGCACGCACGGATACGGATTTTGTCGGGTTTGTACGGTGTTCTTCGACCATTGGATTTGATGCAGGCTTATCGTTTGGAAATGGGCAGCAAACTTGCCAACAGCAAAGGCGCAGATTTATACGCGTTTTGGGGCAATACCTTGGCAAAGAGCCTTCACGCGGAATTGAATGAGCATAAGCATAAAACCCTCATCAATTTGGCTTCGGATGAGTATTTTAAAGCCGTGCTTTTAGCGGCGTTGGGCGTGCCCGTGGTCGCACCTGTGTTTAAAGATTTGAGCAAGGACAATTATAAAATCATCAGTTTTTTTGCCAAACGCGCGCGCGGTATGATGGCGCGCTTCATCGTGCAACACAAAATTGATACACCCGAAGGTCTGAAAAAATTTGCTGAGGATGGTTATTACTTTGTCGGTGAGGTGAGTGCGAAAAATGGGGTGCAGCAGCTCATCTTTCATCGCGATTGATTGTGCCAAAATTAAGGTGCATTCACCTCAACTGAAGTTGTGGTCAACGGCCAAGTTGAGGGTGTTGCGCGGTCTGTGCGCTCTAACCGATATGTGCCAATTTGTGCGGGTGTGATGATGTTGTTCAGTGTCGTGGTTTGTAGCACACCGTCACGCCAATAATGGGCGGTCAAACTGCGCGTGCGCTTCCAATCGCGCAGGCTGTCATCGGGTCTTTCGGTGATGGCGTGATTATTGATGGCAATCAGAATGTCTTGCGGTGCCAAACCCGCACGTTGCGCCATCCCATTTGTGAATATCCGTTCAATTAGCCAACCCTGCTCGGTTTTTTTAAAACTCGCACCGAATTCAGGCTGGGTGGGGCGCGTGTATTTGAGGCGCAAACCGTGCGGCAAGCACAATAAATTTAAAGGCAAAGTTTCAGTGGTGAATAGGGCTACTTGTAGCAGATGATCAGGGTTGACGCGAGCGTACTGCTCAACGGTTTGTTGAATATCAGCCAGTTGAATGCCTTGACGTTCAGCCGCGCTCAAATCGTAAAAATTTTGCCCAAAGTTTTGCCACAAATGGCGCATTACATCGTCCAAACTGCGGGTGTGCTGGCTGTTGTGGCGTATGAATAAATCCAAACACAGCGCAATCAACGCACCTTTGGTGTAGTAACTCACATGGGCATTGGGCGTGTTTTCAGTCGGCTGGTAGTATTTTGACCACGCGTAGTAGCCTGCTTGCGTGACGGTTTGTTGCTGCGCGCCTGAGCGTTGCATGACTTGATGAATATGTTGCTCCAAGATTTTGAAGTATTGCGCCTCATCCAAAATACCCGTTCGGTACAAAATCAAATCGTCATAATATGAGGTTACACCCTCAAAAAACCACAACAGCGAGGTGTCGGTCGGTTTGCTCAAGTCGTATGGGACAAAAGCGGCGGGTTTGATGCGTTTGACATTCCACGTGTGGAAATACTCATGGCTGATGAGACCGAGCAAATCGGTGTAGGCTTTGCGTCGAGTGCGTACATTATCCTCAAGATTGGGTAAAGACGCTCGCGTGGTCAACAATGCTGTGCTGGAACGATGCTCCAAACCACCGTAACCTGTCGCGCGCGCATCAATTAAAAATAAATAGGACGCAAAAGGCGGCTGTGTCGGTGTATCGTTGACCACGGGTTTAAATAACTTTAAATGCGCCGTACAAATGGCGCGTATGTCCTCAATCAGCAGTGTCGCATTCAGATGAGGCACGTCACCCGAAATCGCGACAGTGTGTGCGATCTGCTCGGACTCAAACGTCAGCCAAGTGAGCGCGCCCATGCGCACAGGGCAGTCCGCCAACTCATCGTAATCCTTGGCAAAATAGTTACCAAAGCCACGTTCGGGCGTATCGGTGGCGGGTGTGAGTTGGGTGGCGACTTGCCAGTTTTGCGCAGTCACGGGAGGGTTTAGTGTCAAAGCATGTGTTTGGTCTGCCAACTCTTGCACACACAAGCACACCGAGGTCGCATTAAAAAAGCCCGTGGTGCTGTCCAAAAACGCCGCACGCACGGAGTTATCGTGCGCGAATACCTCGTACTCAATGGTCAAGCCACCGATAAAAGGTGCGCTGTGCCAACTGTGTTGTGAGGTTGGGGACAGTGTGATGGTTTCGCCGAAATCGTTGAACGCACGCAACCACACAATATGCCGCGCAAATTCGCGCAACATGTAACTGCCCGCAATCCAATTGGGCATGAAGACCTGTACGCCGTTCTCAAAGTCACCTGAAATATTCAGACGTACTGAAAAAATATGGCGGTGGGTGTCGGGTGTGAGGCTGTAATGGATTGGAAACTGTGGATTGTTGGACATAATGGATGAACCGAGTGGGTAGGGCGACATTTTACCCCGAGTTTACCCTGAGACGCGCGCATGCGTTACAATACCTGCGTCATTTTACACAGGAGGCTGTATGGAATACCAAAATATTTTGGTTGAAACGATAGACAAGGTCGGGCGCATTACCTTAAATCGTCCCGCGCAACTGAACGCGCTCAATGATGCATTGATGGATGAGTTGGCGCATGCCTTGCAAACATTTGACGCGGATGCAACGATTGGCGCAATTGTCATGACAGGTTCAGACAAAGCCTTTGCTGCAGGCGCGGATATTAAGGCAATGGTAGCGTTGGATTTTGAGACGGCATACCGTCAAAATTTCATCACGCGCAATTGGGATGCAGTGGCACGCATACGCAAACCGATTGTTGCCGCAGTGTCGGGTTTTGCGCTGGGTGGCGGTTGTGAGTTGGCAATGGCGTGCGACACGATTATTGCCGCCGATACGGCACAATTTGGACAACCCGAAATCAAACTCGGCGTGATTCCTGGCGCGGGCGGCACGCAACGCTTCACGCGCGCGGTGGGTAAAGCCAAAGCAATGGACATGGTTCTGACAGGGCGCATGATGGGCGCGGAGGAAGCCGAGCGTTCGGGCCTGGTCGCGCGCGTTGTGCCCGCCGACATTTTACAAGACGAAGCCCTCAAAATGGCGCAAGCCATAGCGGGCTATGGCAAATTGGCAGTGATGAGTGCGAAAGAAGCGGTCAATCAAGCGTTTGAATCGCCTTTATCCAGTGGTTTGCTGTTTGAACGGCGTGCGTTTCACAGTCTGTTTTCAACCGATGACCAAAAAGAAGGCATGGCAGCGTTTATTGAGAAACGCAAACCTGCATTCAAATAATACCGCGAACAAAAGGCAAACTGAAGTACTTGCCTTGTTTTTAGGGAGCCAAACGCGCAATCCGCCAACTGCCATCGTCTTGCTTTCGATAGGCGATGCGGTCATGCAAGCGCGATGCACGCCCTTGCCAAAATTCAAAATAATGGGGTTCTAAAATATAGCCGCCCCAATGCTCTGGGCGTGGGGGTGATGTGCCGTATTTGAGCGCGTTGCTTGCCATATTTTTGACCAAAACCATGCGACTATTGATTTCTTGACTTTGCGGCGAACTCCACGCGCCGAGTTGACTACTCACAGGGCGACTGTAAAAATATGCGTCAGACTCTGCGGCATCGACTTTTTTGACCACACCTTCGATGCGCACTTGGCGTTGCAGGGGCTGCCAAAAAAACAGCAGGCTGGCTTGGGGATTGTCCGCCAAATCATGGCCTTTGGCACTGTCGTAATTGGTGAACCAAACCAAGCCCTCGGGGCGTACTTCTTTGATGAGCACCACGCGCGCATGCGGTTGATTGTACGTATCTGAGGTTGCCAATACCATGGCATTGGGCTCAGGCACTTCGGATTTTTGTGCTTGCAAAAACCAGTCCTCAAACTGCAAAAATGGCTGCGTGTGCGCATCGCGCTCGTTTAATTCTGCGTTGGTGTACTCTTGCCGTAGGGCGGATAAATCCAACATGAAGCACTCCTAATTAATGAAATGGGTGAAAGCAAGCGGGTAAACAGTTACAATATCCGCTGTTTTTCAATGGTGAAATCATACCACGCGGGCGTGATGACCCCAAGCCAATAAAATCAATATGAGCACAAATACAGAACGCCGATTCGCAGGCTTAAATCGTTTATACGGCGAGCAATCCATAGACACACTGGCACGAGCGCATGTTTGTGTGGTTGGTGTGGGTGGTGTCGGCTCGTGGGCGGTTGAGGCACTGGCGCGTTGCGGCGTGGGCACGTTGACTTTAATTGATGCCGACCATGTGGTTGAATCGAATGTCAATCGCCAAGTACAGGCACTCACCGATACACTCGGCAAAGCGAAAACCACCGCATTGCGTGAGCGCATTGCGCAAATTAACCCCAGTTGCATGGTGCATGAAGTCGATGATTTTATTGGTGAAGACACCTTAGAGTTAATTCCACAAACAGCGGATGTGGTGCTTGATTGCACCGACCAAGTGCGTGCGAAATTGGCGATGATTGTGTTTTGTAAGCATCGGGGGCAAAAATTACTCACCTGCGGTGCGGCGGGTGGCAAAATCGATGCCACACGCATTGTGCAGACAGACATTGCCTTTGCGGTGCAAGACCCGATACTGGCAAAAATTCGGCAAAAATTACGCCATGCGCACAAACTCAGTACATCCCAGCTTTCTAAAGCCACAAAAATTCAGAAAATGAATGTGCCTGTGCTGTTTTCGGATGAAGCGATGCTCTATCCAAAGATGAATGTCGATGTTTGTGTGACGGACAACACAGCGCCACAAGGGCTCAATTGCGCGGGTTTTGGCTCCTCCGTCATGGTCACCGCCAGTTTTGGTATGATGGCGGCGCAGTGGGCGATTGCCCGTATGCTTGAATAGAAAGTTGTGTTGTTAATTTGCGAATAAAAGTTATTTATATATTCTGTACTTTTAAATGAGGTTCATGTAAAATCCACTATGTGAAAAATTTGAGCATAGGAGTACACCATGTTGTGGATGTCTAAGTTGGCAAAAAAACAAGTAAGTCATCAAAAAGGATTTACTCTGTTGGAACTTTTGATGGTGATTGCGGTGATAGGAATTTTGGCGAGCATTGCTGTGCCGCGGTTTCAGAATTATAACCAACGAGCAAGGTTTACCGAAGTGATTAACGCAGTCGGACCGTATAAAACTGCGGTGGAAATGTGCGCGACCAATTTAGGAACCGTTAATGGCTGTAATGCGGCATCCAACAATATTCCAGCAGCATCGGGTGCGCAAGGTCGGGTATCAAGTGTGAATGTGGTTAATGGTGAGATTACTGCAACAGGTGATGCGCAGTTTAATCAAGGTCTTGTAGCAACGACATATGTATTAACGCCAACTTTCAACAACAATGGATTGACTTGGGCGGTGGGAGGTACTTGTCGTGCGGTGGAGTTGTGTCAATAATCCTATGGAGTGTTTACAGGTTGGGTAACTGAAAATTAAAAGCCACAGAAGTGTTTCTTGTCGTTGAGTGGAGTTTTTTTGTTCGGCACCCACCAACACTCTAACTTAGGCCACCCTCGCGGTGGCTTTGTTTTTTATCATGACCGTTTCACAGGTTCAAAACCGCGCAAATCGGCGCGTGGTCAGAGCGTTCACGCCACACCCGTCCTGCTTTGATGTGCGCATCTTTGATTTCAAAGCCACGCACATACAGCCGATCCAATTTAAACCACGGCGCAACGCTAGGAAAGGTGCGCCCAACCTGTTTTTCATGTTCATCCAAATCATTGCCTGAAAATCTTTGTTTAAATGGTTGTGCGAATTGTCGGCTGAGTTGGCGAATGCGCCCACGCTCATTCTGAGCTTGTCCATGTTGCACGGTTTCGATGGCATCTTTCATCTGCAATTCTCGTGACAGCAGTTGATGCACGTGCAAATTCCAATCATTAAAATCACCCGCCACCAACAGCGATGCGTGCGCGGGAACGTGTTCGCGCACATGGTGAATCAGGGCTTGCGCTTGACGAATGCGCGATACTTTAAACAATCCAAAATGCGCACAAATCACATGAATTTCGCCATGCTCAGGGTGCTGTACTGTGGCGTGCAGTATGCCTCTTTGCTCCAAACGGTGGTCAGAGATATCGATGTTGGACCATTTTTGAATCGGGTGTTTGGATAAAATAGCATTGCCGTGGTTGCCGTGCTGATAGACCGCATTGGCACCATAAGCGATGTATGGGTAGTCTTGACCTTGCAGTGCGAGTACCTGCGAATGCCCGTGGTGCTCGATGGAATGCGCATTGCGTTTGGTATTGATGTCTTGCACTTCTTGCAGGCAAACGATGTCGGCGTTGAGTTCATGCAATCCCTGCTTGAGTGCGGAAAGGTGACAACCGCGCATGACAGAGTGGGCTTTATGGATGTTGTAGGTGGCGACAGTGAGCATAATTTGGTTTGAGTTGTTTATTTAGTTCATGCGTGCGCGAACCTGCGCAATCTGCGTGCACAGGTGTTCACTTTCAATCAAGGTGCGCAAGGTCGCGCGGTTGATTAAATCTGCATCGACAAACAACAAACCTTGATGCTTGAGTGCAGATACATCGTGCCAATTGCGCCACATATCGAGTGTAGGGTCAGGCTGGGCGTGGGCTGTGGCGGTGATGATGAGGGCAGGGTTGCGTTTGAGTACGTCTTCTATATTCACTGTTGGCGCGCTGATGGGCAAATCGGCAAATATATTCTGTGCGCCACAGCGTGTGAGTGCATCCGACACCCAACTGTCACGATTGAGCGTCATTAAAGGTTGGTTCCAAACTTGATAAAACGCAGGCAATATCGGCTTTGGGGCTTGGGCAATCAGCGGAATGCGCGCGTAGGCATTGGCGATAATCGGCGCGGCGATTGATTGATTGCCTGCCATTTGCGATAAACGCATGAGCGAAGTCGGAATGTCGGCCAAGGTATTGATTTCCTGGTAAAAAATCGGAATGTTTAATTGCTGGAGTATTCTCAATTGTGCAGGCGATTGTCCACCATGCCATGCCACCAC
Organism: Burkholderiaceae bacterium; assembly: GCA_018261955.1. Lineage (GTDB taxonomy): Bacteria > Pseudomonadota > Gammaproteobacteria > Burkholderiales > Burkholderiaceae > CTSOIL-112. Next base: position 148,616 of record JAGTRK010000003.1, read on the forward strand.
CACATCAGGTTTGAGTTTGAGTATGGCTTCTAAATCAATTGATTGGTGGTCACTGACAATGGGGATTTGCTTGGCTTGCGCTGGATAATTCGAGTAACTGCTGACCCCAACGATGCGCTCGCCCAAACCGATGGCAAACAGGTTTTCGGTAATTGCAGGTGAAAGCGACACAATACGTTGGACGGGCTGGGCAAATTGTAGTGTTTGTCCCGTGTCGTCGGTGAGGCTGATGGCTTGGGCGTGGGCAAACCCTGAAATCAAAATCAACAGCGCAGGATAGGCAAAAAATTTGGCTTTGCCCACTTTGCAAAATTGTTTGAGTATTGCCGAGAAAGTCACGGCTTATTGTCCCGTGGCTTGGGTGTCGATGCTGACTTTTTCCAAGCCCGCGCCTTGACTCGCCAAAAGCAGTTGTGCAACTTTTGAATACGGAATGTTTTTATCCGCGCGAATTAGGATGGTGGTTTGTGCGTCTTTTTCGGCGAGGGCTTTGAGGGTTGCCAATAACTCGGCCTCCTTGACCTGCGTTGTGCCGACGAAATATTGCCCCTGGGCATTGACCGCGAGTACCACAGGTGGGGTTTTCGCTTGATTGGAGGCGGCTTTGGAATTGGCAGTTTTGACTTTGACCGATTGAGTCATGAGGGGCGCAGCCATAATAAATATCACCAACAGCACCAGCATCACATCCACCATCGGTGTGATGTTGATGTCTGAGAGCACTGCGTGTTTTTTACCTGAACCGCCTGTGGAAAATGCCATGATTAGTATCCCTTGCGTTCAGCGCAGATGGCCACCAAGTCATGCGCAAACGCATCAATTTCGTTTGACTGAGTTTGGTTCTTGCGGCTGAAAAAATTGTAGGCAAACAGGGCGGGCAATGCCACCGCCAAGCCAAATGCCGTCATAATCAAGGCTTCACCCACGGGACCAATAATCGCATTGATGTCCATTTGTCCATCGGCGGCCACGGTGGTCAGCGTGCGGTAAATGCCCCAAACTGTGCCCAACAATCCGACAAAAGGCGCGCTGGAGGCAACGGTTGCCAATAAAGTTAACCCCTGTTCCAATGAGTGTTCAGATTGACGCACCGCGCTGGACAATTTGCGTTCCAATGTGGATGTATCGGGCGCGTTTTTAGCCACCATTGCCAGTGGTGTGACCAAGTTTTCGCGGTCGAGTGTTTGCATGGTGGGAATTTGTGTGTCCGAATCCATATTGTCCCAAAAACTTTCAATCGCCGCACCGAGATTGCGCATGCGCACCACCATCATGGCGCGTAGGGCAATCACGCCCCAACTGAGGATGGACATCATCAGTAAAACGATTGCGACGAAATGCGCAAAACTGTCGCCTTGTTGCCAGAAGTGTTGCAGGTTAAATGAGTTCATAAGTCGTGTGTCGGTAGGGTAGATGAGAGGGTTGGCATTTTAACTTATTTGCGGCAGTCGTAAGGCCAGTTGAAATGAATTTGATCGGGCGCGGGTTTTTGCGTCGCGTCGATTGCAGGCGAAAAGCGCGCTTTGGTAAAACTGTGCACGATGAGTTGGTTGATTTGCGCGCTGGGCGCGGGCTCAATGACCACAACCTTACCAACTTTTCCCTGTGCGTCAATGTCGGCGGTCAGAAATACATTGCCATGCAGTTTGGCTGCGCGCGCATCTTTTGGACAACGAACCTGCACCACTTTGTTGAGCGGTTGGGCGCGTGTGATTAGGGCAGGTGGTAACTGGGCAATGCGCCGCTGTGCAGCGGCTTTGGCTTCTTGCTCAGCGCGTGCGTATTGTTCAGGATGCAATGTGCGTTCAACATACAATGCGGCGTTTTTCCACGCATCCATGACATCGGCGCGGGTGGGGAAGTGCAAGGGTTGCGGAAACCACAACAACACAATCACAATACCGTGTAATAACGCACTGTTGAGCCAAAATACCCAGTTTTTACGCAACATATTAAATCGTATTCAAACCCAAAACATCCTGCATATCAAACAAACCTGCTTGCTTGCGCCCATTCAAAAAGAGTGCCGCACGCATTGCGCCCGCGGCATAGGTTTGGCGTGAAGACGATTTGTGGGTGATTTCGATGCGCTCGCCCGCGCCTGCAAACAAAACTGTATGGTCGCCAATCACATCACCGCCACGTATGGTCGAAAAGCCAATGGTTTTCTCATCACGAATGCCTGTGATGCCTTCGCGTCCGTAAACCGCACATTGCTTTAAGTCACGTCCCAAAACCTCTGCCACCACTTCACCCATTTTCAGTGCCGTGCCTGAAGGCGCATCGACTTTATTGCGGTGGTGGGTTTCGATGATTTCGATGTCGTAGCCTTGATTGAGAATCTTGGCGGCGAGTTCAAGAATTTTGAATGTGGCATTGACACCAATGCCCATATTGGGGGAAAACACGATGCCCGTTTGCTCGGCGGTTTTGGCAATCAATGCTTTGCCTGCCGCGTCAAAACCTGTGGTTCCAATGACCAAGTTCACGCCTGCTTGCGCACACAGCGGCAGATAGTCCAAGGTCGCTTCGGGACGGGTAAAATCAATCACGCAATCCGCGCCTTTAATCGCCGCTGCGAAATCCGCAACAATATTTACACCAGTGGCGTGACCTAAAAAATCGCCCGCGTCTTTGCCGATGAAAGGGCTTTGCGCAGAGTCCACTGCGCCGTGTAGGGTGATTTGAGGATTGGACAGTGCTGTTTCAATCAACATGCGTCCCATGCGTCCAGACGCACCTGTGATGACTAATTTCATTGTTAACTCAGTATGGCTTCAAATTTCAGATAAAAGATTATGGTGCGACCGTGCTGTGTTCAACTTTGGTGGCGATGTTGTTGGTGAACCAAATGGTCACGCGCTCTTGTTGCGCGGCTTGATAGTGTTTGTCCAAGCGATAAATATAATCCCAGCGGTCTTTGTGGAATAGGTCTTCTAACATTGGCGTGCCAAGGATGTTGGCAACTTCTGTCTTGCTCATGCCTTGTTGGATTGCTTTGGCGCGTCCTTCTTCAATCACATTGCCTTGTTGGATAGGTGCGCGGTAAGGGATGTTCACACATGCGCTCAGCCCAAAAATCATGGCGGCGATTAAACTGATGCGAGTCATTGTTTGTTTCATTTTGATTCCTGTATCGTCTGTGTTTATTGTTGTGCCAATGACATGAAGGGTATTTCGTGTCAAGGCAATTGAATTCATGTAAGATTACCATAAATTAAGTCTGAGTTGGCTGTAAGTGAGTCTGCGTGCGTAAATAATTGCAGTGGTCAATCGTTTAAAAATGAATGTGAATGCATGATGAGTAACTCTCAGGAATTAAAAAGCAGTGGCTTAAAGGTAACTTTGCCACGCTTGAAAATATTGGAATTGTTCCAAAACACGATGGCGGGTGATCAGCGTCATTTGAGTGCTGAGGATGTGTATCGACTGCTATTGATTGAAGATATGGATATTGGATTGGCGACGGTTTATCGTGTGCTCACGCAGTTTGAGCAGGCGGGTTTGTTGATTCGCCGCAATTTTGAATCAGGTAAAGCATTGTATGAACTCAATGGTGGGGAGCCGCACGATCATTTGTTGTGTTTGAGTTGTGGCAAGGTGATTGAGTTCAACGATGCGCCTTTGCAAGCGCGTCAAAATGAAATTGCCAACGAGTATCAATTCGTGATTCAAGAACGTGCGATGACCTTGTATGGTGTGTGTAAAGACTGCCAAGCCAAACAAAAATAATTCAAATTTAGATCATTTAGATACAAACCCTTTTGAACACCGCACACCTGCCTCTTTCCACGGATTTAGAAATCGCACGCCGATTGTCTGTCGCGCCCATGCTCGATTGGACGGATCGTCATTGTCGCTACTTTCATCGTTTGCTCTCAAAAAATGTCTTGCTCTACACCGAGATGGTCAATGTCAATGCCATCTTGCATGGCGACGCGCATCGGCATTTGGACTTTAACGCGGCGGAGCATCCGATTGTTTTGCAACTCGGCGGCTCAGAGCCTGATTTGCTCGCGCGTTGCGCCAAAATCGCCCAAGACTGGGGTTATGACGAAGTCAATATCAATTGTGGTTGCCCATCTGAGCGTGTGCAAAGTGGGGCGTTTGGCGCGTGTTTGATGCACGAGCCTAACTTGGTTGCCGACGGTGTGAAAGCCATGCGTGATGCGGCGGACGTCGAAGTATCGGTCAAGCACCGCATTGGTTTGGATAAAAACGAAGATTATGGCTTTGTACGTGATTTTATTGGTACTGTGGCGCAGGCAGGGGTGCGTGTGTTTGTCGTACACGCGCGCAATGCGTGGCTCAAAGGTTTGAGCCCGAAAGAGAACCGTGATATTCCACCGTTGCGTTATGACGTGGTGCAGCGTTTGAAGCGGGATTTTCCTGATGTGCACATCAGTGTCAATGGCGGGATTACTGATTACGAATCGGTGGCGCAGCATTTGCAGCAAGTCGATGGTGTGATGGTTGGGCGTTGGTTTTATCATGAACCGTTTGTGTTGGCTCAAGCAGATGCGCGGGTGTTTGGGCAAACCAATACGCCCATGCCTACGCGCGAACGCATATTGGCACAGTTGGTTGAATACGCTCAGTCGCAAATTGAGCAGGGCGTACCACTGCGCAATATGACGCGTCACTGGTTAAATTTGTTTCATGGTGTTGCGGGCGCGCGACGCTGGCGCGCACAGTTATCCGATGCCAATGTGCTTAAAAGCAACAATGCCTATTTACTGTTGCAAAACATACCCCGTGATTTAGCAGGAATTGAAGATGAGTGAGCAAACCACCATCAAAAACTATATGACCCCACAAGGGTATGCACGTCTCAAAGCTGAGTTGTTGCAGTTACTCGATGTTGAGCGACCTGAGGTGGTGAGCATTGTTTCTTGGGCGGCGAAAAATGGTGACCGTTCGGAAAATGGCGATTATTTGTATGGCAAAAAGCGTCTGCGTGAGATTGACAGACGCACGCGGTTTTTGAGCAAAGCCTTGGGAAGTGCTGTCGTGGTTGACCCTGCGGCACAAAACCATAATGACCAAGTGTTTTTTGGTGCAACGGTGACCTACTGGCGTGAGGCAGAACAAGTTGAGGAAACCATCAGCATTGTCGGGCGTGATGAGATTGATACTGACAGAAATTATGTGAGTTGGATGAGCCCGATTGCACGGGCTTTGCTGAAAAAAAGAGAAGGCGATGAAGTTCGACTTCAAACCCCTAAGGGGGTAGAAATCATTGAAATTGTTAAAGTGGTTTATAAAGAACTAAATTAAAAGATGGTTTTTCGGGTATTTTTATACCAATCGTAAGCACTGAAATAAATTTAGAGAGCTTGGCAGACTGTGCAAATCATCAAAATTATTCCATATTCAAATATTTTTCTTTATAAAAGCAACAAAACTCTTTGATATATAAGAAAATTATCGTAAAATTGGAACAACTCAGTCGAAACGCATTTGATGTGCGTGAAGACTTAATCCACGGTCACGCGTGGGAAGCCCCCTATTTATAAAAGAAAATATCCGCAAGTGAGGTGTTTTATGAAAAAAACAACAAAAATTGGCTTGGCGACCATAGTGTCCTCAATGGTTTTTGCACTGCCTGTTTCAGCCAAGACATCCGCCAAAGTGGTTGCAAAACCCACCGCAAAAGTAGTGACCGCTAAAACTTCGGTAAAAGTGGCCGCTAAGGCAGTCGGTAAATCTGCCATCGCAACAAAAACAACGAGCAAAGCCAGTAAACTGGTTAAACAAGAGGTGGGCAACAAAAAAACTACAAAAACCACCTCAACAACCGCAGTGCGAAAAAATCAGTTGTTGACCGTTTCAAAAAGCAATAAAGCCGTTAAAATTCAAAAAGCAGTGACTCAATCTGGCTCGAGTAAATCGGCGCGCAGTGTGGTTAAAGTTTCTTACAAACCCGCTACAGTTGTGGTTAAGCCCAAAGTGGTTGAGCGTGTGCCTGTGACTGTGGTTCCTCGTGTTTCTGGCTCTTATGGTCGTCAATTTGGTTTGAATGAAACCTATGATCCCGTTGGCTTGCGCGCCAGTGTGGCTTTGGTGGTCGATCAAAATAGTTGGACAACTTTGTACGAAAAAAATGTGCAAACCGCTTTGCCGATTGCCTCTATCACCAAATTGATGACTGCTATGGTGACTTTGGACGCAGGTTTGGATATGAATGAATACATCACCATCACGGATGAAGATGCGGCACATTATCACCATTCGCGTTTGACAGCGGGCACAACGTTGACGCGTCGTGACGTGATGTTGCTAGCATTGATGTCCTCCGAAAATCGCGCTGCTTATGCGCTGGGACGCACGTATCCAGGTGGTATGGGTGCGTTTATTCAAGCGATGAACGCCAAAGCAGCCATGCTCAATATGTACTCTGCGCAGTTTGTCGATCCAAGTGGTTTGTCTTCTGCCAATCAAGCCAGTGCGATGGATTTGGCAAAAATGGTCAATGCGGCAACCCAGTACAAAACCATCCGTGAATTGTCAACCAACGACAGCGCGTACATCTACACAGCCGATGGCAACTACAAAAAATATGTCAACAGCAATCGTTTGATTACCCGCAATATGGGTTGGGACATTGGTTTGCAAAAAACCGGTACTTTGAGTGCCGCGGGCAAATGTTTGGTATTACAAACTCGAATCAATGGTACACCCAAAATTATGGTGTTTTTGGACTCGCGCTCTGCGGACTCGCGCGTGACCGATGCGGTTAAATTAAAAGACTGGATTGAGTCGGGTGGCAACTCTTCACTTGCCAATAGCGGCTTTGGCAATGGCAGTTAATATTTGAGATGCTAACGAAAAGCCTTCGCTCGCGAAGGCTTTTTTACATGCAGACACCAACCGTTAAATGAGTATTCGTGTGGAACACAAAGCAAAACAGGACACCAAGTCGTCCACAGATAAAAATAACAAACGTCCCCAAACTGAACGAGGACGAGGTGCTGCTCAACAGCACTCAATACCAACGAATACCCAATCACACTCAATAAAATCCACTCAACCCAAATCCGTGCGTGCGTCAAATACCATACCCCGCGATGCTGCCAAAAAATCGTTGCCTGAATTGAGTCTTGAGCAAATCCAATCGCTACAAAAACGCATTGAGTTTCCTGAGGCTTTGCCCGTCTCGCAAGAAAAAGACGTGATTTGTAACTTGATTGCCAACAACCAAGTCGTGATTATTTGCGGTGAAACGGGTTCGGGTAAAACCACACAATTACCGAAAATGTGCTTGAGTCTGGGGCGCGGCGCAGGTGCTGGCGGGCGTGGGTTAATCGGTCACACGCAACCTCGACGCTTGGCTGCGACCAGCACCGCCAAACGCATTGCCGAGGAACTCGGCTCAGAACTTGGGCAAATCGTTGGCTATAAAATTCGCTTTGCGGATAAATTGCAAAAAGGTGCGTCGATTAAATTGATGACTGATGGGATTTTGTTGGCAGAGACGCAAACCGACCGACTGCTGCGTCAATACGACACCATCATTATCGATGAGGCGCACGAGCGCAGTTTAAATATTGACTTTTTATTAGGCTATCTCAAAGAGATTTTGCCCAAACGCCCTGATTTAAAAATCATCATCACCTCAGCAACGATAGACGCGAATCGCTTTGCCGAGCATTTTTCAGCCAATGGCAAACTCGCACCGATTATCAACGTGACGGGGCGCACTTATCCTGTGGAGGTGCGCTATCGCCCAATACAAGCCACTGAAAGCGACAAAGAACGTGGCTTGTACGATGGCATTGTCGATGCGGTCGATGAACTGGCGCGTGAGCAGGGCAACGGCGATGTGTTGGTGTTTCTCCCCGGGGAGCGCGAAATTCGCGAAGCCGCCGAGCATTTGCGCAAACACCATCCTGCGCATACCGAAATTTTACCTTTGTTTGCGCGTTTATCGTCCTCTGAACAGGAGCGGATTTTTAAACGCTCAAACGCTCGGCGCATCGTGCTCGCCACTAACGTGGCGGAAACATCGTTGACTGTACCTGGCATTCGCTATGTGGTGGACACAGGTTTGGCGCGGGTGAAACGTTATTCATATCGCCAAAAAGTCGAACAATTGCAGATTGAACCGATTTCAAAAGCCGCTGCGAATCAACGCGCAGGACGGTGTGGTCGTGTGGCGGCGGGCGTGTGCATACGCTTGTACGACGAGCAAGATTTTCAAAGCCGAAGTGACTTTACCGATCCAGAGATTCTGCGCTCGTCTTTAGCAAATGTGATTTTGCGCATGAAAGCCTTGGGTTTGACGCAAATTGAGCAATTTCCATTTGTACAAGCACCGCCCGCCAAAGCGATTAGCGATGGTTATCATTTGTTGCAAGAACTCGGTGCGGTCGATGTGCAAAACAACTTGACCGACATTGGTCGTGCATTGGCCAAACTGCCGATTGACCCACGTGTCTCACGCATGATACTGTCTGCGCGCGATATGGGCGCGTTGCGCGAGGTGCTGATTATCGCTGCGGCTTTGTCGGTGCAAGATGTGCGCGACCGACCACAAGAAGCGCGCCAGCAAGCCGATGCGGCGCATGTTAAATTCGCCGATCCGCAGTCGGAATTTCTGAGTTATCTGAAAATTTGGCAGTGGTTTGAACAAGCGGTCGCGCATAAAAAATCCAATCGTCAGTTGCAAGAATTGTGCCGTGCAAACTTTCTCAATCACCTGCGATTGCGCGAGTGGCGCGATGTTCATAGCCAATTGCGCACGCAGGTGTTGGAGCAGGGGTGGCGCGAGAATCAAACTGAGCCGACCTATGAGCAGTTACACTGCGCCTTGCTCACAGGCTTGTTGGGGAATGTGGGGTTTAAAAACGAAGCCAAACCACTGCCGAATGCCACCGCACAGCAGCAAGCCCAACAAGCCAAACTCGGTCAACGAGCGCAATTTTATACAGGTGCGCGTGGCATTCAATTTTATCTGTGGCCAGGTACAAGCGTGAGCAAGAAAAATGCCGCGTGGGTCATGGCGGGTGAGTTGGTCGAAACCTCGCGTCTGTTCGCACGCACAATTGCGAAAATTGAAGTCAAATGGTTGGAGCAAATCGCATCGCATTTATTGAATAAAACCTACTCCGAGCCTCGTTGGCGTAAAAAATCAGGGCAGGTGCAGGCGGACGAGCGCGCGACTTTATATGGTTTGGTGGTGTACAGCGCGCGTCCTGTGAGTTATGCGCGCATCCATCCAACCGAGGCGCGTGAAATTTTCATTCGCGACGGCGTGGCGCAACACGAGATAGAGGGGCGTTTTCCGTTTATTACCCACAACACGCAGTTGATTCACCAGATTGAAAAGTTGGAGCACAAATCGCGTCGTCAAGACGTTTTGGTTGATGATGAACTCATCGTTGCGTTTTATGATTCGGTGATTCCAAAGCATATTTGCGACACACGTGCTTTGCAAAAATGGCACGACACGCTGATTAAAACCGAGCCGAAAAAATTGTATCTGTCGCGCGAAGAACTCATGCGCCACGAAGCAGCGGGTGTGACCAGTGAGGTTTTTCCGAAAACGATGAGCGTGGGCGGTGTCGATTGTGCGCTGACCTATCATTTTGAACCGGGTTCGCACCGCGATGGCGTGACCTTGGCTGTGCCTGTGACGGTGCTTAATTTTGTCGCGCAAACCCAGACCGAATGGTTGGTTGCGGGCATGATTAAGGAAAAGGTGCAGGCATTGCTCAAATCGTTGCCGCAAAAGCTGCGCCGTCATTGTGTGCCCTTGCCAGAATTCACACAGGATTTTGTCGATTGGGCGGACGCAGAGCGCAAAACAGGGCAAGTGCCCTTGATGGATGCGCTGATTGAATACGTGCGTTTGAAAACCATGCAACAACTCAAAATCAGTGACTTTAAACTCGAAACCCTGTCACCGCACTCGTTTATGAATTTTAAGTTGCTGGATGAATATGGTCGACAGATTGAAATGAGTCGAAACTTGACCTTGCTGCGCCAACATTTTGGTCAGCAAGCGCGCGCGAGTTTTCAGAACACGGTGCAAGACAACTTACAGCACGTTAAAAAACAGGTTCAGCAAACTGAAACACCCAATGCCAAGCAGTCGGTCACTCAAGCAAACAGTGCGGTAAACAGTGCATCCATTGTACAAAACTCGCACATTGTGACATGGAATTTTGGGCAATTGCCTGAATTGATGAGTTTGCAAAAAGGCAAACAAACCCTGTTTGGTTATCCCGCTTTGCAAGATATGGGCGAGCATTGTGAATTATCGGTATGGGACGATGAGACGCAGGCGCGACTGGTTCATGACAAAGGCATTTTGCGCTTGGCGCGCATCGCGCTCAAGGACAATCTCAAGCATTTGGAAAAAAACATCCCCGATGCCACGCACATCGGTATGCTGTATGTCGGTTTGACGGGCGGCACTTTGGAACAAGTCAAAGCCGATATCCTCACCGTGAGTTTGCGTCGAGCCTGTCAATTGGATGACGTCAAGCAGCAACCGACGGATGGAACGAGTTTCAATGCCATGATTGCACACGCGAAAACCCGATTGGGACTGATTGTGCAAGAGGTGGGGCGATTGGTGTTGCAACTATTGAACGAATGGCAAAACGCGCAAAAAAAATTGAATGGCATCAAAATTCACGCCAATCAATACAAAGACGTTGGCGAGCAGATGGCTCAATTAACGCCCAAAGGCTTTATTGAGCGCACTGCGTATGCACAATTGAGCCACTATCCACGCTACTTTAAAGCGATTGCCATGCGCTGCGACAAACTCAAAGGTGGGGTTGAGCGCGATGCTCAGTTGATGCGTGATATGCTGCCTTTGCAACTGAATTGGCAGCGCGAATACAATGCGCAACGTGCACAAGGCGAACACAGTGTGGATGCGCGACTGATGGAGTTTAGATGGTTGTTGGAGGAATTGCGCGTCGGTTTGTTTGCACAAGAATTGCGCACACCGATGCCTGTCTCGGTCAAACGTTTGTATAAAATTTGGGATGCGATGGGGCGGTAAACGCGGATACAATTGCACTCGTGCCATAATGATAAAAATTTACCAGAGGATATTATGAAACGTGTTGTTCAAGCACTGAGTCGTGCATTGGGTTTGATGTTGACACCGCGGGTGTGGTTGCTGATTTGGAAACCGACTTTATTTTCAGTCGTGCTCGGCTTGGTTTTGGTGTTTACGGTGGGAATTGTTTGGGGCGATGAAATTAAAGCGGTTGCGATAGATGCGCGCAATTGGGTGGACGGTCAGTGGTCGGGTGACAATTGGTGGGAATCGCTCATCACTATGGTCATGGGCTTCGTGGCGTTTATGCTTACCGCCGTTTTGTTTGTGGTGCTTACAGTGGTATGGGCGATGATTTTTATCAGCGTGTTTGGTATGAGTCATATCAATCAATTGGTGGCAAACAAGTTTTTCCCAAACATGCCAAAAACAGGTGGGTTGAGTATACGTCAGTCGGTGTGGCACACACTCAAATGGACCGTGTGGTTTGGATTTTTCTGGATTATTTCGGTGCCTGCGTACGTGTTGGCTGGCTTAGGGGCACTGATACAGGGCGGGGTAATTGCGCGTTACAACCAAAAAGTGTTTACCTTAGACGCGCTGGCCGACCATGCCACGCATGAGGAGTTCGCAACCATTGCTGCGCAACACAATTTCAATCTATTTGCACTCGGCGTGATCATCACCTTTTTGGGCGCGTTGCCGACCTTTGTGTGGGTGGGTTCGGTGATAGGGGCGGTGTTGTTGCCCATTACTGCAATACTGTCCATATTGACCTTTACCACTTTATTTACATTTTGTGGCTTGGCGTACAGTTGTTATTGTTTGCAGGCATTGGATGATTTAAGGGGCAATGTCTCAAGCCAAACAATTGAAGTGGTTTAATGTGCCTCGGGGCAGCAGTCCACATTGGGTTGAATCCATCCGACATTTCACTCGCAAGAGAAATTATCGGGTACGCTTTGGCAAATTCCCACAACTGAGGCTCACCATGTACGCACAAGACGAAAAACTCGCAAATAACTCTTACTACACAGCCACTGCTCAACCTTTACCCGAACAATCAAGTTTACAAGGTCAAGTACAAGCGGATGTGTGCGTGGTGGGCGCGGGTTTAGCGGGTTTGTCGGCGGCTTTAGAGTTGGTCAATGCTGGATTTAAGGTGGCATTGATAGAAGGCAAACGGGTTGCGTGGGGCGCGTCAGGGCGCAATGGTGGACAAGCGATTGCAGGCTATGCCTGTGGCGAAGAGCCGTTTGAAAAGCAGTTGTCATTGGGTGAGGCAAAAACCGCGTTCAACCTCACCCTTGAAGGGTTGGATTTGATGCGCGCGCGCATCAAAACATACGACATTGATTGTGATTGGGTCGATGGTTATATGACCGCGAGCGTTAAACCCAAGTCCAGCGCGGGTTTGTTTGAATGGGCTGACCGCATGGCGGATGTATATGACTACCCGCATTTACAAAAAGTCAGCGCGCAGCAGATGCCTGAGTGGGTCGCATCCAAACGCTACCACGCGGGGGTTTTGGATAAAAACTCGGCGCATTTACACCCACTCAAATATGCCTTGGGCTTGGCGCGGGCGTGTTTGGAAGCGGGCGTGGCGATTTTTGAGCACAGCATCGTCACTGAGATTCAATACACCGACCCAGTCGTGGTGAAAACCGCGCACGGGCAAGTCAAAGCGAGTTTTGTGATACTGGCGGGCAATGTCTATATCGAGGAGCTCGCACCCAAAATCGCTAAACGCATCATGCCTGTGGGCACGTACATCATTGCCACAGAACAATTGCCGCATGATTTGGCCAACAGTTTGATTAAAAATCGAATTGCGGTCTGTGACAATAATTTTGTATTGGATTACTTCAGAGTGACCAATGACAACCGCATGTTGTTTGGCGGGCGTGTGAGTTACTCGGGCATCACACCACCAAACCTGCCCGTGGCCATGCGTAAAACCATGTTGCGCGCTTTCCCACAACTTGATTCTGCTCAAGTTGAATACTGCTGGGGCGGATTTGTCGATGTCACGGTCAACCGCGCGCCTGATTTTGGGCGAATTGCACCGAACGTGTATTACTTACAAGGTTTTTCAGGGCATGGGCTGATATTGACAGGCATTGCGGGCAAACTCGCCGCCGAAGCGGTGCGCGGTCAAGCCCAGAGATTTGATTTGTTCACCAAACTGCGCCACTTACCGTTTGTGGGTGGGAAATACTTGCGCACACCTGCTCAAGTGTTGGGCATGGCGTATTACCGATTGCGAGACTATTTGTAAAAAATACTTGATAATTAAGGATTTAGCGCGTACAATTTGCGGGTTATTAAAGGGCGTAACCGTCCACAGATGAAGTCGCTGTTGGTTTTGGCTTGATTGGGTTACGCAGTTCTTTGGGTTTGAAAAAGGATGGGCACCATGCGTGGATGCCCATTTTTTATTGTGTTTTTGGATTGTCTGAAATGAATTTAGAGCAATTAATCGAGCAAACAGCTGTCGGTTTGGGTTATGAGTTGGTCGATTTTGAGCGTGCCACGAATAGCTTGTTGCGCGTGTACATTGATGAAGCCACCCATACGCGCGAAATCACGGTGGAAGATTGCGAAGTGCTCTCACGCCAGTTGACCTACCTGTTTGAGGTGGAGAATATCAATTACGAGCGTTTAGAGGTGTCTTCTCCGGGTTTGGATCGGCCATTGAAAAAAATGGCGGATTTTAAGCGTTTTGCGGGCAGTTTGGCCAGTGTGCGCTTAAAGTTGCCCTTGCATTTTTCCGAGGCGGACACGGCAGGGCGCAAGAATTTCACAGGCACTTTGCAGGCAGTCAATATGGACGCGCCTGAGGGCGAACAGTTGAATATGGTTTTTGAACATGAGGGTGCCGAGCAGGTCTTGGCATTTGGTTTGGCGGATGTGGATAAGGCGCGTTTGGTGCCTGTTTATAATTTCAAAGGGAAGCAAAAATGAATCGTGATGTATTGCAATTGGTCGATGTTTTGGCGCGTGAGAAAAACGTTGATTTAGAAATCGTATTCGGCGCGTTGGAAGCGGCATTGGCTTCAGCGGCAAAGCGTCGCTTTGAAGAGGACGGTGTGGATTTGCGCGTTGCCATCAACCGCGATACAGGTGAATATAAAACCTATCGCCGTTGGTTGGTTGTGCCTGATGAAGCGGGTTTGCAAGAGCCTGACCGCGAAATTCTCGAATGGGAAGCGAAGGAAGATATTCCCGACATCGAAGTGGGCGAGTTCATCGAAGAAGAAGTCGAATCGGTGGAAATCGGTCGCATCGGTGCGCAAACCGCCAAACAAGTAATTTTGCAACGCATCCGCGATGCAGAACGCGATGCACTTTTACAAGAGTATTTGGCGCGTGGCGATAAAATCATGATGGGTACGGTCAAGCGCATTGACCGCGTGCAAGCCATTGTCGAATCAGGTCGCGTTGAAGCGATTTTGCCGCGAGATCAAATGTTGCCGCGCGAGAATTTACGCTCGGGTGACCGTGTGCGTGCGTATATCGCTGAGGTGGATGAAACACAAAAAGGTGCGCGTCAATTGCAACTCTCGCGCACGTGTCCTGAATTTTTGATGGAATTGTTCACACAAGAAGTGCCTGAAATTGAGCAAGGCAATTTGCAACTCAAAGGTGCAGCGCGTGACCCAGGTGTGCGTGCGAAAGTCGCGGTACATGCGGTTGATCAACGGATTGATCCCGTCGGTACGTGTGTTGGTGTGCGTGGTTCGCGCGTGACCGCAGTGCGCAATGAGTTGGGTGGTGAAGCGATTGATATCGTGATTTGGGACGAGTCACCTGCACAATACGTGATGAATGCTTTGAGCCCAGCAGTGGTGACTTCGATTGTGGTTGATGAGGATGCGCACGCGATGGACGTGGCGGTGGACGATGATAATTTAGCGATTGCGATTGGTCGTAACGGTCAAAACGTGCGTTTGGCAAGCCAACTCACAGGCTGGCAAATCAATGTGATGAGCCAAGCGGACTCTGCGGCGAAACACGAAAAAGAATCGCAAGCCTTGCTCAATTTATTCACGGAAAAACTCGACGTGGATGAAGAAGTTGCAGCGATTTTGATTGAAGAGGGCTTCACCAGTTTAGAAGAAGTCGCTTATGTGCCTGTATCGGAAATGCTTGAAATTGATGCCTTTGACGAAGAAATCGTTGAAGAATTGCGCAACCGTGCGCGTGCGGCGATTTTGACTGAAGCGATTTCGCAAGAAGAAAAAGCAGGCGCAGTACAGGATTTATTTAGCGTTGAGGGCATGACCACTGCACTGGCAGCGCAATTGTCGGATCACCAAATCACCACGCGCGATGATTTGGCGGATTTGGCGGTGGACGAACTGATGGAAATGAGTACGCTCAAAGAAGCGGATGCCAAAGCCATCATTATGAAAGCGCGTGAACACTGGTTTGCTGAGTGATACCATGAGCGAACCCACCATGTAACATTTAAAAAATATGCAACACACGTGATGACGGTATTTAAATATTGCATCACAAAATTAAGGAAATACCTATGACTGAAATGACCGTGGCTTCATTTGCGCAAGAGCTGAAAATGCCCGTTGATGTGCTGATTGAGCAGCTCAACGGTGCTGGCGTGAATAAAGCGTCTGCAAACGATGAAGTGACTGAGGCCGATAAAGCCAAGTTACTCGCATCGTTGCAACGTGCGCATGGCTCAAATGATGGGGCGACCAAAAAAATCTCCATCACCAAGAAATCAACCAGCGAGATTCGTCAAGCGGATGCGACGGGTAAAACGCGCACGGTGCAAGTAGAAGTCAAGAAAAAACGCACCTTTGTGGCACGCGACCCCTTGCTTGAAACAGCGGCTGCTCCAGCACCTACCCCTGTGGTTGAAGAAATTCCTGAACCGATCACGCCCGTGATTGACGAGGCAGAAATTGCCAAACGCGAGGCGGAATTGTTGCGTGCCAAAGAGTTGCTCGCGCGCCAAGAAGCCGATGCCAAAGTCCGTGCGCAGGCGCAAGCTGCAAGCAAAAAAGTGGCGTCAGCCCCATCTGCAGTTGTTCAAGAGGTTGTTGAAACAGTGGTGACTGAGAGCACACCTGCCCCTAAAAAAACCGTTGCCAAAGCCGAGTCTAAATCAGCACCCCAAGTAGAAAACAAGACCGAGGACAAAGCCAAAGCGCGTGCAGACAAAGCCCTTGAAAAAGCCAAGCAAGATGCGGCACAAGCGCAAGCCGCATTGGATAAAGCACGGGCTGAGCGTGAAGCGCAAAATATCGAAAACGCCGAGCGTGATCGCCGCCGTCGTGAAGCGCAACTTGAAGCGGAAAAACTCAACTCATGGAAATCAGAGCCTGCGAAAAAACTCGTGGCGCATAAACCCGAAGGCACATTGCACAAACCTGTGAAACCTGAGGGCGAGACCAAAAAACCTGTGGTTGCGGCAACTGTTGCCAAACCCGCGAACAGCACCGCGCCATCGAATACCGCAGGCAAAGGTAAAAAAGGCGTTTCGGGTAAGGATCAAAACGATGGTGGTCGTGGTCGCGGTGGTTTGAAAACCCGCGGTGCGACAGGCGACGATCGTGGTTGGCGTGCAGGCAAAGGCAAGGGAAAACATCGCCATCAGCAAGACCCCGATCAAGGTGGGTTTGCTGCGCCGACTGAGCCAATTGTCCAAGAAGTGCACGTGCCTGAAACCATTTCAGTGGCGGATTTGGCGCACAAAATGTCGATTAAAGCCTCTGAAGTGATTAAGGTTTTGATGGGCATGGGTCAAATGGTGACGATTAACCAAGTGCTGGACCAAGACACCGCGATGATTTTGGTTGAGGAACTCGGTCACAAAGCTTTTGCGGCGAAATTGGATGATCCCGATGCTTTCCTTGATGAGGCGACTGAACACGTTGAGTATGAGCTATTCCCGCGTGCGCCAGTGGTCACAGTCATGGGGCACGTGGATCACGGTAAAACCTCATTACTTGATGCCATTCGTCGTGCGCGTGTGGCTTCGGGTGAAGCGGGTGGGATTACCCAGCACATTGGCGCGTACCACGTGAAAACCGCACGCGGCATGATTACTTTCCTCGATACCCCAGGCCACGAAGCGTTTACGGCGATGCGTGCGCGTGGTGCGGCAGCGACCGATATTGTGATTCTCGTGGTTGCGGCGGATGACGGTGTGATGCCGCAGACCAAAGAAGCGATTGCCCATGCCAAAGCGGCGGGTGTGCCGATGGTGGTGGCGATTAACAAAATTGATAAACCCGATGCCAATCCAGAGCGTGTGACCAATGAATTGGTCGCAGAAGATGTGATTCCAGAGGCATACGGTGGTGATGTGCCTTTTGTCGAAATTTCAGCCAAACAAAATTTAAATATTGACAGTTTGCTCGAAAACGTCTTGCTCCAAGCGGAGATTTTAGAACTCAAAGCACCTGTGGATGCACCTGCCAAAGGCTTGGTGATTGAAGCCAAATTGGACAAAGGTAAAGGTGCCGTCGCTACCATTTTGGTACAAAGCGGTACGTTGAAAAAAGGCGATAATATTTTGGTTGGCAGTGTGTATGGTCGTGTGCGAGCGATGACTGATGAAGATGGCAAAACCATCAACGAGGCGGGTCCATCGATTCCAGTTGAAGTCCAAGGCTTGTCGGATGTACCCGCAGCGGGCGAAGAAGTCATGGTTTTGGCGGATGAGCGCAAAGCGCGTGAAATTGCCTTGTTCCGTCAAGGTAAATACCGTGATGTGAAGTTGGCAAAACAACAAGCGGCGAAACTTGAAAACATGTTTGAGCAAATGACGGCGGGCGATGTGAAAAACCTCACCCTCATCATCAAAGCGGACGTACAAGGCTCGCAAGAAGCCTTGACCCAATCATTGCAAAAACTCTCGACCGACGAGGTCAAGGTCCAAGTGGTGCATGCAGGCGTGGGTGGTATCACCGAGTCCGACATCAACTTGGCAAGCGCATCGAATGCGGTCATTCTCGGCTTTAACACCCGTGCAGATGCTTCAGCGCGTAAGGTTGCCGAGCATTTGGGTGTGGACATTCGTTACTACAACGTGATTTACGATGCCGTGGACGAAGTACGTGCGGCGATGACGGGCATGTTGACCCCAGACAAGAAAGAAGAAATCCTCGGTCTGGTCGAAATTCGTCAAGTCTTCCGTGCAACTAAGATTGGTACGATTGCAGGTTGTATGGTGCTTGAAGGTATGGTCAAACGTGGTGCGATGGTACGTATTTTGCGCAACAATGTGGTGATTCATACAGGTGAGTTGGACACCCTCAAACGCTTCAAAGACGATGTGAAAGAAGTCAAAGAAGGCTTTGAATGTGGTCTGTCGATTAAAAACTTCACCGACATTGCCGAAGGCGATCAAATTGAAGTATTTGAGGTCAAAGAGGTTGCCCGAACGCTGTAACAACAACTTAAACGATACTGTGTATGAAGTACGGGCGGGTGAGTGAGCCCGCCCAATGATTAGAAGAAGATTCATATGGCAAAAAAAGCCCCCACTGAGCGCACGCGTCGAATTTCTGAGCAAATTCGTCGTGATGTGTCGATACTGATTCAGCGCGAATTACGCGACCCACGCATTGGCATGGTGACGATACAGGACGTGCAACTCACGCCTGATTACGCTCATGCAAAATTGTATTTTACCGTCATGGGTGCAGAGCCTGAGTTGGTGCAAAAAGCATTGAATGAAGCGGCAGGTTTTTTGCGCAACGCTTTATTTAAAATGTTGCAAATACATACCGTGCCGACTTTGCATTTTGCGTATGACAACACTGAGGCAAAAGCGGCGGATTTGTCGCTGTTGATTACACAGGCCAATGCTAGCCGTGCGGCGGATTTTGAAGAAGACAGCGTGGACGATGCAACGCAAAAATGAGTCAGCAGTCAAGAAGCAACGCCGTGCGATACACGGTGTCTTGCTCCTAAACAAACCGCGCGGCATTTCCAGCACCCAAGCCTTGGGACGAGCAAAGTGGCTCATCGGTGCGGAAAAAGCAGGGCATACAGGTACGCTGGATCCGCTTGCAGATGGATTATTGCCCTTGTGTTTTGGTCATGCCACCAAACTGGCGCACGATCTATTGGATGCAGATAAAACCTATGTCGCGGGCATTGTGTTGGGTAAGTCCACCAGTACGGGCGATATGGAAGGCGAGGTGATGTTCAGCAGTGATGCGGTCATCAGCGAGCAACAATGGCAAGCCGTACTACCAAAGTTTTTAGGTGAGATAAGCCAAGTGCCGCCGATGTACTCGGCACTGAAACAGAACGGCAAACCGCTGTACGAATTGGCAAGAGCAGGGATAGAAGTAGAACGCGAAGCACGGCGCATCACCATCTTGTCGCTTGAAACCCTGAGTTTTGAGTATCCCAATGTGTTGCTCAAAGTGCGCTGCTCCAAAGGCACATATATCCGCACGCTGGCGGAAGATATTGGCAAAGCCTTGGGTGTGGGCGCGCATTTGAGTTCGTTGCAACGCGTGGGTGTGGGCGAATTGAACATTGCCAACGCCATGACTTTGGAGGAATTGGAAGCCATTTCAGAGTTAGAACGCGCAAAAGTTTTATTGCCCTTAGACGCGCTGCTGCAAAATTGCCCCGCGTTGCATTTGCCACCGATGGACGCGCAACGCTTTGTCCAAGGACAGCGTTTGAAAGTGGATTTGGCAAATGTCGAGATGGTTCGGGTGTATTGGAATAACGGCGGAAACGAAATTTTGATTGGATTGGCAAGTGTGGCAAACAACACCTTGTCACCACAAAAAGTATTGATGACGGCATTGCCGTTGTGATGATGTAATAAGTGATTTTATTTAAAGAAAGTAGATTATGAAACAACAACGCGCACTGCGCAACGTCGCGATTATCGCCCACGTTGACCACGGTAAAACCACTTTGGTGGATCAATTGCTCCGCCAATCAGGCACTTTCCGCGAGAACGAAAAGGTCGATGAACGCGTCATGGACAGCAACGATATTGAGAAAGAACGTGGCATCACGATTTTGTCGAAAAACTGTGCGGTGGAGTACGAGGGCACGCACGTAAACATCGTCGATACCCCCGGTCACGCTGACTTCGGTGGTGAGGTTGAGCGGGTGCTCTCGATGGTTGATGGTGTGTTGCTGCTTGTCGATGCGGTTGAAGGTCCGATGCCGCAAACGCGTTTTGTGACGCGCAAGGCTTTGGCACTCGGTTTGAAACCGATTGTGGTGATTAACAAGATTGACCGCCCCGGTGCGCGTCCTGATTGGGTGATTAACGAGACCTTTGAATTGTTTGATAAACTGGGCGCGACTGATGAACAATTGGATTTTCCAGTGGTGTATGCGTCCGCGCTCAATGGCTATGCGTCGTTGAACGATGCTGACCGCGAAGGCACGATGGATCCATTGTTCCAAGCGATTTTGAAATACGTACCGACCCGTGAAGCCGATCCTGACTTGCCATTTCAAATGCAAGTGACTTCTTTGGATTATTCGAGTTACGTGGGTAAAATCGCGATTGGCCGCATTGCCCAAGGACGTGTTAAAACAGGTCAAAACGTCTGTTTTATGAATGGTCCAGATGGTGAAGTGAGCACGGGACGCATCAACCAAGTGCAAAAGTTCCAAGGTTTGGATCGTGTTTTGGTCGATGAGGCAGAAGCGGGCGATATTGTGCTGATTAACGGGATTGAGGACTTGGACATTGGTACAACGGTGTGCGCGACAGATGCACCTGTGGGCTTACCGATGTTGTCGGTTGATGAGCCGACTTTGACGATGAATTTTATGGTGAACACTTCGCCACTCGCAGGGCGTGAAGGCAAGTTTGTCACCAGCCGCCAAATTCGCGACCGTCTGGATAAAGAGTTAAAACACAATGTCGCTTTGCGTGTCAAAGAAACCGATGACGACACGGTGTTTGAAGTCTCGGGTCGTGGCGAATTGCATTTGACGATTTTGATTGAAAACATGCGTCGTGAAGGCTTCGAACTCGGCGTATCGCGTCCGCGTGTGGTGTTCAAAGAAATCGATGGCGTGAAGTGCGAGCCGTATGAAATGTTGACGGTGGACGTTGAAGAGGGCAACCAAGGCGCGATTATGGAAGAACTCGGTCGTCGTCGCGGTGATTTGCAAGACATGCAACCCGATGGCAAAGGACGCGTGCGTTTGGAATACCGCATTCCTGCGCGTGGTTTGATTGGTTTCCAAGGCGACTTCATGACCATGACGCGTGGTACGGGCTTGATGAGTCACGTATTTGATGCGTATGAGCCTGTGGATGCCAAAACCGAAATGCCCAAACGTCGCAACGGTGTGTTGATTTCGCAAGAAGACGGCGCGGCGGTGGCGTATGCGTTGTGGAAACTGCAAGATCGCGGCAAGATGTTTGTCGAGCACAACACACCGTTGTATGAAGGCATGATTATTGGCATTCATTCGCGTGACAATGACTTGGTGGTCAATCCTGTGAAAGGCAAGCAATTGACCAACGTGCGCGCATCGGGCACGGATGAAGCGGTGCGCCTCGTGCCACCGATTCAGATGTCGTTGGAATACGCGGTTGAATTTATTGAGGATGATGAATTGGTTGAGGTCACACCAAAATCAATTCGTTTGCGCAAGCGTTATTTGACGGAGAATGAGCGCAAACGTATGTCACGTGAGGCGTAACATTCGAAGTGATGTGTGAAAAAGGCGAACCGAGTGTTCGCCTTTTTTATATTGGGAGCAATCATCCATTGATGCTGATTTTGCGCCTTTTGCAACGACCAGCGGCTATGATGACAAACTGTTACAATCATCCATATAAAAACCAAAAGGATGAATCGATGCAAAACATAGCTAATTTCTTGGTGGCATTGGTGGCGTTGATACACGTCTATATACTGGTGCTCGAAATGTTTCTATGGACGCAACCCAAAGGATTGAAAGTATTCAATCTCACCGCCGAGTTTGCGCAGGCGAGCAAAGTCTTGGCGGCCAATCAGGGTTTGTACAATGGCTTTTTGGCGGCAGGCTTGTTTTGGGGCTTGTCTTTGGGTG
This sequence comes from Burkholderiaceae bacterium, assembly GCA_018261955.1. Lineage (GTDB taxonomy): Bacteria > Pseudomonadota > Gammaproteobacteria > Burkholderiales > Burkholderiaceae > CTSOIL-112. The sequence goes on from JAGTRK010000003.1 coordinate 170,685, forward strand.
CTGCGGGATTTTCGGTCAAGGTGTTCTTTTTGCTGTGCGTCTTGATTGCTGGGCTATACGGCGCAGCCACGGTGAATAAACGGATTTTATTTGTGCAGAGTATTCCTGCCGCATTGGCTTTGATTTGCTTATGGTTGGTTTGAGATGAGAATAAAAAAATAAAGGGCGCAAAAACTGCGCCCTTTATTTTATTTGTCCAAACCCGCCAAACAGGTGTATTTGATAATCAAATAGTCCTCAATGCCGTATTTAGAACCTTCGCGCCCCAAGCCTGACTGCTTGACACCACCAAACGGTGCGACTTCATTGGAAATCAAGCCTGAGTTCACGCCGACCATGCCGTATTCGAGGGCCTCGGCAACGCGGAAGATGCGCCCAATATCGCGGCTATAGAAATACGAAGCTAAGCCAAATTCAGTGTCATTGGCGTATTGGATGACTTCTTCTTCGGTTTCAAATTTGAACAAAGGCGCGAGTGGGCCAAAGGTTTCTTCGCGCGCGACCAGCATTTGCTGAGTGACATTGGTCAAAATGGTGGGTTCAAAAAACGAGTGTCCAAGTGTGTGGCGTTTACCACCGAGTATCACCGATGCGCCTTTGCTGGTGGCATCGGCAATGTGTTCCTCGACTTTTTGCACGGCTTTCTCTTCAATCATTGGACCCGTGGTCACACCTGCTTCCACGCCATTGCCGACATGAAGTTTGGCAACCGCAGCGGCGAGTTTTTTCGCAAACTCATCGTACACACCTGATTGAACGTACAAGCGATTCGCGCACACGCAGGTTTGACCCGCATTGCGGTATTTCGAGGCAATCGCACCTTCAACCGCCGCGTCCAAGTCTGCGTCATCAAACACGATGAAGGGGGCGTTACCGCCAAGTTCGAGCGAGAGTTTTTTGATGGTCGGTGCGCATTGTGCCATCAGTTTGCGTCCGACTTCAGTGGAACCTGTGAAGGTGAGTTTGCGCACGATGGGGTTTTCGGTAAATTCCGCGCCCAACTCAGTCGAACGACCTGTGATGACTTGAAACACACCCGCAGGCACACCTGCGCGGTGCGCGAGTTCTGCCATTGCCAATGCAGAAAATGGCGTGAGATCCGCAGGGCGCACTATCATTGGGCAACCTGCCGCGAGCGCGGGCGCGGCTTTGCGCGTAATCATAGCAGACGGGAAGTTCCACGGGGTAATCGCCACGCACACGCCGATGGGTTCTTTGGTCACCATGATGCGTTTGTCCATCGCCACGGTTGGGATGGTGTCGCCGTAAATGCGTTTGCCTTCTTCAGCGAACCATTCGATGAAACTGGCGGAATACAGAATTTCGCCTTTGGCTTCGGCCAGCGGCTTGCCTTGTTCGGTGGTGAGTATCAACGCGAGATCATCTGCGTTGGCAACCATCAGGTCAAACCATTTGCGCAAAATGGCGGAACGCTCTTTCGCGGTTTTATTGCGCCATGCTTTCCATGAGGCATTGGCATCGTTAATGGCTTGGGCGGCTGTGTCACGTCCCATGCGTGGCACATGACCGATGACTTCGCCTGTGGCGGGGTTGGTGACGGTGGTGGTTTCAGCACCTGCGGGTGCATCGACCCACACGCCGTTGAGGTAGCATTGTTGTTTGAATAAAGAAGGGTCTTTGAGTGCCAACATAATGTGTCCTTTGAGTGAGTCTGTCATTGCGAACGGTTTTTGTGAAGCAATCCTTACGGCGTTAATTCGATAGTGCCTCTGGATTGCCGCGCTGGTAAAACGTCGCTCGCAATGACGTTATAAATTACTTCGCCGCATCCAAAATCGCTTGTTCCAAAATCCCCAAGCCTTCTTCAAACACCGCATCTTCAATAGTCAATGGATAGAGAAAACGCACAACGTTGGCATACGTACCGCAGGTCAGAAGCAATAAGCCTTTTGCCAATGCTGCCACACGTACTTTAACGGTGAAATCAGGGTCAGGTTTGCCTGTGCTCGGGTTGATGAATTCAACCGCGTTCATCGCGCCTGGCCCGCGCACATCTGAGATTTGCGGTGCCTTGGTTTTTAAATCATTGAGACGGGTTTTCAATACGTTGCCCAATGCCACAGCGCGCTCGCACAGTTTTTCTTCTTCGATGATGTCCATCACTGCATGCGCAGAGGCAATCGCCAAAGCATTGCCTGCATACGTGCCGCCCAAGCCACCTGGCGCAGGCGCATCCATGATTTCAGCACGACCGACCACACCAGACAGAGGCATACCGCCAGCCAAAGACTTGGCAAATGTCATCAAATCTGGCTCAACCTCATAATGGCTCATGGCGAACAGCGCGCCTGTGCGCCCGAAACCTGTTTGCACTTCATCGGCAATCAATAAAATTCCGTGCTCGTCACAAATTTTGCGCAAACCGCGCATGAATTCAGCGGGGGCTTGATAAAAACCGCCTTCGCCTTGCACAGGCTCAAGGATAATCGCCGCCACGCGTGAAGGCTCGATTTCAGATTTGAAAATATGTGCAATCGCATCCAATGAATCTTGCGTAGAAACACCGTGTAATTCAATCGGGTAGGGCGCGTGATAAATTTCGGCAGGAAAAGGCCCAAAGCCGATTTTGTAGGGCGCAACTTTGCCCGTCAGTGCCATACCCATCATGGTGCGTCCGTGGAACGCGCCGCTAAACGCAATCACACCCGAGCGTTTGGTATAAGCACGGGCGATTTTAATCGAGTTTTCAACGGCTTCTGCACCTGTGGTGAAAAATGTGGTTTTGGTCGCGGCCTTAATCGGCGCGGCGGCGTTCACGCGCTCAGCCAAGCGCACGTAGGATTCATAAGGTACGACTTGATAACAGGTGTGGGTGAAATGCTCCAACTGCGCGGCGATGGCTGCGACTTGTTTGGGATGACGATGACCCGTGTTGACCACGGCAATCCCGCCGCCAAAATCGATGTAGCGTTTGCCTTCCACATCCCAAATCTCGGCATTCTTGGCGTCTTTGGCATAAAACTCACACATGACCCCCACACCGCGTGGTGTAGCGGCATTTTTGCGAGCGAGTAAGTCGGCGTTATTCATAACATGTCCTTTCAATAATGGGCTTTGTAAGTGGTACTGAGTGTCACTGTGTTTGAGATTATGCGCGAAATTTTAAATGAAAATAATGTGTTTTTCTGAGTTGATGGTGGATGTTGTCACAAATGGTGCCATTCCAAAGCACTTAAAAATCGATAACATATATTTTTGTATATTTTTGTTTTTTTCTTGCGGTGTCTCTCAACATGCTTTAATATCTTTGTATTAATTGATGGCTGTAAGTAAATACATGAGTAAAATGTGCGATGCCTGAAAAATTGAAGAAAAAACGGCACGGAACTCGAGTGAATGACCCATCAGCACTCGGTGTTGGTGTGTCGTGCTCTAAAAATAACATCTACGGGCTTTTAAGCCATCAAACAGCCAAAATACGGGGCTTTACGCTGATTGAAATGTTGCTGACATTGGCAATCATTGCGATTTTGGTCTCTATGGCGATTCCACGTTATGAGCAATTTGTGGCACATCAGGATGTGAGTCGGGTAACACAACAGATACGCGACCATCTGCAGTTGGCACGAAATTATGCGCAAACACACCAAACCACCGTGCAGTTGTGTCCTGTTGATACTGCAAAAGCAAATGATACCAATCCCACATGCAGTCAAGAAACCACATGGAGGGCTTGGGTGGTCGCAGAGGTCGATAATAAGGGTGTGGTTCGTCAAGTGATTGCGCGCAGTGAGCCGATTTTGAGTACTATTCAGATTACTTCGGGTAACCGAAAAATGATTAAAATGAATCGGCAAGGCGGTGCAGATGGTTTTGATAGTACATTTACCATCACCAGTACTCAGTTGTTAAATATTAATAAGCAGTTAACATTGGCTTCCAATGGACGAATTAGAGAATGAGTTCTGTCAATGAATCTATCTTTCTGATGGTTTGATACAACGATTTGATTTTTCAAAATAGACAATAAGCAATGTGTGTGCCATGAAGTCTTTCATATTTCGCGTAAACCAATCTGAGCGGGGCTTCAGCCTTTTTGAAGCCTTGATTGCGGCATTGATTGTCGCTGTCGCGGTGGCGGGGGTGATGCAGTTGCACAACAATAACCTGCAAAACACGGCCGCAAATGCTGAATTGCAACGCGCTCAGCGAATATTATTCAATGCACAGCAACGCTATCAACTGTTAAACACCTTAAGTGATTCGGACATTTTGACCCTGAATCAGCAGGCAGACCAAAGCGGTTTAAAACAAAAAGACATTAGGATGACTGGCACTGGTGACAGCATCGTACTCAGTTGGCAAGCGTGGAGTCCTGATGCGGTGGTGCAACGCGGCTGTACCCCAGCCAACAACGCTGACAGTTGTATTGCTGTTACCGTGAAATAAATATGATGTCATTCAAACCCACTTCTCCACTTCGCACACAGACAGGTTTCACCCTGTTGGAATTGTTGTTTGCGATGGCGATTGTCTTGGTGGTTGTGGTGGCGGCTCAACGCTATGTCGCGGGTGTGCTCACGGATCGCGAGCATCTGAGCGCGCAACAAGATCAAACCAATCAAGTTGATGTTGTGTTGTCCAATATGCAAAACGATGTGGCGCGTGCTGGGTTTATTCCTGTTGCCAGCGTGCCGAGTTTTACAGAGGTAGATGTCAACAATGCAGGAGTCACTGTGCGCCCCTGTACAAGTAGTCATTGTGAAGATAATGAATTATTAACGAGTTACTGGACGAACGAAAAAATCGCCTACGATTGTGTGCACAATGAAGTGAAAACGACCCGTACATCAGGCTGGGTAAGAGTGGAAAATGTCTATCGATTTCAAAAAATGAACGGTGTTTGGGTGTTGGGTTGCGATGGCAATGGGGGAAATGGTGGTTGGGAAGGGTTGACCAATCCGACCGAGGGCGACATTGAGGATTTTAATTGGGTTTTGGACAGCAATGCGGCTGTCAACGGAGCCAAATTATTGCATTTTTGTGTGACCACACGCACCGCGAAAAACAATCAAGTGACAGGTGGCTCTCATCCCAAATCGTGTAAGACGACGGGTGAATCATTGTCAAACGATGGGGCTTGGGTGTATCAAACCATCGAATTGGACATGCTGGTGCGACCCTCACAAGTTGGGGTTGCGCCATGAATCCCCACAAAGACTCTCGAAACATGGGCAAACAAAGCGGTGTTGCGTTGTTTATTGTGTTGATATTGCTGTTGGTTTTGGCGGCGGCATCGGTGGCGTTGCTGCAAAATCAGCGTTGGGCGGTGCGTCAGACGGCGGATCGATTGGATGTTTTGGAGCGCAACGCACAATCGAATAAGGTTCACGACCAATGTGTGGCAAAATTTCGCAATGCTTTAGAAACATCCAGCACAGAGTTGGTCGGATATGAGGGTAGAAATCAGATTTTGGATATTCAGGACAGCAAATGGGGTGCGAACAGCGAATGTTTATACGAGTGGTATCGAATACCTGCACAGACCACACCCGATGTCGTTTGGACACCGCATGTGCGCATCAATTCTCGCGTTCAAGTCAAAGGTGTTTGGGCGCAAGAGATGAGCGAGTGGCGTTATCCAGCGTGTGATACAACATCAAGCACAGATCCAACCCATTGTGTGCCCAGTGCAACCGCATTCAAAGTAGCGAACATCCATCAGACATTAAACGCACAATTTGATCCCACTCGTCCTGTGTTGACTGTGCGTACGCCAGTAGCCATTCAATGAAAGAAGCAGAAATGAACCATTCCAAAGCCACACTTTCCTTAATTCAAGACTTGCGAGTGCGCGCGCAGGCAGGTTTTACATTATTGGAGTTGTTGGCGGTTGTCGCGATTGTGGGCATACTCGCATCCATATCCATCGGACAATACAACCAACACATCGTGCAGAGCAATCGCCGCGCGGCGGTTGCCAGTTTGTATGCCGCGCAACAAATCATGGAGCGCACGCGTTTGCAAAAAGGGCAGTATGAATCACTCAGTGCCGATCAAATCGCCAATTTGAATACTCAGGGACAAACATACACCATTGCTTCAATCCCAACCGCTGCAAAAGATGGTTACACATTGACCGCTACACCACCTGCCAGTCACCCCGATGCGGTCTGTAATGTATTGAGCATCACCCACAACGATGCACGTGCGGTCACGGGTACAGCGTCAGTCGCCGATTGTTGGTAATGACGATGTGAGGCGACATTCGAGAATTGTGTGAAGCGAGTTTGACGCAATTTGCGCGCATTCACGCCCAATATGGGCGGTCTTAACACAAAAATTTCAATCATCCCAGCATCCAAATCAACCATTTCACAATCATTTTATCCATGGATTCTTCAGCCCATGATTCAAATGGATGGCGGTTCTCGTGTATCATGCCTACATTATTGAATCAAAGGTTGGACGATGAGCACAGTCAGTGAATTTTTAGACCATTCCAATCACACGTTACTGGTGATTGATGGTTCGAGTTTTTTATACCGCGCCTATCATGGTTTACCCGATTTGCGCTCGCCCACAGGTGAACCGACGGGGGCGTTGTACGGCATGATTGCCATGCTCAAACGCTTGCGCAACATCGTACCGACCGAGCACGCGGTGTGCGTGTTTGATGCCAAGGGCAAAACCTTTCGCGATGCGTGGTATCCAGAATACAAAGCCAATCGCGCGAAAATGCCCGATGATTTGATTGCTCAGATTGAGCCGATTGAAGCAGTGGTGCGTGCTTTGGGCTTTCCTGTGGTGATTCAGGATGGCGTTGAAGCGGATGATGTGATCGGCACGTTGGCACATAAAGCACAGATCGCGGGCTGGCGCACGGTGATGGCAACGGGCGACAAGGATTTGACTCAGTTGGTCAATTCTGAGGTGTTATGGTTCAATACCATGAGTGGTGACGCGCTGGATGTGGCGGGTGTGACGGCGAAATTTGGCGTGCCGCCAGAACGGATGATCGACTATCTGACTTTGGTCGGCGACTCTGTGGACAATGTGCCTGGGGTTGAAAAAGTGGGCCCAAAAACTGCGGTCAAATGGCTGACCGAGTTTGGTACGTTGGACAATATTGTTGCCCATGCCGATGAGATTAAAGGCAAGGTGGGCGAGTATTTGCGCGCGGCTTTGGATTGGCTGCCACAGGCGCGCAAATTGGTGACGGTGGTGTGCGATTTGGATTTGTCGGCTACCCTGCCCGATTGGCAAAACGTGCAGTACAACCCTGCGGACAATGCCGCTTTACTCAGTATTTATCAACGCGCTGGATTTAAAACCTGGACCAAAGAGTTGGTCGAGCAGGGCGAGCAACCGAGCGTGAACACAGGGCGGGACGATGATTTATTTTCGGCACCTGCGGTGGTTCAATCTGCGCCGTCCGCAACTGCAAAAGAAATGCCCGATGCGACCAGTGCTGAACCCATCACGCTGACACCATTCACCGTGCACGCCACCATCGTCAATACGTCTGAATTACTCAACGAGATGATGGTGCAGATTGAGCGCAGTGCATTGGTCGCATTGGACACTGAAACCACCTCGCTCAATTCATTCAAAGCGCGTTTGGTTGGGTTGTCGTTCGCGCTCAATGGTACGTCGGGCTGGTACGTGCCTGTGGCGCACGAGGGTATGCAGTCGATTGAGCAATTGCCGATGGATGCCGTGTTGGCGCGGCTTAAACCGTGGTTGGAAAATCCAAACGCGCACAAAATCGGTCAGCATCTTAAATACGACATGCATGTACTGGCCAATCACGGCATAGTTTTGCGCGGCGTGGTGCACGATACGCTGTTGCAATCGTATGTGCTGGACTCCACTCAGCCGCACCGCTTGGATGCGATTGCTGCGCGTTACCTACACGTGTCGAGTTTGTCGTATGAGGATGTCTGTGGCAAAGGCGCGAGCCAAATGCCATTCGCGCAAGTGGACATCGAGAAAGCCGCAACCTATGCGGTCGAGGATGCGGCGATTTGCATTGCGGTGCATGAAAAAATGTATCCACAGATTTGTGCGGATGCGGGATTGAAAATGGTGTACGAAGCCATTGAACTGCCGACCTCAGAAGTGCTGTATCAGATGGAGCGCAACGGGGTTTTGTTGGACATCAATGAATTGCACCGTCAATCCCATGAATTGGGACAAACCTTATTACAACTTGAAAAAACCGCGCACGAACTCGCAGGTCAGCCGTTTAATCTGAATTCGCCCAAGCAAATTGGCGAGCTGTTTTTTGAAAAACTCGGTATGCCTGTGGTCAAAAAAACCAGCAAGGGCGCGCCCTCGACCGATGAGGAAGTACTGCAAAAACTCGCCGAGGATTACCCGCTGCCCAAAGCCATGCTCGAATACCGCAGTCTGGCGAAACTCAAATCGACCTACACCGACAGTCTGCCGACCATGATAGAGGGCAGCACTGGGCGCGTACATACACACTATGCGCAGGCAGTGGCGGTGACGGGGCGATTGTCTTCAAACGATCCCAACTTGCAAAACATTCCAGTGCGCACCGAATTGGGGCGCAAGGTGCGTACCGCATTCATTGCGCCTGAGGGTAGTGTGATGATGTCGGCGGATTACTCGCAAATCGAATTGCGCATTTTGGCGCACATGTCGCGAGATCCTGTACTGATTGAAGCCTTCAACACGGGGATTGACGTACATGCCCGCACCGCCGCACAAATTTTCAGCGTGCCTTTGGCGGAGGTGAGTTTTGACCAGCGGCGCATGGCGAAAGTGATTAACTTTGGCTTGATTTACGGCATGAGCGCGTTCGGTTTGGCGAATAATCTCGGCATCTCGCGCACCGCCGCGCAGCAATACATTGACCAATATTTCATCCAGTACCCATCGGTGTTGCACTATATGGAGCAAACCAAGCAGTTTGCTCGTGAGCATGGTTATGTGGCGACGCATTTTGGACGTAGACTCTATTTGCCCGACATCAACAACCGCAATATGGGCAAACGCCAAGGTGCAGAGCGCGCTGCGATTAACGCACCGATGCAGGGGACTTCGGCCGATTTGATTAAATTGGCGATGATCGCGGTGCAATCGGCTTTGACCGAGCGTGGGCTGAAATCCAAATTGGTGATGCAGGTGCACGATGAGCTGGTGTTGGAAGTGGTGGACAGCGAGTTGGAATTGCTCAAAGGTCTGATTCCCGAACTGATGTCGGGCGTTGCGCAACTCTCAGTGCCCTTGCTCGCTGAGGTGGGGGTTGGCGCGAATTGGGAGTTGGCGCATTAACCTCCTGTGTCATTAAACCCGTAGGGGCGCGCCCGCGTGTGCGCCCAGTTGGCACAGTACGGCGCATGCGCAGGGCAGACACGTGGGTCTGCCCTACATTGCGTTCGCCATCCATCCATTTTTAGTTATTTAAGCCACAATTGCAGCACAAAACACACGCTACAAAACGTATAATAACGCCTGTTTTCTGTTGTGCTAACTTCCCTTCGCATCCATAGGATTTTTCATGTCTGTCATCACCTTATTGCACGGCTCGCGTGCTTTGTCTGAGTTTCGCGTTTCACGTTTGTTGAGCAAAATCACCCCAAACACACCTGCGGTGCAAACCATCCAATCGCGCTTTGTGCACTATGTTTGGTCAAACGAGCCATTGACGGCGCATGATTTGGAATTGCTCAACGGACTTTTGGCGTATGGTGAGACCCACATTGCCAATGTATTTGATGCGGTGACACTGACGGTGGTGCCGCGCATTGGTACGATTTCGCCTTGGGCGAGTAAAGCGACCGACATTGCGCACAATGCGGGTTTGACCCATATTCGCCGCATCGAGCGTGGGGTTGAGTATGGTTTGGTGCTGCAAAAAGGTTTGTTGGGCGGCACGAAACCGTTATCAGATGAGCAATTGGCGCAGGTCGCCGCGCACATGCACGATCGCATGACCGAATCGTGGTTTGTCGGTGAATACGATGGCCACGCGCTGTTCCAAGATTTACCGAGCCAACCTTTGAAAACCATTGCCTTGCTCGCTGAGGGGCGCGATGCTTTGATTAAAGCCAATGTTGAGCTGGGTTTGGCTTTGTCTGAAGACGAAATCGATTATTTGCGCGATGCGTATGTCAAGCTGCAACGTGATCCAACCGATGTCGAATTGATGATGTTCGCGCAGGCGAACTCTGAACACTGCCGCCACAAAATTTTCAACGCCGACTTCATCATCGATGGACAAGCCCAACCGATGAGTTTGTTTAAAATGATACGCAACACCCACCAACTGCACCCAGAAGGCGACGTGGTGGCGTATGACGACAATGCTGCGGTGATGCAAGGCGCAACGGTTGAACGTTTTTATCCAAATGCGCAAGGCGTGTACACCTCAAACACGGCTTTAACGCACACTTTGATGAAAGTCGAAACCCATAATCACCCAACTGCGATTGCGCCTTTTGCGGGGGCTGCGACGGGTTCGGGTGGTGAGATTCGTGACGAGGGCGCGACGGGGCAGGGCAGCAAACCCAAGTCTGGTTTGACGGGCTTTACCGTATCGAATTTACATTTGCCCGATGCGCCGCGTGCTTGGGAAATTGCTTATGGCAAACCTGAGCGCATCGCATCGGCTTTGGACATCATGCTCGAAGGCCCGATTGGTGGCGCGGCATTTAACAATGAATTTGGTCGCCCAAATTTAACGGGCTATTTCCGCACGTTTGAACAAGCGGTTGGCGATACCGTTTATGGTTATCACAAACCGATTATGATTGCGGGCGGTATGGGCAATATCGATGCGCAACATGTGGGCAAAAAAGATTTGCCTGAAGGTGCTTTGCTGATTCAACTTGGTGGTCCGGGCATGAAGATTGGTTTGGGTGGCGGCGCAGCTTCTTCGATGGGCGCGGGCACGAACACCGCTGATTTGGACTTTGACTCAGTGCAACGTGGCAATCCTGAGATTCAACGCCGTGCGCAAGAGGTGATTGACCACTGCTGGCAACTCGGCGCACACAACCCAATTTTGTCGATTCACGATGTCGGCGCGGGCGGTATTTCCAACGCCTTTCCAGAAATTGTCGATGGTGCGAAAAAAGGGGCGGTTTTTGATTTGAACCAAGTTCAGTTGGAAGAATCGGGTTTGTCGCCGCGTGAAATTTGGAGCAATGAGGCTCAGGAACGCTATGTATTGGCGATTTTGCCTGAGTCTTTGCCTTTGTTTGAACAAATGTGTGCACGTGAGCGCTGTCCATTTGCTGTGGTGGGCACAGCGACCGAAACTCGCCAGCTTAAAGTTTTGGATACACGTGCAGATGTGAGCAATCCGTGTGAGCCTGTGGATATGCCGATGGAAGTGTTGCTCGGTAAACCGCCGAAAATGACTCGTGATGTCAAACGTCAAGAGACCGACAGCAGCGCAGTGGATGTGGTCGGTTTGGATTTGGCTGAAACCGCATTGAACGTATTGCGCCACCCAACGGTGGCGAATAAAAACTTCCTCATCACCATTGGCGACCGTACCGTGGGCGGTTTGACTGCGCGTGACCAGTTGGTCGGCGCGTATCAAGTGCCTGTGGCCGATTGCGCGGTGTCCTTGCGTGATTATGTTGGCACGCTCGGTGAAGCGATGGCGATGGGCGAGCGCACACCATTGGCGGTGCTCGACGCGCCCGCATCGGGGCGCATGGCGATTGCTGAGGCGATTACCAATATTGCGGCCGCGCCGATTGATGCGATTAACCAAATTAAAATTTCTGCCAACTGGATGGCGGCGTGCGGTGCGGCGGGCGAGGATGCCAAGTTATACGACACCGTCAAAGCCGTTGGCATGGAATTGTGTCCTGCTTTGGGGATTTCAATTCCTGTGGGTAAAGATTCGCTCTCGATGCAAACCCGTTGGAATGATGGGGTTGACAAAGCCGTGCGCTCACCCGTGTCGCTGATTGTGACCGCGTTTGCACCTGTGTCGGATGTCAATCAAACCCTCACCCCTGAACTGGTGAAAACCGCTGAGCCAACACGATTGTTGCTCATCGATATTGCGCAAGGCAAACAACGCATGGCGCAATCGATTCTTGCGCAAGTGACGCAACAAGTCGGCAATGCGCAAGATGTGCCCGACTGTGATTCGGCAGAGACTTTGAAAAATGCTTTTGATGCACTGCAAGCCTTGAGAGCGCAGGGCTTGGCATTGGCGTATCACGATAAAAGCGATGGTGGTTTGTTTGCAGCGGCTGCCGAAATGGCATTTGCTGCACAAACTTCGGTGGCGTTGAATGTTGATTTGCTCACCATTGATCCGAACACCGCGGATACAGGCGACTTTAAAATCAGCGGCGTACAAATGGATGTGCAGCGTCAAGAATCCCTCATCAAGGCGTTGTTCAACGAAGAGTTGGGGATGCTGATTCAAATCCGCAAAGACGACACCACTGCGGTGATGGATGTGTTGCGTGCGCATGGTTTGGGCGCGCACAGCCACGTCGTTGGTCAGGTCATCAATACCGAGCAAGCCAAAGCCGAGTTTACAGTGTGGCAAGATGGCGAAGCGAAGTTCAAACAACCTTTATCAGTATTGCACGCCGCATGGTGTGAAACCTCGTTCCATATTGCCAAGTTGCGTGACAACCCAGCCTGCGTGGAACAAGAATACAGCCGCGCGCCAGAGCCATTGACGCCGAAATTGACCTTCACACCCGATGCGCAGGGTTGCGCACCGTATTTGAATTTGGGTGCGAAACCCAAGGTGGCGATTTTGCGTGAGCAGGGCGTGAATGGGCACGTTGAAATGGCAGCTGCATTTACCGCCGCTGGCTTTGATGCGGTCGATGTGCACATGAGTGATTTGCTTGCGGGTCGCGTGCATTTACAAGACATGAAAGGCTTGGCGGCCTGCGGTGGTTTCTCGTATGGCGACGTGCTCGGTGCGGGTGAAGGCTGGGCGAAAACCATTTTGTACCATGAAAACCTGCGCAATCAGTTTGCAGAATACTTTGCGCGCACCGATACCTTTAGCCTCGGTGTGTGTAATGGTTGCCAAATGATGAGCAATTTGAAAAACATCATTCCAGGCGCAGAGCACTGGCCAAAATTCGTGCGCAACACCTCAGAGCAGTACGAGGCGCGTTTTGCTCAGGTACATATCACCGAATCACCCGCGATTTTGCTCAAAGGCATGGAAGGCAGCGTATTGCCTGTGGTGGTCTCGCACGGCGAGGGTCGTGCGAGTTACGCGCTCGCCAGTGATTTGGATGCGATTCAAAACACAAATAAAGTGGCTTTGCGTTACGTTGACGCGCAACACAACCCCACTGAAGTGTATCCACAGAATCCAAATGGTACACCGCTTGGATTGAATGGCCTTACCACCACCGATGGGCGCGTGTTGATTATGATGCCGCATCCTGAGCGCGTGTTCCGTAAAGAATTGTTCTCATGGACACCGCGGGAGTGGGACGCGCTCAACGCCTCGCCGTGGTTGCAATTGTTCCAAAATGCACGCCACTGGGTGGGGTAAATCGCGGTATTCATTTTTAAAACAACAGGTTAGGGTATTGCGTGAAATTCGGACTGATCATCATTGGCGATGAAATCGTGCAGGGCAATCGCACGGACGCGCATTTTTCTGTCATCAAAAAAATACTGGCAGAACGTGGTTTGCGTTTGGCTTGGGTTGAATACCTGTGCGATGACCGCGCAGAATTGGTGGCGCGTTTTGAGCAAAGTTTTCAACGCAGTTTTGCGCAAAATTGCCCTGTGCTGGTGACGGGGGGGATTGGAGCAACGCCTGATGACCACACCCGTCAAGCGGCGGCGCAGGCGTTGGGTCTACCGATGGCCTTGCATCCAGAAGCGGTTAAATTGATTGATGCTCCGGTACTCAAGCGCGGCGAAACCGATTTGAATACCGCCACCCATCAACAACGCCGGCAAATGGCGAATTTTGTGGTCGGTGCGCAATTGATACCCAATCCATTCAATGGCATTGCGGGTTTTAGCATTCGCCAACATTACTTCATGCCTGGCTTTCCTGTGATGGCGCATCCGATGGTTGAATGGGTCTTGGATACATATTACAAAGATGCTTTTTTCAAAGATAACTTCACGCAACGATGCCGCATGGTCTATGACTTACAAGAATCCCAATTAACCCCATTGATGGAAGCGATTGAGCGAGATTTTGCGGGCGTGCAAACCTACAGTTTGCCAACCTTAGGACATTATGGTGAAGTGAAACGTTACAGTCTTGAGTTGGGTGTGAAAGCCGAAGGTGATGCAGTATCTCAAGTTGACCGTGCGTGGGAGGATTTATTGGCACGAGTGGCTCAAATCGGCGGGAAATTCAGTTAACAGAGCTTTTTAATATTTTACTTGTAAATATTGCTTCATAACAAAACGCCATCAATATTGATGGCGTTTTGTTATGGAATATGAGACGTGCAATTATTTGCTCATCACACGAATCATTTCCAATACTTTTTGTGAGTAACCCCATTCGTTGTCGTACCATGCCACGACTTTAACGAAGGTGTCGTCCAAAGCAATCCCTGCTTCAGCATCGAATGTAGAGGTGCATTTTTCGCCACGGAAATCGGTCGCCACCACTTTTTCTTCGGTGTAACCCAAAACGCCTTTCATCGCGCCTTCAGATGCTGCTTTCATGGCGGCACAAATTTGCGCATAAGTCGCTGGTTTTTCCAATTCAACCGTCAAGTCCACCACGGATACGTCAGAAGTCGGTACACGGAATGACATCCCAGTGAGTTTTTTGTTCAGCTCAGGAATCACCACGCCCACTGCTTTGGCCGCGCCAGTGGATGACGGAATGATGTTTTCTAAAATACCACGACCACCGCGCCAGTCTTTATTTGATGGGCCATCCACGGTTTTTTGAGTGGCGGTTGCTGCGTGTACTGTGGTCATCAAACCGCGTTTGATACCGAAATTGTCGTTCAACACTTTTGCCACAGGTGCCAAGCAGTTGGTCGTGCACGATGCGTTAGAAATGATGGTTTGACCTGCGTAAGTGGCATCGTTCACGCCATATACGAACATTGGTGTGTCGTCTTTTGAAGGTGCAGACATGATGACTTTTTTCGCGCCCGCATCAATGTGTTTTTGTGCGGTTTCTTTGGTGAGGAATAAGCCAGTAGATTCAACCACAACATCCGCACCCACTTCACTCCATTTGAGTTCTGCGGGGTCTTTGACTGCGGTCAAACGGATGGTTTTACCATTGACAATGAGGTTGGAGCCTTCAACACTGACTTCACCTTTGAATTTGCCATGAACTGAGTCGTATTTGAGCATGTATGCCAAATAATCGGGTTCGAGCAAGTCGTTAATGCCGACAATTTCGATGTCACTAAAGTCTGCGATCGCTGCGCGAAACACCATGCGACCGATACGACCAAAACCATTGATACCCACCTTGATAGCCATTTAAACACTCCTAAGATTGTAAAAGATTGATAATAAATCACCTGCAATTGTACTCCAAACGCTTGCAGGTGATGATGTAATTTAGGCGACTTGTGCTTGTACTGCCTCAACCACTTTTTCTGCGGTAATACCAAAATAGGCGTACAAGTCTTTTGCAGGTGCGGATTCGCCAAAGGTGCGCATGCCAATAATCGCCCCGCGACCGACGTATTTGTGCCAGAAATCTGGTTGCGCCGCTTCAATCGCCACAGCAGTGAGATTGGTCGGTAAAACGCTGTCTTGATATGCTTTATCTTGACGGTCAAATGCCGAGGTACACGGCATGGAGACCACGCGGGTGGCGATGCCTTTATCCGCCAGTTGTTTTTGCGCGTTCAAGGCGATTTCAATCTCTGATCCAGTGGCGATGATGACCGCTTTTGGCGCGTCCATATCCGACAAAACATAGCCGCCTTTGGCAATCAATGCGGTTTGCTCAAGTTTCGTCACAGCAGGTAAATTTTGACGCGACAAAATCAATGCAGATGGGCCATCGGCGCGTAAAATGGACTCGCCCCAAGCCACAGCGGTTTCCAAACCATCGGCAGGTCGCCATACATCGAGATTTGGGATGATACGCAGGCTGGGTACGTGTTCGATGCTTTGGTGGGTTGGACCATCTTCACCCAAACCAATCGAATCGTGGGTGAATACGTGAATCACGCGTTGTTTCATCAATGCCGCCATGCGAATCGCATTGCGTGAGTAGTCGCAGAATGTCAGGAATGTGCCGCCATAGGGCAAATAACCGCCGTGCAACGCCATACCATTCATCATAGCCGCCATACCAAATTCGCGCACGCCATAAGAGAGGTGATTGCCCCATTCGTTGGGCTTGTTGCGCACACAACCTTTGAAGTTGGTTAAGTTGGAACCCGTCAAATCGGCAGAGCCACCAAAAAATTCTGGTAACAACGGAGCCAGTGCGTCCAATGCATTTTGACTGGCTTTGCGTGTGGCGACTGGGTCGGTTTTTTGAGCAATTTGTGCATAGACTTCAGACAATTTTTCGGCAAAGTGTGCTGGCAATTGTTTGTTGGTGCGGCGAATAAATTCAGCGGCCAGTTCAGGATGCGCTTTTTGGTAGGCGGCAAAAGTCTCATTCCAAGCTGATTCCAATTGCGCGCCTTTGGCAGTGGCATCCCAAGCAGCTTTGATGTCCTCAGGAATTACGAATGGTTCAGCCGTCCAGTTCAATGCTTTGCGAGTGGCAGCGATTTCATCTGCACCAAGTGCCGCACCGTGCACATCGTGCGTGCCTTGTTTGTTCGGTGCGCCTTTACCAATCACGGTTTTACAGCAAATCAGTGTGGGTTTGCCGTTCGCGTGTACCGCCTGTGCTTTGGCTGCGGCAATCGCTTGATTAATCGCCACGACATCGTGTCCATCGACCTCCGCAATCACGTTCCAGCCATACGCGGCGAAACGCGCGGGCGTGTCGTCACTGAACCAGTCTTCAACGTGACCGTCAATTGAGATGCCGTTGTCATCCCAAAAGGCGATGAGCTTCGAGGTTTTGAGCGTGCCTGCCAATGCGCAGGCTTCGTGGCTGATGCCCTCCATCATACAGCCGTCACCCATGAACACATAGGTGAAATGGTCAACGATGTCCAAGTCGTCTTTATTGAACTCTTGCGCCAATAATTTTTCAGACAAAGCCATACCAATCGCATTGGCAATCCCTTGTCCGAGTGGTCCAGTGGTGGTTTCCACGCCTGCGGTGTAGCCGAACTCGGGATGACCGGGGGTTTTACTGTGCAGTTGGCGGAATTTTTTAATCTCATCCATGGGCAAATCATAACCCGTGAGGTGCAACAATGAATAAATCAGCATCGAGCCATGACCGTTGGACAGCACAAATCGATCGCGGTTGGCCCATTTGGGATTTTTGGGGTTGTGCGACAGATGCGTGCTCCACAACACTTGGGCAATTTCTGCCATGCCCATGGGCGCACCGGGGTGGCCTGATTTGGCTTTTTCAACGGCATCGATGGATAAAACGCGAATTGCGTTCGCCATATTGCGGGTCATTTCAGGGCTGATTGCGTTTGTGGTCATGGTGGACTCTCTTAGTTAATGTAAATAGCGTGATTAAATAGGGTCAAAAAGACACGACTACTTATTTATAAATTCGGATGAACGACAAAGGTGGGATTTTACAGCAGACGCTTGCGTTTTTCCATCATGCGCCAGATAAATGGCGTAAATATTAATTGCATGGCGAGTTCCATTTTGCCACCGGGAACCACGATGGTGTTTGCACGCGACATAAATGAGTCGTGAACCATGTTCAATAAATATTGAAAATCGATGCCCTTGGGTTGCGCGAAGCGAATCACAACGAAACTTTCATCAGCAGCAGGGATGTCACGCGCAATGAATGGGTTGCTGGTATCGACGCAAGGCACACGTTGGAAATTCACATGCGTGTGGGTAAATTGTGGGCAAATCACATTCACATAGTCGGGCATGCGGCGCAAAATCGTGTCGGTGACCGCTTCGGTGGAGTAGCCGCGTTGCGATTTATCGCGCCATAATTTTTGTATCCATTCCAAATTGATGACGGGAACCACGCCGATGAGCAAATCGGGGTATTGCGCGATATTGACTTCGTCATTGACCACCGCGCCGTGCAAACCTTCGTAAAACAGTAAATCGGTGTTCGCAGGGATGTCTTCCCACGGTGTGAATGTGCCTGAGGGTTGTTTGTAAGGGGCGGCTTCTTCGTCATTGTGTAGGTACAAACGGCGTTTGCCCGTGCCTGTTTCACCATAGGTTTTAAACAGATGTTCGAGTTCGGGCAATAAATTATTTTCTGCACCAAAATGTGAAAAATGTTGGTTGCCCAAGGCTTCTGCTTCAACCCCTTTCGCGCGCATTTCGATGCGATCATAGCGGTGCATGCTGTCGCCCTCAATGATGGCGGCGTGGAGTTTTTCGCGACGAAAAATATTGTTGAATGTGCGCGTGACCGATGATGTGCCCGCACCTGATGAACCTGTGATGGCGATGATGGGATGACGTTCTGACATGATGTGCTCCTTGGTTGATGATGCAACTGGGTAGGGGAATCACTGTGGTGAACCCAAAATTTGTGGCAAATTAAATGGTGGCTATGGCGCGCAAACTGAGGGTGATTGCCTCAATCTCGAAATAGACTGCGTTCAGCAAATAGGGGATTGATGTCGTCTTTTTTCGGTGCAGGCTCAGCATGGTAACGCTCAATGCATTCAACCTCGTTTTTTGAGCCAAACACAAAACCAATCCGTTGATGCAATCCTGTTGGTTGGACGTTGAGTATCGGTTCGCTGCCCGTACTGGCGCGTCCGCCTGCCTGCTCAACCAGAAATCCCATCGGATTGGCTTCGTACAGCAAACGCAGGCGACCTGCCATATTTGGATCTTTGTTGTCGCGTGGGTAGAGAAATACGCCACCGCGCATCATGATGCGGTGTGCTTCGGCGACCATAGAGGCAATCCAGCGCATATTAAAATCGCGTCCGCGCGCACCTGTTTTACCCGCCAAACATTCATCGACATAGCGTTTGATGGGGTATTCCCAAAAACGGCTGTTGGAGGCATTGATGGCAAATTCGTTGGTGTCCTCAGGGATTTTGATGTTCGGATGGGTTTGCATGAATTCGCCCACGGTCGGATCCAGCGTGAAGCCCGATACGCCATTACCCAAAGTCAGTATCAGCATGGTGGTCGGACCATACAGCGCGTAACCCGCCGCCACTTGTTTGGCGCCTACTTGAAAAAAATCCGCCTCAACCAAATCACGCCCAGAAGCAATCGCATCTTCTGGTGCACGCAGAATTGAGAAAATACTGCCGATGGACACGTTGACATCAATATTCGATGAGCCGTCCAAAGGGTCAAACACCAATAAATACTTACCACGCGGGTATTGTGCGGGAATTTGATACGGCAACTCTTCTTCTTCGCTCGCCATGCCCGCGAGGTGACCGCCCCATTCGTTTAAACGAATGAAATAGTTGTTGCTCATCACGTCGAGTTTTTTCTGAACTTCGCCTTGCACATTGATGGTTTTATCGCCGTCATCTGCCGAGTGATTGCCCAAGACCCCGCCGAGTTCACCAAATGCCACTGTACGCGCAATGGCTTTACAGGCGAGGGCAACATCCAAAATCAAGGCATTGAATTCACCTTTGGAGTTTGGATAGCGGCGACGCTCTTGAATCAAATACTGCGTCAGGGTGAGTCTGTGGGTAATGGGCATAATATTCTCGATAAAAAAGTTCAACGTGAAGATTATGGGTCTATCGGTGCAAATGGTTGGTTGTTAACCAACCTGCGCCCGTAAATTCCGCATAATCGTGGTATAGCCACCGTCAGTATCGGGTGCGCTAAATACAGCACTGCCAGCCACGCAGACATCTGCGCCAGCAGAAACTATTTCTTGGATGTTATCGACCTTCACGCCGCCATCGACTTCGAGCAAAATGGTTTTGCCTGTGGCGGCGGTATAAGCATCAATTTTTGCGCGTGCTTCACGCAGTTTGTTCAAGGTTTCGGGGATAAATTTTTGCCCGCCGAAGCCTGGGTTGACACTCATCAATAACACCACATCCAATTTATCCATCACGTGATCCATCAATGAGAGTGGTGTGGCGGGATTGAATACCAAACCTGCTTTGCAGCCATGCTCGATAATCAATGACAAAGTGCGGTCAATGTGTTTGGACGCTTCTGGATGAAAGGTGATGATGTTCGCGCCCGCTTTGGCAAACAGTGGAATTAGCGCATCCACAGGTTCAACCATCAAGTGCACATCGATTGGAATCGACACGTGTGGGCGAATCGCTTCGCAGACCAAAGGCCCGATGGTCAGATTGGGCACATAGTGGTTGTCCATCACATCAAAGTGTACCCAGTCCGCCCCAGCAGCCTCGATGGCTTTGACTTCCGCGCCGAGTTTGGCAAAATCAGCCGATAAAATCGAAGGTGCGATGTGCAAGTGTTGGGGTTTGTATTGAGCAGTCTGAGTGGTCATAGGTTTCTCCATTAAAAAAATTGATTGATGTAGCGTTGATGCCAGAATTGTAAAACAGGCAAATCCACCACATCAATGGTATCGTGCGATTCAGGACGAATTCGTTGCGGCAGTGCTTGCCCAAACTCACCCAAACCCGATACCACCTCTACTGCGCCCGAAAAATCTTGCCCCGCGGTGAATGCGGTTGGCGTAATCAATGTTGGAATGCCCGCCGATAAAGCCGCGGTCAAACCATTGTATGAATCTTCAAAAGCCAAACATTGGGTCGGCTCGAGGGCAATCGCATCCAAAACCTGCAAATACACCTGTGGATTGGGTTTTTTGAACGGTGCTGTTTCGGCATCGCCAATAAAACGAAAAACCTGTTTCCAGTTCGCCCCCAAATGTGGGCGCAACAAGACATCAATATTCGCAGGTGTGGTTGTGGTTGCAATCGCCAACACCCAATTTTTCGCTTGAGCCTCGCGGATGATGCGCAAGATTCCTGAGCGCAAAGGCAGAACACCTGATTGCATCAAGTCCTCGTAAGCCTTTGTTTTTAAAGCGTGGATGTGATTGATGAACTTGATTTTGTCCTCGGTTGCGACAAATTTTTCATCGACTTCACGCCAGTAGTGCATGATACGCTCTTTGCCACCCGATACCGCCAACAACTTTAGATAATTTTCCTCATCCCAACGCCACGCCACACCAGCCTGAGCAAACGCATGATTAAATGCTTGCAGGTGGACGCTTTCGGTGTCGGCAAGTGTGCCATCGACATCGAAAATCAAAGCAGAGAGTTGGTTCTTAACAGACATGATTCCATCCAAAAATTAAGGAGAAAAAACAGATTGGTTCACACTCTACAGGAAGCGAATATATAAATTCAATTAACATATATTAAAAATAGCATAAAAAAAACTGATGAATTACGAGGGGTAAAATGGGTTTAATATATAAAATATTTTAAGGTAAATCCGTAAAATATTTAAAAATTCTTATGAAATTTGCGTTTTAGCCGAGGAGAGTCGTCATGCCCAATTACACACTGCGCCAGCTCAAAACTTTTTTTGAAGTGGCAAAGCTTGAATCTGTGTCCAAAGCCGCTGAAAAATTATTCATCACGCAACCTGCGGTATCGATGCAATTGCGTCAGTTGGAGGATGAGTTTGGCATTGCCTTGTTTGAAAGTGTCGGGCGCAATATTCGCTTGACCAACGCGGGACGCGATTTTATGGGGCAGGCGGCGCAGGTCATTGCCTCACTCAAAGATTTAGAAGCGGTGATGGCAGAGCATGTCGGTATGAAACGCGGGCAAATTGATTTGGCGATTGTCAGTACCAGCAAGTATTTCATCCCCATGTTACTGGTGCAGTTTAATAAATTGTTTCCGAATATTGATGTGACTTTGCACATTGATAACAAAGAAAATATTTTCGGCATGATAGAGCGCAATGAGGTTGATTTGGCGATTTCAGGGCGTATTCCACCTGAGTTGGATTATGTGGGTGAGGTGTTTGCAAGCAACCCACAAGCCTTCGTGTGCGCGCCGACCCATCCATTGTCACGAAAAAAAAACATCACCTTTGATATGCTCAGTGAACACAAATTGGTGGTGCGTGAACGCGGTTCAGGCACACGTGCGGCGATGGAAAAATGTTTCAAAGACCACGACGTGCTTATGAATGTGTTTATGGAAATGCCGAGTAACGAAACCATCAAACAAGCGGTGATGGCGAATATGGGCTTGAGTTTTCTATCGACGCGTACATTGCGACATGAATTGGCTTCTGGACACGTGGTGGTGATGGATGTGGTGGATACGCCGATACAAGGGCAGTGGCAAGTGATTCATCTGAAAAATAAAAAACTCTCACCCACACTTAAGGCCTTTAAACAATTTTTGATGGAGCAGGGCGAAGCATTGATCAATACATGGGCGTGATGAGGCTTTAAGTCATCTTTATAAGGTTGGGGCATTCATTAAATTATTGAGGTACGAACGCAAGCGGTTGGGTCGTATGGGTTTGTGTAAAATATTGATGTGCTCAGTACGTGTGATTTCATATAAGTCCCCTGTGGTATCGCCCGTGATGAGCACGCTTTTGTAGTGTATATGCGAAAATTCATCGTATGCTTTGCGCAATATATCCAAACCCGTCTCTTGTGCGATACCCAGATGAAAGTCTGTGATGATGAGGTCAAACGCACCGTGTTCTTGCACATGCAGACTGATTTGGTGTGAGCCATTGAGCACATATGCCTGCATACCCCAAGAGCCAAGCAGTGCACTTAAGGCATTGACAATCAAGTCATTGTCTTCAAAAACCAATACTGTTTTACCCGTGAGATTGTCACTTTTGGGTTCGTTAAAATCAGAGGTTTCCGCGATATTACTTTGGTCAATAGGGCGCAGTGATAATGAGAATGCAGTGCCTTGCCCGATGATGGATTTTAAGTCAATGGTGCTGTGAAGTAAATTTGCCATGCGCAGAGCAATTGATAGACCTAAGCCAACGCCGCCAGTGACTCGCTGTTTGGCATAATCCAAACGCATGTATTCTTGAAAAACCGATTGCGATTGACTCGAGTCTATGCCGATGCCTGTATCATATACGCACAGACGCGGTCGCAAGCGTCCGCCACGGATACCAACCAGTACGCCACCTTTCTCGGTGTAGCGAATGGCATTGGAAACAAAATTGCTCAAGATACTAAACAGCATCCCTGGATCGGATTCAACCCATATCGTACTGGGAATAAAATGCAGACGAATTCCTTTGGCATTGGCCATGGACTCATATTCAATTTGTAAGCGAGAAAACAGTTGATTGACGGGGAATATACTGATTTGGGGGGTTAAACCATCTGAATCCAAGCGTGAAATATTCAGCATGGCATTGAATGACTCGGACAAAGACTCCAAGGCTTGATTCACACGCACTAAAGATTGAGCAATTTCAGGGTTTTGGTTTTTGCGTTCTAAATCGTTGGCTATGAGCGAAAGAGCGTGCAATGGTTGACGCAAATCATGACTGGCGGCAGACAAATAGCGTGATTGCGATGTGCTGACGTGCTCTAATTCTAAATTTTTAAGAGTCAATTTTTTGAGCAGTTCAATATTACGTGCCTTGCTGTATAGATTGTCCAAAATGCGTTTGTTTTGAAAAGGAAGCAATAGATAGTGAAAAGCCCCCATTACGATGACTTGCAGAAAATACACTTGTCCTTGGGTGCCAAACAGATGGGCAATCATCAGTAAACTGGTGAGCATTTCACTGACAATCATTCCAATAAAAATTCGATGAAATAAGCCCATAATACTGATGTTCAGCGCGCCGAGGGTGGACACCATTACTAAAATGAGAAACATTTCATCGGATGCTGACAGCATCAGAGTAATAAAGTAACTGTGCCACCACAACCACAACGCCAAGGTGTACGACAATATGACAGGCAAAGATTGATTGATGCTGTGTTCAACTTTCCACGTTTTTCGTACACTATTGGCTCGGTTGTGGGCAATCATGACACCACCAATCAATGCCAACAACAAGACGAATACCAAGTGGGTTGTTAGGGGGATTTTGTTGATGAACAACAGAACACAGATGATGAATAAACTCAATTGCGATACAAATAGCATGACCACGCTTTTCGAAATAGAGCGTTGAATGTTTTTGTATAAGTTGATTTCATCTTTGGAGAGCAAGATTGCCCAGTTGATGCTCATCATTACCCCATTCAAATTTACGTAAAGTAACCTAACTAATGATATATATGTAACAATACCATGATTTAATATAACAAAAAAAGTAAAAAATGATAAAAAACTTAATTGTCTGGTAGGAAAATGGGCTTGTAGGTGCTAATGTGCGGTATATTCTTAACCAATGATATTAGAACATTTTAGTTTGCATTCTTGAAAGTGTACGTAATGTTAAATCACATCTTATATACACGACGTGAATTGGCAGTTCATCCAGAGGCGATGACACATTTTTTAAAAGGTGTGCCGCCGACCATGATGGTGCAAATTTTTCTGATTTTAATCACAGGGTTTTTGTATTATGACTATGTGCTTCACACGCTGATGTGGGGGTTCAGTATAATATTGGTTGGTATCACTCTGTTTTTGATCTTACTCAGTCGATACTTGATGCATTCGGGCAGTTGGTGTCGCCAAGGACATTCGGTTCGGGTGGGGTTCGCCATCATCTTTTTGGTTTTTGCCATGTTTATGGTGTGGAATGCGTATATTTTATATGTGCTGTATTATCGTTTTCCAAATTTTTCATTGATATTGTTGTTTGCGTGCACTTTGGGCATTTTGGCAATTTCTGCAATCGGGTCATTTTCTAAACTATTTTATTATGGTATTGCTCTAACGATAGCCACGCGATTTTTGTTGGTTTCAATTTTTGTGCCAGAAATTTTTTATTCCAGCCTAATCGTCACTACGGCAGATATTTTGCTCAGTGTGTTTGTGTTTTTATACAATCGAAAAATTATTGAAAGTATCGAGTTCAAGGTACAAAACGCCAATTTGGTTGAGGATCTTAAAAATAAAAATAGCCATTTAGAAAACATCACCTTATCCCAATCTCGTTATTTATCGGCGGCAAGCCATGATTTACGTCAGCCTTTACATGCGTTGTCATTGATTATTAATGATATTAAAAATAAGAATGACGATGCCGCTTTGAATCCAAACATTATGCAAATGTGCCATGCACTGGATGCTTTGATTGTTTCATTTGATTCCATGCACAAATTATCTCAATTGGACTCAGGCGTTGTAAAACCTGTGTTGACGAATTTTCCGCTGGCACGTGTGCTCAATCGATTGAATGAGGAGTTTCAGGATATTGTGCGTGGTAAAGATTTATCTTGGCGTGTCGTTCCCAGTCAATCATGGGTGTATTCGGACGAAGCCCTCGTACATCAAGTGCTAAGCCACTATATTGTGAATGCGATTACTTTTACGCATTTTGGCGGCATTCTCGTGGGGGTACACCCACGACAAGATGGTTGGGGCGTGGCAGTGTACGATACAGGCGAGGGGATGACGCAGGAAAAAATCAATACCATTTTTGGTGATGCCCAACGTTTACAACAAGCCGAACAGCGCGATGTGGGTGGTGTTGGGCTGGGTTTAGCGATTGCCAATCGTTTGGCACGTTTACTCAAAGCGCCCTTGGAGGTGCGCTCAAACCTGCAGCGTGGCAGTATGTTTGGCATTGTTTTACCGAGAGGAGTTGTGACTGAAAAAGGCTCTAGTCGCGAGACTTTGCTGTTGAACACGGACTTCCTGTCTGGTAAAAAAGTGGCTTTGTTGGAAGACAATTTCGATGTGGCACAAGAATTGGAAAGTTTGTTGGGTTCTTGGGGTATGGATGTGACGCATGTTTTGTCTGCACAAATGCTTGAAGAAGCATGTGACGAAGAAGGTGCGTTTGATTTAATTGTGGCCGATTATCATTTGGGGTTGAGTGACGAGACGGGTATGGACAGCATTCGCCTGCTCAAACAAAGGCAAAAGACCCATGCATTCAAGAGTGTTTTAATCTCGGGTGATACGTCCAATGATTTGGTGCAATTGACCCAACAAGAAAACGTTTTATTGCTCTCTAAACCCATACGTCCTGCGCGTTTTCGTGTGTTGCTCAATCAGCTTTTAGCGGGTTGAGTATAGAAGTCAATAGAACTCAATCAATGCTTATTCATAAGTTTTACCATAAAAATTAACTTTAATTTCTAAATATACCTGATGAATATTTTGCGCTACACTGCTCACAATTACCCCTTTCGATGATTGTGGGTTTTGCCAACGTTAATCATAGATTAACCTTTACTTGGAGTGCATCATGGATCAATCGAATCGCTACGCCGACCTCAGCTTAAAAGAAGAAGATTTAATGGCAAAAGGGCAACATATTTTAGTTGCTTACAAAATGAAGCCCAAAGGTGGCTTGAATTATTTGGAAGCAGCGGCGCATTTCGCTGCGGAATCGTCCACAGGAACCAATGTGGAGGTGTCAACCACCGATGATTTTACCAAAGGCGTGGATGCGCTGGTTTATCACATTGACGAAGCGACTGAAAACATGCGTATCGCTTATCCATTGGATTTGTTTGATCGCAATGTCACTGATGGGCGTTTTATGATTGTGTCGTTTTTGACCTTGGCGATTGGTAATAATCAAGGCATGGGCGATATTGAACACGCCAAAATGATTGATTTTTATGTGCCTGAACGCGTGATTCAAATGTTTGACGGTCCTGCCAAAGACATCTCGGATTTGTGGCGCATTTTGGGGCGCCCTGTGAAAGACGGTGGTTATATTTCGGGCACAATTATCAAGCCCAAACTCGGTTTGCGTCCAGAACCTTTTGCCAAAGCGGCGTATGAATTTTGGCTCGGAGGTGACTTTATCAAAAATGACGAACCGCAAGGCAATCAGGTATTCGCGCCGATTAAAAAAGTGTTGCCATTGGTCTATGACTCAATGAAACGCGCACAAGACGAAACGGGTGAAGCGAAATTATTTTCGATGAATATCACTGCGGATGATCATTATGAAATGTGTGCGCGGGCGGATTTTGCATTGGAGGTTTTCGGTGTGGATGCGGATAAATTGGCGTTTCTCGTCGATGGTTATGTCGGCGGTCCCGGCATGGTGACCACCGCGCGCCGTCAATATCCAAATCAATACTTGCACTATCATCGCGCAGGGCACGGCGCGGTGACTTCACCGTCCTCAAAACGTGGTTACACCGCTTTTGTATTGGCGAAAATGAGTCGCCTGCAAGGCGCATCGGGTATCCACGTAGGCACGATGGGTTATGGCAAGATGGAGGGTGAGGGCGACGATAAAATCATTGCCTATATGATAGAGCGTGACGAATGCCAAGGTCCCGTGTATTTTCAAAAATGGCATGGCATGAAACCGACCACGCCGATTGTGTCGGGTGGGATGAATGCCTTGCGTTTGCCGGGGTTTTTTGAGAATTTGGGACATGGCAATGTGATTAATACCGCAGGTGGTGGCTCGTACGGCCACATCGACAGTCCCGCGGCAGGTGCGAAATCCTTGCGTCAGGCGTATGAATGTTGGAAGGCAGGCGCAGACCC
This sequence comes from Burkholderiaceae bacterium, assembly GCA_018261955.1. Lineage (GTDB taxonomy): Bacteria > Pseudomonadota > Gammaproteobacteria > Burkholderiales > Burkholderiaceae > CTSOIL-112. Next base: position 198,275 of record JAGTRK010000003.1, read on the forward strand.
GATTGAGTGGGCGAAGGAGCACAAAGAATTTGCACGCGCATTCGAGTCATTCCCTAAGGATGCGGACAGCATTTATCCCGGTTGGCGTGAAAAATTGGGCGTGGCATAGTTCAAAACTCAAGTCACAGATAAAATCACCTCGTTACCGCGATGACGAGGTGATTTTTTTAATTTATGATGGAATCAAGCTGTGTTACGATGAACCATGAGCAAAGTGATTCATCCTGATTATTGGTCCATTGCCACCCACGAGTTGGCGCAACGCGATGTGGTGATGGCTCAACTCATCCAATCCTATCCCAACAGTGTGATGAGTAGCCGTGGGCAACCGTTTTACACACTGGTGCGCTCGGTGGTGGGGCAACAAATTTCGGTCAAGGCGGCGGACAGTATTTGGGCGCGGTTTGTGTTGCTCGTACCTAAAGTTACACCGAAAAATGTATTGGCTCAGAGCACAGATAATTTACGCAGTGCTGGCTTGTCTGCACGTAAAGCCGAATACATCCATGCAGTTGCCGAATTTTTTGTGCAAAAACGCGTGGGGCAGGCGTATTGGGCACGGCGCAGTGATTTAGAAGTCATCGAAGAGTTGTCCAGCATTCGCGGCATTGGGCGTTGGACGGCAGAGATGTTTTTGATGTTCACGCTCTTGCGCCCAAATGTGTTTCCTGTGGATGACATTGGTTTATTGCGCGGTTTAGAAAAAAATTACCATGGCGAGCGCATCACCTCCAAAGTCGCAAAAGACCTGTATTTTGAGCGATTTTCGCCGTGGGCAAGCGTGGCGACTTGGTACTTGTGGCGTAGTTTAGACCCTGTTGAAGTGCATTATTGAACGGATTGATTCCGCTGTATGCATGTCTGTACTTGATACGGCATCTCCATGCAAGTAGATTGCGGATCAAGCCCGCAAAGACTTTAGCGAGGATTAGCGAACGGGCGTGCGGTGTTTAAATGACATTTGCATTTAAAATTTTGTTAAAATGCCCCAGTTCCAAACACAAGGAGATAGTGTGCGACAAATATTTTTAGATTTCGAGCAGCCGATTGCCGATTTAGAGAGCAAAATTGAAGAACTGCGCTTGGTACAAAGCGATTCCGCCGTTGATATTTCCGAAGAAATTGCGCGACTTAAAAAGAAAAGCGATGAACTCACCAAGGACATCTATTCAAAATTAGAACCGTGGCAAGTGGTGAAAGTGGCGCGCCATCAGCAGCGCCCGTACACATTGGATTATCTCGCAGATATTTTCACCGATTTTCACGAATTGCACGGCGATAGAAGTTTTGCCGATGATGCGGCGATTGTCGCGGGTTTGGCTCGCTTTGAAGGTCAACCCTGCATGGTGATTGGTCATCAAAAAGGGCGCGACACCAAGGAGCGCGGACGACGTAATTTCGGTATGCCACGTCCTGAAGGTTATCGCAAGGCATTACGCTTGATGCACTTGGCTGAGAAATTCCACATTCCCGTATTCACCTTTATTGACACCCCAGGTGCCTATCCTGGAATTGATGCCGAAGAACGCGGGCAATCTGAAGCGATTGGTCGTAACTTATTTGAAATGGCCAAGCTCAAAACCCCGATTATCGCGACCGTGATTGGCGAAGGGGGTTCGGGTGGTGCGCTCGCAGTGGGCGTTGCCGATACCGTATTGATGCTGCAATACTCAGTGTACTCGGTGATTTCCCCCGAAGGTTGCGCGTCGATACTGTGGCGCAGCGCGGACAAAGCCTCTGAGGCGGCGGAAGCGATGGGTGTGACATCAGAGCGTTTGAAAAAACTCGGTTTAATCGACAAAATCATCACCGAGCCTCTGGGCGGCGCGCATCGCAATCCAAAAGCCATGACCCAAACTGTGAAAAAAGCCTTGGCGGATGCACTCATCCCGCTGAATACCAAGCCCACAGATGAATTGTTGGCAGGGCGCATGGAAAAAATCATGGCGTATGGCAATTTCGTATTGAAATAAAATCAAATAAATACGCGTTGTGCCACACAACAACCCAAATAAAACCCCACGCAGATGCGTGGGGTTTTATTCATCAAAATAATTTATCTTCTGCGTGATTTGCAGACACCTCAACCAATCTCGCGAAATTAAGTAACCTCGACAAAGATTCCCCTTTATCACGCCAATCATAAAAAGCAGACTCGCCCAGCAACACATACTGCCAAGTCAAACCTTCTCGTAAATCATCAGGCAACGCATTGATACGAGCGCACCAATTCAACGCCGCTTGGCGTTTGCGCTGGACATTGGGGTGGCTCACCTGTGCTTGCGCTTTGGTTTCTACCAGATAAACCACATGACCGACGCGCACCAAAAAATCAGGGTGATAAAACGCGGGCAAACCATCTTGTTTGAGATAACGTAAGCGCACAAAGGTATGGCGGTTTTCGCTGATTTTGCAGTAGGCATCCACGCTACTGTCTTTTTGTGCCCATTCGATGAATGCTTTTTCTAAACCACCGCTGTGACTTGGGTATGCCAATCGCTCATAAATACATTTGGGCGTTTCGAGTGAATACGACTCACGCATGACCAAAGTGGATATTTCAGACAAATGCCTAAAAAACACTTCAGACTCTCCCACAGTGGTTGATTCTTCTGATTCATGCAATGCCAATGCAAACTTCTCCACCACATGCTCAACCACTGTGTCCAGTAGCAAAACCCGCCAATTTTCATCCACCATCGGCTCAAACTCGCTGGCAAACAAATAAAATCGTACATACTCATCTAACGCAGCAATCATTTCTGCGCTGCCCATGTGTCGATATGGATGCGCCACATGCGAGGCGATTTTATTGCCCTTGGGCAGGTCGGATTGTAAAGCTTGCCCAATTCGTCGCCCCATACGCGATAAATAATCGTTGTAGCCATTCACACTCATCACAGCACCATCCACTCGATAGTCACCAAACAAAGTGCTCGATAACAAATCGTGTGATTGAAAACGGTCGCCACTGCCCAAAATGTTTTTGAGTGCATCCAAACTCATACTGGTAAACGCAGGCAGGCGGCTCAAGTCAATCGGTTTATGGCTTGCCCATTCCTCGGCTTCGCTGACAATAAACGGAATTGCAAAATCGTACTCGGCATAATCGGCGCGCAAGCCGACCTTAATCATATCGCCTGCAGTACCACCGTCCGTTTCATCATCACCATCATCTGCGCCTGCCAAACCTTCGGCAATCAAGTCATCATAAAACGATTGAAAAGCAGGGTGCTCAATAATTGACAACACATCAATCATGCTTTGAGGCGACTTGCCTTTTTTGAGCAATGCACGATTTTCGCGCTTGCCATCTTCATATTCATCGTCACGCCACATCAAGCGCAGACCACGTCCAATGGTTTGCTCCAATAGAATCTGTGCTTGGCTGGAGCGCAGCGGCACAATCACACAAATATTATTCACGTCGAATCCCTCGCGCAACATCAAAACGCTGACGACCACGCGCGGCGTGGCATGGTTGTCCACGCTAAACAATCGTTCGCGCAACGGCTCCCATTCCTTCAAGCTCAACTCACCTTTTTTGCCCGAATCCACCTGCAACACATCATCAACACCCATGCCCTCTTGCTGCAAAAAATCCACCACCAAAGGCGACACCGTCGTATCTTCACACACCACCAACATTTTGGGGTAACGGCTCGCATCCAATGCGGCAAAGTCTTTTTCCAGTTTGCGCAACTTCACCAAGCCTGCGCGCAGCATCACACGCTGACCTTCGGATAACGCAATCGCAGTTTTGCCTGTCTCATCGCGCTCCGCTTTAAAGTCCAACTCTGATAATGGCACCGCCCCTGTTTGAATCCGCTTATCCAATACCAATGATTTGACCAAACCAGCACCCATTGCAGTTTTTAGGTCAAAATCGGTGATGATGTGTGGGAAATAAACTTTTTTCTTGTTTTTACCGCCGCCGACATCGTTATACGGCGTCGCCGAAAAATCCACCTGCACAAACCGCGCGCCTTTGGCCTGCGCAATCCGCGTCAAACTTTTTTGCCATTCAACTTCCGTGGCTTCACCGTCTTTTTTGACTTCATGAATATGATGTGCCTCATCGTTAAAAACCATGAGTTCGGGTAAATCCGCCAAAAACTCCAGCACATTGCCCCGTGCATAGCGGCGGTCAAGCGCATCCAACGCATTGCCCGCCGCCCGACCTGGCGTTAGCGGCAATACTTGACTCACCACATAAGCAGGGTCAACATCCGCACCTGCGGCGACCAACTCATCTTCATCCAAAACTTCCACATCACCATCGACCAACAAATGCCAATTGGTGATGGCAATCATGCCATTGCCTGTGGTTTTCAGCCCAATCTCGCTTTTCGCGCACACATTGCCGCGCACAAAGCCAAACACAGCCTCGCGGTGCATCTCGGGGATAAACAACTCCGCGTTTTTTGAAATATCAGACGTGGCAAAATCCCGCACGCCACCACCGCCAACAACCAATTTTCCACAAAACGCATCGAGCAATCGGTCATACACAATCAACCCCGGCGCGACAATCATAAAATGCCGCGTGAATAATCCCTGCAAATCCTCATCATCCACACCTTCGGCAATCAATACGTTTTTATTGAGCAATTGCCAAATCATCAGCGCCTGCATCACCCAAGTTTTGCCCGTACCTGTCGCCATTTTGAGCGCGTATTTGGGGTGATTGTGTTTATCTTGCGAGACCTCCGCCAAACGGTTGCCTGTTAATAAATCGTGTGGTGCAGCGCATTCGTACAAGGCTTTCAATGTCGGCGCACGCAAAACCTCATGCGCGACAATCGTATTCAAAATCGCCTGCCGTTGCCCCGCGTGAAAATTAAACCCACCGCGCGAGTCCATCATATCTTGACTGAACCACCACTTGAGCAACTCGCCCGTGGTTGGGGTCATGAGTTCTAAAATCTCGGCATCGCCGTGCTCTAAGCCAATACATAATTGATTGGTTTTGGCGGTTAATGCATCGGATAGTGCCAATTGATTGTTACTCATGATTGCACCTCCACAATATCGGCGACTACTTCCGCCTCAAAACCAAACACATCCACCACACGCACACACACTTTGCGTGGCGTGTCTTTGACAGGCACGGTTATCACCGCCGAAGTCACCACGCGCAACGGGTCGCCATCACTCTCTACATTGCCGCGATAATCTTGCCACACCGAGCGAAACACCTTGCCGTCATAATCAGGGTCAACCGCCCAGTATTCAATCAACGCCAAGGGTTCGGCATTCGCGATTTCTTGTAGTTTGATGCGATTGGCTTCGTCCAAGTTAATTGCATCGGGTGAAAGCAACACATAGTTTTTGAGGTGTACGGTTAAAATTTCACCGTCGGTTGTCCGTTTGCATACAATCGGTGCTATCGTCAAATACTGCAAACTACTGAACCGCACCTTACCGCTGAGTTCCTTCAAGCCACCTTTTTTACTCGACGCTTTTTTGAGCCTGTCCATCAAATCAGGCGGAATCACCAGCACCTCTAACCGCGCATCATTCAGACCCGTAATCGCCTCACCAATCGCAGGCTCAAAATTCCAGCCCAGCACCACGACTTTATCAAAGCCACCGAGCAGCGTGTCGCGCAAAGTTTGCGCCCGCCGCAGCGTTGCCGCGCCCGTGACTTTATTCGGCGAATCCGCCAACACCAAGGTTTTAACCCCACCACCTGTGATGTTTCCCAAATTGCGCGTTGGGTTGTCATCCGCATTGAGTGGCGTTGCGCCATACAGCGACAACACAATCCCCGCCAAATCACCCATACGGAACGAACGTCCCAGTGTATTTTTCGCAGCCTCCACCTGATAGTCACCAATCGCTTGGTACAAAAAGGGCTGCGCGTCTTGGTCAATCAAACGTTTGCGCATAATCATGCAAGCAGGCTTGCCCAAGTCCGTCGTGACCCAACGCCGTCCGAGTTTTTCGGCAACTGCTGCCGTAGTGCCAGAGCCTCCGAAGAAATCGAGGACTAAGCCGTTTTCGGGACAGGATGCAGTGATGATGCGCTCGAGGAGTTTTTCGGGCTTTTGGGTGGCGTAATTCCTATTTTCTTTTGAGATAGGTGAAGTAGCTGTTTGTGCGCCCACATCTGTCCAAACATCGGTTACAAATTTACCGACATCTGCATAAGTTTTATATTCACGTCCATTAACAGTCTGTATGCGGTAACGCCGCCCATCTTCATCGGTTTTTTTGTAGTGTGTATCCAAAGTGCTTTGGTCATAAGGAACGCGTAGAATATTGCCGTCTTTATTGAAAAAATTTTTATCCGAATTTTTTGCGTATCCGTAAATGCAATCATGCTTTCGAGGGAAAAAGCTATCGGGTGTACCGCCTGCGCCATATCGCCAAATGATTTCGTTTCTAAAATTATCTTTATCAAACACCTCATCCAAAATTAACTTCACATAATGCCCCACATGCCAATCGAGATGTACGTAGATGGAGCCTGTATCTGACAACAACTCGCGCATCAAAATCAAACGCGGTGTAATCATCGCAAGGTACGAAGCCGTGCCGTCCGCCCAAGTGTCGGAGTAGGCGAATTGTTCGATGACGGTGGGTTTTTGTTCGAGTTCGATACTGCCTGCACCCTCTGTGCCGAGCAGAGCGGGCAAAGTGACTTTGGTGCGGTAGTCGGCTTTGGAGTCAAACGGCGGGTCGATGTAGATTAAATCAACCTGACCGCGCAATGATGGTGTGGCTTCGTCGCCAGCGAGGAGTGCTGCCATGGCGAGCAGATTGTCGCCGTAGATGAGGCGATTTTGCCAAGGCGTATGTGCAGAAAAAACAGCGTTGTTTTTTTGCAACTCAGGTGAATTATTGTTTAAAAAGACTTGACTTGAATTTGTCGAGAATTCACGATTTGGCTGGCTGGCTGGCTGGCTGGCTGGCTGGCTGGCTGGCTGGCTGGCTGGCTGGCTGGCTGGCTGGCTGGCTGGCTGGCTGGCTGGCTGGCTGGCTGGCATCTTTATTGGGCATGACAATTTCGCGCGTTTGCAGGGCAATTTTATGTCGCCCCTCAATTGATTCTAATATTTTCTCCGCAGCGCGCCGTCCCTCGCGGACGATTTCGGGCAGTTGCTCTAACAATGACTTTGCCATTTAGCATCCTTTTTTATCCATAAATTTGCATTTTACAGTCGGATGATAAGGCGTGGGGGTGAATTCCTTTATAATTTGTCCATGATTTCGCTATTATCCGACACTCAAATTGATTTAAAAACCCCCACCGCAGTTGCGGTGAGTGGTGGTGTGGATTCGATGTGTTTACTCAGAGTGTTGAGTGAGCGGTCGCGAGCGCAAGGGTGGACTTTGTACGCCTTTCATATTCACCACGGACTTCAAACTCAGGCGGATGAATGGGTGGCGGTTGTGCGCACATATTGTGCGCAACTCGGTGTGGGCTTTGATGTGCGGCGTTTGGATGCGAGCACCCGTGAAGCCGCGCAAAGCATTGAAGAATGGGCGCGGCATGGACGGTATCATGCACTGACCGACATGGCGCAGGCGCATGGCATTGAGCAAATCGTTCTCGCGCACCATCAAGACGACCAAATCGAAACCTATTTATTGCAAACCGCTCGTGGTGCAGGTGCACGTGGGCAGTCCGCCATGCCTGAACGTCTGGTGCGTCATGGCGTGACGTGGTTGCGTCCGTGGCTGCATGTGACGCGGGCGCAGATTGAGCAGTATGCACACGCGCATCAGATTCCGTATATTCATGATCCATCGAATGACGACATACGTTTTTCGCGCAATGCGATTCGTGCGCAGTTAAAACACAGTCCACTTTCAGTTGAACGACGGCAGGATATTTTAAATCATATTGCGGATGCGCAAGCCCAGTTGCATGCGCAGCAAACATGGGCTCAAGATGTTTTACGACGGCATCAAATCTCGCACCGAACCGAAATTGGCGAATGCGGGCGTTTACATCATGTGCGCTTGTGTGATTATGCGATTGAGCAACAGCAGGTATTGATACGCGAATGGTTGGCGCAAATGGGCTGGCGTATGCCGTCTCGCACCGCGTTGGCCGAGTTGACGAAACAATTACAGGGCTCGGAACTCAATTCAAATATGTGTTGGCGGCATTCAGAGGGCGGGGGGATTACCAAGTTGAAAAAGGACTGGATTGCCGCTCAAATGCCGCCGCAAGGGCAGTGGTTTATGACACCTGAATTGCGCGCACGAATTGAGCGCGAGCAACTCAGTATAAGAGGACGCACAGGCGGAGAGCGTTTTCGCCTCGCACCCAATCGTCCCACGATTTCGCTCAAACACGCCTATCAAATGGCTGGAGTTGCACCAATGTTGCGTGCGCAATTGCCTTTGTTGTATGACGGTGAGCGGTTGGTGCATGTGGTGGGCGTGGGCGATGTGTTTTGATGCCAGACATCGGCGGTCATTGTGAGTGATGATTCATCCTCGAAGCGAGCAACACAGCGTTTATTTTTTTGATGTGCATGGATTGCTTTGCGGTAAAACTGCTCGCAATGACGGTATCTATTTTAGTTACAGTCGTTTCGTTGAATAATCGGAGTGTCATTGCGGGCTTGCCCCGCAATCTTCTGTTTAGGTGGTGTCGTCGCCTACCACGGCATGACCAATGATTTAATGGAGTAACTATAACTGCGAATGATGACTTGACTGACACAGTGCATGCTAAAAAGACGCGAATCAACGCGTCTTTTGCACTGAAAATCATCCACTCATTCGCCCATTAGCGCGATGGATCCCACAATTCTTCGAGGTTGTAATACGCGCGAATTTGCGCTTGCATGATGTGCACCACGATGTCGCCGCAATCGACCAACACCCATTCGCCCGTGTCTTCGCCTTCGGTTGAGAGCACGTCGCCGCCGTTTTCTTTGACTTTCTCGTGGACATTGTTCGCCGCGCCTCGAGTTTGACGGTTTGATGTGGCAGAGGCAATAATCACGCGGTCAAACTCATCGGTGAGCGATTCGGTGTTCAGTACAGTGATGTCTTGCGCTTTCATATCGTCCAGCGCATCAATAATAATTGCCTCGAGTTTGGCAAGGTCTAAGGTATTGGGTTTACGGCTCATATTGTAAAACTTTCAATTTCAATTTAAGGTGCCATTGTATCGAAAATTCAGTCAACGCGTCGAACTAACACTGTTTGGTCAGACAATAATCAGCAATCTATGCGAAACTAATGCTGTTTTTTAGTCAAATACATCACAATTGGAGAAAAGCATGGAACTGTACATTGGTAATAAAAACTACTCATCATGGTCATTGCGCCCGTGGTTGTTGATGAAGCATTTTGATATCCCGTTTACCGAGCATGTGGTCGGTGTTGCGGGGCGCGGCGCGAATGATTTGCACCATGGTTACTCGAAAAATGGCTTGGTACCTTGCTTGCATATTGAAAATGGTTTTCAAATTTGGGACACTTTAGCAATTGCTGAGTATTTGGCGGAAACTTATCCCGAAAAGCACCTGTATCCAATTGATAAATTCGCACGTGCAAGAGCACGCTCGATTAGTGCAGAGATGCATTCGGGCTTTGCCAACCTACGCGGCGCGATGGGCATGAATATTAAAATGCGCCTCAAGGGGGCAGAACCTTCAGTAGAGGTTACCAAAGACATTCAACGTGTGGTCGAAATTTGGACCGATGCGCGTTGTGAGTTTGGTCAAACCACGGGCAAACCGTATTTATTTGGTGGGTTTTCAGTGGCCGATGCAATGTTTGCTCCAGTGATTTGGCGGTTTTTCTCGTACAACGTCGCGTTAGAAGGCGAGGCAAAAGCCTATCTTGAAACCATGCTCGCCCACCCATTGATGCAAGCGTGGGAACAATCGGCTTTGGCAGAAACCGTGGCTTTGGCGCACTACGATGATGCGGCTTTGGCAAATTATGGTGGTCTGCGATAGTGTCCATTTGAATTGCCATAGTTGTGATGGGGTGTGTTGGTGCATTCAATCAAATATCGTCTGTGATGAATGAATGCACCGCATAATAATTGTGCATTTACACTGTTGATGCACAACATCCCCTGTAAAATACGGTTTCAACGAAACACCTTTCAAAAAGCCGCTCATGACCGTATTTGACCAAAACCTCGCAGACCTGAATCCCACCCAACTCGAAGCGGTCACGCTGCCGCACCAGTCCGCGCTGATTCTTGCAGGTGCAGGCTCGGGCAAAACCCGTGTGCTGACCACACGCATGGCGTGGCTGATGCAAACGGGACAAGCCTCGCCCGCATCCATCCTCGCAGTGACCTTTACCAATAAAGCCGCCAAAGAGATGAGCACGCGCCTGTCTGGTCTGTTGCCCGTGAACACGCGCCATATGTGGATAGGCACGTTTCATGGCTTGTGCAATCGTTTTTTACGCGCCCACCACAAGGATGCGAATCTGCCTGCGACGTTTCAGATTTTAGACACCCAAGATCAACTCTCAGCGATTAAACGCCTGCTCAAAGGCATGAATATCGATACCGAGCGTTTCAAGCCCAAAGAAGTGCAGTATTTCATCAATGGCAATAAAGAGGAGGGTTTGCGCGCCACAGATGTGGTCGCGGATGACTTTTTTCGACGCAAACTGGTGGAGATTTTCAGCGCGTATGAAGCACAGTGTCAACGCGAGGGTGTGGTGGATTTTCCTGAGTTGTTGTTGCGCTCGTATGAAGTTCTAAAATCAAATGAGGCGTTGCGCACGCATTATCAAGAGCGTTTTGCCCACATCCTCGTCGATGAGTTTCAGGACACCAATGCCTTGCAATATGCTTGGCTCAAATTATTGTCCAGTCCAAAAACTGCGGTGATGGCGGTCGGCGATGATGACCAGTCGATTTATGGTTTTCGTGGCGCGCGGGTTGAGAACATGCGCTTGTTTGAGCAGGAGTTTGCGCACGGGCATGTGGTGAAATTGGAGCAGAACTATCGCTCTTACGGGCATATTTTGGGTGCAGCGAATGCGCTGATTCGCGAAAATGCCAATCGCCTTGGCAAAGAGTTGTGGACGGACAGAGGGCATGGCGAAGCGGTGCGGGTGTATGAGGCGGACACGGATTTGTCGGAAGCGCGTTTTGTGGTCGAAGAAATTATGGCGCAGATTGCCAATGGCATTGCGCGCAGTGACATCGCGGTGTTGTATCGCGCGAATGCGCAATCGCGGGTGATTGAGCACGCGTTGTTCAATGCGGGCATCCCATATCGCGTGTATGGTGGTTTGCGCTTTTTTGAGCGCGCAGAAATCAAACACGCGTTGGCGTATTTACGCTTGATTGACAATCCGCACGACGACACCGCGTTTATGCGCGTGGTGAATTTTCCGACGCGCGGGATTGGCTCGCGTACGATTGAAATGTTACAGGATTATGCGCGCGCGCATGATTGCTCGCTGTTCTCTGCTGTGGTCGGCATGAGCGGCACGGCAGGTGGGAAGTTGGCGCATTTTACAAAAATGATTGATGGCATGCGCTTTGATACGCAACATTTGCCCTTGCCTGAATTGGTCGATCACATCAATGTTCACAGCGGATTGCTGGCGCATTACAAAGCCGAGCGCGAAGGTCAAGACCGTGTGGATAATTTGAACGAATTGGTCACCGCAGCGGCGGCATTCACCCAAATCGAAGGTTACGCGCAGGACATCACTGCGAGCACTGCAGGTGATGGCGCGGATGCTAGCGTGCTCACGCCATTGGCTGGATTTCTCTCGCATGCAGCTTTGGAAGCGGGTGACAATCAAGCCCAAGCAGGGCAGGATGCGGTGCAACTGATGACGGTACATGCCGCCAAAGGTTTGGAGTTTCACACTGTATTCATTTTGGGTTTGGAAGAAGGTTTGTGTCCGCATGAAAACAGTTTGTCGGACGAGGGCGGTGTCGAGGAAGAGCGTCGTTTGATGTACGTCGCCATCACGCGCGCGCGCAATAAACTCTACATGACTTTGGCGCGCTCGCGCATGTTGCACGGGCAAACGCGCTACGGCGTGCGCTCAAGATTTCTTGATGAATTGCCAGAAGAGCACCTCAAGTGGCTGACCCCGAGAATGTCCAACTATAATGGCGGTGGCAATGGTGCAGCATACAACGGTGGCTACACCGCGTGGGAGCAAACCGCGATGGCGCGTGAACAGTCTGCGCCGTCGTTCGGCTCGCACAAGGTGAAAGAAAATACCACGCTCGGCTACCGCATGGGGCAGTCGGTTGCGCACGCGAAATTCGGTACGGGTGTGATTGTCAAATTAGAAGGCAGTGGTGAGGATACACGCGCATATATTAACTTTGGCACCAAAGTCGGAATTAAATGTTTGGCTTTGAATATTGCCAAATTAGAAACGCTGTAACGTCGCTAATGTGGCTACAGCGCTTGATGAGACTTTTATTTCAAAAAACTATTTGAATGAACTCAAATTATAATGAATTCGTATTGAATATTTTGAGTACGCCCGTTCGATAGGGGTATAATTTAAGTAGAAATTGTGTATTAAGGAAACACGGAGCAACCAAACCAGTCTGCGTTCGGAGTAAAAAACATTCAGAACGCGGTGTAGGCGAGGCGGCAGCCCTTGCCTACAACAAAGTTCTGGGTGTTTTTTACCCGAACCCTTTTGGGCTGAGGGTTTGCGAGCGATAAACTTCGTTGCGCCGCTTGGTAAGGAAATGACCATTGCCTGCACGACGCGCCTCGTTTCTCATCTCGTAAACCCATCAGCGCAGACGGTAGAGGTTATTCCGCGTTTACTTAATAATTTAATCGTTCATCAGGAGATTTAAATGGCCACGCAAAGTAGTAAAACCAACGGAGTCATTCAGCCCGCGCAACAGCCAAAGGCAGTTTTGCCGAAGCCCGTTCGTCGGGTGACTAAAGCGGCGGCGAGCACTGCCAGTGCAACACCCAAATCATCTACTCGAGTCAATACGAGCGGGCGTAAACCCACTTTGCCAGCCGTGGTTAAAGCAGAAATAAATGAGAAAAAACTCAATCGCGCGCACAGCCAAATTCAGGGCGTGACCGATATGATGAAAAATGCGTCGGCACACACCAAGGATGCAAACAAACCAGCCGTTGCTGCCAAAGCGGCAAAAACTATGGTCAATAGTTGGTCGCCCGATGACCGTGAGGTGATGTATAGAATTTTACGTGACCAAGTGCGCATACAGAAAAAAGAGGAGTTAAAAACCCTCGGACACCCTGACGACATCCTGTCGGACAAATGGCGTGAAGGCGCATATCCGTATAAAAATCGCATGAACCGCGATACCTATGAAGAGCAAAAATACCGTCTGCAAGTGGAATTGCTCAAATTACAAAACTGGGTCAAAGACACAGGGCAACGCGTGGTGATTTTATTTGAGGGGCGCGATGCGGCAGGTAAGGGCGGTACGATTAAACGCTTCATGGAACATTTAAATCCTCGCGGCGCGCGTGTGGTGGCTTTGGAAAAACCAACCGAGCGCGAGCGTGGCCAGTGGTATTTCCAACGTTATATTCAAAATCTCCCCAGTGCGGGCGAGATTGTGATGTTTGACCGTTCTTGGTACAACCGTGCGGGCGTAGAGCGTGTGATGGGTTTTTGTAATGACACCGAATACACTGAGTTTATGCGTCAATGCCCTGAATTTGAGCGCAACCTCGTGCGCAGCGGGATTATCTTAATTAAATTCTGGTTCTCGGTCAGTCGCGCCGAGCAACGCCAGCGATTTATGCAACGCAAACACCACCCCTTGAAACAATGGAAACTCTCGCCCGTGGATTTGGCATCGCTTGATAAATGGGATGAATACACCACTGCTAAAGAAGCAATGTTTTACCACACCGATACCGCGGATGCACCGTGGACTGTGATTAAATCGGATTGTAAAAAACGTGCGCGTTTGAACTGTATGCGTCATGTATTGACTTTATTACCTTACAGCAATAAAGACACATCTGTGGTTGTGCCGCCAGACACCTTATTGGTCAGTCGCCCCGGTATGGGACATGTGCTAGACAGTGGTAAGCGAGGACAGCAAACATTCGATTAAGTTGTACGCGATACTTCACGATGTTTGATGGGGAACGGTCATGCGAATGACCGTTCTTTTTTGTACTGTGTGCAAATCCAATCGCTTGTATAATCAAACCGTTATTGAGATTTCAAACTGTATGATTAGGATGAGCCGTGTTTATTGATAGCCATTGTCACATTGATTTTCCCGATTTATATGCCAAGATACCAGAGGTTTTGGACAATATGCGCGCGCATGAGGTCAGTCATGCCTTGGCGGTGAGTGTCGATGTGAAGGATTGGGAACGCATTCGTGCGCTGATAGAGACGCACCCAAATATTTATGGCTCGGTCGGTGTGCACCCTGAGTACGCCGATGCGCATGAACCGAGTTTGGACGAACTGTTGGCGATGTTGGCGCATCCCAAGGTGATTGCCACGGGCGAGACAGGTTTGGATTATTATTGGACGAAAAACGAAGGCAATGTGCTCGATTGGCAACGTGCGCGTTTTCGCACTCATATTCAAGCAGCCAAGCAAGCACGCAAACCCCTCATCATCCACACCCGCGATTCGGCACAAGACACGATGCGGATTTTGCGTGAAGAAAGCGCTGACGAAATCGGCGGTGTGATGCACTGCTTTACCGAAAGTCGCGAAGTGGCGCAACAAGTTTTGGATTTGGGCTTTTACATCTCGTTTTCAGGGATTGTGAGTTTTAAAAACGCCACGGTGATACACGATACGGCGAAATACGTGCCATTGGACAGGATTTTGATTGAGACCGATTCGCCCTACCTCGCGCCCGTGCCGTATCGAGGCAAACAAAACCAACCCGCCTACGTGCGCCATGTGGCGCAAGCGGTGGCGAGTTTGCGTGGCACCAGTATCGAAGAAATTGGGCAGGCGAGTTCAGAGAATTTTGCACGGTGTTTTCTGCTCAATACCACTTATTAGGAGTTTTACAATGAACACACATATGGAACAAAACATTGTTGATGGCTTGGCATTGCAACGTGCGGCGTATCATAAAAATCCCGTGCCCAGTTATGCTGATCGTATTCGTGACTTAACCTGCTTGGGCGATTTTTTGCGGGAAAACAAAGATGCGATTTGCGAAGCAGTGAGTTTAGATTTTGGTAATCGCTCAGTGCACGAAACCATATTGTCCGAGATTTTGCCTACGCTCAATGAAATCAACCATGTGAAAAAACACCTTAAAACATGGATGAAACCGCAGCGTCGCGGTGTGGATTTAAAAACCTTTATTGGCGCGAAAAACCGCGTGATTCCACAGCCTTTGGGTGTGGTCGGCGTCATCGTGCCGTGGAACTTTCCTGTGTTTTTATCGTTGGGACCGCTGGTCAGTATATTCGCGGCGGGCAATCGTGCGATGGTGAAAATGTCCGAGAACTCGCGTTACCTAACACAGTTGATGCAAGACCGTATGCCTGCCTATTTTCACAGCGATAAGTTGCAGTTCATCGAGGGGGCTGAGGGTGTGGGACAAATATTTTCTAAACAACCATTTGACTACTTATTATTTACGGGTTCTGGTCAGACGGGCAGTGCGGTGATGGCGGCTGCGGCGGCTAATTTGTGTCCCGTGACTTTGGAGTTGGGCGGCAAATCACCCGCCTTGGTGTTGGAAGATTACGATGTCAATGTGGCAGCTGAGCGGATTTTGTATGCCAAATGTTTGAATGCGGGGCAGATTTGCGTGACCGCCGACCATGTTTATCTGCCGCAGGACAAGGTGGATGCCTTCATACACACCGCGCAATCGGTGGTGCAAAAACGTTATGTGTCCAAAGACAGTCCAGACTACACTTCAATTATTGACGATAAATCCTACATGCGTTTGGTCAATGCACTCGAGCAAGCACGTGCGCAGGGTGCTACCTTAATTCCGTTGTTGGCGGGTGAGCCATTTGATGCCAGCGCGCGCAAAATTGCGCCGCATTTGGTTTTGAACGCACCTGCGGATTGCGAATTGATGACGCGCGAGATTTTTGGACCGATACTGCCCATTATTCCATTTACAGATTTAGAAACAGTGGTGCGCGACATCAACGCACGTCCGCGTCCGTTGGCTTTTTATCCATTTACCCACGATGCGGATAAACTCGATTACCTACTCACCCATGTGATGAGTGGTGGGGTCAGCGTGAATGATGTGCTGCTGCATGTGGCACAAACCGACATGCCGTTTGGTGGCGTCGGTGCGAGTGGCATGGGGCATTATCATGGAGTGGAGGGCTTCAATACCTTCAGTAAACTGCGCCCCGTGTTTTACCAAGCGCGCTGGAGTGCGGCGAGTTTGCTCGCGCCGCCGTATGGCACGTTGTTTAATCGAATTACAGACTTTTTAATGAAGTGAGGACGATATGAAACCAGTGGTGATTGTTGCGGCAAAGCGCACGGCAATCGGTAAATTTGGCGGCAGTTTGGCAAAAATCGCCGCGCCTGATTTGGGTGCGGTGGTGTTGCGCGCATTGCTTGAGCAAACAGGTGTGGCAGGTGAAGCCATTGATGAGGTGATTTTGGGTCAAGTGTTGACAGCAGGCGCAGGGCAAAATCCCGCACGTCAGACTGTGATTAAAGCGGGTTTGCCCAATAGCGTGTCGGCAATGACGATTAATAAAGTCTGTGGCTCTGGATTGAAAGCCGTGATGCTTGGCGCGCAAGCGATTGCGTGTGGTGATGCGGACATCGTCATCGCGGGTGGGCAGGAGAACATGAGCGCGTCGGCGCATGTATTGCCCAATTCGCGCGAGGGTTTTCGCATGGGCAATGCCAGTTTAGTCGATACCATGATTAAAGACGGCTTGTGGGATGCGTTCAACGACTACCACATGGGCATCACCGCCGAGAACGTCGCGAAACAATGCAACATCAGCCGCGAGATGCAAGACGCATTCGCGCTGGCATCACAACAAAAAGCCATCCATGCGCAGGACGCGGGTAAATTTGTCGATGAAATTGTGCCTGTGAGTATCCCGCAGCGTAAAGGTGACCCTGTGGTATTTGATGCCGACGAATATATCAACCGCAAAACCAATGTCGAGAGTTTGGCGGGATTGCGTCCAGCATTTGACAAGTCGGGCAGTGTGACGGCGGGCAACGCATCGGGTATCAACGATGGTGCGGCGATGGTCATGCTCATGAGTGCGGACAAAGCGCGCGAATTGGGTTTGACGCCTTTGGCGAGTATCAAGTCATTTGCCAGTGCCGCGATCGATCCAGCCATCATGGGTATGGGGCCTGTGAATGCTTCACGCAAAGCGTTGAATAAAGCGGGTTGGTCGGCTGATGAGCTGGATTTGATGGAAATCAATGAGGCTTTTGCCGCGCAAGCCGCGGCGGTCAATCAAGACATGCAGTGGGATACGAGTAAAATCAATGTCAATGGCGGCGCGATTGCTTTGGGTCATCCGATTGGTGCATCGGGTTGTCGAATTTTGGTCACATTGCTGCACGAAATGCAAAGACGTGACGAGAAAAAAGGTTTGGCGGCTTTATGCATTGGTGGTGGCATGGGTGTGGCGTTGGCGGTGGAACGTTAAACTCCTCTGAAACTTTAGCCAGTCGCTGGTTTGGGCTTTGGGTTAAAATAGCAACTTTTTGACCAATCGTTGTTGTCACTCATGCCCCAAACAGATGCCCACCACGCCCAATTTTCCCAACGCCAACGCATAGTGGCTTTTGCCCTTGCCGTGGTCGGTGCGGTGCTGTTCTCAAATAAAGCCATTTTGGCGAAGTTGATGTACCGCGAGGGCGCAGATGCGCTCGATACGATTACCTTGCGCATGGTGTTTGCCTTTCCTTTGTTTTTCGCGTTGGCAGTGTGGGTGCATTTTACCGACCACGAACATGCAAACTATCGTTTGACACGCAAAGATGCGGTCAATGTCTTGGTCGTCGGTTTTGTGGGTTATTATTTGTCCAGTATGTTGGATTTTACGGGCTTGCAGTATATTTCCACGGGCTTGGAACGACTGCTGTTGTTCCTCACGCCATCATTGGTGCTCATCATTTCACGAATGTTTTTGCACAAGCATGTTGATGCCAAACAGTGGTGGGCGATGGGTTTGGCGTATTTAGGTATTGTGTTTGTGTTTGTCCATGAAGTGAAATTTTCGGGCAACAATGTGCCTTTGGGCTCGGCGTTGGTGTTTGGCAGCGCGCTATCGTATGCGATTTATTTATTGATTACGGGTGAGTTGGTCAAGCACTTGGGCACGATGCGTTTGGTGGCGTATGCGATGATGATTTCCACAGCGTGTTGCGTCATACAATACGTGTTGATGCGCGATTGGGGGCATTTGCGTGATTTGCTGACGACGCATTCAGTGCTGTGGTGGTATTCGGTTTTGATTGCCGTGTTCAGTACCTTTGCACCTGTGCTGTTGACGATGTTTGCGGTGTCGCGCTTGGGATCGCCGATTGTTTCGCAAATTGGTATGATGGGTCCGATTTCCATGCTCGGCTTGGGTTATGTGTTTTTGGGTGAGCCGATTACCATGACACAATTGGCTGGAACGGCTTTGGTGTTGTCAGGCATGACTTTGGTGGGGCGAATGGCAACACGTAAACTCAGTGCGCCTGCGCATCGATAATTTATTTTAGAGTAAGTGGTTGTGAATATGAATCAAACAGTTAATGCGCCTAAAGTTGGCTTTGTGTCTCTCGGTTGTCCCAAAGCTTTGGTGGACTCTGAGGATATTTTGACGCGTTTGAAAGTCGAGGGCTACGAGATTTCTAACTCCTACCAAGATGCGGATTTGGTCGTGGTCAATACCTGTGGTTTTATTGACAGCGCGGTAGCGGAGTCTTTGGACGCGATTGGCGAAGCGCTGCACGAGAACGGCAAAGTTGTGGTCACAGGTTGTTTGGGTGCGCGCACAGACGCATCGGGTGAAAACATGGTGCGTGCGATGCACCCGAAAGTTTTGGCAGTGACAGGACCACATGCGTCCAATGAGGTGATGGATGCAGTGCATCAGCATTTGCCCAAACCACACGATCCGTTCATTGATTTGGTGCCTGAGCAGGGCATTAAACTCACGCCGTCGCATTATGCTTATTTGAAAATTTCTGAAGGGTGTAACCACCGTTGCACGTTTTGCATCATCCCTTCTTTGCGTGGTGATTTGGTCAGCCGTCCGATTGGCGATGTGGTGCGCGAGGCAGAAAAATTGGTCAAATCGGGTGTGAAAGAGTTGCTCGTGGTCTCGCAAGACACCAGTGCCTATGGGGTGGATGTCAAATTCCGTACGGGTTTTGTTAATGGTCGTCCTGTAAAAACCCACATGCAGACGCTTGCGCAGGAACTCGCGCAACTGGGCGTGTGGGTGCGCATGCACTATGTCTATCCCTATCCGCACGTGGACGATTTGATGGAATTGATGAACGCCAGCGCGGTCAATGGCT
Source organism: Burkholderiaceae bacterium (assembly GCA_018261955.1). GTDB lineage: Bacteria > Pseudomonadota > Gammaproteobacteria > Burkholderiales > Burkholderiaceae > CTSOIL-112. Next base: position 217,709 of record JAGTRK010000003.1, read on the forward strand.
ATGGGCGCGTGTTGCCTTACCTCGATGTGCCGTTTCAGCACGCGCATCCGCGCGTGCTCAAAGCCATGAAACGCCCTGCATCGAGCGAAAAAACCTTGGAGCGCATCTTGGTGTGGCGCGCTGCATGTCCTGATTTAACCATCCGTTCGACCTTTATCGCGGGTTTTCCGTCTGAAACCGAAGCCGAATTTCAATACCTGCTCGATTTTCTCGATGAAGCGCAATTGGACAGGGTGGGGTGCTTTGCCTACTCGCCTGTGGACGGCGCAAAAGCCAATGAGATTGCGGGTGCATTGCCCGATGAAGTGCGTGAAGAGCGCACCGCAAGGTTCATGGAAAAACAAGCTGGCATCAGCACAGCACGTTTGACGAACAAAGTCGGTACGCTGCAAACGGTGCTGATTGACGAAGTCGATGAGGACGGCGCGATTGCGCGCTCCACCGCCGATGCGCCTGAGATTGATGGACTGGTGTATATTGATTACACCGAAACGCCTTTGCAAGTCGGGCAGTTTGTTGAGGTGAAAATCCACCACAGCGACGCGCATGATTTATGGGGTGAGTTGGTGGGCTAATCTTGCATACGTGACATGGAAGAAAGCGCGCATGTGATTGGCGCGCTTTTTTTATGAGCATCTTGTGCGTTATCTCGTGTATTTAAAATTCCGAATCTTGCCCTGTTAAGCGATTGACCAGTTCGATGTATTTTTCTTGTGCCACTTCAGGGGCTGTTCCTGCCAATGCTGCCCACGCATCGTATTTGGCGCGCGCGATAAAGTCGGTCATATTGGGGCGATTGCCATCGGCATCGCCATCAGTGGCTTGCTTAAAGTTGGCGTATAAAGCCAATAAGTCCAAATTACCTGGTTTTTCAGAGAGATTTTTAACCGCAATTTGTGCAGCGGCGAATTGTTCGTTGATACTCATAATCATCCTCGTCATAAAATTCAGCATCGTACCACGTCTGGTTTTTAAGCGATATAAAAAATAATACGACTGTGCTTTTTTCTATTAAAAGAACTCAAATTTGTGGCATAAATAATCGATTGGGCTGTTTCAAGTCAAGTTGATATTTTTGGGTAGAAAGACTGAAGACGAATCGAATATGTGCGACAATTTACCCGTGGCTATGCACAACTTGCACAATGACTTGAGAAATTTGATGAGACGTTTACCCCTATTTTTATTTTTGGCTTTATGTGGGCTGCTGGTGGCTTTGGCGGTGGCATGGTGGCAACTTTTTCAGACGAAAAAAGCCATTGAGTTGCAAGTCAAGCAAAATCAGGAATTGATTTATCGCAATGCCGCACTGCAAGCCGATATTCAAGATTTAAAAAATGGCAACGATGCGGTGCAAGAGCGCGCACGCCTGCAACTCGGTATGGTTAAAAAAGATGAGGTGTTTGTACAGGTGATGGATCAGCCATCGGCGGTGCAACCTGTACCCAATGGCAATCTTCCCGCAGTACCCACCAATCAACCCCAAAATCCTGTCAATGAACGCAGCACAGTCAATGCACCGCCTGCCAAACCCGCACAGCTTAGCACCACTGCACCCGCACCCACACATTCTGCCCCCAAACCTGCGCCACGCTGATTTAGGTTAATCGAAACAACCTCAGTGCAGTTGTGGTTTGACTTCTGAGGCAGGGTCAAACAATGCGCGCACTTGCTCACCGCTGAGCACATAGGTTTGTCCACAAAAATCACAGCCCACTTCCATGCGATTGTCCTCATCAATCATGTCGCAGGCTTCGTCCATGCCGAGCATTTTCACCATATTGGCGACTTTTTGCGGTGAGCAGGTACAACCAAACAGCACATCTTGAGTGGTCATCTGTTCAAATGGGTATTGCCAAAACAAGCGGTGTAGCAAGGTATCGACAGGGGCATTGAGCAATTCGTCTGAGCTGAGGGTTTGCGCAATTGCATCGAGTTCATCCCAAACATGCAGGTTTTGATTATCGTTTTGCGCGCCGCCATGTAAAGGCAATTTTTGCAACAGCAAGCCTGCACACGTCTCTGAGTTTGCCGCGAGGTCAATATACGTGTCCAACTGCTCAGAAGTGCGCATGTAGTGCATGAGGATGTCAGCCATGGTCTCGCCCGTCAGTGGCACGATGCCTTGATAAGGTTGTTGTCCTTCTTGGCGATTGTTGGGATCAAGGGTGATGGCAAAGCGCGCGTTGCCATGCACATTGAGCAATTCGTTCAAACCCATATCGTCATGAATAACGGCATTTTTAGCCAAACTGGCGGTGGCGCGAATGGTTAAATCGGCACGGCATTCAGCCACCAACAATTGCACGGGGCCATCGCCGTGAATTTGCATGATGAAAGAACCATCAAATTTCAGATTGGCGGACAAAAGGGCGCACGCGGCGGTCATTTGTCCCAGCAATTCCGTGACCACTTGCGGATAGGCGCGTTTTTTCGCCGCGTGTAAAATCGTGCGCCAAGTATTGGGCAGTTGTACCAATTCACCTTTCACAGGTGCATTGTCAAATAAAAAACGGTGTAGGGTGTCGGCTTGTAGGGGCATGTTTGATAAAATGGTTTTTTTAAAGAGTGCGTATTCTACGCGAAATCAGGGCAGACGATGCAATCGAACTTGGAACGGCGCATGAAGATTGATATTTTTTGCACAGTCATTGACAACTGGGGCGATGCGGGCGTGTGCTGGCGGCTCTCTCGTCAATTGTGTCGCGAATGGCAGGCGCAGGTGCGCTTGTGGATTGATGCGCCTGAAGTGTTGCAACCGTGGCTGAATGAATTGACGGATGATGAAGTATTGACGGTATGTGCATGGAATGATACGGTGAATTGGCAAAACATCATCCCTGCCGAGTGGGTGATAGAGACCTTTGCTTGCCAGATTCCTGAGCCTTATATCGAGCGCATGAAATCGCTTGCAGTCAAACCCAAATGGTTCAACCTTGAGTACCTCAGTGCTGAACCTTGGGTGGAGAGCCACCATTTGCTTGCCTCACCGCAGTCGGGTGGGCTAAATAAAGTTTTTTATTTCCCCGGATTGACCGAGAAAACAGGCGGCTTACTGCGCGAGCGCGATTTACTGACGCGGCGCGATGCCTTTGTTACCGAGCATCCTGAATATTGGCAAACGCGCACGGGTTTTCAACCCGCGCCCCATGCCCTAAAAATCAGTGTGTTTGGTTATGAGCATTTGCCGTTGATGCAGTGGCTGCCTGCTTTGGCGCAGCGTGAACCAACGGTACAACTCGCCGTGGCGGCGGGCAAGGCGCAAATTGCTTTTGCACACGCATGGGCGCAATTGGGCTACCAGCCGCCTGAAGATGGACACTATGCGCAGGGCAATCTGAGCGCGGTGTTTCTGCCCATGCTCAGTCAAACCGAGTACGATCAATTGTTGTGGAGCGCGGACATCAACGCGGTGCGCGGTGAGGATAGCCTTGTGCGCGCGATTTGGGCGGGCAAGCCGTTTTTTTGGAATATTTACAAACAAGACGATGGCGCGCATTGGGACAAACTGCGTGCTTTTTGTACCGAGTACACGCGACAAGCCGATGCGTTCAGTGCCCATCTTTGGAGCCAATGGCAAATGGCGTGGAATACCCATGAATCACCCACGAGCGAGCATTTTGCCAACCTGTGGCAGGCTTTTAGCAAGCATCTGGATACATTCAATATTTTGTCAGCGAACTTTTGTACACAAACTGCCCAACAAACGGATTTGTGCACAGGTTTGGTGGCGTATGGTGTGTAGTCTTAAAACACAGGATAAACCTGCGTTTGGCGATAAACCCAACACAGCGCTGTGCTCTTGGGCTAAAATCAAAAGCATCAAACACAATATAAAATACAGGCTTGCAATATGACATGCCCACACGAGACAACCCACCCCATCACACTGACAAAAAATTATGGATAAAGTATTCTTAGTACATGGCTTGTGGATGTCGGGCTATGCCTGTTTGTATTGGCGACATGCGGTGCGCCAAGCAGGGATGCAGCCGACGATTTATTCGTACCACACGGTACTGGAACATTTGGACAATAATGCCGATAGACTGTTTCACGCGGTACAACGCGAAGGGGTGGATGCGCCGCGTTTGCATTTTGTCGGGCACAGCATGGGCGGCATCGTCATCATGCACATGCTGCGCCGTCATGGTCATAAAATTCCGAACTTGGGGCGCGTGGTTTTGGCCGCCAGCCCGATTCGCGGTTCGTATTGTGCCTTTAAAGGCGCGTCTTGGCCTGTGGTGGGCAAGGTGGTTGGCAATTCGATTTTAGAATGGCATGGTATTGTCAAGGATGATTACCCACCGAATTTGGAAGTGGGCACATTGGTCGGTTCGCGTCAAATTGGCTTGGGGCGCATTGTTGGCGGATTGCCTCAACCATCGGACGGCACCGTCAGCGTGACAGAAACCGAGTTGGATGGCGCGACCGATCGTTTGGTGCTGCATGTGAATCACAGTGAAATGTTGTTTGCGCCTGCTGCCGCACAGCAAATCGTACATTTTTTGCACCACGGCAGGTTTTGGCACCGCTCGTCCAATCATAAAATTTCCGCATAGACCGTTGTCAATCATGGGGCTCAGATGATGTTTGATGCCAATCTTTATCGCACTTCAGTCACCTTGCCCGTGAATAAAAATCGCGCGCGCACAGAGGTCGCACAGTTTTCAGTGATTGATGCGGGTTCGCGTCATGCGCTTGAGACCATGGTGTTTGTACATGGTTTTGGTGGACGGGCGCACTATTGGTCGCACCAACTCGAGCATTTTCAAGACTCCTATCGCGTGATTGCCCCTGACTTGCGCGGGCATGGGCTGTCGGATGCACCTGCCTCGGGTTTCAGTGTGGCGGATTTAACCGATGATTTGGAACGGATTTTACAGGCAGTGGGCGCGCCGTCTGAATTGATTTTGGTCTCGCATTCCTTTGGCGGCGCGGTGTGCGCAGAATTCATTCGTCGTCATCCTGAGCGCGTGGTTAAATGGGTGGTGATTGGTCTGCCTGTGAAGTTTCGTTTGCGTTGGACGGGTAAGGCAATATTGCGCTTGCCTGTGCCCGTGCTCTCAGCAGTGCGCCGATTGTTTTCCAAAGGCAATCAATACCCACGCTCGCATGTGGTTCATGCGCAAAACCGTGAGGCATTGAGTGTGTGGGAAGGTTACGAAGTCTTGGCTCGGATTCACACGCCCGCCTTGATTGTTCGTGGTGAGTACGATTACTTGTTTGACAGCCATTACTTTGCCAAAGTGGCTGAACTCATGCCGCATGCACAGGAAATTGTGATTCCTGTATCCGCGCATCAGGTGATGAATGAGCGTCCCGATGCGGTCAATCGCGCAATGGATAAATTTCTCGGTGGGATAGACTGGAAAACCGACCACACGCGCCGCCGTGCACGTCAAAAAGAACTCGAGCAATCGCGTCCGTGGATTAAGTGGTATGACTCGCGCACGCCGCCTGAAATTCGTCCGCCGAAAGGGCCGATTTCGCGTTATTTAGAGATTGCCGCAAAACGCTTTCCAAAAAAAGCCGCCGTGGTATTTTACCGTCGGCGCATCAGTTATCGTCAATTGGACAAGATGTCCAATCGCTTTGCCAATGGCTTGCTGCGTCAACGATTGCGCACGGGTGAGCGCGTCTTGATTGCCTTGCCGAATACGCCTCAGGCGGTGATTGCTTACTATGGTGTGGTCAAAGCAGGCGGTGTGGCGGTGTTTGCCGACATTGCGCAAATGGATTCTGCACAGATTTTGAATAAAGCCAATCAAGTCGGAGCCAAAGTCCTCATCACCTTGTCCACGCATTATAAAAACCTACTGCATTTACCAGAGAACACCTCAGTTCGGCGCGTGGTATTCACGACCTATCGCGAGTTTATGAGTTGGTTTGACTGGGCGCATTTCACACTCACGCGCCATTTCCGCGAGGGGCATGAAATGCCGTGGGTACGCACCTTTACTAACTATAAAATTCGTAAAAATGTGCGTTGGTTTTATGAACTCATGGCTGCTTCGTCCAACCCACCTGCGATTGAAACCTCGGTCGATGGTTTGGCATTGTTGCAATACAGCAGCGGTTCGAGCACGGGTGTCGCGCGGATTGCCGCGCTCACCCATCGAAATTTGGCGTACAACGCGCTGCAAATGCGCCACTGGATGCCTGAGGCGCGCCCTGGCGAGGAGCGTATTTTGACCGTATTGCCATTCGCTTACACCCACGGCATGATCAGCACGCTTAACCTCGCGCCTTTACTGGGTGCAAGTTTGGTCTTGGCGCGACGTTTCGAGCCATTGCGCGTGGCAAAATCCATCCGCAAGCACAGACCGACGATTTTTCCGATTGACCCAGAGATGTACCAAAGTTTGGCGTATTTGCCGAGCATACGCAAATTCGGCATTGCGGGCATTCGCGTGTGTACCTCGACGGGTGCGCCGTTACCGTTGGAAGTGCAGGAATCGTTTGAAAAACTTACCCGCGGACGTGTGGTGGAAATGTATGGATTGGCAGAAGCGGGTGCGACCCATGCCACGCCATTGTCTGCCAATCGTCGTTACGCCAGTATGGGCGTGCCTTTGCCCGATACCGATGCAAAAATTATGCGCATGGATAATGAACGAGAACAAACGGTTGGCGAAGTTGGCGAGTTGTGGATAAAGGGGCCGCAGTTGATGCAAGGTTATTGGAATACCGACACGCAAAGCGTGGATGCCAGTGCCCTACAAGCGGGTTGGCTGGTCACAGGCGATATGGCATGGCGCGATGAGGATGGTTTTTTCTATTTCATTGACCAAACCAGTCACCGCATCACGGCCTCGGACAATGTCATTTACGCGCGCGAAATCGAAGAAATCCTGCACGAGCACCCTGCGGTGACCGAGGTTTTGGTCATGCCTGCGGTCGATGCGGTCGATGGCGAGGTCAGTCAAACGGGCGCGTTGGTTGCCTTTGTCGTGCTGCAATTGGGTTATCGTATCCATGCGAACACCGATGCAGAGTTACTCGCATGGTCGGCTCCGCGTTTGCCTGCATTTGTCAAAATGGAGCGGATTTTCCTGCGCTCGCGGTTGCCGCGCACCGCAGCGGGTAAAATTGACCGCGTTCAATTACAACAATACATGCGTTTCAAAATGTTGGGACGCTAACGTGCACACTGCGTATTTAGCCACCCAAAGCCATGATTAAATCCACTCGGTTGATGTATTGATTGTAGCGGTTGAGTAGATAGGCGGCTTCGGCTTGGCGGCGGGTTTCTTGCGCATCCAACCATGATTTTAAACTGTCACCACCTGCGCGGTAACGCACTTCGTACAACTGCTCGGCTTTTTGCGCGTTTTGCCATGCGAGCCGTTGTTTTTCCCCTTGCAGGCGCAATTGATTTTGTGCCGACAGCGCATTATCCACCTCTTGCAGTGCGGTGTAGAGCGTTTGGCGGAAATTCGCCGCGTTTTGCGCGTAGGCTGCTTTGGAAATTTTGAGGTTCAACTGGTTTTCATTCCAGTTCAAAAACGGCAGGGCAAGGTTGAGCGCGAGTGCACCAATCGGATCGCTGAGGATTTGGCTCAAGGTGTTCGCACCTGTGCCCACACGGGCGGTGAGGTTGAAAGTGGGGTAAAAATTCGCCCGTGCGACATTGATGTTGCCCAAAGACTGACGCAGGCGCAATTCCGCCGCTTGTAAATCTGGGCGACGCGCCAAAACCTCGGCAGGCAGAGTAGTTGCCATCGCGGGCGGTGTGCTGTTTGGCAAAGTTTGCGGCTCATCAGAGATGTGCGCAGAGGGGGGCGCATCAAACATAATTGCCATCGCATTGCGCGCGACTTCGCGCTGTTGCAGCAAATCTTCTTGTGTGGCTTCTTGGCTGGCAAGGTTGCGCTCCGCTGAGAGCACTTCAAGTTGCGAGACCGCGCCTGCTGTGTATTGCACACGAATCAAGTCCAATGTTTTGCGCGCATAAGCGACACTTTGCTCACCCAATTTGATTTTTTGATTCAAATAGGCAATTTGCCAATACAGTTTGGCGACCGAACCTTCGATGGACAGTTGGGTGCTCAATAGGTCTTGTTCGCTGGCTTGCGCTTCCCATTGTTTGATGTGGTTGGTTTGTGCGAGTTTGCCCCATAAATCCACTTCATACGCCACCGAAACCCCTGTGGAATAACTGCGCGTGCTGCTGGCATTGCTAGTGTCCAAAGGACGCGAAGTACTGCCACTGGCGGATGCTGATATAGTTGGGAACAAATTATTTTGTGCCAATCCTGCCGCGAGTTGTGCTTGGCGCAGTTTGTAGCCTGCGGCGGTCAGGTTATTATTTTTGTCCAAGGCGGTTTCGATGAGCTCGGACAAACGCGCATCGCTAAATTGCGTCCACCATTGACCATCGCTTGCAAAGGCTGAGGCGGGTGTGGTATTCGCTGTCTGCCATTGTTCGGGAACCTGCACCTTACTCATCTCAGATTGTGTGGACACCATACTGGCGCAACCCGTCAGAATCAAGGTGGACAGAGCAATACTCAGTGCGTTTTTATGTAATGATTTCATGGGTTCTATCTCGCAGAACGGTTAAATTTTCTCAAATTACTCTCGGCTCAAAGCCACCACAGGATCTAATTTTGCGGCGTTTTTCGCTGGTAAAAAGCCAAATAAAATACCAATCAGGGTTGAGCATGTGAATGCGGCGATGATGGATGTGACTGAGAATATCATCGAAAAATTACTGCTGACGCGGTCAAACAATGCGCCGATGGACAACGCCAAGGCGATGCCCAAAATGCCGCCGATGAAACACACCATCACCGCTTCAATCAAAAATTGCTGCATGATGTCGGATTGCCGTGCGCCAACCGCCATGCGCACGCCGATTTCCTGAGTGCGTTCTGTGACCGAGACGAGCATGATGTTCATCACACCGATGCCGCCAACAATGAGCGAAATCACCGCAATCATCGAGACCAATAGCGTCATGGTCTGCGTGGTTGATTCGATGGTTTGGCGAATCGTATCGCTGTTGGAAAGGTAAAAATCTTGTGTGCCGTGGCGTTGTGTGAGAATTTTGGTAATGCCATCTTCGGCGGCTTGGCTGGTGACATTGTCTGACACGCGCACGGTGATGCTGCGCAGATAATTCTGTCCCAACATGCGGCTCAACACCGTGGTGTAGGGAACCCAAATATTCAGAGTGTCGCTGTTGCCAAATGCTGAGGATTGCGGCTTGGTCACCCCGATGATGCGCACGGGTACATTACCGAGCATGATGACTTGTCCAATCGGATTGGCACTGGCAAATAGCGTATTGCGTGTGTTTTGGTCGATCACTGCTTCCTGAGCGTATTGCTGCACTGATTTTTTATCAAATTTTTGCCCCAAATCCATTTCCAAACCTTTGACTTGGAAATACTGTTCGCCCACGCCTTGTACTTGCGCGCTGACTGCATTGTTACCCAAACGCACGGTGACCGATGTGTTCACCCCTGGGGTGACGCTGTCCACATAACTTTGTTGTGCCAACACGTCAGCGTCTTGCGCAGTCAGTGTGCGAATTTTACTGGCGGTTCGATCGCCCCAGCCCGTGCCTGGATAGACTGTGACGGTGTTTGTTCCCATTGAACTGATGTCTTTGAGGATTTTTTGTTGCGAGCCTTCACCCAAAGCCACCACCGAGACCACCGAAGCAATCCCGATGATGATGCCAAGCATGGTCAGAAAGGTGCGCATGCGGTGCGCGAGCATGGCGCGCCACGCCATGGTTGCCGCCGACTTAAACCGATCAAGCATACTGCGCCATGCAGAGACATGCGCCATTTCAAGGGGTATCTGTGGTTGTTTTTCTGTCGTGATTACTGTGTCCGACGCTGGAGTGTCTTGGGTCACTGCTTTATCGGCAATGATTTGTCCGTCTTTGATTTCGATAATGCGGTTGGCGTTGGTGGCGACATTGACATCGTGCGTGACGATAATGACGGTGTGACCCTCGGCATGTAGTTCACGCAAGATGCGCATCACTTCTTGCCCACTTTGTGAGTCCAAAGCCCCTGTTGGCTCATCGGCGAGAATGACTTCGCCACCATTGACCAACGCACGGGCAATACTCACACGCTGCTGCTGACCACCTGAGAGTTGGTTGGGGCGGTGGTGCATGCGTTCGGCCAAACCCAAACGCGCCAACAATTGCTCGCTGCGCGCACGGCGCACGTCAGGCGCGTAGCCCGCATAAATTGTCGGCACTTCGACATTGCCTGTCGCGTCCAAGTCACCCAATAGGTGGTAACGTTGAAAAATAAAGCCGAAGTATTCACGGCGCAGACGCGCCAACTCATCGGGCTCTAAGGTGCTGATGTCTTGCCCATTGATGAGGTATTGACCACGCGAGGGCTTGTCCAAACAGCCGAGAATATTCATCAAGGTCGATTTGCCCGAACCCGATTGCCCCATGATGGCGACCATTTCACCCGCGTGAATTTTTAGGTTGATGTCGTTCAATACCGTGACCACATCGTCGCCCGACGGAAAGTCACGGTACAAACCGCGAACTTCCATGAGAACCGTGTTGTTGGAAGATGCGTTGCTCATTTACAGCCCCATGCGCGGTGGCATACGGGTACTGGATTTGCTGGCACTGGCGTTGCCCGATGAACTGCTTGATTGGCTGACCACCACTTGCTCGCCTTCGTTTAGACCCGATTTGACTTCGGCATTGACGTTGTTGTTCAAGCCCACTTCCACCCAACGTTCTTCGGTTTTGTTGTCTTTGCCCAATACTTTCACAAGGTATTTACCCTCGTTGTTTTTCTTGCCCAAAGCGGTGGACGGAATGGTCAATGCGTTTTGGGCAGCATCGGCAACGATGGACACCTGAGTGGTCATGGCGATGCGCAGTTTGCCATCATCATTGGGCACGTCCAGCATGCCGTAGTAATAAATTGCAGAAGAACTGCTCGATGATGAACTGCTCGTATTATCCGTTAATGTCGTCGGACCTGGGTCAATCGCGCGCAGGGTGGTTTCATAACGCTGCTCTGTGTCACCCAAAATGGTGAAATACGCGGGCATACCGATTTTGACTTTGGTCACATCACCTTCCGAGATTTCTGCACGAATGGTGACTTTGTCCAACTGTGCAATGGTCAACAGTGTCGGTGTGGACTGATTGGCGTTGACCGTTTGACCCTCTTCGACCGCGAGCGAGACCACCACGCCATCAATCGGCGCGAGCACTTGCGTGTAGCCCAAAGTCAGTTTGGCATTGTCCACGCTGATTTTCGATTGATTGACCGCAGCGCGTGCGGCAGCCAGCGTAGCTTTGGCAGCATCTAAGTTTTCTTTGGAACTCGCGCCTGCGGTAAACATGGTTTGTTGGCGCGTGAAGTCCAACTGGGCTTTTTCTAAATTGGCTTGATTGCTGGTCAACTGCGCTTGCGCGGTTTGCAGGGTGTTCTTTTGCGTGCGTGCATCAATAATGGCGAGCAAATCGCCTTTGCGCACGGCTTGCCCCAATTGCACTTTAAGGGTTTGAATCTGCCCTGATACCTGCGCACCGACTTCAACTTGTTTGAATGCTTTGACCGTGCCCGTTGCCAAAACCGTTTGTTCTAAATCGGTGCGTGTGACAGGGGCGGTGATGTAGGTGTTGTTTGACTTGCTGGGGAAAAAGTAGAGCTTCACGAGCCACGCAAGGGCTAAGATGACCAATAGATAAATCACTCGGCGCACCCAAACCATACGCCACAATTTGCTCAAAGCATTCATACTCATTTCCAGTCGTTTGAAAGGGATGCAAGCCAATACCAGCCGCATCCCGTACAGTTTAATCGTCTATAACGATTGTAGTCCTACAAAACAGTGAATTTATGGAGTGGTTTTGAGGATGGTATTGAGCGTTGCAATCTGCTTACCAAAATCATTACCGACCAAATCTTTGACCGTTGAATTGGCTGTGGCGTTTTGTACGCCTGACGATTGCAAGCGAGTGATTAAGGTCTGCTCATCGATTTTGCTGATTTGTGCCAATTGGCTAATCGGTGCTTGTGCCAACACATTAATCGGCGCGACAGGGCGACCACCGCCGCCTTCGCCACCGCCCACATTGATGAAACTCAGAGCCAAAACGGCGGTAAACAAACCGATGACTGCCTTACCCGTCGCACTGTTGAACATATTTTTAAAGCCAAACCAATTGGTTGTGATGTGCAAAACAGCGGCAATCACCATTGCCCAACCGAGCCATTCATGCGCGGTTTTGTTCAGCCCTGAATCCCAGTGGAAAAACATGAGTATGCCTGTGACTGCCATCAAAATAAAAGAACCTGCCATGAGTGGGGTAACCCATTGTCGTTTGAGTGCCATTTTTGCTTCCTTTCTGTGTTGTTAAAGTGAGTGGTGAAATGATAAAGTTTGTGTTTTTCTGCTTTGTGTCGCGGATGTAAAGATTTGTAAAGTACAAAGAATTGTCCACCAAAGAGGTGGACAATCAGCAAATTTATGATGAGTGTCATTTCAAGTGGACTCGCGCAGGAAAGGACTGTTTTTTAAATTGTCAAAATAAATTTTAATGAGGTTGGGGGCGTATTCTTGTAAATCAAATGGTTCAAGCGTGCTAAGCCACTTGGCCGTTAATCCACTGAGCATCGAAGTGAGTGAAACAAGAGCCAATTGGCTGTTGAGATTCGCTGGTAAAATCCCCTGTTGTTTACTTTGCTCAAAAATAGCCAGTAAATGCTCATCCCAAGCTTGATGATATTTTTGAATTAAGTTAACAATGTTTTGGTTCTCATCTGTTTGTTCACAGCGTAAATATAAAATAGTGCTGAATTTTTTTAAATGGGCATCCTGAGACAATCGTTGAAAATGCTTTAGAATGCCGTCCTGCAGGAGCAATAGAGGGTCACCCGATTGTTTGTCTTGTAGTGCTTGGTCTAACTGGTGCTCAATGCCTGAAAAATGTACTTGAAATAAGGCATCAAACAAATCCTCTTTGTTTTTAAAATGCCAATACAGCGCGCCACGAGTCACTCCCGCCGTTTTGGCAATCTCGTCTAAAGACGCGCGCACCACTCCCCGTTGGTAAAAAACGGTTAATGCGGCTTTTAGTAGGTTACAGCGTGTTTGCAGGGCTTCTTCTTTGGTTTTACGCATGGCTTGGTCACAAAAAATAATTACATATAAAGCAAACTAACCTTAAACAGTGAAATAAAACGCTCGTTACGATTTTTCATGAGCATTCACTGTCCTAATTTAGATGAGTCTCGGGTGCGGTGGGTTGCGATGTCTGATTAAGAAGTGCTATCAGTTTATGTTGATTCACTTTGATTGAGTCATCAACCAAATGCAAGGAACAGATTTTCTGATGTAGTAGTGATTTTTCATTGGCACTGTCTTGTTGTAGTTTGGATGACAATAAAATCAGCGCGGACAACAGAAAATGGTTCAAGCGAATGTCATATTCTGGTTCACGAAGTAAATGTTTAGTCGAGTGGTAAGCAATATCCCATTTTTTGAGTGATAAAGCACTGCGTAACAACGCATTCCAACTGCCGTAGCGAAACACGTTTTCATCGAACACGATGGTGCTGTTGACTGAAGGCCACGGTAGTTGGGTGCTTTTTAACGCACAATCAAAAGCCAATTGGTAGCGTTTTTCAGCCAAAAAATGCTCGGCTAAAATCACCAAGGATTCGGCGTGGTGTGGTTGGTGATCATAGGCATGCAACCATGCTTGTACGGCATCCGCCGACATGCCCTGTTGTTGGTACAGATTGCCCAACGTGATGAGGCTGAATCGAATGGGCTCGGTGTGTTCGGTACAATGGCTGATGTTGCGCTTGAACCATTCAATCGCTTCTTGAGGCTGACCCGCATCGCGATAAGATTGCGCACAAAAGTAGGCATATTTGGTTTTTAAATGCGCTTCGTTGGTGCGCTCATAAGCCTGTGCCAATATTTGAGCATCGGCCAAATAATCGCGGTTTCTTGAGCCAAAGCGACCTGAGACCACCACATAATCGCCGTTGATGAGGGCTTTTTGTGGGGCAGGGCGGCGCGATGTAATCAATTCATGAATCACGCCTTCCCAGTACCAAGAGCCGTCATTTTTGACCATTAATGAACGGCAATATTGTCGTGCGCTGGGCGACTCAGCACACAATTTGAATGAATAAGCATCGCTCGTTAATGGCTGCGGCAATTCGGGTTGGCCATGAAATCGATCGTCTGCATCGAAAAAAAACACATAATCGCTCAAACCTTGCGCCGCGTCTAAAGCCAATTGCCGATTGTGTCCGAAATCTTGCCAAGCATGGTGAACGATTTGACCTGCGATGCCACGTTTGTCAAAAAATTCCGTGATGATGGCTACCGTATCGTCGGTTGAACCCGTATCGGCAATTACCCAATAATCAATTGGCATGTGTTGAATAATATTGTCTAACGTCTCGGCAATAATGGCGGCTTCATCCTTGACAATCATATTCAAGCATATGGTGCTCATAATCGTATTGACTCCATTGAATCTGTTGCAAATTGCTGTATTTATTAAAAGTACTTGTGACCCTGTCGTTATTTAAAATATACGGGTCTGAGAGTAAAGAACATATCTTTCGAGCAGTATAAGCCGAAAATGACTCAACATCGTAACAAGAGTGGCAAATTCGTAACAGCGCCATTGGCAGCCAAACCTGTCGTTAGAATTCATATTGATGAAAAATTCTTTGATGTGTCATATAACAAACAGTTTTTATCTGAAATCTATTTTTGCAAAAACATACATTCATGTTTGAATGTATAATATTGAAAATTGTATGCTTGTACTGACCGCGAGACACGTATTTCTTGCGGTTCCTTTGAACTTTTTAAATGAGCATGTGTATCTGTGAGTTACCAAAGGATCGCATGGGTTGAACCGCGACTTTATGAAGCAAACCAGAAGTCGAAGAATAATCGTTCTATAATTGAGCCTCACAGCGCGGCGGTTGATTCAATTTTCGTTTGGGCGGTGGGAAAGTATGAGTGCGATGGATGTGGTATGAATGTAGTTAAGCCAGAAGTAGAACAGGATCAAATAATGACGCAAAAAATCATCAAAGCAAAACGCCACATTGGGCGTTCAAAAACAATCGCCACCGCAACCGTGGGCATACTGATGCTCATGGCTTTGGGTGGCTGTGGTAAAAGTACCGACCCAGCGGGCGCGCAAGCGCCTGCGCCAGTTGTGGGCGTGGTGACAGTTGAACCCGCCACGGTGACTTTAGACACTGAGTTGTCGGGACGTTTGCAAGCGATTCGCCAAGCACAAGTCGTGGCGCGCGCCACAGGTGTGGTGCAAAAACGCCTGTTTACCGAAGGCTCTTACGTTAAACAGGGGCAACCGCTGTTTCAGATTGACAATGCGCCGTATGTCGCCAATTTAGAAACCGCTCAAGCGAGTTTGGCGACCGCGCAGGCCAATTTAGCCAAGGCAAACGCGGATGTGACACGCTATCGCCCCTTGGTTCAAGCCAATGCGATTAGCAAACAGGAGTTCGATGCCGCAATTGCACAGCAGCGTTTAGCCAATGCTCAAGTTAAAAGTGCCAACGCCGCGATTAAAACAGCCAAAATCAATGTGGGCTACGCCTACGTCACCGCACCGATTTCAGGACATATTGGCAAGGCATTGGTCACTGAAGGTGCTTTGGTGAGTCAAACCACGGGGACACCCTTGGCTTTGATTCAACAAACCGATACTTTATATGTGGATTTAAGCCAATCTGCGGCAACGGTATTAAAGCTTCGTCAAGCAATGGCGAATGGTCAACTGCAAACCATCGAGGGACAAGTGCCCGTCACGATTGTTTTAGAGGATGGCACGGAGTACCCTGAAAAAGGTCGCTTGTTGTTTACTGATTTGACCGTTGATGAAAACACAGGACAAGTCAGTTTGCGCGCTGAAATTCCAAACGCATCCAATTTGCTGATGCCTGGAATGTATGTGCAAGTGAAAATCCCGCAAGCGCAAGTCAACAATGCGGTGCTGATTCCGCAACAGGCGGTCACCCGTGGTACCACGGGCGATACGGTGATGGTGGTCAATGCCGATGGCAGTTACGCGCCCAAAACCATTACGATTGCGCAAAGCCAAGGAAACAACTGGGTGGTGACAGGTGGCTTGAATGCAGGTGATCAGGTGATTGTCGATGGCATGTCTGCGGTGCAAATGGTGGGCGCGAAAAAAGTTCAAGCCAAACCTTGGCAGCCTGAGTCTTCGCAAAACCCAGCTCCATCAACACCCGCCGCCGAACGGGGTAAAACCGAATCAGGCAGTTCTGCTAAATCAGCTGAACAGAAATAAGGGGATTTCATGGCTAAGTTTTTTATTGATCGCCCAATTTTTGCTTGGGTGGTGGCGATTTTCATCGTACTCGCAGGAATCATCTCGATTAAATTTTTACCCATCTCGCAATACCCACAGGTTGCACCACCGACCATCACTTTAACTGCCGCCTATGCGGGGGCAGATGCGCAGACGATGGAGGACAGCGTGCTGTCCATTATTGAGCGTGAGATGAATGGTTTGGAAGGCTTGGACTATATGGAAGCCAAAGCCTTGTCCAACGGCTCTGGCACATTAACCTTGACCTTTAAAACGGGTACAAACAGTTCTTTGGCGCAAGTGGATGTACAAAACCGTTTGGCGCGGGCAGAACCTCGACTTCCGAGTGCAGTCAAGCAAGCGGGTATTCAAGTGGCAAAAGCCAATTCCAATTTCTTGATGGTCGCCATGTTTTCGGCAGACGATCCGAATGTGGATTTGGGTACAGTCAGTGATTATGTGGCGCGTAATGTCCAGCCTGAGTTACAACGATTAACGGGCATCGGTGGTGCGCAATTGTTCGGTGCCGAGCGTGCAATGCGTATTTGGATTGATGCCAATAAACTGCGCAGTTTGAATTTGACCGCCACCGATGTCAGTACGGCAATCGCGGCACAAAACGCACAGGTCTCTGCAGGGAGTTTGGGCGAACTCCCCAATAACAAAGGTCAAACCATTTCCGCCACGATTACAGTACCAGGGCAGCTCAAATCTGCCGATGAATTTAAAAACATTGTGTTGCGTGCCAACACCGATGGTTCAGTCGTGCGTCTGCAAGATGTGGCACGGGTTGAGTTGGGTGCACAAGCGTATGCAACTTCAGCGCGTTTAAATGGCAAACCAGCGGTTGGCTTGGGGATTCAGTTGACCAGTGATGGCAACGCCTTAGCCGCATCCAAATTGGTCAAAGCAAAATTGGCTGAATTACAGCCATTTTTCCCAGCAGGTGTGTCTTGGAAAGTGCCTTATGACAGTTCAACTTTTGTGAGCATCTCCATTGAAAAAGTGATACACACCTTAGCAGAAGCCATGCTTCTGGTGTTTTTGGTGATGTTTTTATTTTTGCAAAACATTCGCTACACCTTGATTCCAACCATTGTTGTACCGATTGCTTTATTGGGTACATTTGCAGTGATGTATCGCATGGGTATGTCGATCAACGTTTTGTCGATGTTCGCAATGGTCTTGGTCATCGGGATTGTGGTCGATGATGCAATTGTGGTGGTGGAGAACGTTGAACGAATTATGGCGGAGGAAAAACTACCGCCATTGGAAGCCACTCGTAAAGCCATGTCGCAAATTTCAGGCGCAGTGGTTGGGATTACTGTGGTGTTAATTGCCGTGTTTATTCCCATGGCATTTTTCTCAGGGGTAACTGGAAATATTTACCGACAATTCTCTGTGGTAATGGCGGTGTCCATTGCGTTTTCAGCGTTTTTAGCCTTGTCCCTGACCCCTGCGTTATGCGCCACATTGCTCAAACCAACTACCGAAGACCATCACGAAAAAAAAGGATTTTTCGGTTGGTTCAATCAAAAATTCACCAAGGGTGCCAAACGTTATGAGAATAATGTCGGGCACTTGTTGCGCCGTGGCAAGCGAGTATTGATGGTTTATGTGGCTTTAATTGTGGTGGCTTTATTGGTAATAATGCGTTTGCCTACGTCATTTTTACCCACTGAAGATCAGGGCTATGCGATGGCCAGCATCCAGTTACCCCCTGGAGCAACCCAAGAGAGAACATTGAAAACCATCAACACGATGGAGCAGTTCGCGATGAAGCAACCCGAAGTCGAGAATGTCATTGCCATTGCAGGTTATGGTTTTGCGGGGCAAGGTCAGAACATGGGGCTGAGTTTTATTCCACTCAAAGATTGGTCTAAACGTACAGCCGCTGGCTCAGATGCCACGTCAGTCGCTGGAAAAATCACAGGGGCAATGATGCAGCAGGTACACGATGGCGTTATTTTCGCGTTGACACCGCCGCCGATTCCTGAGTTGGGCAGTAGTTCAGGCTTTACCTTCCGCTTGCAAGATCGTGGCGGCAAAGGACATGAGGCTTTGCTCGCAGCACGCAATCAATTATTGGGTATGGTACGACAGAGCAAAGTTTTGACTCAAGTTCGTCCAGATGGTATGGAAGATGCACCGCAATTGCGCTTAGAAATCAATCGTGACGCGGCAAATGCACAAGGCGTGAGTTTCTCAAGCATTGCGGGTGTTTTGTCCACTGCGTTGGGTTCAAGTTATGTCAATGATTTTCCCAATAAAGGTCGTTTGCAACGGGTCATCGTACAAGCCGATGTGAAGGATCGAATGCAACCAGAGGACATTTTGCAACTGACTGTCAACAACAACAGCGGCGTTGCCGTGCCACTCTCGAGTATAGCGACCACTTCGTGGGTCACAGGGCCGATGCAGACCATACGCTACAACGGTTACTCTGCAATGGCGATTACAGGCAGCGCAGCTCCAGGATACAGCACGGGTGAGGCAATGACAGAGATGGAAAAATTAGCCGCGCAATTACCAGAAGGATTTGGTTTTGAATGGACGGGACAATCCAAAGAAGAAAAAGCATCAGGCTCACAATCGGTGATTTTGTATGCCTTTTCAATTTTAGCAGTGTTTTTGTGTTTAGCGGCTTTGTACGAAAGTTGGAGCATTCCATTGGCGGTCATCTTGGTCGTGCCATTGGGTTTACTCGGTGTGGTTTTGGGCACTTGGGGGCGCGGTTTGTCGAATGATGTGTATTTTCAAGTGGGTTTGATTACGGTGATTGGTTTGTCCGCAAAAAACGCGATTTTGATTGTCGAATTTGCCAAAGACTTACAGGCGCAAGGTAAAAATGCGTTTGAGGCGGCATTGGCAGCGGCGCACTTGCGTTTCCGTCCGATTATCATGACTTCGTTGGCGTTTATCATGGGGGTTGTGCCTTTGTACTTCTCTTCAGGGGCAAGTTCTGCCAGCCAACGCGCGATTGGTACCAGCGTATTTTGGGGGATGTTGGTGGGAACCTTGTTGGCGGTGTTCTTCGTCCCGATGTTCTATACCGCGGTGCGCTCGTGGTTTAAAGACACTGAACGACAAAAAGAACGCTTCCATGAGCATGCGCTCGCCGCAGGCATGACCGCGGATGTGGTTGAAAAATACGTTCATGACGCCGAAGATGGCTTGAGTGAACAAGAACGTGAAGCCCTGCATCATGCGGGTGAACAATCGCCAACCGCGCCGTCCAATCATAATAAAACGCATGAAGGATAGGGATATGTCCAATCGATACAATCAATATAAATCAATTTCCCTGACATGGGCGGCGGTGGTTTTATTATCCGCTTGCTCGATGGCACCGAGGTATCAACAGCCCACCGTGCCTTTGGCTCCTGAATTTCCATCGAGCAGTGCGATGAGTACCGCTTCAACCATTGAGCAGTGGGATGTTTCTGCGGCGAAAGATTTGGGTTGGCAGCAGTATTTTGCGGATGCACGTTTGCAGCGACTGATTGAATTGGCTCTGAGCAATAATAAAGACCTGCGCATCGCGGCACTGAATGTCGAAACCGTGCGGGCGCAGTATGCCATTGCGCGTGCAGACCGCCTGCCAGCAATTAGCGCGACAGGCAGTGCAACTAAGACACGGGTAGCAGAGGATCTCAGTTCCGCTGGGCGCAGTTATATTAGCGAGTCGTACAACGTCGGTTTGGGGGTGGCTTCATTCGAGTTGGACTTATTCGGTCGCGTCAAAAGCCTTTCCGACAATGCGTTGAACCAATATTTCGCACAAGAACAAGCGCGTGATGCAACCCAAATCAGTTTGGTCGCTACCGTTGCCAAAGCGTATTTTGCCGAGCGCACCGCGCAAGCGAATATGGATTTATCGGCGCGCGTGTTGCAATCGCGCGAAGAGAGCAAACGTTTGACCGATTTGAAATTCAAAGCAGGGGTGATTTCAGCGGTCGAAGTCAACGAAGCGGTGACGCAAATCGAAACGGCACGCGCAGACTATGCAGCAGCCGAACGCAGCAGAGAGCAAGCGCGCAATGCTTTGGCACTGTTGATTGCTCAACCTTTACCCGAAGATTTGCCACCACAAGCCCCATTGGATGCACAGTTTGCCAACTGGGAGTTGCCCGTTGGCTTGCCATCCGATGTGCTGTTGCAACGCCCTGACATCCAAGAAGCAGAATTTTCTTTAAAAGCCGCCAATGCCAACATTGGTGCGGCACGCGCGGCTTTTTTCCCACGCATTACCTTAATTGGCAGTGTGGGTAGCGGCAGCACCGAACTGAGCGGTTTGTTCACTGGCGGCAACTCAACATGGAGCTTCACGCCTCAGGTGAGTTTACCGATTTTCGCTTGGGGGCAAAACAAAGCCAACTTAGACGTGGCTCAATTGCGCAAAAATACTGCGATTGTGCAGTATGAGCAAGCGGTGCAATCGGCATTTCGCGATGTCGCCGATGCCATGGTGGCGCGTCGAACCCTGCAACAGCAATACCTCGCGCAGCAACGCAGCGACCATGCCATGGCAGAACGATATCGTTTGGTCAAAATGCGATTTGACCACGGCGTGTCCAGTTCGCTTGAATTACTCGATGCCGAGCGTTCGAGTTATTCCTCGCAACAGGCTTTATTAGCGACACAGCAAACTTTGTTGGAAAATCGCGCAGATGTGTATAAAGTCTTGGGCGGTGGTCTGGTTTCAAAGAATTTGGCAAACTGAATCAAAAGTTGTCGATTGGGGTTGAAACTAAAACTTTGACAGAAAAAATAAAAGAACGGTCGTTCATTTATTGTGTTTTTTTTGGATTGTGGTAATATACGAGCCGATTTCGTATGTGAACCAAAGGCGATTTTGGTTTTGTGTATATTATATTTTTTAGGAGAACCTCATGGATACCGTCATCGAACGTGATGTGATGGAGTACGATGTATTGGTGGTCGGCGGCGGCCCTGCGGGTTTGGCGACGGCGTGTCGCCTCAAGCAGTTGAATGCAGACATCAATGTGTGTTTGATTGACAAAGGCTCTGAA
This sequence comes from Burkholderiaceae bacterium, assembly GCA_018261955.1. Lineage (GTDB taxonomy): Bacteria > Pseudomonadota > Gammaproteobacteria > Burkholderiales > Burkholderiaceae > CTSOIL-112. The sequence continues at coordinate 239,084 of JAGTRK010000003.1, forward strand.
ATCGGTGCGCACATCCTGTCGGGTGCGGTGATGGATCCGGTTGCGATGAACGAATTGTTCCCGAACTGGAAAGAATTGGGCGCGCCTTTGAATGTGCCTGTGACAGGGGATGATTTTTTATTTCTGAGCGAAACAGGTGCGAAACAAACGCCACATTGGTTGCTTCCCAGTATTTTCCAAAATCATGGTAATTACATAGTCAGTCTTGCCAATGTGGCGCGTTGGATGGGCGAGCAGGCTGAGGCTTTGGGTGTGGAAATTTACCCTGGTTTTGCTGCTGCGGATGTGTTGTACGATGAAAATGGCGCGGTTAAAGGTGTGGTCACGGGCGACATGGGTATCGGTAAAGATGGCGAGCCGACAGCGCAGTATCAACCGGGTATGGAATTGCATGCCAAATACACCGTGTTTGCTGAGGGTGCGCGTGGGCATTTGGGTAAACGTTTGATTGCCAAATACAGTTTGGATGCAGGGCGTGACCCACAGTCCTATGGCATCGGCATCAAAGAAGTGTGGGATGTACCCGCCGAACAGCATCAAGAAGGCCTTGTGGTACACACCGCTGGCTGGCCATTGGATGCGGACACCTATGGAGGCTCGTTCCTCTACCACATGGAAAACAATCAAATTGCTCTCGGTATGGTGGTGGGTTTGGACTATGTCAATCCGTATCTCTCGCCATTTGAAGAGTTTCAACGTTATAAAACCCATCCCGAAATTGCCAAACACCTCAAAGGCGGTAAACGCGTGAGTTATGGCGCACGTGCGATTACTGCGGGTGGTATTTTGTCTTTGCCTCAGTTGTATTTCAAAGGTGGCGTATTGGTTGGCTGCGAAGCAGGTACGCTCAATGCCTCGCGCATCAAAGGCTCACACGCCGCGATTAAAACGGGGATGTTGGCGGCAGAATCGATTGCGGCGGCTCTGAGTGCGGGGCGCGAGCGCGATGAGTTGTCTGAGTACGAAGAAGCGTTCAACAACTCTTGGCTCAAAGCCGAGCTGTGGAAAGCCCGCAACTTCAAACAATGGTTCAAAAAAGGGCGCAACATCGCGACCCTCATGACAGGCATTGAGCAAAAATTATTGGGCGGCAAAATGCCGTGGACGATTCACCGCGCCAAAGCCGACCATGAGTGCTTGCTGCCTGCCGCGCAATGCACGCCGATTGAGTATCCCAAACCAGACAATGTTTTAACCTTTGATCGACTGTCTTCGGTGTTTTTATCCAATACCAACCACGAAGAAAATCAACCTGTGCATTTGACGCTCAAAGATGCCAACGTGCCCGTGAATGTCAATTGGGTTAAATACGCGGGACCTGAAGCACGTTATTGTCCAGCGGGGGTGTATGAGTTCATTGAGGATGCCAGTGTGGCACATGGACAGCGTTTGCAAATCAATGCGCAAAACTGCGTACACTGCAAAACTTGCGACATCAAAGACCCAACACAGAATATCGTGTGGGTCACGCCAGAAGGTTCAGGCGGGCCCAATTATGGCAATATGTGATCGAATTTGTGATTGAATCCTTCAATAAAAAATGACGCATCCACAGTGCGTCATTTTTCGTGGTGCATCAGCAATGCCAACTCATGCACTGTCCAATGTCATTGCAGGTTTGAACCGCCATCTACTTGATGAGCAGATGCGTGTCGAGCACGGTATGGCGGATGATTGATTACCGTCATTATTTTGCTTCGCCCTCATCGTCGCGCTCATCCCAGTTGCTCGGTGGGGTTTCCCCTTGCTTGAATATCGCTTTCATGGTCATCGGTTTGTGCGTCGCTTCGATTAAAATTAAACGGTCGATGTTGGGGTGTTTCCCTGGGTTGGCGCGTGCATCAGCGGTGTGCTCAGCGAATAATTCCAAGCCACGTTTGGCGGCATAAATGTCCAAGTCACCCATGGTTTTGAGTAAATAATAGTATAAGGCGAGCGAACCGCGTTGCCCATCGACGTTTTCGATGCTTGAAAGCAATTTGCCATTTTGGCTGATTTCAATGCGTTCAACCGAACCCACATCAGGGAACTGCTCTAAGTTTTCGGCAAAAATGCTGCTGGTTTTAAAAAGACTCATCAAAAATACTCCTCTATAAGAGAGCACAAATTATTGTGCGGATTTTAATATCAAATCAATGTACAACTGGCTGTCTGGTTCACGTTGGTCACGTTGCGCCTGCCAGAGTATTTGCCCCAAACTTTCCATTACTTGGTGCGCGGCACCGTGCTCGTCATTGCATTTTTGGCACAATTTTTCATAGGCGGCTCGGATGCCGTGCGGTTGGTCAATCGACACTTGCTCGCTGATGGACAGGTGCATGGACAGATGTAAAAAAGGATTGGTCTGTCCCGCTTCAGGTGGAAATTGAGCCAATTCCAAGGTTTCAATCGGTGCGTTTAAAATCGCGTGGTACTCAGGGTGGACACGCATCCATTTGACCGCGATGGTTTCAATCGCCGCAAGTGGTTCGTTGCGCAAAGATTTGTGCCAAGCGTGGTAAAAAAATTCGCGCACTTCTTTGAGGGTGGGGTTGAAAAACATGGTGTGTAATGTTTGATGGTAACGGTGCATTGTACCGTGAATGCAGTGTCGAGATTTCAAAAACCACACAGGCGACCGAAGTCGCCTGTGTGGTTCGTCAAGTGTGTTGTGAATGACGATTTATAGGGGGTAACGAATTATTTGTTACCGCCCAATAAACTGCCCAATACGGACGCAATGTCACCTGCATCGATTTGTCCGTTTGGTGTGAGTTTGTTAATCAAACCAGGCAACAACTCAGCCAAACCACCCGCCGCTTGTTGCTCAGAAACGCCTGCGTCTTGTGCGATTTGACCCAAAGTACCAGTTTGACCCAATGATGCTTGAATTTGTTCGGCGGATACGGGTTGGTTCTCGCCCGTGCCAATCCATGATTGAACTTGCTCGCCCAAACCTGCTTTGCTCAATAAATCGGTTAGACCACCCAAACCACCTGCAATCTGAGTGCTGGCTTGTTGTGTTTGACCACCGCCGAGTAAGCCGCCGAGTAAGTCGCCCAAACCACCTGCGCCGCCTTGTTGTTGCTGACCGCCAAGCAAACCACCGAGCAAGCCGCCCAAGCCACCGCCTTGTTGTTGACCACCACCGAGCATAGAGCCAAGCATGCCAGCCAAGCCGCCTGAGCCACCTTGGTTGTTGCCGCCCAATACTTGCTTGAGCACTGCGTTGAGCAATGCACCTTGAATGCTGTTGTTGTTAGAGTTGCCACCCAGTGCTGCACCCAATAAACCATCTACTAATCCCATGATGTTTCCTTTGCTGTATGAAATCGAAGAACCACGCCTGTGTAATTCTTACGGGGATGATGTTAGCACGAAAATTTCGGCGTATGAGTTTGAAAGTGACTTTTTTTAATCAATTTAGGGGTTACTATATTATTTTTGCCTAAAAGTCACCCCAAAGTGCCTGTAGGGCACTGATGGTCGCCAATCCAGCGGTTTCGGTGCGTAAAATTCGTGTGCCTAAAAGCGTGGCTTTAAAGTTCGCATGTAAAGCCAACTCGACTTCGCGTGCATCCAACCCGCTTTCTGGACCAATCAAAATTTGTATCGCTTGTGTGGACGTGGGTTTGGGCAAAGTTGATAGCGTGGTGGGCAATGCGGCATCGGGATGCAAAACGATTTTATAATCACTTAAATGTTTGACCGTACCCAACCATTGGGGCAATGGGGTGGGTTGCGCCAAAGTCGGTAAGACATTGCGCTCACTTTGCGCAGAGGCGGCAATGATGATGCGCTGCCAATGTTCCATTTTTTTGATGATGCGCTCAGGCGAGAGTTTGACTTGACTGCGCGCGCTGAACACAGGAACGATGTGGCGCACACCCAATTCGACCGCTTTCTCAATCGTCCAGTCCATTTTATCGGCAGACGATAGGCATTGCGCCAGTGTGATGTTCAAAGGCGATTCGTTGTCGATTTGTAAAGTGGGTTTGGACAGCCAGCGTGCCTGCGCCGATTTTTTTTCAATCTGCGTGAGTTCGGCACTGGCGCAGTGCCCCATTCCATCAAACAAATCACAGACATCACCCACACGCATGCGCAGCACGGTGATGGCGTGGTGAAATGTGTCAGGCGACAAAGTAAATTCATCGGTCTTTGACCAAGGGGCAGGGGCATAAAATCGTGAGCGCATAAAAGGTGAATCCAAAAATCAGTGCGGTATTTTAGCCCAAAGCAGAGCGCGCATCTGCTAAAATACGCGATTAAATAGCATCGTTATCGTTTCGCTCATTTAATCCGATATCCGATGCGCCATTGCAGGTTTGTTCCGTAATCTCCGCAATCTCCCCGTGTTTTGGGATGCCGTGTTAAGCGTGGCATGACGGATGATTGGATTGAATGCGTATGGATTGTTTCGACAAAAAGCGTCTCGCAATGACGCTTTGGTTTACTTAAAATTTTAACCCGCTATTGGTTCACACCCCAGTTTTTAGAAAGCATCGTATGTCCGCTCCCTTGTTAATTGAATTACTCACCGAAGAACTCCCACCCAAAGCCTTGAGCAAACTCTCTACAGCCTTTGCCGAAGGGGTGCACATGGGTTTGGTCAAACTCGGTTTGGTCGATGCGACGGTGGCGGTGCATCCGTTTGCTACGCCGCGCCGCTTGGCGGTGCTGATAGAAGGTGTGCGTGCGACAGCAGATGATGTCACGCGCCGCGACAAGGTATTGCCCGTCTCAGTCGGTCTACAAGCCGATGGTACAGCTAGTCCGTCATTGGTCAAAAAACTCACCGTGATGGGGTTTGCTGATAAAAACCCCGCCGATTTAGAGATTGAGAACGATGGCAAGCAAGACGTGTATTTCATCGCCTACACGCAAAAAGGCGCAGTGTTGGCGGACGTATTGGAAAACGTTTTGAACGAAGCATCAAGTAAACTACCGATTCCCAAAGTCATGACGTATCAAATCCATGCGGGAACCACGGCTGAGCAAGACGTGCAATTCGTGCGCCCTGTGAAACGTTTGGTGGTGCTCTATGGTGCGGATGTGTTGCCAGTGAGCGCGTTTGGAGTCAATGCCGATCGGTTGACCGATGGTCATCGCTTTTTAGGTCAAACAAATATCAATATTCCAAACGCCCACGAGTACGCACACATTTTGCGCACCGAGGGTATGGTTGAACCCGATTATAAAATCCGCCGTGAAAGCATTTACGAGCAGTTGAAAAACAAAGCGGGTGCATATGCGGTGATTATGCCCGAGGCTTTATTGGATGAAGTCAACTCGCTCACCGAATGGCCTGTGGTCTACAAAGCGCAATTTGAACAAGAATTTTTGAGCGTGCCGCAAGAGTGCTTGATTCTCACCATGCAAACCAATCAAAAATACTTCGCCATGACCGATGCGAACGGTGCATTGGTCAATGAATTTTTGGTGGTCTCGAACCTTTTAACCGATGCGCCCGAGCAAATCATTGAGGGCAACGCGCGCGTGGTGCGTCCACGTTTGGCGGATGCGCAGTTCTTTTTTGAGCAAGACAAAAAACGCAATTTGGACGACATGGTGACCAAATTACAAACAGTGGTGTACCACAACAAACTCGGCTCGCAAGGCGAACGCGTGGCGCGTGTGCAAGCCATTGCCGCGTATTTGGCGGAGCAATTGGGCGCGGATGTGGTGGATGCCAAACGCGCAGCCTACATTGCCAAAGCCGATTTGGTCAGCGACATGGTTGGCGAGTTTCCAGAGTTGCAAGGGGTGATGGGGCGTTATTATGCGACGCATCATGGCGAGAAAGCCGAGGTGGCGGCGGCGTGCGCCGAGCATTATCAACCGCGCTTTGCGGGCGATGCCCTACCTGCGACCCAAATTGGTTTGATTGGCGCAATCGCTGACAAACTCGAAACCTTGGTCGGCATTTGGGGTGTGGGTTTGCAACCAACGGGTGAGAAAGATCCATTTGCGTTGCGCCGTCACGCGCTTGGCGTGGTGCGCATGCTGCTCGAAAAACAATTGCCGCTGTCTTTACAAGAGACTTTGGTTCAGGCTCAAAACCAATTTGCAGGCAATGCTCAGGTGAAAAACAGTGTGGCTGAGGTCAAAGCATTTATGCTTGACCGTTTGCGTGGTTTGCTTAAAGAACAAGGCTATGCACCTGCACACATCGAAGCGGTATTGGCGAACAATCCTGATAACTTGTCGGATGTGATTGCTAAATTGCAAGCGGTGCAGGCTTTTGCAGTCTTACCCGAAGCGCAAGACTTGGCGGCGGCGAACAAACGGTGTGTGAATATTTTACGCAAAGCGGCTGAGAAAAACGAAACGATTGCACAAGCACTCAACCCCGCGTTGATGAATGAAGCGGCAGAACAAAGTTTGGCCACAGCGGTCGCGGATGTGCGTCCTGTAGTGACGAATGCGTTGGCTCAACGCGATTACACCGTTGCTCTGAATACCTTGGCAAAATTACGCGCCTCTGTAGATGCGTTTTTTGCTGATGTCATGGTCATGGCGGATGATGCGGCGGTGCGTGCGAATCGCTTGAAATTATTGCAAGAATTGGCCACATTGATGAACGGTGTGGCGGATATTTCACAATTGGCGGTTTAACTTTAAACGCACGAGCCTGCAGATGAAGCCTGAATTTAAAGACAAACAAGACAAACTCATCATCCTCTCACGCGATGGGGTGATTAATGAGTATCGTCCTGTGATTGCCGAGCCCGACGACTGGGTTCCGATTGAGGGCAGTTTGGAAGCGTTGGCGAAATTGCATCGTGCGGGATTTCGTGTGATTGTCGCGACCAATCAGCCCAATGTCATGCAGGGCTTAATTACCGTATCACAACTGAATGCGGTTCATCAAAAAATGGACGATGAAATCATCGCCGCAGGTGGTCAACTTGAAGCCATATTCTTTTGCCCGCACACGCCAGAAGCGAATTGTCTGTGTCGCAAGCCCTCGCCGACCATGCTTAACGACATTGCCGATCGGTTCAATGTGCGTTTGACGGAGGTGGTGTATGTGGGCGATACACTCAATGACATGCTCGCGGCCCATGCGGCAGGTTGCAAACCGTATTTGGTGTTGACAGGCAAAGGCGGGCAAGCCTACGAAGAAGCCGATATGCCTGCCGATTGCCATGTGCGCGTCAACTTAGCAGCGGTGGTACAGGAACTGGTGGGACTCAGGTGAACGGTGATTTGCCCCGAACCTGAAACCCTTGGCTTTTATTTCGACAAACCATCCAACCAAACGCCCATTCCTTGAGTGTTTAACTCAATATCGGTGGCAAAGATTTCAATTAACTGCGAATCGGTCAAGGTACAGCCAAACATCCGTACCTGCATCAAGAGGTAGGCTTGCATCGCTTCTTTGATGCGCGTGTGGCGCGCGTTGTGGTCTAAATTTAGGGTTTGTACAAACAAAGCGGCTTGTGTGAGTGCTGAAATATGGCGCAGCAAATCCTCAGAGAGTTTGACCAAGTCGGTTATTTTTCCAAAGTGGGTCAAATACATCGCTGTTGGCTGATACGACAACAATCGCGCGATGGACGCGCGCATTTCGTCGGGGTCAAATTGTGTCGGCGTGGTCGTAGGGAAGATGAATGCACGACCATCGGTGTCCAACTCGCGATACGACAGCCCAAACATATCGCCTGTGAAAATCCCTTGAATTTTCTGATCAATAATGCAGATATGGTGACGCGCATGACCTGGGGTATCGATGCACAACAATTCACGACCATTGAGTGAGATGGTGGTTTTATCTGCCGCCTCGATGATGCGCTCGGCTGCGATGGGGAGAATCTCGCCATACATTTTCGTGACATATTCCGCGCCATAAACCGCCGTCACGCCTGCAATGAGTTTCGAGGGTTCAGCCATGTGGCGCGCGCCGCGTGGGTGCACCACCAGTTTGGCATTGGGGAATTTTTGCATCATCAAGCCCGCACCGCCTGCATGGTCGAGGTGAATGTGGGTGAGGATGACGTAGTCCACAGCGTCGACACTCAAGCCCAATTGTGCGAGTGCTTCAAGGGCATTTGGGATGGAATCATTACTGCCTGTGTCCACAAAAGCGGCACGTCCATTTTCTACAATCAAATACATGGCGGCCAATTGCGGGCGAGCGTAGCCTGTATCGATGCAGTAAATGCCGTTGCCGTAGTCATTCCAATTAAGCATAATGGGGGTTCTCCATTGATAGGGTGGGAGTGTCCACCCGACTTGTTGTTTAGTTCATGTATTGTAGGGGAAAAAACTTGACGGTAGGCTTACCGATGGTTTTTTAAATAGGCTTCGTCAATATGCATCGCATTGTCAGGGTTTTGCCCATCCAAGGCATAGGCTTTGCCAAACCCGAGTACCAAACTGCCTTTGTGTGGCGTGAGACGCATCATGACAAAATCGCCAAGTTGCGAGAGCACATCCATCGTTCTGCCAACGCGTTCACGCAGCGCGACCAGTACTCTGTGACACTCTGCACTGTCGCGTTCAATCATCGTGGCGCGGGTTTGGTAACTCAATCGTGCGCGTGCATAAATGTTGCGTGCAGATGATTCGTCCTCGATGATGAGGATGCCGACGTTTGGATTGCTTAGAATATGTTGGGTGTGTGCCGCCAATCCAGAGACAAACACGTAGTAACAACCATGCAAAAAAGCATACGGTGCGTAACTCGGCAGTGCGTGTCCATCGGCATCGGTGGTGGCTAAAATCGCGCTGACGCATTGCGTGTGTAGTCGCTCAATTTCAGTTGCAATGTTGGGTTGAACCGCAGTTGCTGGGTGTTGGGACGCATCGTTCATGGTTGTATCGCCTTTATGGTTGTATCGTCTTTATTCGTCGTTAAACTCCGCCTCAATCGCCTTATCATTGATACCATTCGCATCATTCATATCTGCGGGTGATTCTAAAGCGGTTTTAATCAATTGAAATAACTCACGATAGGCTTTCGGCGGCTTGCTTTGCTCGGCTTCCTTGCGTGCGTTGCGCACCAAGGCGCGCAAAGGCTGCGCATCAATGCTTGGAAAATCGCTCAAAAATTGCGTGATGGCTTTATCCTTGGCAATCATTTCTGTGCGATAACGCTCAATCCGATGGAGCAATGCGGTCGCGGCCGTCGATGAACCTTTGAGTTGTTTGAGTTTCTCAACTATGGGTGCGGTGTCTTCACTGCGCATGATTTTGCCGATGTACTGCATTTGGCGGCGGTGCGCGCCGTGCGTGGGGATGCGTTGGTACTCTTTAATCGCCTCACGCAATTCATCCGACATCGGGGTTTTTTTCAGCGCGTCTTTAGACAACGCAACCAATTCTTCGCCCAAATCTTGCAATTCGTGCATTTGTTGTTTGCGTTTGGTTTTACTGATTTTATCGACGCCGTCTGTTTCGTGCGAGCCGTCGATTTTGTAGATGGTTTCCGCCATGTTACTCTCTGTGTTTCTGTGTGCAATGACCGCGCAAAAGCGGTATCATGTGCGCCAATTGGTTCATAAAAAATACAAGGAATACACCTCATATGTCTGTTCAGTTTGATTATACACGCAACGCGTTTGAAACCATCGCCCAAGACGCGTTGTCGATTGCAAAAAAAGTCGGCGCGAGTGCGTCCGCAGTTGAAATTTCTGAATCCAATGGCTTATCGGTCACGTCGCGCAATGGTGCGGTCGAAACCGTCGAGCACAACCGCGACAAATCACTGTCGATTTCGGTGTACGTCGGCAAACAACGTGGCTTTGCCAGCACCTCGGATTTTTCGGATGTAGCAGTGCGCAGCACCGTTCAAGCAGCGTATGACATTGCCAAATTCACTGCGGCTGACCCCTGCGCAGGCTTGGCTGAAAAAAAATACTTGTATCAAGCGAACCGCAAACACGCTGATTTAGACCTATTTCATCCGTGGGATTTAAGCACCACCGATGCGATTGCCTTAACTTTGGCGGGTGAGCAGGCGGCTTTTGATGCGTGCAAATACATTAAAAATTCAGATGGCGCGAGTGTGTCCACGCATCAAGGGCATTTTATTGCTGCGGCGAGCAATGGTTTTATGAATGGTTATGGCTACTCGCGTCATTCGCTCAGCGTGGTGCCGATTGCGCAAAAAGGCAAAAACATGGAGCGTGATGTTTGGTACGCTTCAAACAGAGATGCCCAGCAATTTTCGGACATTCGCGAAATTGGCGCGTATGCAGCCGCCCGTGCGGCGGCGCGTTTGGGTGCGCGTAAAATTGCTTCACGCACGTGCCCTGTGTTGTTTGAAGCACCCTTGGCGTGTGGTCTGCTCGGCAATTTTACCCAAGCCATCAGTGGCGGTGCACTGTACCGCAAAACTTCGTTTTTATTGGATGCGATGGGCACGCGGATTTTCCCCAAACATGTCCAAATTGTCGATGATCCATTTGTACCGCAGGGCATGGGCAGTGGTTATTTTGATGATGAGGGCATTGCGGCACAGCGCCGTGAATTGGTACAAGCGGGCGTTTTGACAGGTTATCTGCTCTCGGTCTACACCGCGCGCAAACTCAACATGCAACCGACAGGCAATGCCAGTGGTTCGCACAATTTACGCATGAGCAGTGGTCAAACCAAGAAATCCGATGATTTTTCAGCGATGTTAAAAAAACTCGGTACAGGTTTGTTGGTGACTGAGTTGCTCGGCTCGGGCGTGAATTATGTCACGGGCGATTATTCGCGCGGCGCAAGTGGTTTTTGGGTAGAGAATGGCGTGATTGCCTATCCCGTGCATGAAATCACGATTGCGGGGAATTTAAAAGACATGTTTCAGCAAATCGTTGCGATTGGCGCGGATGAAATCATTCGTGGTACCAAACAAACGGGCTCGATTTTAATTGAGAATATGACCATCGCTGGCTAACACCATGTACGAACACAAAAAACAAGCAGTCATTTCGCGTCAACAGTTCAATCAACGCATTCAAAAACATTTGTTTGCGGTGCTGTTGTTGTTAATGATTTCTCTGGCGTTTGGTATGTTGGGCTATCACGGCTTTGAACATTTATCATGGATGGATGCGTTTTTAAATTCAGCCATGTTATTGGGCGGCATGGGACCCGTGAATACGCCTGTGACCTCAGCGGGCAAATTGTTCGCGGGTTTGTATGCCTTGTATGCAGGCTTGGTGTTTATTGTCACTGCGGCATTGATATTTTCACCGATTGCCCATCGGATTTTGCATCAATTTCATTGGGATGAGAATGATTAAATCAGTCCGTTGACCAGCACCACATACAACGCAATTCCACCAAATAAACTGAGCAAATAATTCTTAAAAACCAGTTGCAATACCGCAGTAAAACCGATGCCTATTAGCGAAAATTGAACTTCGCTCACATGCTGGGCTTTATAGACTTCTGAGGCATACACCACCAAAATCAACATCATAATCAGTGGAAAACGGTTTTGAATAAAAGCGATGAATGGATGCTCGTTGAGACTGTCTTTGAAGAAAAACGGTAGGGCGCGCAAGCCCCAAGTGACCAACATCATCACCACTATCATCAAGGCAATATACCACAGACTGACGGGTGGATTCATGGTGCCTCCTGCGCGATTGGGCGATTTTGCCGTGCTGTGAAATAATAATCCAGCATCAACAGCAACAGGGCAATCGCACTGGCCGTGACCAAAAAGTAATTGGGCAAAAGCCAAGTTGCCGCAAGGCAAGCCATCACCCCAATACCGATGTTTTTCAGTGCGGGATTGGACTTGATTTGCTCGATGAGCAAAATCACAAACAACGCGGTGAGCGAAAACTCGATTCCCTTAATCGGTGGGATGGAGGTCGCCAACAACGCACCCATCGCAGTTCCCATGACCCAGTATGAGTGATTGAGTGCGACGATGGACAGAGCATTTTTAGGTGTTGCGTCTTTGGAACTGGTCAGCAAAGAATAGGTTTCATCGGTGATGCCGAACATAAAATAGGCTTTTTTTGCCCAAGTGTGCGGTACGAAATCATACAGCGACAGCCCGAAGAAAATATGGCGTAGATTGATGAGGAAGGTTGCTATCGCCGTATCCATCAAGGACGCATGATTGACCACCAAACCGACCGCGAGAAACTGCGCTGCGCCAGCAAAGACAAACACACTAAAAATAATCGGGATGTACCACGCAATGCCTTGCGAGACCATCAGAAAACCAAAGGTAATCCCCAGTGGGATATAGCCCAGAAAAACGGGCAGGGTGATGGTGAATAACGAAGTAGGTTTCATATGGAGTTAATGAATAATGGGTACGCGATTATAGATTTAAATAAGAATTGTTTCATTGAATCAGTGGGGTGTGGCAAAACCATTATTTTTATAACGCAAGGCTTCCGCCAATATGGACAAGGCAGGCGATGACTGCCGACGGCTTGGGTAGTACAAGTGATAGCCCATGAACGGTTGACACCAGTCTGCCAGCACTGAGACCAGTCGTCCTTGAGCAATATGCTCGGTCACCATGTCTTCGGGTAAAAATGCCAAACCCGCGCCTGCCAATGCCGCGCGTAGGATGTGTGTGCCGATGTTGAACACCAGTTGCCCATCGCTGCGCACGTTAACTACTTGACCATTTTTTTCAAAATCCCACACCAGCAACCCGCCGTGGGTGGGCAGGCGCAGGCCAATGCAGTTGTGTTTTTCGAGTTCTGTGGGGTGTTGCGGAATGGTGTGTTGGGTAAAGTATTCAGGCGTGCCGACCACCGCCACGCGAATATCAGGGCCGATGCGTACCGCAATCATATCTTTGGCCACGCTGTCGCCCAAGCGGATACCCGCGTCGTAGCGGTCGGCGACGATGTCGATTAAACCATAGTTGACCGCCACCTCGACTTTAATGTCGGGATACTCAGGCAAAACCCGTGCAAGAGCAGGCCACAAGATTGCATCGGCGGCGTGCTCGGCTGTAGAAATGCGCACCGTTCCCGCGGGTTTGTCGCGCAATTCGCTCAAGGCCGCCAACTCCGCCTCGATGTCTTCAAAGCGCGGGCCGATGGTGCGCAAAAGTCGCTCGCCTGCCTCGGTCGGCGACACACTGCGCGTCGTGCGCATGAGCAGACGCACGCCCAAACGCGCCTCCAATCCACGCATGGTGTGGCTCAACGCTGATTGCGACACGCCGAGTTGCGCAGCGGCGCGGGTGAAGCTGCCTGCGCGAGCAACGGTTAAAAAAGCCTGTAGGTCGTTAAAATTTTCGCGTGCCATGCGGATTCCTGAGATTTATAGATGCAAGATTGATGAGAAATACTCATAAGTCTATGCGACTTAGCCAGTATAGTCAAAAATCATTTTGCTCACTATCATGTCATTTATCGATGCGGCAATTGTGCCGCACTCGTTGATTGTATTTCTGATAAGGAGAATCACATGAACACATTAGAGCAACGTATTCAAAAACTCGAAGACACCGCCGCACTCAAAACCATCGTGGACCACTTTTCAAACTTGGCTGATAAAAAAGAACTTGCCACACAAATGCTTTTATTCACCCAAGATGCGGTGGTCGAAACGTATTTTGAAGGTGAATTGTTTGCCGCCATGAAAGGCCGCGAGGAGATTTTAGCAACCTTCACCAACTTCACCCAAAATTTTGACACCATGTACCACATGAACGGTCAATTCACCGCACACATCAACGGCGATACCGCAACGGCGGATCATTATGCGTTAGTGGTACTGGTCAATACTGTGGAAGGTCAAAAACACCGCAACACCAATGGCGTGATTTATAAAGACGAATACGTCCGCCAAAATGGTGAGTGGCTGATTTCAAAGCGGGTGGCGAATTTTACGTGGCGTGACAATCAAGTCATTCAACTGTCTTGAGTGATAGTTTGAGTGGAAACACAACGGAGCATGACTGGCTTGCATGTGCAACACATCATGTTCCGTTTTGATATAGGAGAAAATAATCATGAGCACATTATCCCATCAGCGAGACGCCCGCAAAATCATGCAGCACATTGCCCACTGGAGCCTATTGGCGGCGATGAGTGTGCTCATCACTGCGTGTGCCAGCATCGGCAACAGCGTTACATCAACCAGCAGCGTAAACAGCGCGAACGTTTTACCCGCCATTATTTCGCCGCCTGCAATAGGTCATCCGATGAGTGCGACCGTCATGCCTCTAAAAAACTATGGTTATACGGAGAACGAATATTTCATTAAAGGTCAAGCCAGCCGCTATCGCATCACAGACCCGATGCGCGATGCACAGGTGATTGATTCTGGTCATCCTTATGCCACAAGGGTTTTGGTGCGACGACCCAGTGATTCAGCACGGTTTAATGGCACGGTCATCGTTGAATGGTTAAATGTTTCATTGGATCAAGACGTTGATTTTGTATTTGGTGCGACCCGTGAATTGTTGGTGCGAGAAGGATATGCTTGGGTAGGTGTCAGCGCGCAGCGCAACGGCATTGAAGCCATGAAAAAATGGAATCCTGAGCGGTATGATGAGTTGAACGTGGGCGCATCGAATATTGACCCCGCAAGTGGCAAACCCGTGGATCCTGCTGACCCAACGATTATGGCCGTTGGTGGTGATGTGCTCGCTTGGGATATTTTTTCTCAGGTCGGTCAGCTGGCCAAGTCAGGCGCGTCACAGATGATGGGGGGCTTGAAAGCCAAAAAACTCATTGCAGCGGCGGAATCACAATCGACACTCAAGGTATCGACTTATTACAACACCATTCAACCTTTGCATCGGGTGTATGACGGTTTTTACTTTTATGACCGCAGTGGGCTGCTGCGTACAGACACAGGTGTTAAAAGCATTGCTGTGGGCACAGAGATATTCACAGCATTGATGAAACAAGCCCCGCAAAAAGACACCGACCATCAAATTTGGTGGGAAATCAACGGCGCATCACATTTTTCACTCGATGAAATTGAGCATTACGTTGACCCGATGATTCAACGCGACGGTGCGTTTCGCAACGCCAGCGGCGTGGCATTGACTTTATCCGAATTGACCAATGCCAAAGGCGCGTGTAGCCCCGCCACCATCTATAGCCGCGTACCCAATGGCGATGTGCTCAAAGCCGCCATGAGTGGGCTCAATAGATGGATAGCAGGCGGTGCTGCGCCCGCGAGTGCACCACGTTTTATGGTGGACAACCAAGCCGCCCCACAATACGTGCGTGATACCAACGGTCAAATTCTCGGCGGCATTCGCACCGCCGCACAAGATGCACCGATGGCAACCAATGCAGGTATTGGCAAAGGCGCATGGTTCTGCGGGCCATCAGGCAACCACGTGGACTTCACCCCAACGCAGATGTGCCAACGTTATGGTAGCCATGACAACTATGTGACACAAGTGCAATCCATCGTCAATGCCAATGTTCGAAGTGGCGTGTTGCTGCCTGAGGAGGCACAAAAAACAGTTGATGGTGCAAAAGCCACCGCGTTTTCTTGTTCAGCGAATTGATTTTAAATGTCATGCTCTTTTTTCAGCTATTGGTGAATTGACTTCATATGAATATACCCATTTCACCGTATCGTAAACAATCACATCAATCGTTGTGCTGATGGTTATGTGTTGGCTCCATCACAGCCCATCACTTATTTAAACATCAATTTATTAAAAAATTAGGAAACCAATATGTCACCCACCCAATTGAAACTCAAAACCATTCTCAGCCTCGGTGCAGCCACTCTCGCTTTTGCATTGGTTGGTTGCGCCCATACACCAAACCCAGCGACACACTCAACCGTTATTGAGTTCACTGGCGAGACCATTTACCCCGAGAGTGCTTTTTGGTCAGCCAAACAAAACCGATTTTTTATCGGCTCCGTGCGCCATGGCGACATTGGCACGGTGGATACGCAAGGACATTACCAAGCATTCATCCGCAGCCAATCCACCCCGTCTACATTTGGCATACACATTGATGACAAACGAAACCACCTATGGGTCACGATTGACGACTTAGGTACCAGTGACAAATCCAGCCCTACCACTCAAGGAAAACTCGCAGCCGTTGCGCAATACGATTCAAAAACAGGGCAACAACTGGGCTATTGGGATGTCACACCCTTGACTGCTGGAGCCCATGTGGCCAATGACATCGCATTGGATGATGTAGGCAATGCCTACATTACCGATAGTTTTGCCAATGTGATTTATTGCATTGATACTCAAGGCCAAATCAGCGTTTTTGCAGACAGCCCGCTGTTTAAAACGGGGGCATCATTTGGTTTAAACGGCATTGCCTACCACTCCGATGGTTATCTGTTGGTGGGCGCATGGAACAGCGGCGAGTTATTCAAAGTCAATATCAACCAGCCACAGAATGTGCGCAAAGTAGCTTTACCCGAAACACTCGCAGGCAAAGGGATGGATGGTATCGCATTGCTCGATGCCAACCACCTCATCGCCGCAGTGAGTTTTGAGAATCGTACGGTCAGTATTGAATCAACGGACGACTGGAACACCGCACAGCTAATCGCCTCTCAGCCGACCATCAGCACCTATCCATCAGCGGTGGCGATCAAAAATGCACAGGCATGGACGCTCAACTCACGCTTGGACAGTTTGCTTGACCCAAAGGCCAGCAAAGTCAATTCATTTATGTTGCAAAAATTTCAACCCACCTTGGGGCAATAACATCATCAGCGCGCAGACGATGAAGCGACAACCCTGCAAGCGTTTTGAATGAAATGACGGGGGTGTAAGCCCAAATCCATTGATTTTGAAAGATACTATGACTACAAACACCACACCATACCAGCCTCGAAAAGCCATTGTACTGACCATTATTTTGGTCAGCTACCTCATGCTGCTGCTCGATATTTCCATTGTCATTACAGGTCTGCCCAAAATTGAGCAAGAGTTAAACTTTACCACCACTGAGTTGACGTGGGTGCAGAGTTTGTACACTTTAACCTTTGGTGGATTTTTATTGTTGGCGGCGCGGGCGGGTGATATTTTTGGGCGGCGGCGCATGTTTGTCATGGGTTTGACTGTGTTTATCCTCGCTTCTGTTTTGATTGGTTGGACGCAGTCGGCGGAGTGGATGCTCAGTGCGCGTGCGGTGCAGGGCATGGGCGCGGCGATTTTAGCGCCATCGACTTTGGCCTTGATGTCCACGAATTTTGCCGAGGGTGAGGAGCGTACCCGCGCGGTGAGCTACTACGGCGCAACGGCGGGCGTGGGCGCGAGTATTGGTTTGGTCTTGGGTGGTATTTTTGCCGATTGGCTGTCGTGGCGGGTTGGGTTTTTCATCAACCTGCCCGTTGGTTTGGCTTTGATGTACGGCGCGCTGCGCTATTTGAAAGAAACCGAAAAACAAACGGGTCAATTGGATGTCATGGGCGCGCTGACTTCGACCATTGGCATGGGCAGTTTGATTTATGGCATCGTGCGCGCGGCTTCTCAGGGTTGGGGCAACGCACTCACAGTCACCGCTTTGCTGCTTGGCGTGGTTTTTTTGGCGGTTTTTGTGTGGAACGAATCCCGCGCCGAGCAGCCGATTATGCCGCTGCGTTTGTTTGCTAACCGCGAGCGCGTCGGTGCGTATGTAGCTCGTCTGCTGTTTTTGGGGTCAATGGTCGGCTTTTGGTTTTTCACCACACATTTTTTGCAAGGCGTATTGGGCTACACACCATTTGAGGCTGGGCTGGCATTCTTACCCACGACCGTGGTGAATTTTGCTGCCGCATTGATGGTCACACGCCTCACCACCGTCATGGGCGGCGGCGCAGTGGGTAATGGCCGACTGTTGTTTGTCGGCTTATCGATAACGCTGTTGGGCATGGGCTGGCTCGCCCAAGTCTCGGCCAACACCCATTATATATCTGGCGTTGCGCTGCCCATGGTGTTGCTCGGCGTGGGACAAGGTTGGACATTAAGCCCGCTCACCGTCGCAGGCATTGCAGGCGTGAGCGAACAAGACGCAGGTGCCGCATCAGGCGTGGTTAACGCCTTCCATCAACTGGGCGCATCGCTGGGCTTGAGCATTTTGGCCGTGGTATTTGCGCATTCATACACAGGCACAGCCGATAACGTCGCCGTATTGGCGCACCGCATCGGCAATGTGTTTTTAGCAGGTGCGTGGATGCTCATATTGGCGTTGGTGGTTGTGTGGTTGTTAATTATTCGTACCCCGCATACTGTGATGGATTAAATTTCATTCATCAAGATTAGAATGACCAAAGTGATTAGAAACACCCAAGCATGGCGTTTTTGCGCACGTGTGCTTTGATAATTGTAATAAAACGTCTTGCGCGCGCTGCTCGCGTGCAACCCACGCGCACGCAAACTCATCGCACCGCGCGTCGCATGACGCAGGGCAAAAATCAGTATGGGCAACCATTGCAAGAATTTTTCACGCCAATTCAAGCCGCGCAAAGTTGCCGAGAGTATGATGCGGCGAATTTCTGCGCGCATGAGTTCAATCGAGCCAAAGCCCAGTTGCAGTGCGTAGGCAATGTTCATGGATAACCAACCGCGTTGTAAGGCAAAACTCACGACATCGCGCAGGTTGAGCATTTTGCCCGACATCAGCGCGACCCAAGTCATGGTGGTGACGCGCAGCAAAATTTGATTGGCTTTATGGATGGTATCGGGCGTGCGCTCGGCGACAAAAACCATATTCCACAACCAAATTGACCATGAGAGCAACAACGCCAATCCCAAACGGATGACAATGCTGCGCCAAGTCATGCCTTGAATTCGTGCCAAAATTGCCAATGCGAGTGCGAGTACCACGACTGTATGCCATGCCATTGGCAAGGCCACACCGATAAAAAACAGCATCAATATGCCCAGTACATGCGCATCGTGTAACGGGCGGGAGCGGATGGGGGCGTTGCTGTGGGTGTTCAAACGAAGGGTGTTGAAACGAGCAGTATCCATCATGTTACCACCGCCTCAATAACTTCTAAATGCTGATGGCGAATGCGCCAAGTTTGGTCGGCAATCGCTTGGTGCAACACTGGGTCGTGGGTAATCACAATCAGGGCGTAGCCCGCGGATTTGAACGACTGTATCAATCGGGTGATGCGCTCGGCATTAAGCGCGTCCTGCCCAAAAGTTGGCTCATCCAAAATGATGAGCGATTTTTTAAGCAAGATGGGAAACAGCAAGGTTAAACGGCGTTTTTGCCCTTCGGAGAGTTGATGCGGCGAGCGTTTAGCGCAGTGATCCAAACCAAACTGTGTCAGTGTGGCGGGTACATCGGTCACGCCCAATTGCGTCAACTCCTCCGCTACGGTATCAAAGAAAAAATGGCTGTCAGGGTGCTGAAACACATACATCATCTGTACGCGCGGTTTCACCGACAGTCCCGATGCGGTGAGGTCAATTTCACCCGACAAAGGTTTGAGCAATCCAGCCAAGGTGTTGAGCAGGGTGGATTTGCCCGAGCCGTTGTCACCACAGAGCACGGCGCATTCGCCTGATTGTAAAGTCGCATGGGCAATAGAAAATAGCGGATTTTTTTTGTCATAACCGATGACTAAATTGCTTAAGTTTAAAGTGATTTTAGACGGTGCATCGGGCAATGTGAATGATTGAGGATGCGCGCGTTCATGTTCGAGTTCAGTACTCGTTAAGTCGAGATATTGCGCAACGGGCAATTCACGGATGACCCCGCGTTCATTGATGTACCAGCAAATGTCCACAAGTGGCACGGCTTCACGGTGGTGGTCAATCAAAATCACGCAGGCGTTTTGCTTGAGCGTGTGCAGCGTACGGTAAAAATCCGCCCGCATTTGTGGGTCTAAAAAAGCCGTTGGCTCATCCAATAATAAAACTTTGGGGTCAGTGGCTAACATGGATGCGAGCAATAATCGCTGTGCCTGACCGTGCGAAAGTTTGGCCGTGGGCATCATTTCAAAATCTGCCAAACCAAATTGTGCCAACAATTTTAAATGCGTGTGCATCTCGCTGGGGCTGTCTTGGCGGTGTTCTAAACTGAAGAAAAATTCCTCGCCGACACGCTCGTGCACGATTTGCGTATGCGGGTTTTGCGATAGGTACAGGGCATCGGGCGCAATCGCAGGATTGCCACCACTGAGCGTACCGTGGATGAACTCAGGGTGCAAACCTTTGATGAGATTGAGCAAAGTGGATTTACCCGCGCCGCTCGCACCCGTCAACCAAATCAGCCCCGTAGCGGGTAAAGACAGCGGCGCGGGCAGGTGTATGCCCGTGGCAGTTCGGGCGTAGCTAAACTCAAATGCAGGCAAACAATTCAAGTGCTCATCCTATGGTCGGCGTTCATTTCAAAGGCAAAGGTTTCAGCGGTCTTGAGCAATTAAAAAACCGTCCAACAAACCTGTTTTGAGCAAGCGTTTTCCAAGGAAATGACTCAAGCCTGCGGCAAATATCCAACTGGAAACCACAAATATCAAGAGTTGCAGCGTGTTAAAAGTGATGCTCAGGTTGTCCTGCTCTTGGCTGAAAAAATCATAGCCAAAACTAAAGATTGCCGCCATGCTCGCCGCCAACATCAGCACCGCAAAATTCCATTTGCGGTAAAAAAACAGCATGAACACCAACTCCGCGCCCAAACCTTGGAGTAATCCATACACCAGCGCGCTCATACCCCACTGAGTAATGATGCCTTCCACGCCCGCAGAGACCAGCGAGCCAAACAATGCAATGCTCGGTTTGCGCACCATATAACCAAAAAACACAGGCGCGAGCAACCAAAAGCCATCCAAGCCGCGTTTGATGCCCAAAGGTTTGAGTAAAGGTTCTTTCAAAATATCATAAACCAAAGTCCATGCCCAATACGCCACCCCCATGGCGGCAGCCATTACGGCGACCGAAACCCATTCTTGCAAAGTGATGGAGCGAAACAGTGCCGCAGGTGAGCGCGGTGCCTTGTGTTGTGGATGATTGGGTGAAACCATAGATGTATTCATACGAGTCCTTTCCTACGCAGGGATTATCCTGACAGGTTCAAAGGGTATTTCTCAGATTGAGCCGCCCCATGCGACTAACCACCCCTAAGACATTAAAGCCGCGCCATTATGCTAATGAAACTTTTAAAAGTCAATCAACACGTCAATTGAGATGAGGAAACGAATCAGTTGGTCATTGTCCAAAAAAGTGGCATAATCGCGTCCGTGTGTGTCATCGCGCATGCACATCCGCTAGGGGTGTCACAGATAAAAATATCCGTGACTGAGAAATACCCTTTGAACCTGATCTGGGTTGTACCAGCGTAGGAAAGCGAAAAAATTCAACCGCGTGTTCAATTTTTTCCCCACCTGTTCAACTCGATTTTTATGAAAGCAAATCGAGATGTCACTTCAATCAACAACGCACACGTCACAGATTTCTGCACATGACCTGTGGCAGGATGTGCTTGCCGTGCGTGCGAACGCGCCATTGGTGCACAGCATCACCAATTTTGTGGTCATGAACTTCAATGCCAATGTTCTGCTCGCACTCGGCGCATCGCCCGTGATGGCGCATGCGTGTGAAGAAGTCGCCGATATGGCGAGCATCGCAGGCGCATTGGTACTGAATATTGGCACACTTGAGCCCGACTGGATAGAGGCGATGAAAATTGCCCATACGCAGGCACATGCGCGTGGCATCCCTGTGGTGCTCGACCCTGTGGGTGCGGGTGCAACGCCATACCGCAATCAGGCATTGTCTGAACTCATCGCCAACGCTTCGCCATCCATCATCCGTGGCAATGCCTCAGAAATCATGAGTGTGGCGGGTTTGGCGACTGCCACCCGTGGCGTGGACAGTTCGGTTGGCTCGAATCAAGCGTTAGACAGCGCACAGATTTTGGCGCAAAAAATCAACGGTGTGGTCTGTGTCTCGGGCGCAACCGATTATGTATTGGATGCGCAAGGACGTGCCGCACATTTGAATAATGGGCACATTTGGATGACCAAAGTCACGGGTGTGGGCTGCTCCGCCAGTGCTATGGTGGGCGCATTTGCCGCAGTGCAGTCGGATTTATGGCGCGCGACACTGGCTACGATGGCTTATCTGGGCGTGGTTGGCGAAGTGGCGTATGAGTTTGCGAAAAACCAAGGCGTGGGCGCGTATCAAATCCACTTATTAAATGCCTTACAAAATTTAGATGAAGCGACTTTTGTGCAACGGTTGAAACTCAATGATTGATTTCACTCCCACTCAAATCAAACAAGCCTTGCGTCTGTATTTGGTCACCGATGATGCCTTGTGTCTGCACCATTCATTGTTGGATGTGGTGCAGTTGGCGGTGCAATCGGGCGTGACCTGCGTGCAATTGCGCGAGAAACATTTGCCAACAGGTGAGTTTGTCGAGAAAGCCCGTGCGTTGCAAGCCATCATCCAACGCCACGCGCCGCATGTGCCGCTCATCATCAATGACCGCGTCGATGTTGCACTGGCGGTGGGTGCTGACGGTGTGCATGTCGGGCAGTCTGATATGGCGGTCGCGGATGTGCGCCGTTTGATGATGGTTGGTGTGGTTGGACTGTCGGTAGAATCGATGGATGATGTGCGCGAGGTTGAAAAAATGCGCGCTCAGGGCATAAACATTGATTACCTTGGCGTCAGTCCTGTGTTTGGCACAATGACCAAATCAGACATTGCACCACCTTTGGGTTTGGAAGGGGTTGCCAAAATGCGTGCTTTGACCGATTTACCTTTGGTGGGCATCGGTGGTGTTCACGTTGGCAATGCGCATCAAGTCATACAAGCAGGCGCGGATGGCATCGCCGTGGTCAGCGCGATTTGCTCGGCACGGCGTCCTGATGAGGCGGTTCGGGATTTGTTGGCGCAGTTGTAAATACTCAAAAGACAGTCTGATGAATATAGGAAATCCTTAACCAAAATACCGTCATTCCCGCATGGGGTTAGCGGGAATCCAGCCAAACGCGGAGCGTTTGTTCAACATCTACGTTTTGATAATCGTTCTAAAAGTTAGAATAACAAACTGGATTCCCGCTAACCCCATGCGGGAATGACGGCATATCTACAACCACATTTACATAAAAATAGGAACAAACATGACACTACACTACCCACGCATCCTATCCATCGCAGGCTCAGACAGCGGCGGCGGCGCGGGCATCCAAGCAGATCTCAAAACCTGTTCGGCTTTGGGCTGCTACGGCATGACCGCCATCACCGCAATTACCGCGCAAAACACACTCGGCGTAGTTGGCATACATGCGATTCCCTCTGAAATGCTGCGCCAACAAATTGATGCCGTGGTCAGCGATATTGGTGTCGATGCGGTGAAAATTGGCATATTGCATGACCCCGAAGTCGTCCACATCGTTGCCCAAGCGATTCGCCAGTATCGCTTCAAACACATCGTGCTCGATCCCGTGATGGTCGCCACCAGTGGCGACGCGCTGATTGCGCGTGAGACGATTGCAGTTTTGGTCGAGGAATTGTTTCCCTTGGTCAGCGTCATCACGCCGAATTTGGACGAGGCGAGTTTGTTGCTGGCTCGTCCGATTCAATATGTGCATGAGTTAAACGCTGCTACGCAGGATTTACACACTTTGGGTGCGCCTGCGGTGCTCCTCAAAGGCGGGCATTTGGCAGAGCAAAACGAAGGCGCGCAAGTGACCGATGTCTTGCTGTACCCGCAGGATGGTGAGATGCACGCGCAGACCTATACCAGTCCACGCATCATCAGCCGCAATACGCACGGCACGGGCTGTACACTGTCATCGGCGATTGCTTGCTATTTGGCTTTGGGTGCGTCTTTACCTGATGCGGTGGCACAAGCGCGGGTGTATATTGTGCAGGCGATTGAGCAAGGAAAAAATGTGCAGACAGGGCAGGGGCATGGGCCACTCAATCATGGATTTGCACCTGTGGTGATGCGAAAAATTACTGAAAATTAACGTGGGAGCCATGAAAGGTCACTACTCTTAATATTCACATAACCTTGTTCAATTATAATCACGCGACTATTAATAATGCCGAAAGTCCAAAATGAATTCTTTAAAAAAGTTTATGTACCTCTCGATTGCCACAGCCGTGGCAACCATTACGCTGAAAATGTTGGCGTATTTTATGACGGGTTCGGTAGGTCTGTTTTCGGATGCCTTGGAATCCTGCGTGAATTTGGCGGCGGCGGTGGTGGCCTTGATTATGTTGACCATCGCTGAGAAACCTGCCGATGACGCGCATCCCTTTGGTCATACCAAGGCCGAATATTTTTCAAGTGCAATTGAAGGTGCTTTGATTTTGTTGGCGGCGTTTAGCATTATTTGGACGGCAGTGCCGAAATTGTTTCATCCACAAGCCTTGGAAAACTTAGGTATAGGGCTGGCAGTGGCATTGGGTGCTTCGCTTCTAAATTTGGTCACGTCGTTGATTCTAATTAAAAAAGGCAAAGAAAACCACTCAATTGTTTTAGAAGCCGACGGCAGACATTTGATGACGGATGTATGGACTTCAGTCGGTGTGTTGGCTGGGATTGGTTTGGTGAAACTTACGGGCTGGTTGATACTGGATCCAATTATCGCGATTGCGGTCGGTTTAAATATTGTATGGACAGGTTATCATTTGATGATGCGCTCGGCGCACGGCTTGCTTGATTCGGGGATTTCAGCAGAAGAAAATGCTAAAGTGATGGCGGTGTTAGATAGCTACAAAGCCAAACAAGGCATTGATTATCATGCATTGATGTCACGTCAAGCGGGACAACACAAATTCATTAAGATGCACGTTTTGGTTCCTGAAGACTGGTCAATTAAACAAGCGCATGACTTAGCAAATAACGTTGAGAGCGACATTCGCAATGTGTTTCAAACGCCGACCTCAGTATTTACGCATATAGAGCCATTGGGTGATGTGGATGAGGTTGATGAAATGGGGGCAACCATTGTACCCGTTTAATAATGGGTACAATGTAAAACTGCCGAAAACTCATCTATCATAAATCAGCGATTGCGAAAAATCATTCCCAAACCCAAAGTCATGAGTAAACTCGGTATGGCAGAGCCAAACTGCGGTGCGTAGTGGCCGCACAAATGAAACACCGCAATGCCAATCAGCCAAATTACTGCCGATGATATGTGAATGGCGGGCGCATTGACGCGCTCATCCAAGGTGGTTTTGAATGATAAACGAGCAATAATCACGCCATACAGCGGCACAAAAACCGAACTGAGCATCAATAAAAAGGATTCTAAACCGTGCATGTCTAAGAGCATGGCGCACAACACGGCGACGATTGCCAAGTATTTGCCCCAAGTGGCGATGTGGATGTTTGAGAACAAATGATTGAGCGATACCGCGCCTGAGTGCACATCACCGTAGGCGTTGTCCATTTCATCCACGAGGATTAAGCCCAAGGCAATCAAGCCAAATTGTGCCAGCAGTATCGCGCTGACCAAGCCGACATCGGGTGCGGTGGTACTGACCACCAGTACGCCCAAGCCGTAGCACCAAATATTCGCAATCACGTAGCCTAACCACGTGCCCTTAAACGCAGAGGTTTTGTGCGCGCCCAATTGACCATAACGCGCATAGTCCGCAACCAAAGGCAACCACGACACAGGCATGGCAATCACCAAATCAATCGCAGCGAGCGTGCTCATTTCGCCTGTACCTGTTCTGTGCCAAAATGCGCTCAAACCGCCATCGGCTTGAACCACGCGCAAGATAAATTGCACCGATAACCACACCAGAGACAATACCACCAAGGGCAAGGCGTAACGTCCAATCACGCGACGCACCAGTTTGATCATTGAACTGGAAGCCAATAAAAACAACAATCCACCAAAAAAAGCAGTCACCGCAAATGGTAACCAAGCAGCATTTAATCCCGTGGTTTGGCTGATGATGGCGGTGAAACCATCGCGCATGATGACCAATTCAAATGCCGTCCAACCGAGCAGTTGAATGATGTTGAGCACGACAGGTAGTTTGGCAAAGCCCCGTCCATAAGTCGCCTGCATCAAACCTGCGCTGGATAAGCCGTGATTGCATCCGAGTTGCGCTACCCAAGCCAGCAGAGCAGAGCCCAATACAGAACCCACAACAATTGCAATCAGAGCAGAGCGCGTGCCCAGTGCAGGAATCAGGTACGCGCCCATTTGCATGACCAGTAAACCCACGCCGAGTGAAAACCACAGCGAAGCATGGTCGCGCAAGGTGAAAATACGGTCAGAATTTGAAATAGCAGATGACGATGACGCAGTGGTCATAATGAGTCCTTTCCTTCGCGGGCATTATCCCGACAGGTTCAAAGGGTATTTCTCAGATTGCACCGCACCATGCGATGAACCACCCCCAAGACATAAAGCGGCGACATTATGCAAAGGTCTGTGTTTAAAGTCAAATAAATGAATTTGTTTTTGACAGGCACACTCATTATTTGAGGTGGGATGTCATCCCGATGGAATGCTTGGGTGTTATGGACACGCCGAATAATCGGTGTTTTTTGCTAAGGAGCAAATCATGAGTGCGTTTAAAGATTTATTGCAACAAGCCGAAGCCTTGCTGCGCCAAGCGACCAATGGCAGCCAAGGGCAGGCGAATGACTTGCGCCAAAATGCGCAAGACTTGCTGGAAAAAGTCAAAGCCAGCAGTCAGGTGTTGCAAGATGAAGCGGTGGGTAAAGCCAAACAAATGGGTGAAGCCACACAAAATTACGTCAAAGAAAACCCGTGGCAAGCCGTGGGCATTGCGGCGAGTTTGGGTTTGCTGTTGGGCGCATTGATGAAAAAAGAGGGTGGTTTGGATGATGCAGGGGATGAAGTTGCATCTGACCCAAAGGTTCTTGAGGCAGTGCCACCGACATTAGAAATATAAACCAATTTTGAGTCATACCAAGGGGCAAAATTTTTTGCCCCTTCTTCGTAAATCAAAAATAATCTGGGGATTTTGGAAAATCATGTTTTTGTACAAGTCATTTATCAGAATACATTTCACCACAAAAATCATCCAGTTCTCTACCCATTAAATATCAGCTTGCTGAAACAACAAGTGGTATCCAACCAATATTGGGCATTTTATCAAAGCCAATGTGCTGTTTTTTTCATAACGAGTTGGTTCTGATAAACCGATAGAAACAAATCCAGTTACAATGTCGGTTACTCAATTTTGATGGCTAATGGATTAAGCATGACCACCGAAAAAACCACTTTACTTGAATTTCCTTGCGAGTTTCCCTTAAAAATCATGGGCAAACAGGCTGAAGAATTTGCGCAAACCATCACCCAAGTGGTACAACAATTCGCGCCCGATTTTGACCCCGACACCATGGAAATGCGCCCATCTTCTACGGGTAAATACATGGGCTTAACCTGCACGATTAACGCCACCAGCCAAGTGCAGTTGGACGATTTGTACCGCGCGCTCACCTCGCATCCCATGGTCAGCGTGGTGTTGTGATGTCGCACACTGAGTTTATGACACCTCTGATTCGTGCGTTGGGTCGCGTGGAGTACACGCCGACTTTTGAGCAGATGCAGGCTTTGACCGTAGCACGCGGGGCGGATTCCCCCGATGAATTTTGGTTGCTCGAGCACCCACCTGTGTTCACTTTGGGGCAAGCGGGATTGGAATCACACCTGCTGCATGCCACGCAAATCCCATTGGTGCACACCGATAGAGGCGGGCAAATTACCTATCATGGACCAGGGCAGGTGGTGATTTATATGTTGCTTGACCTCAAACGCCGTGGCATGATGGTTAAAGAATGGGTGCGACGCATCGAAGAAGCGATTATTTTAACTTTGCGCGATTATGGTTTGCAGACAGAGCGTCATGAAGGTGCACCGGGTATTTATATTGCCAATGATACACAAGCCCACGCAGGGGCGAAAATCGCCGCCTTGGGACTGAAAGTGAAAAATGGCTGTACCTATCATGGCTTGAGTTTGAATGTGGCCATGGATTTATCACCATTTTTACAGATTAACCCTTGCGGTTACGCAGGCTTAGAAACCGTGGACATGCGCACGATGGGCGTGGAGGCCACACAGGACACACAGGATGAAGTGGCGCGCGTATTGACAAACTATTTAACTGAACAATGGCAAA
Source organism: Burkholderiaceae bacterium (assembly GCA_018261955.1). Classification (GTDB taxonomy): domain Bacteria; phylum Pseudomonadota; class Gammaproteobacteria; order Burkholderiales; family Burkholderiaceae; genus CTSOIL-112. The sequence continues at coordinate 267,057 of JAGTRK010000003.1, forward strand.
TGCCATAAAATCATACTTGAGAACACAATGAGCGAAAAAAACAACACGACCTACGATGCGACCCAAAAGCAAAAGGCATATGACAAGGTTTCACGCATTCCCGTGAAAGTAGAGCATTCCGAAACCCTGCGCAAACCCGAATGGATACGCGTCAGAGCCGCATCCAGCTCATCGCAGTTCACTGAAATCAAGAAAATCCTGCGCGAGCACAATTTGTTTACCGTCTGTGAAGAAGCCTCCTGCCCGAACATTGGTGAATGCTTTGGCAAGGGCACAGCGACCTTCATGATTATGGGTGACAAATGCACGCGTCGTTGCCCATTTTGCGATGTCGGACATGGTCGCCCTGATCCATTGGATGTGGATGAACCTGCGAATTTGGCGAAAACCATTGCCGCGATGAAACTCAAATACGTGGTGATTACCAGTGTGGATCGAGATGATTTGCGCGACGGCGGCGCGGCGCATTTTGCCCAGTGCATCAACCAAACCCGCGAGTTGTCGCCCCACACGCAAGTCGAAGTGCTTGTGCCCGATTTTCGCGGTCGTTTGGATATTGCCTTGGATATTTTCAAAACCGCTTTGCCAGATGTGATGAACCACAACCTTGAAACCGTGCCACGTCTGTATAAAGAAGCGCGTCCAGGGGCGGATTATCAACATTCGCTCAAACTGCTCAAAGATTTTAAAGCACTGTATCCACACGTCACGACCAAAAGCGGTTTGATGGTCGGTTTGGGCGAAACCGATGAAGAAATTTTGGACGTGATGCGCGATATGCGCGAACACAATATTGAGATGCTCACCATCGGGCAGTACCTCGCGCCTTCGGGACACCACATTCCTGTGCGCCGTTATGTCCATCCCGATGTGTTTAAAATGTTTGAACAAAAAGCCTATGAAATGGGCTTTACCCATGCTGCGGTGGGCGCGATGGTGCGTTCATCTTACCACGCCGATGCGCAGGCGCACGGCGCAGGTGTTTAACATTTAACTTTAAAATAATCATATAATTTGTTGATTTTAAAAAAATAATCTGATTTGGAAATATGACATTACACGAAAAAAACCTCTCAATCGCGCAAGATGTATTGCTCACACCTTATGGTTTACAGGTGAGCGATTTAGACCGCGTATTTACCGAAATCAATGCACACAAAGCCGATGATGCCGATGTGTATTTTCAGTACACGCGCTCCGAGGGCTGGAGTTTGGAGGAAGGTATTGTCAAGGCGGGAAGTTTCTCGATTGACCAAGGCGTTGGCATTCGCACGGTGGTGGGTGATAAAACTGCGTTTGCTTACTCAGACAATATTCACATGGATGCGTTATTGGATGCGGCGCGGGTCACGCGTGATATTGCGCCTGTGCGCTCATTTCATGCCAAAGTCAAAGGCGTGAAAGTAAAAACCACGCAAATGACCGCCCAAGCCAACCCCTACGCGCGCGACCTGTATCTGCCGCAAGACCCGATTGCCAGTCTGAATTCGCAAGACAAAGTCGCCTTGCTCGAAAAATTAGAGCAAATGGCGCGCAAAGCCGACCCGCGCGTGACCCAAGTCATGGTGAATATGGCGGCCGAATACGATGTGGTGTTGGTGGCGCGCGCAGATGGCACACTGGCGGCGGATGTTCGCCCACTGGTGCGTGTCAATTGCAACGTGATTGTCGAGTCCAATGGACGACGTGAACAAGGCTCGATGGGCGGCGGTGCGCGCAACGATTTTAATTATTTTACCGATGAACTGTTGCAGATGTACGCCAGCGAAGCGGTGCGTCAGGCTTTGGTGAATTTAGAAGCGATTGCCGCGCCTGCGGGCGTGCTGCCTGTGGTTTTGGGGGCGGGCTGGCCGGGGATTTTACTGCACGAAGCGATTGGGCATGGTTTGGAGGGCGACTTTAACCGCAAAGGTTCCAGCGCGTTTTCAGGCAAAATAGGTCAACGCGTGGCATCCAAAGGTGTGACCGTGATGGACGATGGCACGCTCGCGGGGCGACGTGGCTCGCTCAACATCGACGATGAAGGTCATCCCACGCAATGCACGACGCTGATTGAAGATGGTATTCTCAAAGGCTATATGCAAGACGCAATGAACGCGCGCCTGATGAACACTGCGCGCACAGGCAATGGACGGCGCGAGTCCTACGCGCATTTGCCCATGCCGCGCATGACCAATACCTATATGCTGGGCGGTCAGCACACACCTGAGGAAATCATCGCTTCAGTGAAATACGGCATCTACGCGCCGAACTTCAGTGGTGGGCAGGTGGACATCACCAATGGTAAGTTTGTGTTCTCCAGTTCCGAAGCCTATTTAATCGAAAATGGCAAAATCACCGCGCCGATTAAAGGCGCAACTTTGATTGGCAATGGTCCCGATGCCCTGACCAAAATTAAGATGGTAGGCAATGACATGCAATTGGACTCAGGAGTTGGCACTTGTGGCAAAGACGGGCAAAGTGTGCCTGTGGGGGTCGGTCAACCGACTTTGCGCATAGATGGATTAACCGTCGGTGGGGCACAATTGTGATGCCAAATCACGCGATAAAATCGCGCATTCGTTTGATTTGGCTGGGTTTGTTGGTTTCAGGTTTGTTTTTGCTGTGGTGGTCTGAATTTTCGGATTGGGGGCATCGCTTGGAATTTTGGATCAGTCGGCAGTTTTATGAAGTTGGCGTGGGTTTCCCCTTAAAAAACTCTGCCTCGTTTGAGTTTTGGTGGCATAAGTTTCCCAAATATGCGGTGTATGCTGTGCCTGTTTGGGCGCTCATCAATATTGTGTACGGCGTTTTTAAACGCAAACAGTTTGATGTTGCCCACACAATCGAGTGGCAACGTTGGCTGGCGGTGCTGTTGGTTGGTTTACTCGTGCCATTGTTGTTGTCGTCTTTAAAAAAACTCACCAATCAAGCCTGCCCGTGGAGTTTGGCCGAGTTTGGTGGTACATTGCCCTATGTGCATCTATTGGATCCACGCCCGTGGGCGGCGCGCTCACAAGCCTGTTGGCCTGCGGGTCATGTGGCAGTCGGTTTGTCATTGTTGGTGGTGAGTTTTGTCGGTGGTTTTCCACGCACATTGTGGCAAAACACGGCTCAGTGGCAAAAACCGCGCTCGGCATGGTTGTCCGCGCGGGCATTTGCCGTTTATGCCGTGGGGCTATCGATGGTTTTGGGCTTTTCCCAAGTGATGCGCGGCGCGCACTTTATTTCGCATCAATTTTGGTCTCTGTGGATTGTGTTGGTGTTTTTGATGCTCTGTGTGCATTTGGGGCTGATTAAAACCCATTGGTGGACGTTAAATCATGCAAATAGATAAACAACATTGGCTCAATGATTTGCTCAATGAAGCGCACAGCCTTGGCGCGAGTGATATCCACTTGTCGCCAAATAAACCGCCGATTTTTCGCATTGCAGGGCAGTTGCGTTCAATGAGTCATTTTGAAAATAGTTCATCAGACAGCATACAAGCATGGTTGACACAGCAACTGCCACAACACAATATTCAAGAAAATCAACAGGTTAATTTTGCCTTTAACCATTTTGACACAGAGCAACGTGTGCGTGTGACCGTCTATCAAACCACAAGCGGTATTTCTTTGGCATTACGTCTGCTCTCTAAATTACCCCCTGCGCCAGACGTTTTGGGCCAGCCGAGATTTTTGAGTCAAATCTCACCGTTTGCTCAGGGCTTGGTTTTGGTCACAGGACCGACGGGCAGCGGAAAATCCACTACGCTTGCCAGTTGGCTCAATGCTGCCCAAATGAAACATCCTGCGCATTTTGTGACCATTGAAGATCCGATTGAGTATGAATTTCCACAGGGCCAAGGTTTGGTACATCAGTGTGAATTGGGAACGCATTTTGCCAATCATGAAGGTGCTCTAAGTGATGTGTTGCGCCGCGACCCCGATGTCATATTGCTTGGTGAATTGCGTGATTTGGCGAGCATTGAATTGGCATTGCGTTTTGCGGAAACGGGGCATTTGGTTTTGGCAACGCTGCACAGTGCGAACGCCACTGATGCGATTTTGCGCGTGGTGGATGTGTTTCCTTCGACCAGTCGTGATTTTGTGCGTCATGTGTTGTCGAATGTGTTGCTCGGTGTGGTGGCGCAACGTTTATTCACTTGCCATACGCCGACTGCCCATCAAGGACGGATTGCCAATTATGAAGTGCTGACCAATACCTCGGCGGTCAAAAACCTGATTAAAGAACACAAAGAAGCCCAACTGTCCTCAGTGATGCAAACCAGTGCAACGCACCACATGATGACCTTTGATCAACATCGGCAGGAATTGACCAGTTCGGGCTTATTGCCGCGATAAGTTGGCATGAATAAGCCAAATATAGGACGAATTTTCCATGAATCCACACACATTGTCGGACTTTACGGTTAAAAATAATTTAAACGAGTCGGTTTCGTTGGCGCAGTATGCAGGGCAAGTGGTTTTGGTGGTCAACACTGCCAGCGCGTGCCGATTCACGCCGCAATATGCACAACTGCAACAATTGCACGAACGTTATTCAGCGCAGGGGTTACAGATTTTGGCGTTTCCTTGCAATCAATTTTTACAGCAAGAGCAGGGCGATAATGCTGAAATTCAGCAGTTTTGCGAGCGATTTTCGGTGGGTTTTCCCATCATGGATAAAATCGAAGTCAATGGCGCACGCGCCGATCCGTTTTGGCAATGGTTGCGGCGCAGCGCACCTGGGGTCTTGGGCAGCACCCGCATCAAGTGGAATTTCACTAAATTTTTAATTGCGCGCGATGGGCAAACGGTGCAACGCTTTGCGCCCGTCACTTCACCTCTGGACATAGTAGGTTCAATTGAGGCATTGCTCAAATCGTGAGATAATGCGGAGAATTTTTCAATCCCGAAAGAACACACAATGAGTGATATTTCACAAGAGACACACCACAGCGCGGGTAAACAAGCAATGGCGGGCTTGGCACTTGCCGCGTTGGGCATTGTATTTGGTGACATTGGTACCAGTCCACTGTATGCGATGAAAGAGTCGATGGGTGAGCATTACAAACTCACGCATGATTTACCCACGATTATGGGGATTTTATCCCTAATTTTTTGGGCGGCGATTTTGGTGGTGTCGGTTAAATACGTCACCTTTATCATGCGTGCGGACAACAAAGGTGAGGGCGGTATTCTGGCACTCATGGCGTTGACTCTGCGCGGCAAAGAAGGTAATCCGAAGTACCGCTGGGTGCTGATTGTCGGTATTTTGGGTGCGTCCTTGTTCTACGGTGATTCGGTGATTACGCCTGCAATTTCTATCCTATCGGCGGTTGAGGGTTTAGAGGTTGTTGCTCCTGCTTCTAAGGATTGGATTATTCCAATTTCCTTGGCGATTATCACAGGCTTATTTGTGGTACAAAAGCACGGCACTTCGCTGATTGGTAAATTTTTTGGACCGATTTGCGTGCTGTGGTTTGCTTCTTTGGGGGTGTTTGGCGTGCTGCAAATTGTCCAACATCCAATGATTTTGCAAGCTTTAAGCCCGCATTATGCGGTGGCTTTTTTTATAGACAATCAGTTCAAAGCCTTGCTGGTCATGGGCTCGGTATTTCTGGCCGTCACGGGTGGTGAGGCTTTGTATGCCGACATGGGACACTTTGGGCGTAAACCGATTATGCTCGCGTGGTATGGTTTGGTGCTGCCCTCGTTGATGCTCAATTACTTTGGTCAAGGCGCGTTTTTACTCGGTCATCCTGACGGCGCGACCAACCCATTTTTCTTAATGCTACCCACTTGGGCAACTGCGCCGATGGTGCTTTTAGCCACTTTGGCAACGATTATCGCATCGCAAGCGGTGATTTCAGGCGCGTTTTCTCTGACCAGCGCGGCCATTCAATTGGGCTACTGCCCGCGCCTGCGCATCGTCCACACCAATGCACACGAGCGTGGGCAAATTTACGTGCCGTTTATCAATTGGCTGTTGTTTGGTTTGGTGGTGTTTGCGGTGCTGTTCTTTAAAACTTCGACCAACTTGGCATCCGCCTACGGTATCGCGGTGACCACCACGATGTTGATTGACGATGTTTTACTGCTCGTGGTGATGTTGACGATTTGGAAGTGGTCAAAACCAGCGGCAATTGGCTTATTTATTGCATTATTTGCCATGGATGTTTCATTTTGGGGTGCTAATCTCAAAAAATTCTGGGATGGCGGTTGGTTTCCTGCCTTATTGGGTTTAATCACATTCACCATATTGATGACTTGGAAACGCGGTAAAGAATTGGTTTATCAACGCACCGAAGGCATCAATTTGCCGTTAGAGCCATTTATGCAAAGTTTAATCACGCACCCACCACAACGGGTTGAAGGCACAGCGATTTTCATGCATTCCAACCTGTCGGTCGTGCCGAACTCTTTGCTGCACAACCTCAAGCACAACCGCGTGTTGCACGAGCGCGTGGTGTTTTTGAGCATCAAAACCGAAGACATTCCTTTTGTGAATGAGGATGAAAAACTCGATATTCGTGAAATCGCGCAGGATGTATTCGTTGTGCATGGATTCTTTGGCTTTAAAGAAGAACCGAGCATTGAAGACATGCTCTCGCGTTGCGCCAAGGCAGGGCTAAAAATGGAGATGATGGACACATCGTTCTTCCTAAACCGCGAAACTGTAATTCCAAGCAATTTGCCGGGTATGGCGCTGTGGCGTGAAAAACTGTTTGCACTGATGATGCGCAACTCATTGCGCGTGACCGACCACTTTAAAATCCCACCGAATCGTGTGGTTGAAATGGGTACGCAGATTGAGATTTAATCGGGTCTGACGAGCATAAAAACAAGTTTTAAGGGAGCGAATCGCTCCCTTATTTTTCATCGCAACAAAATATTCATGTTATGCGTTGCGTTGTGTCATACAGAAACACCAATAACCGCGGCTAAAAGCCGCCGTGGCTATGGTGCATTTGGACGGCATGGTTTACAATACGCGTTTGCAAACACGGCATGGTCGTGTATGAATATCTCGTTTACTAAAAAGAATACATTATGAAACCAATCAAAGTCGGTATTGCAGGCATGGGCGTGGTCGCCAGTGGCGTGGTTAGCGTGTTGGAACGCAACCAAACTGAAATCGCGCGTCGTGCAGGGCGTGGCATTGAAGTCACCGTGGTCGCTGAACGTACCCCAAATAAAGCCGCGCATTTGGCAGAAAAAGGTGTGCAAATCGTCAACGACTTATCGGCTTTGGCGAGCCATCCCGATGTTGACATCGTGGTTGAACTTATGGGTGGATACGAGCCTGCACGCACGTTTGTATTGGAAGCCATCGCCAATGGCAAACACGTGGTGACGGCGAACAAAGCCTTGCTCGCGGTGCACGGCAATGAAATTTTCAAAGCTGCGCAAGACAAAGGTGTGACCGTGGCATTTGAAGCGGCGGTTGCAGGTGGCATTCCTGTGATTAAAGCTTTGCGCGAAGGCTTGTCTGCCAACCGCATCGAATGGATTGCAGGGATTATCAACGGTACGACCAATTTCATCCTCACACAAATGCGCGATAAAGGTTGGACATTTGCCGACGCGCTCAAAGTCGCGCAAGAGTTGGGTTACGCCGAAGCCGACCCGACCTTTGACGTAGAAGGTGTCGATGCAGCGCACAAAATCACCTTGATGAGTTCGCTCGCATTTGGCGTACCGATTAACTTTGAAGCTGCTTCAATTGAAGGCATCAGCCAACTGGCGGCGCAGGACATCGTTTATGCTGAAAAATTCGGCTATCGCATCAAACTGTTGGGCATCACCAAGCGCACCGATGCAGGCATCGAACTGCGCGTACACCCCACCTTAATTCCAGAAAACCAACTGATTGCCAACGTCAACGGCGTGATGAATGCGGTGATGATTAAAGGCGATGCAGTTGGCGCAACTTTATACTACGGCGCGGGCGCGGGTTCATTGCCAACGGGCTCAGCGGTGGTGGCAGATTTGATTGATGTGACCCGTTTACACACTGCTGACCCTGAACACCGCGTGCCACACCTTGCATTCCAACCCGACGCGTTGGAAAACATCCCCATGCTGCCATTGTCCGCGGTGAAAACGCGTTATTACCTGCGCATGACTGTGCAAGACAAAACGGGTGTGTTGGCAGACGTGACCCGAATTTTGGCCGACCGCAACATCTCGGTGGACGCGATGATGCAATCCGAAGCCGACGACACCGCTCACGAAGCGCAAATCGTCATCATGACCCACGAATGCATTGAGTCAGACATTGATGCGGCGCGTGAAGCCATCAAAACATTGCCGAGCACATCGGGCGAGGTGGTCAAACTCAGGGTTGAGCAGTTGGGTTAAACCCGCTGAGACACATATAAAGCGGGCGACGTGCCCGCTTTTGTTTTAAAAATTTTACAGAATGCAATGACAATAGCAAAAATTGGATTGGGATTGGGGGCACTGGCCCACCCTACGACTCGGAATGCGCGAAGAATGTTTTAGAAGCACTACTAAGAAATCCTCAGTAGTTCGATAATAGGAGTGAATGATGTCTAACTCAATGAATATCAATAGCGATTTGATGATTTATCAGACAGACTCGGGTGCGCTGGAGGTGCGGTTTGATGGCAAGCACGATACGGTTTGGTTATCGCAGGCGCAGATGGCGGAGTTGTTCGAAAGTTCAACAGATAATATTAGTTTGCACTTAAAAAATATTTATTTAGAGCAAGAGTTGAGCGAGCAAGCAACTACCGAGGATTACTCGGTAGTTCGCCAAGAGGGAACGAGACAGGTTAAGCGCAACTTGAAGCACTATAATTTAGATGCCATTATATCAGTGGGCTATCGTGTCAGCTCCAAGCGTGCGGTGTTGTTTCGCCAATGGGCAACCCGAACCTTGCGCGAGCATTTGACCCAAGGCTTTACCGTGAATCAAGCGCGTTTGGCGCAAAATGTAAAAGCATTTGAGGCTGCGTTGGCGTTGGTGCAAAAGGCGGCGGCATCAAGTGAACTGTCGTCGGATATGGGGCGCGGTCTCGTTGATGTGTTGGCGCGGTATGCGCAGACGTTTTTGTTGTTGCAGCAGTATGATGATGGTTTGCTCGATGAGCCTGCTGCGCAGAGCGGTGGGGTTTTGGCTTCACTTGATGATGTGCGGGCTTCGCTGTCGCGGCTCAAGGCTGATTTAATCCGTCGTGGCGAGGCGACTGAGTTGTTTGCCTTGGAGCGCGGTGATGGTTTGGCGGCGTTGTTGGGTAATCTTGAGCAGTCGGTGTTTGGTTCGGCGGCGTACCCGAGCGTTGAGTCCAAGGCGGCGCATTTATTGTATTTTGTGGTGAAAAATCATCCATTTACCGATGGCAATAAGCGCAGCGGGGCTTTTTTATTCGTTGATTTTCTCAATCAAAACAGGCGATTGTTGAGCGCGGATGGCGTACCGATTATCAATGATGTGGGTTTGGCAGCCTTGACATTGCTCATCGCCGAGTCAGCGGCGGAGCAAAAAGAGGTGATGATTAAGTTGGTGATGAATATGTTGGCGGCGGGTTAGGCGATGTTAACAATTACATTAATTTCCGTCAGCCACAAGCAGCCCAAATGGGTGGTAGATGCGTTTGAGGAGTATGCCAAACGTCTGCCTGCGCGTGAGTTGGCTTTGCAATGTAAGGAGTTGAAACCTGAGCCGCGTGCATCGGACAGCGACAGTGCAATCGCGCAGGCGATGCGTGCCGAAGCGGTTAAAATTCAAGCCGCCATCCAAACGATGCCCAAAGGCGCGCTGATTTTGGCTTTGGATGAGCGCGGCGAAGCGGTCACGAGTGTGCAGTTGGCGCAAAAATTGCAGTTTTGGCAAAACGAATACAATCATGTTGTGTTGGTCGTGGGTGGTGCAGATGGTTTGGATGCAGCGTTTAAAGCGCAGTGTCACGGTTTGTTGCGTTTGTCGAATTTGACCTTGCCGCACGGCATGGTACGAGTGTTGTTCGCGGAGCAGTTGTACCGCGCTTATACGATTAATATCAACCACCCATATCACCGAGTGTAATGCTTGGTATGGCAGTGATTAGAATTTCCTAAGTTTATGAATCCATTGCATTTTCCAAAAATTTATTTGGCATCACAAAGCCCTCGGCGTGCTGAATTGCTCAAGCAAATTGGTGTGCCGTTTGAGGTGGTGTTGCCGCACGATGCGGCGGCTGCCGAGCGTTTAGAAATTCCTTTACCAGACGAAAATCCTGTGGATTATGTTCAACGGGTATGTTTGGCAAAGGCGCAAATGATGCAAGCGCAAATTGCTAATAATCCTAAATTCGCTGATCGTGTGCATCCGATTTTGTGTGCCGATACCACGGTGGTGTTTGACAACCGTATTTTAGGTAAACCCGAAGATGCAGAGCACGCGGCGCAAATGCTGCGCATGCTCTCGGGCAATACCCATGAGGTCTATACCGCTGTGGCATTGGCAAGTACGCGAGGGATTGAGCAAGCATTGGCGCGCAGCATGGTGCGCTTTCATCCCTTGAGCGAATCCGATATTCAGGCGTATATTGCCAGCGGCGAGCCTTTTGGTAAAGCGGGCGCGTATGCGATTCAGGGTTATGGTGCCTGCTGGGTGGCGCATCTGTCGGGCAGTTTTTCTGCGGTTAAGGGTTTGCCTATTTTTGAGGTGGCGCAAATGTTGCGTCACTTGGCGCAACCCAATACATAACGGCTATAATGGGCTCCTTTACACACTGAGCAGTCTATTTTATGAATCAAGACATCTTAATCAACACCACCGCTGCAGAAACCCGCGTAGCGGTATTGGAAAATCGCCGCATCGAGGAGATTTATATTGAGCGTCAATCCAATTTGGGCTTGGTCGGTAATATTTATTTAGGTAAGGTTGTGCGCGTCTTGCCTGGGATGCAATCGGCATTCATTGAAATTGGTTTGGAGCGTACGGCTTTTTTGCACGTGGCGGACATGGCAATTGCCACCCATAGTCTGACCGCAACTCAAGCCGCGACACAAAATGCTTTGCCTCCGATAGAGACTCAATTATTTGAAGGACAAACAGTTTTGGTGCAGGTCATCAAAGATCCCATCGGTACCAAGGGTGCGCGTTTATCGACCAAAATCAGTATTGCAGGGCGATTGTTGGTGTATTTGCCCAAAGAGAGTGGTATTGGTGTGACGCAACGTGCTGAATCGGAGGAGGAGCGCGAATTACTCAGAAAGCGTTTAACGCAGTTACTGGGGGAGCATCCCGACGGTGGTTATATTATTCGTACGGCTGGTTTGAACGCGCCGATTGAAGAGTGGCAAAACGACATTGATTACCTCAAGCGTACATGGGAGGAAATCGGTTCGCAACGTTTGAAAAAAACCGCACCAACCTTGATTCACCGTGACTTGACCTTGGCGCAGCGGGTTTTGCGTGATATGGTCACTCAAGAGATATGTTCGGTCTATTGCGATGATGCCGATACCTTGGCTCAATTGCAGGAATTTGCCGATGTCTATATGCCTTCAACCGCTCAATATCTCAAACTCGCACCCGTTGAGCGTCCTTTATTTGATACTTATGATGTGGAAGCAGAAATTGATTTGGCTTTGCAACACCGTGTGGATTTGAAGTCGGGCGGTTATCTGATTATCGAGACCACTGAAGCGATGACCACGATTGATGTCAACACAGGCAGTTATGTGTCGGGGCGCAACTTCGCCGACACCATTTTGAAAACCAATTTAGAAGCCGCGTTTGAAATCGTGCATCAACTGCGCCTGCGCAATTTGGGTGGCATGATTATTTTAGACTTTATTGACATGCAGGATGCGGCACACAACGAACACGTATTGAATGTACTGCAAAAAGAGTTTGCCCGTGATCGAACGCGCATTGCGGTGCATCCGTTTTCACCTTTGGGTTTGGTCGAGGTGACGCGCAAGCGCACACGCGAATCGTTGGCACAACTGCTCTGCGAACCATGCCCGATGTGTGAAGGGCGGGGTATGGTGAAAACCACCCGCACGGTTTGCTATGATATTCTGCGTGAGATTCGCCGTGAGGCGTGTCAATTCAACGCCACTGCCTTTCGCGTGGTGGCCAATCCCGATGTGATTGATATGCTACTCGATGACGTTGCACCACATTTGGCGGCATTGTCCAATCAAATTGGCAAGCCGATTTCTTTGCAAGCGCAGAGTATGTTTTTTCAGGAACAATACGATATTATTTTGATGTAAAAAAGGCGAAACATTCGCCTTTTTTATACCGTGAAATGGTATTAAATGTCCGAGAAAATCACATCCTGCGGTAAACGCGATTTGGGCAAAGTTTGGTTGATGTCCGACTCAGCATGGTAGCCCAAGGCAACAATCACCGAAGCATTTAACCCCTTCAAACGCAAACCCAATTCCTCATTGAGCACACTGGAATTAAACCCTTCAATCGGGCAAGCATCAATCCCCATGAAACTCGCGCCAAGCAACAGTGCGCCCAAAGCGATGTACACTTGTTTTTCCATCCAGTGTTGCGCGTCTTTGAGCTCGTAGCGGTGCATATTGGCATAAAAACTGCGTCCTGTATGCTGACCTTTTTTAAACTCATCATTGGCAAAACGCCCGTCTCGGTCTTCTTGCTCAAGCAGTTGTAACAAATATGCCTCGTCTATGATACTTTTGGTGCACAGCACGATGACGTGTGATGCGTCGAGAATTTTGCTGCTGTTGAACTGATGCCCCGCATCGGTGGCTTTGGCAATGCGCGCTTTACCTTCAGAACTGTTGGTGATGACGAAATGCCACGGTTGCGAATTGGTCGAGGAGGGGGTGTATTGCAACAGGGTTTTTATCTCGGTAATTTGTGCTTCACTGAGTTTGCGCGTGGCATCAAATACCTTGGTGGTTTTGCGTTTTGTGGCGAGTTCGCTCAGACGGGTCATGTTGGCTCCTGTTTTTAGGGAAAAATTTTGTACACAAATTCTACACGAATTTAAAAAACAATCAATGTGTTTTGCTCATCCAAGCAAAAGTCAATGCGACCATTAAAATCCCCAAACCCACACTGGCACTGACATACGCGGTTGCGTACAGCCATTCGCCTTTGCGCATCAGATACCAAGTATCCAAGCCAAAACTGGAAAAAGTCGTAAAACCGCCCAGAACACCCGTGATGAGCAATAAGCGCAGTTCGGCGTTAAATGATGACAATCGTTCAATCAACACCGCGAAGATACCAATCAAGGCGCAACCCAAAACATTCACCAACAGCGTGCCCCAAGGAAAGCCCACCGCGTTGTGCGAACTGACCCAGCGCATGGTCAAAGCGGACAATACATAGCGTCCCACCGAGCCAAGTGCGCCACCGATGGCGACCAAACTGAGTGTGATGAATGGATTCATGGTGTATCCTCTATTTTTGGGATTCAGACAGATATTCAGGCAGAATTTTACCCTTAAACGCGCACAAATCCTCAACCATGCACGCCCCGCATTTTGGCTTGCGTGCGGTGCATACATAACGACCATGCAAAATCAGCCAATGGTGCGCATCGACGAGGAATTCTTTGGGAATGTTTTTGAGCAATTTTTGCTCGACTTCGAGCACGTTTTTGCCTTTTGCCAAACCTGTGCGGTTGCTCAAGCGGAAAATATGCGTATCGACCGCCATGGTTGGCTCACCAAAGATGGTATTGAGGATGACGTTGGCAGTTTTGCGCCCAACGCCTGGAAGTGCTTCTAAAGCCTTGCGGTCATGGGGCACTTGGCTGTTGTGCTGTTCAATCAGCATTTGACACAAACCCATGATGTGGCGGGCTTTGCTGCGAAATAAACCAATGGTGTTGATGTAATCCATCAACCCCTCTTCGCCCAAAGCGAGTATGGCTTCAGGGGTATTGGCAACAGGGTAGAGCCGCGCGGTGGCTTTGTTCACCCCGACATCGGTTGCTTGCGCCGATAAAACCACCGAAATCAATAATTCAAAAGGGGTGCTGTACACCAACTCTGTGTTTGGATGTGGATTCGCCGCTTGAAGGCGGCGAAAAAATTCGTATCTATCAGCGGGGCGCATGATGAACCATTATGCGGCTTCGGTTTTGCGTTTGAGTGCGGCTTCGAGTTGATCCATGCGATCAAAGCCCCAGAATGGTTCGCCGTCGAGCAAGAAAAAAGGCGAGCCAAACACGCCTTTGGCAGTCGCCAAATCAATTTCTGCACGCAATTGTTCGCGTGTATTGGCACTGCTGATGCCCGTGCTGACCTCTTCGGCATCCATGCCTAAAGATTGGGCAATCGCCACCAAAGTCTGCGTGTCGCCTATGTTTTTTCCCTCAACATAATAGGCTTTGAAAATCGCTTGCGCCAATTCAATGCTGCGATTTTCACCAAACTTGTTCTCTGCCCACATCACCGCACGCGATGCGTAGCGCGCATCCAGCACTTGTACGCTCGGTTCTGTGTATGCAATGCCGTTAAACTGCGCGGTGCGCGTTTGATCGCGCTTTTGATATTCTAATTTGACGGGGATTTGTGATAAACCTGTGCCGCTATTGGTCGGTTTGAACTGCTCGCCCACAAACGGATGCCAATCCACATGATGACCGTATTGGCTCGCCAATTCATTGATGCGCGTGCTGGCAAAGTAACCATAAGGCGAGGTGAAGTCAAAGTAAAAATCAATGCGTTTGTTCATAAAATCCTTAATTAAATCAGTGTGCTGCAATTTTTTCGCCTGCTTTGAGGCGGTATTCTGTACCGCAATACGGGCACGTACCCACGCCATGATCCAATGTGAGGTACACCAACGGGTGGCTGTTCCACGCTTGCATATTTGGGTTGGGGCAACGCACAGGCAAATCATGTGCGGTCAATTCCACTACTTTTGGGTGCGAGAGGTCGGGATTGGTTGAGTTCATAGCAATTCCTAAAAAATGGGTAACGATGCGCATTATATAACAAAGCGCAGGCGTTTTAATTTTAAGCGCGCAAATTGGTTATAATTGACCATCAAATAGGAGCCATCATGGCAAAACCAACTAAAAACCAATACGTCTGCTCAGATTGCGGCGGCGTATCCGCCAAATGGTCGGGACAATGTCCACATTGTCAGTCGTGGAACACCTTGATTGAGACCGCCCCCGAAAAATCCAGTAGCAACCGCTTTGCCGCACTCGCACCGACCGCACCAGTACAGGCGTTGTCGGAGATTCATGCGCAGGATGTGCCACGTTTTTCCAGTGAAGTGCCTGAATTTGACCGCGTATTGGGCGGCGGCTTGGTGCCTGGCGGCGTGATACTCATCGGCGGCGATCCTGGAATTGGTAAATCAACCCTTTTGCTGCAATCGCTTGCCATGTTATCAAAGACGCGCTCGGTGCTTTATGTGAGCGGCGAGGAATCGGGGGCACAAATTGCCCTGCGTGCGCAACGTTTGGACGTATCGGACGCGCACATGCAGTTTCAAGCCGAAATCAATTTAGACAGCATTATCAATACATTAACGCAACTTAAACCCAATGTTGCGGTGATTGATTCCATCCAAACCATGTATTCGGGTGAACTCTCATCCGCACCCGGTTCGGTCGCGCAGGTGCGCGAATGCGCGGCGCAACTCACGCGCGTGGCAAAAGCCACGGGCATCACCTTGATTATGGTCGGACATGTGACCAAAGAGGGCAGTTTGGCGGGGCCACGGGTGTTGGAACACATCGTTGATACGGTTTTGTATTTTGAAGGCGACACGCAGTCATCCTTTCGTCTGATTCGCGCGTTTAAGAATCGCTTCGGCGCGGTCAATGAATTGGGCGTGTTTGCCATGACCGAAAAAGGTTTGAAAGGTGTGACCAACCCATCGGCGATTTTTCTTTCACAACACAACGACGATGTGGCTGGCTCTTGTGTGATGGTCACGCAAGAGGGCACACGACCGCTGCTGGTAGAGATTCAAGCCTTGGTCGATGCCTCGCATGCACCGAATGCGCGGCGGTTGTCGGTCGGTTTGGAGCAAAACCGTTTGGCGATGTTGCTTGCGGTGCTACACCGTCATGCGGGTGTCGCGTGTTTTGATCAAGACGTGTTCATTAATGCGGTGGGCGGTGTCAAAATTACTGAACCTGCGGCGGATTTAGCGGTGCTATTGGCGATTGTGTCCTCTTTGCGCAATAAGCCCTTGCCCAAAGGCTTGGTGGTATTCGGTGAAATTGGCTTGGCGGGAGAAGTTCGTCCTGCACCTCGTGGTCAAGAACGCCTCAAAGAAGCCGCCAAATTGGGCTTTACCACCGCGTTGATTCCCAAAGCCAATGCTCCCAAGCAAAAAATTGAGGGGATGAAAATCATCGCGGTGGAGCGCATTGAGCAGGCTTTGGCGAAAGTACGGGAAATGGATTGAGTAGAATGAATGATAGTTTGTCATTTTTTCCTACCCAACTGATTTTTTAGGTACAATCACCCTACGTTGTTATTTTTTTAAAGGATTTATCATGAAACGTTTTATTAAAACCACTGCGGCTGTGGCGACTTTGATTGCGACACAGTCTGTTATGGCGCAAGAAATCACTCAAGCGCAAAAAGATGCCACTGCAAAGTTGGTTTCTGAATGTGTGGTGAAATATGCACCCGCTAATTGGGAAATGGTGACCACCATTTTGGATCGTACTGATCCTAAAAAAGCGATTATATATAACAAAGCATTGATTAAAGATACCAAACAATTGGTGGATATTGATGTGTCAAAATGTGACATCAACAAACAAGCCAATGATTTGTTGAAATTCCAAGCTCTTTTACCTGCTGACCAAGTCAACTGGAAATCTTTGGTCTTGCGAGTTAATCCTAAAGGTGGTTACGAAGTGTTCACCAATATTGCTTGGGAAAGAATGATCGCCAAACAACGGGCGACCAATCAGAAAAAACCGAAGTAATCTCGAGTCTTTTTAACTTGTAAAAATTCATTGAGATTTCAAAAATAAAGGGGAGACGTCAGTCACCCCTTTATGTTTTGTTGTCTGGAGTCCAAATTTTGGTCAATAGCACCAAGACATTAAATTCATTGTCCCAAAACTTCAACCCGCAATTGATTCACCGCGGTCACGTATTCGGTCACCGTTTCTGCTTCGACCCTCGGTTTGACCACATTTTGCAAACGCGCGATGTGTTGCAAATGGCGGTATTCACGATAAGCATCGCCGCAACGGGTACCCAATCCTTGGCTGATTAAACCCGCTCGTTCAGCCTTTTCAAGTAAGGCAATATTTCCTTTATTATCAAGAAGTTCTGGATGGGTATTCGAGTAGCTTAATATCATTGCCTGCACACAAAATTCAATGTCAACCATGCCACCAACATCGTATTTGAGGTCAAACAATTCAGTTGGGTTGGGGTGACCTGCTTGAAGTTTGCCACGCATGTCTAAAATTTCATGGCGCACCGCATCAAGTTCTCGCGGTTGAGCCAGAATCTCGCGGCGGCATTGCTCGAACCATGTGCCGACAGACGCATCTCCTGCGCAAAAACGTGCGCGAGTAAGTGCTTGAAACTCCCAAAACCATGCCGATTGACGTTGGTATTGCTCAAACATCTTGGTCGAGACCACCATCAAACCGCTGTCGCCATTCGGTCGCAGGCGGTAATCGGTCTCAAATAATACGCCCGCACCCGTGGGTGCGGTCAGCCAATTATCCAAACGCTGCGCAAACCGCGCGTAAATCATGCCCGCTTCTGGGTCAGCATCTTCATAAATAAAGACCAAATCCAAATCCGACGCGTAGCCCATTTCTTTACCGCCGAGTTTACCATACGCAATGATGGCCAATTTGGGCGCGTCAATGTGCTTTTTGTTAAATGCGTTCCAGCAGTGGGTCAGGGCACATTGCAGCATGACATCGGTCAAATCAGACAAGTGATCGGCGAGTTGTTCAACCGTCCACAAGCCATCCAATTCTTGCGCGAGCAGGCGGAAAATTTGACTGTGGTGGGTCTCGCGTAAAATGTCCATTTGTCGTTCAACATCGGGTGCGGTGTGCGCCAACAAATCATTCAGATGGCTTTGCAGTTGTGGCCAATCAGGCGCACGATGCAATTGTTCAATATTGAGCAATTCATCGAGCAAAATCGGGTGTGCCGTGAGGTAATCGGCCGCCCAACGAGAACGCGTGAGCAGTTCGACCAAACGTTCCATCGCCTTGGGAAATTCGACCAATAGGGCTAAATAACTGCTGCGTCGGCTGATGGCATCGAGAAAATTCCACACCCGACGCAACCATTCCGTGGGTAATTGTGTATCGGGATTTTGTGCCACCAAGGTGCGCGCGCCGCTGAGGATGAGTTGCTGATAACGCGCTAAACTGCGTTCAGGCAGCAGCGATAAACGCGGATTGGTACGGGTCTGCTCGTATAAATCCTGTACTTCTTGATGTGATTCAAAATACGCCCACAGGCTCGCCAACTCATCACTTTGTCTATCATCGGTGTTTGCAGCAGTCTCTTCGCTTGAATAATCAAATAAGGTATTGAAATACTGCTCAACCTGTTTTTGCCCAACCCGCAATTGGGTTTCTAATTCGTCATAACTCGCATAACCCATTGCATTCGCCAAGCGCGCGCGTAATTCAGACTCAATCGGAATTTGCTGGGTTTGCGCATCGTTGAGGTATTGAATCCGATGCTCGAAATGACGTAAAAACACGTAGTGTGCATGTAATTGTTCGGCAATGCCCGCATCCATCAAACCTGCATTTGCCAACTCGGGTAAAACCGCCAAAGTGGCTTTTTGTTGTAACTTCGGCACGCGCGCACCCTTGATGATTTGTGGCAATTGCACAGAGAACTCGATTTCGCGAATGCCACCAGAACCGATTTTAATGTCTTCAGATTCAGGATTTTTGACAGCGCGGGCATGGGCTTTATCGCGAATTTTACTGTGCACGTCGCGCAGTGCGTCAATCGCGTCATAATCTAAATACCGTCTAAAAACAAAAGGTTGCACCATTTGCTCGAGAAAATGTGATGCGTCCGTTGGATTAATCAAACGACTTTTCAGCCACACAAACCGCTCCCAAGCGCGCGCTTGTGTGAACAGATATTTTTCTAAAGTATTCAAACTCACGCACAGCGCACCCGATGCACCATTTGGGCGTAAGCGCATATCCACACGAAACACAAAACCGTGCTCATTCACATCATCGAGTAATTTAATCACCCGTTTGCCCACCCGCTCAAAAAATTCGCTGTGCGAGAGGGTGCGAATGCGTTTGTCGGGCTGTGCGGCAGGCACAACGGTTTCGCCTTCGTGCTCAAATACAAACACCAAATCCACATCGGATGAGACATTGAGCTCGTTACCCGATAATTTTCCCATACCCATGACCCACAAAGGCATTGCGCTGCCCGTAGTTTCAGAGCGTGGTTCACCATGAACATCGCACAAAGTTTGATAACTGTGTTCCAGTGCGTGCATCACTGAGACATCGGCGAGTGCGCTGATGGTCTGTGTGACCGCATTTAAACTGGATTCTGTTGGGGCGTGCGTTAAATCAAACTCCATCATTGCCAACATGATTAGTGCGCGGACTTTGCGCATCGCCGCGCCCACAGCATATTCAACATCATGGTGCGCAGGTGTGTGTTGCACAAACAATTGCATCACATCTGCTTTAGATAAAGGCAAACGCGCACTCAAAGCCTGTACTTCCTCGGGCAAAACCCGCCCAGAGTCGAGCATTCGTTGGGCGTATTGAGAATAGGAATAGCAAGTCAATGAATAATTCGTGCGCATAAATCCCCCGTTAATAATTTGCACTATTATATCGTGTAACAGGTGTGTTTTAGTTGGGTCAAGCAGCGATTGTGGTGATTAAACTGCTTCGTTGCTATGGCGGAAATCGCTTAAAACCGCTACAATGGAACCCTTAGTCCATTGGATGTACGATGGATGTATTGAAAAGGCAGACACATGGCTGGAAGCACATTTGGACAACTTTTTTGCATCACCAATTTTGGCGAGTCACACGGCGCGGCGATTGGTTGCGTAATTGATGGTTGCCCGCCGAATATGGCTTTGTCAGTTGAGGATATTCAACCTGACTTAGACCGTCGTCGCCCTGGAACCTCGCGCCACGTCACACAACGCCAAGAAGCCGATCAAGTGGAAATTTTGTCAGGGGTGTTTGAGGGCAAAACCACAGGCACACCAATTGCCTTATTGATACGCAACACCGACCAAAAAAGCGGTGACTATGGCAATATCGCTATGCAATTTCGCCCTGGACACGCCGATTACACCTATTGGCAAAAATACGGCATTCGCGATTATCGTGGCGGTGGACGTTCCTCCGCACGCACCACTGCGCCGATGGTGGCAGCAGGTGCGGTGGCAAAAAAATGGCTGCGCGAGCAGTTTGGTACACAGATTCGTGGTTGTATGACCGCATTGGGTGAAATCAATATCCCCGTCAACGATTGGGCGCAAACGGGTGTTAATCCATTCTTCGCAGCAGATGCCGCGATTGTGCCGCAATTGGAGCAGTATATGATAGACCTGCGTGCAGCGCAGGATTCGGTTGGCGCGCGTTTGTTGGTTGAGGCGCATCATGTCCCTGTGGGCTTGGGCGCACCTTTATTTGATAAGTTGGATGCCGACATTGCCTATGCGATGATGGGCGTGAATGCGGTCAAAGGCGTTGAAATTGGCGATGGCTTTGGTGTTGTCGCCCAAAAAGGCTCCTACCACGGTGATGCCATGCGTCCAGAGGGATTCCAAACCAACCACGCAGGTGGCATACTCGGTGGGATTTCATCGGGTCAACCGATTAGCGTGCACGTGGCGATTAAACCCACTTCAAGCATCAGCTTGCCGCGCGAGTCAGTGGATATAGATGGCAATCCCGTGGAAGTCATCACAAAAGGGCGGCACGATCCGTGCGTGGGCATACGAGCCACGCCGATTTTAGAGGCGATGTTGGCTTTGGTTTTGATGGATCATGCGTTGCTGCACCGAGCGCAAAATGGTGATGTACAGGTTTCAACCCCGAAACTTTCTCAAATAGGAGATTGATGATGTTTAAATTCAAAATATTGGCTTTGGCAGTATCCACTGTGTTTTTAACCGCTTGTGGCACGCCACAACAAACCACCAACGACACTGCGGCGGGTGTCAATCGCCAACAAAGATTCTCGATTTCCAGTGAGGCCTTAAACGCTGAGGCAGCAAAAGCATATTCAGAAGTGATTGCAGAAGCACGCGCAAAAAAAATATTGGATACTAATCCTGCGATGGTCGCTCGCGTCAAGCGCATCACCAGCAACTTAATTGCCAAAGCCCCTGTAATTCGTGCAGATGCAGTCAAATGGCCTTGGGAAGTGCATGTCATAACCCTTGATGAAGAAAATGCATGGTGTATGCCACACGGCAAAATGGCGATTTACAGCGGTTTGATCACCAAATTAAAGTTAACTGATGCAGAAATTGCTCAAGTGATGGCACATGAAATCACCCATGCCCTGCGTGAGCATTCGCGTGAACAAATGTCTCAACAACAAACCACAGATTTGTTCGCAAGTGTCTTGGGTGCGGTGGGACAGGCGTATGGTATTTCAGGCGCAAATGAGTTTGCTTCACTTGGCGCAGATTTGGGCTTTAACTTGCCGTTTTCACGCACCCACGAAACCGAAGCGGATTTATTGGGAATGGAATTGGCAGCGCGTGCGGGCTATAACCCCGATGCGGCAGTCACTTTGTGGGATAAAATGTTGGCATCGGACGGTGCAGGCACGCCACAATTCCTAAGTTCTCACCCGAGCCCAGAAAATCGTAAAGCGACTTTGCAGGCAAACGCCAACAAAGTTCGTGGTTTATACAATGCTTCGGCGAAAAAATAATTTTTGAAACTTGATTGATTTTTATGGCACAGACTTTATACGATAAACTTTGGAACATGCATGTCATCCGCGAGGAACAAGATGGCATGGCGTTGATTTATATTGACCGTCAACTTTTGCACGAAGTCACCAGTCCGCAGGCATTTGAAGGGTTGAATTTACACAATCGTCCCGCGTGGCGCATCAATGCCAACCTTGCGGTGTGCGACCACAATGTACCGACGACCGATCGCTCGCAAGGCAATGCGGGGATTGTGGATCCCGTATCGCGCTTGCAGGTAGAAACCTTGGACAAAAACTGTGACGCATTTGGCATCACCGAGTTCAAAATTAAAGACATCCGCCAAGGCATCGTTCACGTCATCGGACCAGAACAGGGCGCGACCTTACCAGGTATGACCATCGTTTGTGGCGACTCGCATACTTCCACTCACGGCGCAATGGCAGCATTGGCCTTTGGTATTGGCACATCTGAGGTTGAGCATGTGCTCGCCACGCAATCGATGATGATGAAAAAAGCCAAAAATATGCTGGTACAGGTTGATGGCGTTTTGTCCCATGGTGTGACCGCGAAAGACATCGTGTTGGCAGTGATTGGGCAAATCGGTACAGCGGGCGGTACGGGCTATACCATTGAGTTTGCAGGTTCTGCGATTCGTGCGCTGAGCATGGAAGGGCGCATGACGATTTGTAATATGGCGATTGAAGCGGGCGCGCGCGCGGGCTTGGTCGCGGTCGATGACAACACCATCAACTATTTCAAAGGCCGCACCTACGCACCACAAGGACAAGAATTTGAGTTGGCAGAGAAATTCTGGCGCACTTTGGTCTCCGATGAAGGCGCACAGTTTGACCGCGTGGTGAAACTGCAAGCCGAATTGATTAAACCGCAAGTCACTTGGGGCACTTCACCTGAAATGGTGGTGGCAGTTGATGCCAATGTGCCCGATCCTGAGCAAGAGAAAGACGCAGTCAAACGCGATGCGATGGAACGTGCTTTGCAATACATGGGCTTAGAGCCACGCACGCCCATCAACGCAATTAACGTGGATAAAGTCTTTATCGGCTCGTGTACCAACAGCCGCATTGAGGACATGCGTGCTGCGGCGTGGGTGGTGCAGCGTTTGGGGAAAAAAGTGGCCAGCAATGTCAAATTAGCTTTGGTCGTGCCGGGGTCGGGTTTGGTCAAAAAACAAGCAGAATCTGAAGGTTTGGACGTGATTTTCAAAAACGCAGGCTTTGAATGGCGTGAACCTGGGTGTTCGATGTGTTTGGCAATGAATGCAGATAGATTGGAAGCGGGCGAACGTTGTGCTTCGACCTCGAACCGTAATTTTGAAGGTCGTCAAGGTGCGGGCGGTCGCACGCACTTGGTCAGTCCTGCAATGGCGGCTGCTGCTGCGATTGAAGGGCATTTTGTTAATGTGGCTGAATTGTTTTGATTATTAAGGAGGAAATGTGAAAGTAAAAGTAGTTTTTACTACTCTTTTTTTAGTAGGATTGGGTGGTTACTTTTTGAGCGCGCCCAAAGGCGTGAGTTCAGATCAAAAAGCAGCCTGTGAGGCGGCCTTGGATAAGCGGGGTGGTTCAGCCCCTTCCATTGCTGAACTCAAAAAACAATGTAATGATGTTGGTATGGTGGCAATGATGCAAGCGCAAGGACAGAACGAATCCGCTCAAGATGCAGCTAAACGCATTAGTGCTGCTAATCAAGCAGAAGTTGGCGCTAATGGCTTACAAATGTTTTTTTTAGGACTTTCATTGGTGGGTTTTTTGGGTTTGTTGTTTTCATTTTTTAAAAAGAAATCTCTATAAGGAGTTTGTGATGCGTAAATTATTGTCTTTAGTAACAGTTGCCTTGGTTGTATTGGCTGGTTGCAATACTGTTAGAGGAACCGTTAATGGTTTGGGTAAAGACACCCAAAAAGCAGGTGAATGGGTTCAAGAAAAAGTACCTGCCAATCCGCAATAACCTCAATTGATTGCCAATACGGCACTCAATACAATAATTTTCCTGTGACTCAAGCGGTTGAGTCATGGGTTTGATTTGTTTTTGGAAAATGTATGGAACAATTTACCCTGCACACGGGCTTGGTCGTGCCTTTGGATCGTGAAAATGTCGATACCGATGCGATTATCCCCAAGCAATTTTTGAAATCCATTGCGCGCACAGGTTTTGGCGAAAACCTGTTTGACGAATGGCGTTATTTGGATGTCGGTCAGCCGGGTATGGACAACTCAACACGTCCCATCAACCCAGATTTCGTCCTCAATCATGCGCGTTATCAAGGCGCAAGCGTGTTGCTTGCACGTGATAATTTTGGCTGTGGTTCGTCGCGAGAGCACGCACCTTGGGCACTGGTTCAATACGGTTTTCGTGCGGTGATTGCGCCTTCATTTGCGGATATTTTCTTCAATAATTGCTATAAGAATGGATTGTTACCCATTGTTTTAAAAGAAAAAGAAGTCAGTCAACTATTCGATATGACCAAAGCCCAAGTCGGTTTTGAAGTCACGATTGATTTGCCTGAACAAGTCGTTCGTGCAGGTGACTCAGTCTTTACATTCGACATCAGCGATTTTCGCAAATATTGCATGGTCAATGGCTTTGATGACATTGGCTTGACTTTGCGCCACGCAGATGAAATCCGTGCGTTTGAAGCACAGCACTTGATGAAATACCCGTGGTTGGCGAACGCACAATTGGATTCAAATAAAATCGCTTAATACTTAATAGATAGTAAACAGGTAAAAAATGACACAAAATATTTTATTGTTGCCTGGTGATGGCATCGGTCCTGAAATCATGGCGCAAGCGGTGCGCGTACTCGAAAAGCTCAAAACCGATGGTTTAGACATTGCTTGGGATACAGCTTTGATTGGCGGTTGCGCCGTGGACGCAACGGGCGTACCTTTGCCGCAGGAGACATTGGATAAAGCCGAAAAAGCCGAAGCGGTCTTGCTCGCGGCAGTGGGCGGACCACAATACGATAATTTGCCGCGTGAACAACGTCCCGAGCGCGGTTTGCTCGCTATTCGTAAGGCGATGAATGTGTTTTCAAACTTGCGCCCAGCGATTGTCTATCCTGAATTGGTCGAGGCTTCGACTTTGAAACCTGAAGTGGTTTCGGGCTTGGACATCATTATTGTGCGCGAGTTGGTCGGTGACATCTACTTTGGCGAGCCTCGTGGGATTGAAGTGCGCGATACGGTAAACGGCAGTGAGCGTGTTGGCTTCAACACCATGATTTATTCAGAGTCTGAAATTCGTCGCATTGCCCACAGCGCGTTTAAAACCGCACAAAAACGGGCAAAAAAACTCTGCTCCGTGGACAAAATGAATGTTTTAGAATGCACCCAATTGTGGCGTGATGTGGTAATTGAAGTCTCTGCCGAGTATCCAGACGTGGAATTGAGCCACATGCTGGTGGACAATGCAGCGATGCAATTGGTGCGCAATCCCAAGCAGTTTGACGTGATGGTCACGGGCAATATTTTTGGTGACATTTTGTCGGATGCCGCGTCAATGTTGACAGGCTCCATCGGTATGTTGCCATCGGCATCAATTGATGCGAATGGCAAAGGCTTGTACGAGCCGATTCATGGTTCTGCACCTGATATTGCAGGCAAAAACATGGCCAATCCATTGGCAATGATTTTGTCGGTGGCCATGATGTTGCGCCACAGTCTAAACCAAATCGCTGCGGCCGATCGCGTGGATGCGGCGGTCAAAAAGGTATTGGCACAAGGCTATCGCACGGGCGACATTATGACCGTGGGTGGTACAAAAGTCGACACGGTTGAAATGGGTGATGCGGTATTGGCGGCACTGTAACCAAACTTGGCCGTGGTTCAATGCTCAAAAACCGCAAACGCACGCAGCGATAATAGTGAGATCCTAAGCAATTTGGAGTAAACATGAGTTCATTTAAGAAAATTTTATTACTTTTAGGTTTTCTATTTTTTATCGTATTTGTGTATTTTGGGTATCAATTTTTAAAACTCAAGGAAGTCGAAGTTGGCGGACAGAGTATATCCACTGCCAGTGTGGCAGCATCTGCTGCAGAGGATGAATGTCGTGATTCTGTGAGCGGCAAAATGTACGATTATTTCGTAGGCACTAACAGCGCGAACATTAGAGCAAACGCTGGCACAAATCACTCTATTGTCACAGTGCTGTCGCAAAATGACCTTGTTTTAAAATTAGATGAAAAAACCGTCATGCCCGATTTAACGCATCCCATCACACGAAAAGATGTTTTATTTACAACGGCGAGCGCGACATTTACCTTGCCTGCCAATATGATGGTTCAAGTTGTGGATGTAGAGTCAGATGCCAGTACCATGGTTCGCATCCGTTATGAGCACCCAGAATTGGGGATTTTGGAAGCACGAGTTCCCAAGGATGTTTTGGATTTAACGGAAGAACCTAAATTGTGGTTTAAAATACGCACCCGTACGGGCGAAGAAGGTTGGGTATCTCGTCGTTTGCTGAGCACCTTGGATGCATGTTGATTGGGTTAAAAGCAGGTAGGTATAAAATTTTTGGCAGTAGATGTGGGTTTTGATATTATTTTTTAATGATGATTTTTTGGGGTAAATGATGCAAAGAGTGGGTTTGGTCGGTTGGCGTGGTATGGTCGGTTCGGTTTTGATGGATCGTATGGTGGCGGAAAATGATTTCGCGCATTTTGAACCTGTGTTTTTCAGCACCTCAAATGCGGGCGGTGCTGCGCCCACGATTGCCAAATCTGACGGTGTTTTGCACGATGGCAATAGTGTCGATGCGCTCAAAACCTGCGACATTATTGTGACCTGCCAAGGCGGCGACTACACCACCGAGATGTTTGGCAAACTGCGTGCATCGGGCTGGAATGGCTACTGGATTGACGCGGCTTCGACTTTGCGCATGGAAAAAGACGCGATTATCGTACTCGACCCTGTGAACATGCCTGTGATTGAAAATGGTTTGAAAAATGGCGTGAAAAACTACGTGGGTGGCAACTGTACCGTAAGTTTGATGATGATGGCATTGGATGGTTTGTTCAAAGCCGATTTGATTGACTGGATGACTTCGATGACTTATCAAGCGGCATCGGGCGGTGGCGCGGCAAATATGCGTGAATTGGTCACGCAAATGGGCTTATTGAATGCAGAAGTGGCGGATTTGCTCGCTGACCCACGTTCATCAATTCTCGAGATTGACCGCAAAATCGCCGCCAAAATGCGTGAAGCGGATTATCCCGCCGAGCATTTCGGCGTGCCTTTGGCAGGCGGCTTGATTCCGTGGATTGACAAAGATTTGGGTACAGGTCAGTCCAAAGAAGAGTGGAAGGGCGCGGCAGAAACCAATAAAATTTTGGGCAAAACCGAAGGTCAAGCAGGCTTTATCAATGTCGAAGGCTTGTGCGTGCGCATCGGCGCGATGCGTTGCCATTCGCAAGCGCTGACCATCAAACTCAAACAAGACGTGCCACTGGACGAAATCAACGACATGTTGGCCAAAGCGAATGACTGGGTCAAGGTTGTGCCGAACGAGCGCACCGCGTCCATGAATGATTTAACCCCAACGGCTGTGACTGGGACTTTGAGCGTGCCCGTTGGACGTTTGCGCAAAATGGCAATGGGTGGTGATTATCTTTCTGCTTTTACCGTCGGTGACCAATTACTGTGGGGCGCGGCTGAACCACTGCGTCGTGTGTTGCGGATTATTTTGGCTCAATAAAAAGGTTGCTATGTTGGCTCAAACGGTCTCAAAAAATTGCATCAAAAAACCATTATCCACTCGCTTTCGCATCGGTGTGGCGGGTGGTTTGGTGTTGGTTGCATGCAGTCTGAACGTTTGGGCAGAGCCTGCCACCAATCGATACCTGCAGTCGCGTTTGATTCAAACGGATGAGGTTGGCAATGTGGTGATTCAAACGCGCAAAGGTGATTCTTTGCGCGTGATTGCCCAACAATACTCTCGTGTCAACAACATCCCGTTTGCGCGGGCTTTAGAGATTTTGCAAAGCACCAATGCATCACAATTTCCCAATGGTGATGCCGATCAAATGCTGATTGGCACGCGCTTGGTTTTACCTGCTAAAAACCAAAACTCCGAACCAATTGCTGCCGTTGTTCCACCACCCGCATCGGTGGCTGAAACCGCCAGCAGTGTCGGTGTGAGCCCTTCAGCAACCTCCGAAACCACGTCCAACACGCCGTCTGCTGTCGCGCCATCAAACTCAGCGCAAACGCTTGATAACAACAATGACAACGCCACCGTTGCCACCTTGAAGCAAACATTCCATTCGCTGCGCGTGCAACTGAACCAATTTGAGAACAAATTACAAGCGCAAATACAGGATACGGCTGTTGCACCGTACTATGCCAAACTCAAATCATGGTTTTTAGCGGTTCCTGCGTCTCTTTGGCTCATCATTATTCCGACGATTTTATTGATATGGATGGTTGCACGCTTAACCCGTCGTTTTGCTGAGCCCGAGATTGTATTGGAATCCAAAGATGATGGGGTGCAGTCAAGTCTCTCGAAGGTCGAGCCCGCGCACGAACACATTGTCAACACTGACCGTTCAGAGTCACTCGCCACAACAGAAACGCCAGCGGCACGCGTACCCGAGCATGTGATTGAAGGTTGGACGGCATCTGCGCGAACAGAGCCCGCAGCAGCAGTGCTTTCAACCGCCATGGGTAACGAGCACGGTCAGACAAGCCCTGAGCACAGTGAACACAAAGCGGTTTTAGTTGCATCGCAAGATGCGGGCGTACCTGCCGTGCAAGATAACCCAACAACATCTGAATCAGCAATCAGCCAGCCTCGTTCGACCGAAGCACCTTTACCAGCCAGCACCGAGCCTACTCAAACTGAAATCACTGAAACCACCACGCCGCCAAGTTTTGACAAACTCAAGCAGGTTTTAAATGGCTTGACGGCCGATCAATTGGATTTGCGCAGCATAAAAACGAATCATCACGCGAATCAATCAAGCCAAGACCTCAGCGAGAAAACCACCGATGTGAACGCTGTATTGCAACAATACGCTAAACGCGTAACGGCGACACCCGCCGAGCACACCATTCAGTATGGGGTGTTTAAAGAGCGCGCTCGTTTGCAAAAATGGATGCATGCCTTGAGCCCCGAACAGTTGCTCAGCCACGCCCAGTCTGCTCATCAACAAGCGCAGGGCGAGGTGGCGCAATACATTTTGAACGAAGTTTTACTGCGTGGAGACGCGGCGCAGTGCACACAGGCTTTGGATTTGCGCCATGCGTGGTTGACACCCACCCACCGCCAAACTAACAACGAGGCAAAATAATGCCGCGCATTGCCTTGGGGCTACAATACGATGGTCGTGCGTTTCAGGGCTGGCAATCGCAAGTACAAGGTCAAACGGTACAAGACACTTTGCAAAAAGCCTTGAGCCAATTCGCCACTGTTCCCGTACAGGTGCAATGCGCAGGGCGCACCGATACAGGCGTTCATGCGCTGGAACAAATCGTGCATTTTGACGTGGGGTTCAAGCGTGACATCCATGCTTGGGTGCGCGGCACAAACACCTTTTTGCCCGAAACTGTTGCCGTGCGTTGGGCGCGCGAAGTCAGTCCAGAATTTCATGCGCGTTTTGATGCGTTTCAAAGAACCTACCACTATGTGATTTACAACCATCCAACGCGCTCGCCCATCTGGGCAGGACGGACAGGGTGGTATCATAAGCCGTTGGACGCAGACAAAATGCATGCGGCGGCGCAAGTCTTGGTGGGCGAGCATGATTTTTCGGCATTTCGCGCATCGGAATGTCAAGCCAATTCGCCAATCAAAACCCTGTATCATATTAAGGTCGAGCGTTTTGGCGATTGTGTATTGATTGGCATCAGCGCGAATGCGTTTTTGCACCACATGGTGCGCAATATTGTTGGCAGTTTGATTTATATTGGCGCGGGCAAACAGCCGCAGGAATGGTTGGGCTTTTTATTAGCGCAAAAAAACCGTGCACTGTCAGCCCCGACATTCTCGCCCGCGGGCTTGTATTTATCGGCGATTCATTACCCAGAAGCGTATGATTTACCTGCGCCGCGCGACGATTTTTTGCAGGCTTTGGGACTCAAATAGAGACGAATATGCGAACACGTGTTAAATTTTGCGGATTCACCCGTGAACCAGACATCCAAGCGGCCGTCGCACTCGGCGTGGATGCACTTGGCTTCGTGTTGTATGAAAAAAGTCCGCGTTATGTCAGTGCCGAGCGCGTGGCGCAACTGTGTGCCCATGTGCCCGCCTTTGTCAATATTGTCGGTCTATTCGTCAACTCAACCGTGCCACAAATCACCCGCATCTTGAGCAAAACCCCCATATCAACGATTCAACTGCATGGGGATGAAAGTTGGAATTTTGCTTTGAACGTTAAAAAAATCATGCAACGCCCCGTGATTAAAGCCGTGCGTGTCAACCCACAAACCGACTGGGATGAGGTGGCGCATTATGTGGATCAATTGTCAGGCGTTCTGCTCGATGCCGATTCGAGTGTTTATGGGGGTTCGGGGCATGGTTTTGACTGGGCACATATTCCAAGCGCATTGCGAGGCAAAATCATCCTCAGCGGTGGATTGAGCGTGGACACTGTTAAAAATGCCATAGACACCGTTGCGCCGTATGCGGTCGATGTGTCATCGGGCATTGAGTCTGCTAAGGGCATTAAAGATGCAGAGAAAATGCGATTATTTTTAGAACAGGTTCGAGGGTAATACGAGCCAATAATCAAAGACGGCTGGGCTATTGGCATCACCAGCACCAATGGGGACGACTGCTGAACTTTGTCTAACGCACTTGCCACTCAGGCATCTCTCAAACGATTGACAGTCTGTGATGAAAAACAACTAAGGATTAAGGAAATACCATGTACAACTACCCGGACGACACAGGACACTTTGGCATTTACGGCGGTCGCTTCGCCTCAGAAACCCTCATTCCTGCACTGGATGAGTTAAACGAAGCCTATCAAACCATCGTGCCCACAAAAGCTTTTCAAGACGAATACGCTTATGAGCTCAAGCACTTTGTCGGTCGCCCCTCGCCGATTTACCATGCCAAGCGTTTATCGAGTGAAAACGGCGGCGCGCAAATTTACCTCAAACGCGAGGACTTGAACCACACAGGCGCGCACAAAATCAACAACGTCATTGGACAAGCACTGTTGGCGCGCCACATGAGTAAACCACGCGTGATTGCTGAGACAGGGGCAGGGCAGCACGGCGTGGCGACGGCAACGATTTGTGCGCGGTTTGGTTTGCAATGCGATGTGTACCAAGGCGCAGAAGACGTGGCGCGACAAGCCGCCAACGTCTATCGCATGAAGTTACTCGGCGCGAATGTCATACCCGTTGAATCAGGCTCGCGCACACTCAAAGACGCGCTCAACGAAGCCATGCGCGACTGGTCCACCAACGTTGAAAATACCTTCTACATCATCGGTACCGTCGCAGGGCCGCATCCGTATCCAGCGATGGTGCGTGATTTTCAGCGCGTGATTGGCGATGAATGCTTGACGCAAATGCCCGAAATGATAAACAAACAACCCGATGCGGTGGTCGCTTGTATCGGCGGCGGTTCCAATGCCATGGGAATTTTTTATCCCTACATTCCGCATGAAAACGTGCGATTGATTGGCGTAGAAGCAGCGGGCGACGGCATTGACACGCCACGCCACGCCGCGTCATTGGGCAAAGGCTCGGTCGGTGTATTGCATGGCAACCGCACCTACATACTGCAAGACAAAAATGGCCAAATCACCGAAACCCATTCGATTTCGGCAGGTTTGGACTACCCAGGCGTTGGCCCCGAGCACGCGTGGCTCAAAGACAGCCAACGCGCCGAATACGTCGCCATCAACGATGCCGAAGCCTTAGACGCATTTCATACCTTGTGCCGAATTGAGGGCATCATTCCTGCACTTGAATCCTCACATGCTGTGGCGTATGCCTTGAAACTGGCGAAAACCATGTCGCCTGAGCAAAACATACTGGTGAATTTATCTGGGCGCGGTGACAAAGACATGCACACAGTGGCTGAAAAAAGCGGATTGGTATTGTAAAATTGTACTGTTTTTATCGATAAATCCCTGTGATTTTGCAGGGATTTCAGACTGCCGACACACATCTGAATACTGAATAAGATGATTCTGTCAAGAAAGCCCCCATAACGCAAGTTGTGGGGGCTTTTTTATCTATCCGTTTCAAAAGCATAGCGAACCGATGTGATAACAGCGTATTGGCAGAAAAACTTCCCAATGCTTATGAATAAGGGAAAGCCGCAAAAAATAGAACCACTTTAGAGCAAAATAACTTTTTTCATTTTTTATTCACTTTTTGCCCATTATGTTGTTGAATATGGGTACTTTGAGGCGTATATTCTCGTTGCATGCGAAACGGAGATACCGTCGCAGGGTTGTATAGGGACACTTTGCACAACGAATACCGCAACCACAATGGGACTAAGTGATGTGCTTGCAAATGTGTTTTAAAACAGATGAAATAAATCTGATATCACACTTTAAAGGAACTTGTATGTTTAATAAAACTTTGAAATATACGGCGATAATGTTGGGTATTTTGGGTATGGTCGCGTGTGGCAAGAGCGCGGATAAAGCCAGCGGCGAAAAAGTGGCGGGCGCAAGTACTGGCAAAACTTTGGTATATTGTTCTGAAGGCAGTCCAGAAGGTTTTGACCCGGCGCAGTACACAGCGGGCACTACTTTTGATGCGGCTTCATACCCAATTTTTAATATGTTGACGCAGTTTAAACGCGGTGAA
Organism: Burkholderiaceae bacterium; assembly: GCA_018261955.1. GTDB lineage: Bacteria > Pseudomonadota > Gammaproteobacteria > Burkholderiales > Burkholderiaceae > CTSOIL-112. The sequence continues at coordinate 299,696 of JAGTRK010000003.1, forward strand.
ACCACAGTAGAGCCCGGATTGGCCGAGAGTTGGGATGTCGCGAAAGACGGTAAGACCTACACTTTCCATTTGCGCAAAGGGGTGAAATTCCACACCACCGAGTATTTCAAACCCACGCGTGATTTTAATGCCGATGACGTTGTGTTTTCTTTCCAACGCATGATTAACAAAGACTTTGCATTTAATAAAGCCTATCCAGCGGAATTCCCGTATGCGTCTGATATGGCATTACCAGACAATATTGTTTCGGTCACGAAAGTGGATGACAACACGGTTAAAATGACGCTCAAAGACGTGGATGCTGCGTTTATTCAAAACATTGCCATGCCTTTTGCAGTGATTCAATCGGCTGAGTATGCCGCACAACTGGAAAAAGCAGGTAAAGCCAGTGACCTCAATGTATTGCCCGTCGGCACAGGGCCGTTTGTGTTCAAGTCTTATCAAAAAGACACACAAATTCGCTATGTGAAAAACCCTGATTACTGGGCAAAAGACGATGTGAAAATTGATAACTTGGTCTTTAGCATCACCAAAGACTCTTCCGTGCGCGCACAAAAAGTCCAAGCGGGTGAGTGCAATGTGTCGGCTTATCCAAAAACCGCAGAAATTGAAGCAGCGAAAAAATCAGGTAAAGTTACTGTAATGGATCAACCTGGGTTTAACGTTGGCTATTTGGGTTATAACGTTGAAAAAGGACCTTTGGCAAAACTTGAAGTGCGCCAAGCCTTGGATATGGCGATTAACAAAGACGCGATTTTACAAGCTGTTTATCAGGGGTCAGGCATCAAAGCCACCAATCCGATGCCGCCGACTCAATGGTCATACAATCCAAACCTCAAGGATGCACCGTATGATTCAGAAAAAGCCAAAGAATTGCTCAAACAAGCGGGCGTTCCTGCAGATTACACCATCAATTTGTGGGCCATGCCTGTGCAACGTCCCTACAATCCGAATGCCAAATTGATGGCGGAAATGGTGCAAGCGGATTGGGCAAAAATCGGCGTGAAAGCCAATATTATCAGTTATGAATGGGGTGAATACCTCAAGCGTGCGAAAACTGGTGAGCCAGATGCCATCATCGTCGGTTGGACGGGCGACAATGGTGATCCAGACAACTGGTTGGGTGTAAATCTCAGTTGTAAAGCCGTCAATGGCAATAATTATTCACGTTGGTGTAACAAAGACTTTGATAAGTTGGTCACTGATGCGGTGAGAACTACGGACAAAGCAGCGCGTACCGATATGTATATGAAAGCGCAAGAAATCTTCAAACGTGAATTACCGTGGACCACCATGGCGCATTCGGTGGTGACCGTGTTTACAACGCCGAATGTCATTAACTATAAAATCAGTCCATTTGGTGCTGTGATATTCGAAGGTGTTGATTTAAAATAATAAAATTTGACCACCCTTGATATTCAAGGGTGGTTTTTTGTGCTACAACGTTTAGCCATTTCATTCAATAAACAGATGTTTTTATTGGAGCAGGTTTGACAGATTTTTGTATCAAATATTGCTTGTAATAAGAGCCAAATAACTAACAGAAAAACAATATTGGGGAAAGGCGCACACATGCTGTCCTATATTTTTCGCCGTTTTTTGGTGTTGATTCCAGTTTTTTTTGGGTTGACGCTATCTACTTTTGCACTGATACGCTTGGTTCCAGGTGACGTGGTTGAAGTCATGATGGGCGAGCGACGGGTTGACCCCGTTTTGCACGCACAAGCCATGCAACGACTGGGTTTGGACAAGCCTTTGATTGTCCAGTATGGGGATTATCTTTTGCGTTTGCTGCAAGGTGATTTTGGCAAATCATTCCGCGACCAAACACCTGTGCTCAATGATTTTTTCGCGCACTTCGTTCCAACTTTAGAATTGGCTTTGTCGGCAATGGTCATTGCATCCGTGCTTGGGGTGGCCTTAGGGATTATCGCCGCCTTGCGTCGCGGCAGTTGGTTGGATTACACCTTGATGACAGGGGCTTTGGCGGGCTATTCGATGCCGATTTATTTGCTCGGGCCGATTTTGACAGGGATTTTTGCCCACACTCTGGGACTGTTGCCTGTGTCTGGGGTGATTAGTGTTTCAAAATATTTGGATGTTGCACCGCTGTATGGCTCATGGTTGCTGGGCTCGTTGTTTTCTGAGCAATCTGGCGCATTTTGGGATGTGCTGAAACACTTTGTCTTACCTTCTATTGCCTTGGCGACCATTCCATTGGCAACCATAGCGCGGATGACGCGCTCGGCGATTTTAGAGGTTTTGGGTGAGGACTATGTGCGTACCGCGCGTGCGAAAGGTTTGTCGCCTTGGCGAGTGATTTTGGTGCATGTGCTGCGCAATGCGCTGATTACCGTGGTGACGGTGATTGGCTTGCAAATGAGCACATTGTTGGCAGGCGCCATTTTGACGGAAACGATTTTTAGTTGGCCCGGTGTCGGCAACTGGTTGCTCGATGGTTTTCACCATCGGGATTATCCGATTGTGCAAAACGGCATTTTGCTGGTCGCCAGTGCTTTAATGATTGTCAGTTTGTTGGTGGATATTTTGTACGGCTTTATCAATCCACGCATCCGCAACGCAGAATAAAAAGGAATCATTTATGTCCAATACATTGATTGTTTCCACCACATCTGTCACGATGCCCACGCCGTGGGAATCTTTTTACCGCTCGTTTATCAGCAATAAAGGCGCGGTTTTGGGTTTGGTGATTATGTTGATTTTGGTGGTCGTTGCCTTGTTTGCCAATTTTTTGGCACCGCATGATCCACTGCGACTGTACACAGGCAAAGAGCAATTACCACCCGCCATATTTGGCGGGGAGGCTCAGTTTATATTTGGCACCGATGATGCGGGGCGCGACACACTCTCGCGCGTCATGTATGGCACGCGCTATTCTCTATTTATCGGCTTGGCAGCAACTTTGCTATCGGCCGTGGTCGGGGTGTTTTTGGGCTTGGCGGCTGCGTTTTGGCCCAAGCGTTTGGGTAAATTCATCATGCTCATCAATGACATCATCATGGCTTATCCCAGTTTGCTTTTAGCGATTATCATTGCCGCGATTTTGGGACCATCGATGACCAATACCATTATCACGATTGCCTTGGTGTGCTTGCCACCGTTCATCCGCTTGACCCGTGCCACCGCGATGGTGGAATTGCAACGCGATTATGTGATGGCATCCAAGGTGATGGGTGCGGGTACCATTCGATTGCTGTTTGTCACCGTTTTACCCAACTGTTTGGCTCCGCTGATTGTGCAAGCAACGATGATATTCTCATCTGCGATTTTAGAAGCGGGTGCAATCGGCTTTCTGGGTTTTGGCGTGCAACCGCCTTTGCCTGAATGGGGAGCGATGCTCGGAACGGCGCGTCAATACATTCAAAGCAATGTTTGGATGGCGATTTTTCCTGGCTTGGCGGTGTTTATTTCTGCTTTGGCAATTAACTTAATGGGCGATGGTTTGCGCGATGCACTTGACCCTAAACTCAAGCAGGTGTCCTAATGAATCATTCCCAATTATTACAAATTGAGCAACTGAGTGTGACGTTTGGCGTCGGTGAGCGCGCATTTAGAGCAGTTGATGATGTGAGTGTGTCTTTGAATCAAGGTGAAATTTTGGCGATTGTAGGCGAGTCTGGCTCAGGTAAATCGGTGGCCATGATGGCTTTGATGGGCTTGTTGCCCGACAGTGCGCGGGTACACGCCAAACAATTGATGTTCAACGGACACAACTTGCAAACCATCAGTGCCGCTGAGCGTCGCCAAATCATCGGCAAAGATATTTCGATGATTTTTCAAGATGCAATGACCAGTTTGAATCCCAGTTTTACCATCGAAATGCAACTGGGTGAGGTGTTGCGCACGCATTTGGGACTGCGCGGTGATGAGATTCGTCGGCGCATCTTGGAGTTACTCGATCAGGTCGAGATTTCGGATGCGGCTTCCCGCTTAAAAGCCTATCCGCATCAACTCTCAGGCGGTATGTGTCAGCGCGTGATGATTGCCATGGCGATTGCCTGTGAGCCCAAATTACTGATTGCTGACGAGCCAACGACCGCTTTAGACGTGACCGTGCAGGCGCAAATTATGGATTTATTGCAGCGTTTGCAAGCCGAGCGTGGCATGGCGATGATTTTAATTACCCATGATTTGGGCTTGGTGGCGCAAAATGCCCAACACATCGCTGTGATGTATGCGGGGCAGGTGATAGAAACCAGTACCGTGCCGCATGTTTTTCAGTCGCCTTGTCATCCCTATACCGAAGCCTTGTTGGCAGCGATTCCAGAGTTTGCGGTTGGTCAAAAGCGACTGCAGAGTTTGGCAGGGGTGGTTCCCAGTCAGTATGATCGGCCAACGGGCTGTCTGCTGTCACCGCGTTGCCCATACGTGCAAGACCAATGCAATACGCCGCCCGTGATGCAAAAAACGCCATTCGGTCAGGTGCGTTGCATTGCCAATGATTTGTCTGCTTTGAAACAGGCACAGAAAATGAAGGAGTTGGTATGAGCGCGAATGTATTGGAAGCGATTGATTTAACGCGCCATTACCCGATTGCCCAAGGTTTTGGCAAAGGTAAGAAAGTGGTCAAAGCCCTCAACGGCGTGTCATTCACACTGAGCGCGGGCAAAACTTTGGCGGTGGTCGGTGAATCAGGCTGTGGCAAATCGACTTTGGCGCGTCAACTGACCCTGATTGAACTGCCGACCGCGGGCAGTTTGCTCATCAACAATGAAAGCGTCACGGATTTATCCAAGTCGGAGTTGAAAAACCTGCGCACCCAAGTGCAAATGGTGTTTCAAAATCCGTATGCCTCGCTCAATCCGCGTCAAACCATCGAATACCAATTGAGTGAGCCTTTGACCATCCACACGAACTTGTCGCGCACCGAGAAAAAAGAGCGCGCCATAGACATGATGCGTCAAGTCGGTTTGCGCCCCGAGCACGCTTTGCGTTATCCGCACATGTTTTCGGGCGGGCAGCGTCAGCGCGTTGCCTTAGCGCGTGCGATGATGCTCAATCCGAAAATCGTCATTGCCGATGAGCCGACTTCGGCCTTGGACGTGTCAATTCAGGCGCAAGTGCTTAATTTATTTATGGATTTACAAGAGCAATACCACACCGCTTATGTGTTCATCTCGCACAATCTGTCGGTGGTGCGCCATGTGGCGCACGATGTGATGGTGATGTATTTGGGTAAAGTGGTGGAATACGGCAGTAAAGAAACCATTTTTGAACACGCTTTGCACCCGTACACCAAAGCATTGCTCTCCGCCGCGCCAACTTTGCATGGCAAAACCACGCAAATCAAATTGGCGGGTGAATTGCCCAGTCCGCTCAATTTACCAACAGGATGCGCCTTGCATCAGCGTTGTCCTTATGCCACCGAGCAGTGCGCTCGAGAAGAGCCCGCATTGCGCTCTTTTGCAGGCAGACAAATTGCTTGTCATCGAGTGGAGGAAATTGCGTAATTAGTCCAGTCTTGAGCCTTATTTTCTGTTAAAATCTCGCAGATTTAATTTTTAAGCAAACGTATTGCGCGATGATAAAAAAGAAAGCCCGATGATACTTCGGCAAACCAGCCGCCACCACACATCACACAGTGATTGGAAGGGCGGCTTTTTTTCGGGCTATTGATTCTTATATCAAGAAACCTTTGTACAGTCTTCCTTTGAGGGATTTTGACAATTTTTAAGTCTTGGAAATCAAAGACTTAAAAATCGCCGAAATACTTTTAATGTTGTTATGCAAAGGTTTCTATCAAGCCATATCATTGCAAAAAACAGTTAAGGAGCGTCTTGTGTTACCCATATTTTCTTCCCAATTTTCCAAAGCGATTTTGGCACTGGCCGATGGCACGGTGTTTCAAGGTTATGGCATCGGTGCAACGGGGCATGTGGTTGCCGAAGTGGTGTTCAACACCGCCATGACAGGTTATCAAGAAATCCTCACCGATCCTTCATACACAGGGCAGATGGTGACGCTCACCTATCCGCATATTGGTAATGTCGGCGTGAACAGCGAGGATGTGGAAGCGGATAAAATCTATGCGGCGGGCTTGATTATCAAAGACTTACCCGCGATTGTGAGCAATTTTCGCGCCGAGCAATCTTTGTCTGACTATTTGAAAGCCAACAACATCGTAGCGATTGCGGGCATTGATACCCGCGCTTTGACTCGAGTCTTACGTGAAAAAGGTGCGCAGGGTGCTTGTATTTTGGTGGGCGACGATGTCGAGCAAGCCAAAACCTTGGCCAAAGGCTTTGGTGGTATGGCGGGGCAAGATTTGGCAAAAGTCGTTAGTTGCACCACTCCATATCAATGGACAGAAACTGAGTGGCAACTCGGTACAGGTTTTGGCACGCAAACCCAACCCAAATTTAAAGTGGTGGCGTATGACTTTGGCGTCAAGCGCAACATCTTGCGTATGTTGGCTGAGCGCGGTTGTGACATCACGGTGGTGCCTGCACAAACGCCAGCATCCGAAGTGTTGGCCATGAATCCTGATGGCGTATTTTTAAGCAATGGCCCTGGCGACCCTGAACCCTGCGATTATGCAATTGCGGCAACACGTGCGTTTCTCGATAAAGGTTTGCCAGTGTTTGGCATTTGTTTGGGACATCAAATTTTGGCTTTGGCCGCAGGGGCAAAAACCCTGAAAATGAAATTTGGTCACCACGGCGCGAACCACCCTGTGAAAGATTTGGATACGGGGCGCGTGTCGATTACTTCACAAAACCACGGCTTTGCGGCGGATGAAAAAACCTTGCCCGCGAATGTACGCGTGACGCATGTGTCTTTGTTTGATGGTTCTCTGCAAGGCATCACGTTTACCGACAAACCCGCATTCTCGTTCCAAGGTCACCCAGAAGCCTCACCGGGTCCGCACGATATTGCGTATTTGTTTGACCGTTTTGTTGAAAACATGACTGCGAGTAAAAACTAATGTTTGGCATTACCGATATAACCACCTATGTCATCGGCGTGATTGCTGTGATATTGCTGCCTGGGCCGAACTCAATGTACACGCTCGCAGTGGCTGCGGGGCAGGGTGTGCGTCGCGGTTACAGCGCGGCATTGGGCGTGTTTGTTGGCGATACAGTATTGATGGTGCTTGCGACCTTGGGTGCGGCGACCGTGCTGAAAACCGCACCACAATTGTTTTTAATCTTAAAAACCATCGGTGGTGTGTACTTGGGTTATCTTGGTATCAAGATGCTGATGGGCGCGTACGGTATTTGGCAAAACCGCGCGAATATTTCGGCTCAAGCCTTGTTGGAGCAGAACACCACTATCGATGGGCAACATGCGAGCACATTGGTCAACGAATCCGCCAGCGGCTCACCATTCGTCAAAGCCCTGTTGGTCAGCCTGATTAACCCAAAAGCGATCTTGTTTCTCGTGTCGTTCTTTGTGAACTTTGTTCGCCCCGATGCTTCGCATCCGTATTTGGCGTTCACAATTTTGGCCTTGATATTGCAGTTTTTTAGTTTCGTGTATTTGTCGGTGCTAATTTTTGCAGGCGCGCGCCTGGCAAATGTATTTCGTTCACGACCACTTTGGATGGTTACAGGCACGGGAGCAGTTGGCGCATTGTTTGTCGGCTTTGGCGCGAAATTGGCCACCGCGACTTTGGAGTAAAACATGACGCAACTTTCTGTCAACATCAATAAAATAGCCCTGATTCGCAACTCACGCGGGCGCAACTTTCCCGATGTGGTTGCATTTTCAGAGCAATTTTTAAACCTTGGTGCGCATGGCATTACCCTGCATCCTCGCCCTGACCAGCGTCATGCGCGCTACTCGGATGCGCACGAACTGAAAGCATTGTGCGACAAGCACGGCAAAGAATTAAACATCGAAGGCAATCCAACCGCAGAGTTTCTCGATGTGGTCAAAGCGGTTCGACCAGCGCAATGCACCCTCGTGCCCGATGACCCGAACCAAGTCACCTCGGATCATGGTTGGGATTTGGTGCGCGATGCCGAGTTTTTACGCAGTGTGTGTGCGGATTTGAATGCGCACGGCATCCGCGTGAGTTTGTTTGTCGATTATGACAACCCCGATATTGCACTGGCAAAAGAATTGGGTGCGCAGCGGGTGGAGTTGTACACCGAACCCTATGCAGAAACCTACGGCACGGTGGAAAATAACGCGGTATGGGCGCAGTTTGCCCGCGCGGCAAAAATTGCTCAAGACGCTGGTTTGGGCGTGAATGCTGGGCATGATTTGAATTTAGAGAATTTAGCGCGTTTTATCGAGATACCGAATATTTTGGAAGTATCGATTGGACACGCCTTGGTGGTGGAATGCTTGCAAATGGGGATGGAGAAAACCTTGCAAGCCTATATGGACATTCTCAAATAAATGGCGAGAAAATTAGCCTACGCGCAAATGACCGCTTCCATGCTGCTTATCGGCAGTATGTTTGTGGTGAGCAAGGTCATCGTGGCGCACATCCCTGTGATGACGGCTTCGTTTTTTCGGCAGTTTTTGGCGTGTTTGGCTTTGGTCGCAGTTTTGCTCTGGCGCAATCGCTATGACGAAAAAGTGGTGTGTCCACCGATTAACAAGCGCGATCAATGGATTTTGTTTATCCAAATTTTTTGCGGCATATTTTTGTTTAGTTTGCTACTGTTGTGGGGCGTACAGCGCACCAACGCGATTGACGCGAGCATCATCACCAGTGCGACACCGTTGTCGATGATGTTGTTTGGTGTGGTGTTTTTGAGCGAGCGCATGACGTGGCTACGAGGTGTGGCTCTTATCTGTGCCTTGGCAGGTGCGTTGGTGATGAATGTTTATGGTGCGCAGGCACATGCGGGCACCACAAACAATGCATCCAATGTATGGTTGGGTAATCTACTGATTGCAGGTGCGGTGCTGTTTGAGGGCGTGTTTTTTGGGGCGCAAAAATTATTGAGCCGTCCTTTGCCGAGTATTTGGCTGATGGTGATATTGACCGCTGGGGCAAGTGTGTTGTTCACGCCGTTTGCGCTGTATGATGCGCTGATCTTTGATTTTAGCCATGTGCCGCTGTATGTCTGGGGCTTGGTGGTGTACACAGGGGTGTGCATCACGGCTTTCGGGGTATTGCTGATGCACGCGGGCATCAAACAAGTGCCGAATAGCAGCGCATCGGTGTTTACAGCCTTGATGCCCGTGAGTGGTGTGGTGCTGTCGGTGCTGTTGTTGAACGAATCGTTTCAATGGTATCACCTGTTGGGTATGATTTTGGTGATGATGGGGATGGGGTTGATTGTGGGGGAAAAAGAAAAATGAAAAAATACCAATTAGGCTTTATTTCGGATAAAGCGATTTTTGAACATGTTAAATCAACGGTGTTGAAATACCGCTTCGTCATCGACTTGGAAACGTTTAATTCAAATATTGTTGACCCAATTAAATTAACTTTTGACGCAAAAGTTTACAACAAGACGATTGAGCAAGTTATTCAAGATGAAGTGACGCGTCAATTAGATAAATCAAATAACAACCATATCGGATACTTTCACCAAAATTTATTTGGCTTGCTGAATGCGGATTGGACAGTACCTAGCAAAGGTTTTGATGTTGTCAATGAGAAACAAAAAATATTTGTGGAAATGAAAAATAAACATAACACCATGAATTCAAGTTCATCGCAAAAAACCTACACGCGAATGCAAGCTAAATTGCTGAATACGCCAAAAGCACAATGTTTTTTAGTTGAGGTCATCGCGAAGAAAAGTCAAAATCAACCGTGGATTGTTAGTTTAGACGGTGAACGCGTAGTCAATGATAAAATACGTCGAGTGTCCATCGATAAATTTTATGAATTTATTACGGGTGATGGGCTCGCTTTCCATAAATTATGTACGCAACTTCCTGTCATCATTGATGATGTGATTGAGCATTTAGGACGTGATAATTTGATAAAAAACACTGTGTTATCTGAACTGTGCGCTGTTTCTTCGCAAGATATATTGAAAAGAATTTATAAACTATCGTTCAAAGACTATCAAGGATTTCGAGATGAATGATTTGTTTGCCAATCAACTTTGGGATGACGAGTTACAGGTTAGTCCCAAACGTACTTACCGCTCGGTAGAGTTGTTTGCGGGTGCGGGTGGTTTGGCTTTGGGCTTGGAAAAAGCAGGGTTTGAAGCAGTGTTGCTCAATGAATTAGATAAATCTGCGAGTGCGACATTGCGTACTAATCGTCCCAATTGGAATGTGGTTGAAGGCAGTATCAGTGATATAGATTTTAGTCCGTACCATGGACAAGTGGATTTTTTGTCGGGTGGCTTTCCCTGTCAGGCTTTTTCATATGCTGGGAAAAGTCGTGGGTTTGAGGACACGCGTGGGACGATGTTTTTTGAGTTTGCCCGTGCGATTTCAGAAATTTCACCTTTGGTATTTATGGGGGAAAATGTCCGTGGATTGACCACACATGACAATGGTAAAACCTTGAAAGTGATTAAGCAAACGATTGATGAATTGGGTTATTACTTGGTTGAACCACGGGTTTTGAACGCCATGAATTATTTTGTCCCTCAGAAAAGAGAACGAATTTTTTTGATTGGTATTCGTAAAGACCTTGTTGATAGTGGCAAATTCGTTTGGCCCGCACCGTTTAGTAGAGTGTTGACGATGAAAGACGCGCTTAAAAAAGGGATACTATACGATTGTGATGTGCCTAATTCGCATGGGCAAGTTTATCCGCAACGCAAAAAAGAAATTTTAGATTTAGTACCTGCGGGTGGATATTGGCGTGATTTGCCTGATGTCATTCAGCGTGAGTACATGAAAGGCAGTTATTTTTTGGGGGGTGGGAAAACAGGAATGGCTCGTAGAATATCGTGGGATGAGCCATGCTTGACACTGACTTGTGCGCCAGCACAAAACCAAACAGAGCGATGCCACCCAGAACAGACACGTCCATTAACCGTGAGAGAGTATGCTCGAATTCAAACTTTCCCCGATGATTGGGTATTTGAAGGTTCAATGACGCAACAATACAAACAAATAGGAAATGCTGTGCCTGTAAATTTAGGTTTTGCGATGGGGCGTGCGCTAATCCGATTGATGAACCAGATTGATGCAAAAGCGCATTTAAAAATTGCCGTATAAATTAGATATTAATTGAATTGAAAAAAGTTGGAGTATAAAAAATGCCAAAACGTGAAGACCTAAAATCCATCCTAATCATCGGTGCGGGGCCGATTATTATTGGGCAGGCGTGTGAGTTTGACTATTCTGGGGCGCAGGCGTGTAAAGCCTTGCGTGAAGAAGGCTACCGCGTGATTTTGGTGAACTCCAATCCTGCGACGATTATGACTGACCCAGAGATGGCGGATGCGACGTATATCGAGCCGATTACTTGGGAAGTGGTCGAAAAAATCATTGAGAAAGAGAAGCCCGATGCGATTTTGCCGACCATGGGTGGACAAACGGCTCTGAACTGCGCCTTGGATTTGTTCCATCAAGGTGTATTGGCAAAGCACAATGTGCAATTGATTGGCGCGTCACCCGAGGCGATTGACAAGGCGGAAGATCGCATGAAGTTCAAGGACGCGATGACGAAAATCGGCTTGGGCAGTGCGTTATCGGGCATTGCCCATAGCATGGAGGAGGCTTTTGCGGTGCACGCGATGATTGCCAAAGCGAACAACAATTCAGGCTACCCAACCGTAATTCGCCCATCGTTTACCATGGGCGGTACGGGTGGCGGGATTGCGTATAACCGCGAAGAGTTTGAGGAAATTTGCCGCCGTGGCTTGGATTTATCACCCACCAATGAGTTGTTGATTGAGGAGTCTTTGCTCGGCTGGAAAGAGTACGAAATGGAAGTGGTGCGCGACAAGAAAGACAACTGCATCATTGTCTGCTCGATTGAAAACTTAGACCCAATGGGCGTGCACACAGGCGACTCGATTACGGTTGCGCCAGCGCAAACCTTGACGGATAAAGAATATCAAATCATGCGCAATGCGTCACTGGCGGTATTGCGAGAGATTGGTGTCGATACTGGCGGGTCTAATGTGCAGTTTTCGGTCAACCCCGATACAGGGCGCATGATTGTGATTGAGATGAATCCGCGTGTGTCGCGCTCATCGGCATTGGCATCGAAAGCGACGGGTTTTCCGATTGCGAAAATCGCTGCAAAACTGGCGATTGGCTACACTTTGGATGAGTTGAAAAATGACATTACGGGTGGACAAACACCCGCATCGTTCGAGCCATCGATTGACTACGTGGTGACCAAGATTCCACGCTTTGCGTTTGAAAAATTCCGCGAAGCTGATCCGCACCTAACCACGCAGATGAAATCGGTGGGCGAGGTCATGGCGATGGGGCGCACTTTCCAAGAGTCGTTCCAAAAAGCCTTGCGCGGTTTGGAAATCGGCATTGATGGTTTAAATCCCGTTTCAACCGATTTGAACGAAATCACCACCGAAATCCGCGAGCCCAAAGACAAGCGCATTTTGTTCGTGGCGGATGCGTTTCGCATGGGGATGAGCGTGGACGAGGTGTTTAACCACTCGAAAATCGACCGTTGGTTCTTGGTGCAGATTGAGGAATTGGTCAAATTGGAGCAACACGTTGCCCAATTGACTTTAGACCAAATCAGCGCGGATGATTTGCGCGAGCTAAAGAAAAAAGGCTTTTCAGACAGACGCTTGGCGCAGATACTTAAAGTAACAGATTCAGCCGTTCGTGCGGTGCGCCATGCGCAAGGCATCCGTCCCGTGTACAAACGCGTGGACACTTGCGCGGGCGAATTCGCGACCAACACCGCTTATATGTACTCCTGCTATGACAGTGAGTGCGAAGCCAATCCCACTGACAAGAGAAAAATTATGGTCTTGGGCGGCGGTCCGAACCGCATCGGGCAGGGGATTGAATTTGACTATTGTTGCGTGCATGCCGCGCTCGCTTTGCGTGATGATGGTTTTGAGACGATTATGGTCAACTGTAATCCTGAAACGGTTTCGACCGATTACGACACCTCTGACCGTTTGTATTTTGAGTCATTGACTTTGGAAGACGTTTTGGAAATCGTCCATGTCGAAAAACCATTCGGTGTGATTGTGCAATACGGCGGACAAACGCCTTTGAAATTGGCTTTGGATTTGGAGCGCAATGGCGTGCCAATTATCGGTACTTCGCCTGATTCGATTGACTTGGCAGAAGACCGCGAGCGTTTCCAAAAATTGCTGCATGAGTTGAATTTGCGCCAACCGCCCAACCGCACCGCGCGTGCTGAGGACGAGGCTTTGCGTTTGGCGGATGAGATTGGCTATCCGCTCGTGGTGCGTCCTTCATATGTATTGGGTGGTCGTGCGATGGAAATCGTGCATGAGCCAGCGGCGTTGGAGCGGTATATGCGTGAAGCGGTGCAAGTGTCCAATGATTCTCCCGTACTGCTTGATCGATTTTTGGATGATGCGATTGAAGCCGACGTGGATTGTATTTGTGATGCGACAGGTCAGGTATTGATTGGCGCGGTGATGGAGCATATTGAGCAAGCGGGCGTGCATTCGGGCGACTCGGCGTGCTCATTGCCGCCGTATTATTTGAAAGCCGAAACCGTGGCTGAGATTAAACGCCAAACGGCTGAGATGGCGCGTGCGTTGAAAGTGATTGGTTTGATGAATGTGCAGTTTGCGGTGCAGGTGCAGAACGGCGAAGACGTGATTTACGTGCTCGAAGTCAATCCACGTGCCTCGCGCACCGTGCCTTTTGTCTCCAAAGCGATTGGTCGCCCATTGGCAAAAGTTGCGGCTCAAGTGATGGCGGGCAAAACCTTGGCGGAACTGAATGCCACCGATGAAATCATCCCGCCGTATTTTTCGGTCAAAGAAGCTGTGTTCCCATTTAACAAATTCCCAGGTGTGGATCCTGTGCTCTCGCCAGAAATGCGCTCAACGGGTGAGGTCATGGGGGTGGGCAAAACCTTTGGTGAGGCCTTGTTCAAATCGCAACTTGCCGCAGGCTCACGTTTGCCAGCATCGGGCAAGGTCTTTATCAGCGTCAAGAACAGCGATAAGCCTGCAATGGCTAAAGTGGCCAAAGAATTGATTGAACTGGGCTACACGATTTGTGCCACAGGCGGTACTGCGACGTATTTGGCAGATGCGGGTGTCACGGTTGAGAAAATCAATAAAGTCAAAGAAGGTCGTCCACACATCGTGGATGCGATGAAAAACGGCGAGGTTGCCTTGGTCTTTACAACGGTGGACGAAACCACGACTTCGATTTCGGACTCATCGAGCATACGCAAAACCGCGATTGCGCAACGCATCACCTACCAAACCACGGTAGCAGGTGCGGAAGCGGCGATTGAGGGAATGAAGCATTTGCATCAAATCCATGTGTATGATGTACAGGGTTTGCATCGCAGCATAGAAAATGCTTGATTGGTTTTAAAATTCAAGACAACGGGCGCAGGCTCGTTGTTTTTTTAAAATAACCATAGTAATTAACTATTAAAATTATAATAAAATACAATGAGGCTATTATGGTTTTGTACTTGAAATTGTTGTTATAATTTGCCCCGAGTCATGTGATTCATTCATCAATTTTCCAAAGGAGTTAAATATGTCAATTATCAATTCAACTGTTAAACCGTTTAAAGCCACTGCATTTCACAATGGTGCCTTCGTTGACGTCAGCGACGCGGACTTGAAAGGCAAGTGGTCTGTGGTGTTTTTCTATCCAGCCGATTTCACATTCGTGTGTCCAACAGAATTGGGCGATTTGGCGGATGTGTACCCAGAATTCCAGAAATTGGGCGTTGAGTGTTACTCAGTGTCAACCGACACGCATTTCACCCACAAAGCATGGCACGACGCTTCTGACACCATCAAAAAAATCAAATACCCAATGATTGGTGACCCAACAGGTACGATTACTCGTAACTTTGACGTAATGATTGAGGAAGAAGGTTTGGCGTTGCGTGGTACGTTTGTCATCAATCCTGAAGGCGAAATCAAAGTGGCTGAAATTCACGACTTGGGTATTGGTCGTGATGCGAAAGAATTGTTGCGCAAAGTTCAAGCGGCTCAATACATTGCCGCACATCCAGGTGAAGTTTGCCCAGCCAAATGGACACCAGGTGAAGCGACTTTGGCACCTTCTTTGGATTTGGTTGGTAAAATCTAAAGTCCCATCGTCAGAGGGCGGTTTTGATGCTGCCCTTTGATTGCTGCGGAGTTTTTTGCGCAAGGCTTTGTATCAGCACATAGAGCCTTGTACAAAAAAATCCCCCCAAACTTTGTTGATGCCTTGTGCGTTTTAGCATAAAGGCTGGGTTTTTTGCGACCTAACCATCATCTCAAGGAGAAAAACATGCTCGATGCAAACATTCAAGCGCAACTTAAAGCGTATTTAGAAAAACTACAACGCCCCATTGAACTGGTGGCAACGTTGGACGACAGTGCCAAAGCCACTGAAATACGTGAGTTATTGAGCGTGTTGGCGCAATTGTCCGATAAGGTCTCGGTGCGTGAGGATGGCGCATCGCAATGGAAGCCTTCGTTTACCGTGGGTGAAGTCGGTCAAACGCCACGTGTGGCGTTCGCAGGTGTGCCGATGGGGCATGAGTTTACTTCTTTGGTGCTCGCGCTTCTACAAGTTGGCGGACATCCACCTAAATTAGATGCACAAACCATTGAACAGATTCAACGTTTGCATACCCCAATGCACTTTGAAACCTTCATTTCTTTGTCATGCCACAACTGCCCAGAAGTGGTACAGGCATTGAATTTGATGTCGGTGCTCAACCCCAACATCAGCCACACGATGGTCGATGGTGCGGATTTCCAAGATGAGGTCAAATCGCGCAACATCATGGCTGTACCGACCGTATTTCTCAACGGTCAAGAGTTTGGCCAAGGGCGCATGACCATTGAGGAAATCATCGCCAAACTCGATACGGGCGCGAGTGAAAAAGCGGCAGAGCAACTCAATGCCAAAGCACCGTTTGACGTTTTGGTGGTCGGTGGTGGCCCAGCGGGTGCGGCGGCGGCAATTTATGCGGCGCGCAAGGGCATCAATACGGGCGTGGTCGCGGAGCGTTTCGGTGGGCAGGTTTTAGACACCTTGGCGATTGAAAACTTTATTTCCGTCAAAGAAACCGAAGGACCAAAACTGGCCACAGCCTTGGAGCAGCACGTCAGAGAATACCCTGTTGATATTATGAATGTGCAAAAAGCGACCCAATTACAAGCGGCGGGCAGCGATGGGTTGCTGTCGGTCACGCTCGAAAACGGTGCGGTGCTCAAAAGTAAATCGGTGATTCTCGCAACAGGTGCGCGTTGGCGCAATATGAATGTCCCTGGCGAGGCTGAGTACCGTGCAAAAGGTGTGGCGTATTGTCCGCATTGCGATGGGCCGTTGTTTAAAGGCAAACGTGTGGCTGTGATTGGTGGCGGCAATTCGGGCGTGGAAGCCGCGATTGATTTGGCGGGCATCGTGGCGCATGTGACTTTATTGGAGTTTGATGGGCAGTTGCGTGCAGATGCGGTGTTGCAAGAAAAATTGCGCAGTTTACCCAATGTGACCATACATACCTTGGCATTGACCACAGAAGTGGTTGGCGATGGTCAGCGCGTGACGGGGTTACGTTACAAAGACCGCCAAACGGATGAGGCTCATTTGATTGAATTAGAGGGAATTTTCGTGCAAATTGGTCTGTTACCGAATACTGATTGGCTCAAAGACACTGTCCAATTGAGTCCGCGCGGTGAGATTGAAATCGACAGCCGAGGTCAAACCTCTATGGCGGGCGTGTTTGCGGCTGGGGATTGTACGACCGTGCCCTACAAACAAATCATTATTTCGATGGGCGGGGGGGCGACAGCGGCATTGGGTGCTTTTGACCATTTGATACGTTCTGGTCAATAAAACAAACTCGGGTGACCTCACCGACCATCCGAATCGGGTTTTAAAGTCCATGTCTTAGCCATAAAAAAACCTGCATTTCCAGCAGGTTTTTTATTAAACAGTTAAATCCATTGATATGGTTTTAGTGTACGGTGTCATGTTCATCGTGGTCATGGTGGTGATCATCACCATCGTGCACATGTTCGTGCTCGATTTCTTCAGCAGTGGCCAGACGCACATCGGTGACCTTGACCACACAGCGCAAGGCGATGCCCGCCAATGGGTGGTTGCCATCCAAAACCACTTTGTCGCCTTCGATGTCGGTGATGGTAAAAAACTCCATTTCGTCTTCATCCGCGCCTTCTGGGATACCTTCAAACATCATGCCTTCTTCAATCTCGGCGGGAAATAAACTGCGGTCTTCGACGCGGACCAGTTCGGCATCGTACTCGCCGAAAGCGTCTTCAGGTTCGAGTTGGATGGTGGTTTCAAAGCCAATGTCTTGACCTTCGAGTGCTTCTTCTATGGTGGGGAAAAAGTCATCATAACCGCCGTGTAGATAAGTAAAACCATCGCCAGAAGTTTGTTCAATGAAGTTGTTTTGTGCGTCTGTGACCGACATGGACAGGGTCACAACAGTATTTTTCGCGATTTTCATAAAGTGCTTTCAGTTCAAATAATCAGTGGCGACATTATACGCCAGCGGGTGAACTTGGGGTGAAAAAACGCGTGCTCAAAGCGTTTAGCCCCAAGGTGTTTAGCAATTCATGCAAACGTTGCGCTGCGTTGCGATTGTATTGAATACGACCATTGGCGTGGTATTTGCGTGAAGCGATGATCAATTCATTTTTCATCGAGTGCTCCCATCCGACCAATTCCGTGACCGAGACATCATAACCATGCGCTTGCAATTGCAGACAACGCAATACGTTGGTGATGTGGCTACCAAACTCACGTGTATGAATGGGATGTCGCCAAATCTCTGCCAGTGGATTGGCCAGTTGCTGAGATTTGTTGGCGCGCAGGACGCTGGCAACTTCGGCTTGACAGCAGGGCACAAGGACGACGTGCGTTGCGTTTTTTGCCAAAGCAAAGGCGATGGCATCATCGGTGGCGGTGTTGCATGCGTGTAGCGCGGTGACAATGTCGATTGATTCAGGTAATCGTTCGGATTGAATGGAGTCTGCGACCGATAGATTAAGAAACTGCATGCCTGCAAATTGAGCTTTATGCGCCAACTCCTGCGAGCGAGTGACCAAATCATCACGGGTTTCTATGCCGTAAATCACCGCTTGTTCAGCAGTCAAACCCAAAGGTTTAAAATACAAATCATAGATTAAAAATCCCAAATACGATTTGCCCGCGCCATGATCGACCATACAAATGCGATTTTTTTGCGCCAACACATCATCAAGTAATGGTTTAATAAAATTAAATAAATGATTGATTTGTTTTAGTTTTCTGCGTGAATCTTGGTTGATTTTGCCATCGGGGGTGAGAATGTGCAAGGCTTTGAGTAAATCCACCGATTGTTCAGGACGCACCTCATAAGCGGTGGATTTATCGAGTTTTTTGAGCTTTGATGTGGGGGTAAGATTCGGCATATTATTGAGTCAACTTACGATAATCGACAAAGTCAAAAGATAAATTATTTTGCTCATCGAAGTGTGACTCTCGCCATACTTCTTGCCATTGGTTTTCTTCTAATACTGGGAAAAAAACATCGGCATCGCTGGTTTGATGAATTTCAGTTAATAACACACGGTCAACGATATTGTTTTTTAGGGCATTGGCATAGATTTGCGCGCCACCAATGATAAAGATTTCAGGCTCAATGTAAGGGTTAGACAATCTATTGTGTTCAGCGAGTTGATGTGTCGCTAAAATAATGGACTCTTCCTTAGAATCAATGGGTTGCTCAGATGGTTCAAAATGAGTGAGTTTACGCAGAGTGAGGTAGTTTGTTGCCAAGGCAATGGCATCTTTGATTGATGACACAACCTCGCAACCGTCAATTTTAATGTTGTGCTGCACCAAAGTTCTGGATAAAACGATATTCAGACGATTGGGCAAAGGTCGACCAATTGAATAATAGGTTTTATTGCCCATAATGATTGGGCTTCCCGATGTGACTTTTTTGAAAAAACTCAAATCTTGCGGGATTTTCCATAAAAGTTGATTGTTTTTACCCAAACCTCTGTTTTGTGAGATTGCGGCAATGATGGTGACACGTGGATTTGAAATTTGCATGGTCGTATGGATGAAATAGTGGGTTTATTTCGGAATGATACCAAATCAACGATGAGAGAGCGTCCAATCGCTTTAAATAAATGTTTATTCTGAAATAAATAATTTATTAGTAAAAAATATTGATATTATGAAAAATACGAGTTAATAATATTATGTTTATCTTATATACTCTTAATTGTTATTGTAAATAACATATCACACAGGAGATTATTATGTTAATTGGCGTACCAAAAGAAATCAAGACCAACGAAAATCGTGTTGGACTCACCCCGCAAAATGTACGTGAACTCGTAGCCAATGGTCACGAAGTTTGGGTAGAAACACACGCTGGACAAGGTATTGGCGCAGATGATGCGACTTATCAAGCCGTCGGTGCGCAGGTCAAAGCCACCGCTGCGGAGATTTTCGCTCAATGCGAGATGATTGTCAAAGTAAAAGAACCGCAGAAAGTTGAATACGAGCAATTGCGCGAAGGTCAAATTTTGTTTACCTATCTGCACCTTGCACCCGATGCACCACAAACCGAAGGCTTGCTCAAATCAGGCTGTATCGGCGTGGCGTATGAGACGGTGACAGCGGACAATCGTACTTTGCCACTGCTTGCACCGATGTCTGAAGTCGCGGGGCGTATGGCTGTTCAGGTTGGCGCGTATTCATTGCAAAAATCCGAAGGCGGCTTGGGCGCGTTGCTCGGTGGCGTTCCTGGGGTTGCGCCTTCAAACGTGGTGGTGCTCGGCGGCGGTGTTGCGGGTTTGAACGCGACCAAAATGGCGGTTGGCATGGGTGCTGATGTGACCGTAATAGATCGGAATATTGACCGTTTGCGTTATTTAGATGATATTTTTGCGGGACGCATTAAAACTGTTTATTCAACCGCAGATGCGGTGGAAAAAGCAGTGGTTAACGCTGATTTGGTGATTGGCACAGTATTGATTCCAGGTGCCAACGCGCCGAAATTGATTCCACGCACTTTGTTGCAAAAAATGAAAAAAGGTGCGGTGATTGTTGACGTGGCGATTGACCAAGGCGGTTGTACCGAAACCTCGAAAGCGACCACGCATGAAAACCCAACCTATGTGGTTGACGATGTGGTGCACTACTGTGTGGCGAATATGCCCGGTGGCGTGCCGAAAACCTCGACGTATGCTTTGAATAATGCGACTTTACCGTATGCCTTGGCAATTGCCAACAAAGGCATCAAACAAGCATTGTTGGACGATGTGCACTTGCTCAATGGTTTGAATGTGTGCAAAGGAAAGCTCACCTATAAGGCGGTGGCAGATGCGCAAAACTTGGTATTCACATCTGCATTGGAAGCAGTCAACGCGCTGTAATATTCAGTGGTTTTGATGAAAAAATGGGCAAATATTTGCCCGTTTTTTTATGTATTTAGAAACCAGCGCATAGCCCGCAGTGTCAGTGGTGTGCGTGATGTTCGCAACAACATCATTGTTCGCCCATAAAAGGCTTCGTCACGTCAACTGACTAAAATTCAGTCAACTTGAGCAAACGGTTAGAATGTTTGGAAAAACTTCTAACCGTTTGAGTGTGTGAGCCATTTCTGAGTTTTAGCATTATAGTTGAAATGGCTCAACGACAGGTTTGGGGGCATTTTTTGGGTCGGGTAAAATTTGCACCACCACAATGCCCAAGACAATCAAGGCACCGCCGATATAGCCGAGCATCGGTAAGCGTTCGCTCAAAAACATCGCCCCCGCCAAAGCCGCAAACACCGTTTCACTGGATAAAATAATCGCAGATTCAGCAGGGCGAGCGTAGCGTTGCCCAATCACTTGCCCCGTGAAACCGATGCCCACCGAGATAAACACCATATACGCCAAAGGCCACACCACATGAGGTAAGTTGTCCCAATTAAACGTTTCCATTGGTAGGGCAAAAGCCATTGCCAACAACCCACAAGCAATAAATTGTCCCCAAGCGACCAATAGTGGCGCGTGTAAACGCTCCGCCAAACCGCCAATCCACAGCACGTGCAGCGTGAATGGCACAACGGTGGCGAGTACCCACAAATCACCGACATTCAAATCAATTTTTCCCGCGCCTGTGAGCAGCCACGTGCCGATTAAACAGCCCAAGGCGGCAGGCCAAACCACCCAATGCACACGGCGGCGATACAGAATAATCCCCAAAATCGGCACCAAAGGCACATACAAACCCGTGAGAAACCCCGCATTGGTCACCGATGTGTATTTCATCCCGACTTGCTGCAAAACCGTTCCCGCGCAGAGCAATGCGCCCATCAGACCGATGTGCCACCAATCACGAGCGGTGATTTTCGGTGCAGGGTGATTATCATTGGCTTGATAAACTCGTAAATTTTTCCACTCCAACCAAACCAATGGTGCAATGACCGCCGCGCCGAGCAAAAAACGCGCCCCTGTGAATGTAATCGGACCGATAAACGGCGCGACGATGGACTGCGGCACGAATGCGCAGCCCCATGCGCAGGCGGCGATGAGCAGGATAAAATTGGCTTGGGTACGGGTGAGGGGTTTGGACATCAGGTAACAATCAAAAAAGACGATGGTAAGGTGTAGGAAATCGACGCATTGTTTGCAGTCTGTTTGATAAAAGTAGATTTGAAGTATCTCATAAGGAGTTGAGTTATACAACGATTTGTGAAGTTTAACGGTGTTGTGTACAAGTTAATGAAGCGATTGAGTTCAATTTGTCGGTGCAAATGGGCTTTAAATTGAATTTACTCATGCCACATTTACATAAAATAGTACAAATATCAGAGTTTCAGACGAAACCGATAGGCACTGAAGAATGAATGAGTTGAATAAAAATCGGACATTTCTATTTAGCCACTACAGATTAACTTCGTATAATTTATATTATCGGCGGTAATGGAAGTGTCTGAGGCGAGTTGCATAAGCAATTGATTTTGTTAAGGTAAACTTAATTTGTTTGTCTGTCAAATATAAAATTGTTTGGCGCAAATTATTATCTAAACGTACTTTTTACGGTATTTTGCCTCATCCCGAACATGCTTGTAAACATAACCAAGCATAACAAATCTACCTAAAAAATTTATGACTCAAAAATCCTCCGTAAAATCTGACAGCACACACAACTCTTCTGAAGCAGGGCAGATGAATTCTGTTTGGGCTAAGTTCATACAAATCGCTGATAAAACGCTGATACCCGATGACTTCATGCTTGATAGAGGAGACAACTTGTTCGATGACAGCAGGGACATTCTAAATGAATCTTTCGAGTGATATGAACCAACGTTGTTAAACTGACCTGGACTCACCAGAGTTCAATAAAGGGTGGTTGTTTACAGTTTGTTTGATAAAAGTAGGTTTGAAGTTTGTGCTAAGTGAAGCATTAAAGCCACACGAAAGGAGCCAAATTAATAAAGGCTGACATCAAATGCATATTTCTTAATAAAAATATACAAATGTCTTTAAAAAACCTCTTCAATATCCACATCATTATTTAGGGTTTGATATACTTTGCATTGAACAAACGACTACAATCAATGCAAAGGGTTCATAAAATGACACAGCAAGGTTTCAGGCTCAATCGTATTCGCCAGGCGATACTCTGGGCGGGTTTATTGGGATTTCCTGTGATGGTTCAGGCACAAACGGTCGACATTGAGCAACGTCAGCGAGAACAACTGGAGCAGCAGCGAGCGCAACAAATTCAACAACAAGAACAACGCGCCACCCAGCTGAACAAACCACCTGCCGAAACAGTCCTACCACAAACCCAACCGACTTATCCAACCAACGACACCTGCTTTCCAATTCAGCAAATCCATTGGAATCAAGGTGACATCCCACCTCCTAGATACCTACGTGACCAAGTTCAAGCGGCAATTATCGACGAATATGCCCGTCCCCAATGTATGAATCAGGTGCAACTGATCGCATTACAAAAAAACCTCAACAACAGCCTGATAGAACATGGTCATATCACCAGCAAAGTCAGTTTCCCCAGTCAAAACATCACCACAGGCACTCTGACCATTGATTGGTATCCAGGGGTGGTATCCAAAGTGACCTACGACACCAGCAAGGGCAAACCAATCGGCAGTTTAAGCACATTGTATCCATTACAAGAAGGGCGGCTATACAACCAACGCCATGCTGATCAGGCCTTAGAAAACCTCAAACGCTTGGGCAGTCAAGGCAATGCCAGCATCGAACTCAAACCTGGCGCACAACCTGGCAGTAGCGAGATACAATACAGCATTGAACCCCAGCCCTACTACAAACGCATCCATGGCAGTGTTGGCATTGACAACAGCGGCTCGGACAGCACGGGGCAATACCAAGGCAATGCCAGTCTGACCATTGACTCGCCGCTATACCTTAACGACCAATTGACCCTCAACTACAACCGCAACACCGACGTGGCAGCGGATCAGCACAACACCAAAAGTCTGGGAGCGTATTGGGATGTCAACTTTGGCTACCTGAATCTTAACTTGGGGTACACGCGCAGCACCTACCTACGCACCGAGCCAGGATTAAACACCCCTGAAGTCATCACCGAAGACACCGCCTTAGAAGGTAAAAGCCAAGACTACTACATCGGGTTGGGCTACATGCTCTATCGCAACAGCCACAGCAAACTGCAACTGACCAGCAAATTGGGGCGCAAAGCGAGCCACACCTACTACAACCAAACAGAAAACCCCTATCAAATGCGTGATTATGTCTATCTGGACAGTGGTTTTAACTATACCCTCTACCGTAAAGACCAACAATACACCTTATCGGCCAATCTTCGCCAAAACCTGCCCCAGCACTCAAAAGCCTTGGGAGAGATTTATGGTTACCCGAATTGGGATGGTAAATGGCGGGTGTACACACTCAACGCAACTGCCAACATACCCTTCAAAGTTAAAGAACACCCATTCAAATACAACAGCAGCCTCAAGTTGCAGCACGGAGAACGTCCGCTGCCTGCCTCTGAACACATGAGCATTGGTAGCCGTTATACCGTGCGCGGGTTTGACGAAACCTTCAGTTTGTCCGCGGAAGACGGTTTGGTTTGGCGCAACGAACTGGCTTACTTATATGGCGCCAACCAAGCACAACAAATCTACTTGGGTTTGGATTACGGTGTCATTCATGGACCTGCCACAGAAGAGGCCGCGGGCAACAGCTTGGCAGGGGCAGCATTGGGGGTGCGTGGCGCGTGGCATGGTGTGGGTTATGACTTGGCTTTAGCCATGCCCTTACACAAACCAAAGTACATTAAAACCGACACTCCTGCATTCTATGGCAGTCTAAACTGGTCGTTCTAAACCCACCCACATTCCAACTCATAATCCCTTCATTCTTGATAGAGGTCACTGATGAACAAGCACGCTTACAAACTCGTCTTCAACCAAACACGTGGCATGATGGTCGCGGTCTCAGAGGTGGCCCTCAATCACAGTAAGGAGCCCAACTCAGGACAAACCCAAGGTTCATCAGGTCATACGAGTGGCACAGTGCAGCGCATCAAACACGGCATGGTCATGTTGCTCATGGCGTTCCAAATCTGGCAACCTTTGTTGGCAGCTCCTGTGGCGATTACCCCAGACAACACCCAAGCGGGCAGTAAGCCCACGGTCACAGCAGCCAATAATGGCGTGCCTGTGGTCAACATCATTGCCCCGAATGCGCAAGGCGTATCGATCAACCAATACCGAGACTACAATGTGCCCACAGTGGGATTGATTCTCAACAACAGCGGTGGCACCAGTCTGACCCAATTGGGGGGCTACATTCAAGGCAACCCCATGCTGGGCAATCGAGCGGCTTCGACCATTGTCAACCAAGTCAATGGCCCAAATCGAAGCCTTATCTTGGGTGCGCAAGAGATTGCAGGGCAACGTGCCAACCTCATCCTTGCCAATCAAAACGGTGTCAGCATCAATGGCGGGAGCTTCATCAATACTGCCAATGTCACTCTGACCACAGGCGCACCGCAGTACAACAATGGCGCTTTGGCGGGCTATGCGGTTAAAGACGGATTGATTGACGTGGGGGCAGGCGGTTTGGATGCTAGCACAACCGACAAACTCACCATTCTGACCCGTGCGGCGCAAATCAATGGACAAATATGGGCCAAACAAGCCGAGTTGATCACCGGACAAAACCAAATCAGCTTCGATGCACAAGGCAACCACCAAGCCACGGCAAACCCGTCGAGCACAGGCACCACACCGACTTATGCTTTGGATGTATCGGCTGTTGGGGGGATGTACGCAGGACAAATGCGCATCATTGGTACAGAACAAGGCTTAGGGGTTAACAATGCAGGGCAACTGATCTCGGCAGGTGAACTCAGTTTAGATGCACAAGGCAATTTGACCAACAGTGGTCGCATGGACAGTGGTGCAGACAGCCATTTGCATGTGGCGGCATTGGACAACAGTGGACAAATTAGCGCAGTCAACAACCTCACGCTGAACAATCAAACCCGTTTGAACAACAGCGGCCAACTAATGGCAGGCAGTGTGCAGATTGACACACAAAGTTTAAACAACACTGGCATCCTCAATCAAACAGGTGTCCAAAACATGGACATCACAGCACAGAACCTCAACAATACGGGGACTGTGGGCATTACCGCCGACACCAACACACCCACAATTGATCCGAGCACAGGACAAGCACAAGTGAGCAACAGCAGTGCGCCACAAACCAGTACGGGCGAAACCACCAGCAGTGCAGGACAAATCACCACCAACCCAGTGGTGCTGAACAATGGTCATATCCATGTGGCTCAAGACCTCAACAACCCAGGCCAATTGCTGACAGGAGGGGCACTCACCGTCCATGTGGCGGACACACTGAGCAACACAGGTGCGGTGCGCACAGCCAACACTTTGAATCTCCAAGCCCAGCAAATCAACAACCAAACTGCAGCCACCATCGCCAGTCAAACGGGTGCAAGCCTCAATGCCACAGCACTGAACAATCAAGGCAAACTGCAAGCACAGACTCTTGCGGTAACGGCCAATACCATAGACAACCGTCAAGGCAGCATCACGGGTGAGCAAAGCCTGACCCTCAATGCGGCTCAAACCATTGACAACACTCAAGGACAAATAGAGTCTGGGGCACTCACACTCAATACCAATGAGCTAAACAACACCCGTGGTGCCATCATTGCCCAAGGTACTTCAAACCTCAGTGCCACTCAAATCAACAACACCCAAGGACTGGTATTTGCCAAGGGGGCGCAAAGCATTCAAGCCCAACAACTGACCAACACAGCGGGTTTGATCCAAGGGCAAACCCTCAACATCCAAGCCGCACAGATTGATAACAGTGCAGCCATTGTGAATCAAGCAACGGTCAGCGGCACCCTGATTGGGTTGGACGGACTATCGATTTCAGGCAACGTCCAGCTGAACAACAACGGGGGGATTGTTCAATCCAATCAAGTGACCATTGACAGTCAAACCATTCAAAACCAAGCGGGTCAACTGATTGCCAATCAAGGACTCACCGTCCACGCGGACAGTCTGAACAATCAAAAAGGATTGGTGTACGCCAATCAAACAGTGGGCTTGACCGTGGGTGCCATTGATAACCAGAACACCGCTGAGAGCTCCCAAACAGGCACGAGTACGGGTATACAGGCGCAAACAGTGACTGTGCAAGGCAATAGCACGCTGAACAACACGGCAGGGCAAATCATTGGAAATACTATTCAAGTCGGCACACAAAGCCTGAACAACAGCAGTGGCTTTGTGGTGGGCAATACTGTCAATCTAAATGCCACACAACTGAACAATCAGAACGGTACGGTACTGGCTGATCAGTTGAATCTGACCAGCAGCAATTACACGCATCAAGGCATGATTACTGCAAACGATGCAGCCACATTGAATTTAACAGGAGACTTCACCAACCAAGGCTCACTCCAAGCTTTGGGTGATTTGAGCCTCCACACGGATGGCAACATCACCAACACCACTGGCAGCACGCTCAGCGCCAGCAACACTTTAGCACTTGCGGGGCAAAACATCACCAACCAGAGTGCAGCCAACATCCATGCCACCCATACCCAACTGACCGCACAGGACAGTATTGTGAATGATGGCACCATCGATGGTGGGCTAACCGAGTTGCGGGCGGGCAATCAAATCATCAACAATTATAAGATTTATGGGGGTGATTTTAATGGCAATGGCGGCATTCTGATTGGCACAGGGAATCTAATCAACAATACCAATGCAGTGATTGCCAGTCGTGCGGATATGAATATTGGGGCGGTCAATATTACCAACGACATCAATGGACTCATACAGTCACAAGGTGATATGAGTATTGGTCGGACTTTGGGCAGTGCAGCAGAGGGTTATGCGGTATCGGGAATGTCAGACCGATTGGATAACCAATCCGCTCGGATAGAGGTAGGTGGGAATGCAAAATGGGATATTGCCAATCTGCAAAATTCAAACATGCAGTTCGCTTGGGGTACCGTTGATGGCACTCCGATTCATCAAGTCATTTACAAACTGGGTGGGCAAGAACTCGATAGTTCACAAGTTCGTCTTTACTTTAATGGTCAATACTATGATGCCAATACTCCTGTGAGCACCATGGGCAGTGAAGATTACTTTAGACTGGTGACGCCATCAGAGACTTATCCATTTGAAATTTATGGCCCATTCATTGGAGGAGTTCCTTTTACTTATAGCAAACCCGCGCCCGCTACGAACACCATCTCAGATGAGCAGTATGAAAATTTAAATACAGCGTCCACCACAGGCACAACCAATCAAGGTTCTTTTGGGTTTATATTGTCTGGAACTCCTAAAGTAACTTTGGCTTATTATGCACCAGCGAGGCAATGTACTTCCAGTGGCGGTAGGGACTCTGTAACGGTTTGTTCTGGGGTCAAACCAGAACGTTACACTTATGAACCCAATGACGCTATTTGGCAAAAATTTAATGTGATTGCTCCTGACTCTGCAGCACCATCTTATCCAGTGAAACCCATAGAGCCCGTAACTTTCCTCGGTACTTGTTCTAATCCTACTGGTACAATGGTTCAAAAATGTGCAACGTACCAACAAGAGCTTCAGCAATACGAAGTTGATAAAACCAACTATCAAAACTGGTTAAATCGTAACTTTAATCAATATGTAACTCTTAACAATGCAATCACTGCTTTCAACAATGATATAGCCAGCCGATCAACTCAAAATACTTGGGACTTCTCAGAGTGGGATATTGTGACTGCCAATCCTGTGGTGACACAATCGAATCCAGCGCACATTATCATTGGTTCAAATGCCACGATTAATGGAAGTATTACCAATGCTCAAAGCCAAATTATTGTGGGTGGAACCTTGGACGGTAGTGCCCAAGATGTTAATAATATTGGTCAAGACGCTAACAAAATAACCCGTTTTGATAATGCCAAATTCATACATACTTATACAGAAAAGAGAGGTACCTTTAGCGGTTCAAGCCGCTACTACAGCACCATCAATGCCGATGTAGCCCCCATCATCGAGACCGTCCACCTCTCCGTAGCCGAAACAAAAACCAATGTTGGCTCACAAAACATCGCCAGTGTAGCAGGCACTCGCAATGGCGAGGGTACAGCGACTGACATTGCCGCACCCGCATCGGTACAAACCGTGCCCACGGACAATGGCCAAGAAATCCGCACCGTGGCATTCAATGGCATCTTGCCGTCCAATGTGCTGTTTAATGTAGCGAATGATCCAAATGCCAACTACATTGTTGAGACCGACCCACAATACACCAACAAACAACAATTCCTCAGCTCGAACTACCTGCTGCAACAATACGACCCAGACCACATCTGGAAACGCATTGGTGACGGCTACTATGAACAAAAACTCATCACCGACCAAATCATCACTGCGACGGGCAAACGTTATGTGGGCGACTACAGCAACAACGAAGCCCAATACAAAGCCCTGATGGACAACGGCTTGGCGGTGGGCAAAGCCTTTAGCCTCACAGTGGGTACTGCGCTGACTGCCGAACAAATGAGTCAACTGACCACCGACATCATCTGGATGGTTGAAGAAACCGTCACACTGGCTGATGGCACCAAAGTCAAAGCCCTCGTGCCACGAGTCTATCTGACCAGCAACAGTTTAGACCTCAAAGGCGATGGCACCCTGATTGCGAGCAAAAACAACTTTCTTAACGTCACAGGTGATGTCAACAACAACGGTGGTACCATCGCCGCGTTTAAAGCTATGGATCTTGCTGCGAACACCATTAACAACAAAGGCGGCACGATGGGTGGCAACGCAGGCTCAGACATTACCTTACGCACCCAAGGTGACTTTAACAACATCGGCGGAACGGTGCGCGGTGGCAATCTGGCATTGGACGTGGGTGGCAATCTCAACAGCATCACCACCACCTACCACACCCAAACGGGCGACATGAACCTCAAAGACCGCCGCAACTACGCCAGTGTGCGTGATGGGATTGACCAAGTGGCGAGCATACAGGCATTGGACGACAACCACAGTTTCAAAGACGCACAAGGCAATACGGTCAACCAAACTGCTTTGAATATCCAAGCACAAGGCGACATCAACCTTAAAGCATCGGCGGTCAGCAGTGCGGGGGATGCCTACACCAGCGCACAAAACATCAACCTGACCACGGTGGATACAGGGTTTGCTGAGAATGCAGTGTACAACTGGAGCAGTAAAAACAAACACCGCACTGAGCGCAGTGATACGGCAGAGGTAGGCAGCATACTTACTGCAGTGGGAAACAACATCCTTGTTGCAGATCACGACATCAATGCCAAAGCGGCCAGTGTGAACGCCGACACAGGGGCACTCATTGCTGTGGCAGGCAATGACATCAACATCACCAACGGCACAGCCACCCACGCCGACAGCAGTTATACCTACAAGAAACGAAGTGGTTTGCTCTCATCGACACGCACCACCGACAGCGTCAGCAACCACAGTACTACCGCGACAGGTACCGAATTCACGGGTACGCAGGTCATACTTGACGCAGGGCACGATGCCAACATCACAGGTTCATCGGTGGTATCGGACAACCTGACCCGTATTCATGCAGACAACGATATCAACATACTCAACGCCACCGATACCCAAGGCGGTACGCAATTCCATGAAACCAAGAAATCAGGGTTTAGTCTCAGTTTGGCTACGGGGTTAAATTACAACAAATCGAGTTTAAAAGAGCAGGGTACTTGGTCAAGTACCAACGCCGCATCCAGTTCCGTACTAGGTGAGAATGTGGCAATGAGTTCAGGGCGCGATACCAACATCACAGGCAGTCAAGTCATTGCAGACAAAGATGTGAATGTCTCAGCGGGTCGTGACATCAATGTCATGGCAGCAGAGAACACCAACGATTCGACCTATCACATGGAGAGCAAAAGCCTTGGGATACAACTCATTGGCGGCTTGGCACCGAGTCAAACCCAATTCTCCTACAATAAGCAGAAAACCAACAGTGCTGCCAATGGCACCACAGCGACCACCTCATTGCTCTCAGCCAACACGGGTGACTTAACACTTAAGGCAGGATTAGACAAACAATACGCGGGCACGGGTTCTGGCAACATCACCACCGAAGGTGCAGACCTACTCGCGAAACAAAAGGTGGACTTATCAGGCAATGCAGTGACACTGGGTGAATCGGCCGCAACGCAACACAGTGAAACAGCCAGTCAATCCAAATCATTCACCATTGGTTCACAACTGTCAGGCACATTGGGTTCAAAGATAACCGACACCTACAATATGGCACAAGCGGCTCGTGAGGGCACGGGTAATAGTCGATTGGATGGCGCGATGGCACTCAAGGCAGGCTATGATGCGTACAAATTGGCAAACACCCTCATCGATCTGGCATCCTCATCGGGGGGGCAAAGTGGCGACAATGCTTCAGGTTCAGCAATCGGCGTGAGCGCGAGTGTCAACTACAGCAAATCTGAGTCAAAGAGCAGTGACAACAGCAAAGCGATCCAAGGCACCAACATTCAAGCCAGCGACATCAGCATCACTGCGCGTGAAGGCGATTTGACTGCAGTTGCAGCGAAACTACAGGCCGAGAACATTGACCTGTCTGCGGCTAAAGACGTAAACCTACTCGCGGGTGTGAACAGCGCAGAGATGCACAGTAGTAATAAAGGCAGCAGTGTTGGTGCGGGTGTGACGGTGGGTGTGGGTCAGCAGACGGGCATCAGTTTCCAACTGGGAGCTTCGACCAATCGCGGCAATGCGAACGGCTCTGAGACCACCTACGACAACACCCAAGTGACCGCCACCAACACACTTAAAGTCACCTCAGGCAACGACACCAACCTCATCGGTGCACAAGTAGCAGGCAAGTCCGTCAAAATGGATGTGGGCGGTGATTTAAACATCACCACCCTACAAGACACCAGTGAGTACAAGAGCAAGCAACAAAGTGGTGGCTTTAACCTCAGCATCTGTGTCCCACCCATTTGTTATGGGCAGACCGTGAGCGGCAGTGTCAACTACGCACAAACCAAAATCAACCATGATTACCAAAGTGCAACGGGGCAATCTGGCATAGCCGCAGGTGAAGGTGGGTTTGACATCACGGTTCATGGCAATACCGCGCTCAATGGTGCTGCCATGACCAGTCAAGCCAGTGCAGACCAGAACAGCCTGACCACAGGCAGTCTGAGTTACACCGACCTTGCCAATCATCAAACCACCGAAGCGAGCAGCGTGAGTGTCAGCGCAGGTACCAGTGGCAATGCTTATCTGCAAATGGCACAAAATGCCTTGGCAAACCTCGCAGGTGCAGCGGGCTTACCCAAAGACATGGACGAATCGAGCCAAACGCGCTCAGTGATTAGCCCAGCAAACATCAAGATTACGGGCGACACCAGCGGAATCAGTCAAGCCAACGCGGCAGAACTGACGAGTCGCGATGCGAGCACGGCAAACCAAAGTTTGAGCAATACGCTCAAACTGCAAGACGTGGCACAGATGGAACAGGAGATGAAACAAGCGCAACAAAATGCGCAAGCGGCGAATCTGGTCGGAGCCGTTCTGACCAACGTGATTGGCGATGTGGCGCAGGACTTCAACAAACAAGCGCAACTTGCAGAGAATGCGCGGGCACAAGCGGCAGGTGAGTCCCCCAAAGAAGTCAGTACATGGGCGGATGGCTCGGTTGAGAAGATGCTTTTGCACGGCTTGGCAGGGTTGATACAAGCCAAAGTTGCAGGCGGTGACTTGAGTATTGGTTTGGCGGCAGGTGCGATGAATGAAGCCCTCATTCCTGTGATGACCGAATTCTTAGCCCAACAAGGGGTGGAGGAATGGGTCAAGGATGCCAACGGCAATACGGTTAAGAATCCGAACTATGCAGGTTTGATGCAACTGGGTTCAACCCTTGCAGGGGCAGCACTCGGTGCTGTGGCAGGCAGTGTGCAAGACGCCAGCCTCGCAGCAAATGTGGCGAAGAATGCGACGGAGAATAATTGGTTGGCACATGAGCAAGCCAGACGCCGTGCGCAACTGCGTGAGAAAAAATATTCGAAAGGTGGCTTGACTCCTGCGGAAGAGAGTGAGTTTGAAAGTCTGAATAAGACCGATGCCCAGAATGACCAACTATATGCGCAAGCCTGCGGTGCGCATGGAGAGAAAAAAGATTCAGGGGCTTGTCAAAATTATGTTCATTATGCGTTAGCTCCAGTGATTGCTGGGTACAATGCAAGCAACACCGAAAAAGCGGGTGATTATGGATTGGGATCGATTCGCTCTGATTATGATTTAATTAAAAAGGATATTGCCCAAACAACAGGGGTAAAAGCAGTTCAGCCTACGATCGATAAAGTAAGGAATATTTTAGCCACCGCCAATGACCCTGTTAATACAGCCGAGGCTAATAGGGTATATCAAATACAGTCTCAGAATGAGGCGGTGAATGCTCGTTTGGGTGTAACGGAAAACAATTTGCGGGGTATAGGGAGTAATGATGCGGCAGCGTCTGAGGCGGCTGGCATTCAAAACCCATCACTTATTGGTCCAAGTTCGCACACGGTCTTTGGCGAGGCAGCAGATGCATTTAATGCACAACAGGATGTTTATTTTCAAAAATGTGATGCGAGCAACCGTTGCTCAATAGAAAAAATAGATCCGCAAAATATTCGAGTGGGTAGCAATGGTAAAGTTTATGTGTTTAACAACGGTATTAACAATGATTTAGCCGCTTCTTTAGCCAATGCTCAAAAACAAAGCACACCAGAAGCCAATCAGCAAGGTGTGTATTTGGTTTACCAAAAAACAGTGGGTATTGGAGGTGATTTAACTTTGGCTGCGTGGAATAAAATAGTCGGGTGGACAGGTGCGCGTCTTCCAGTGAGCGAAGCAACAAAAGCCAACGAAATTATTTTGGATGCAGCCAAACAACAAGGAGGTAAAGTCGTAACGGTTAATCATAGCCAAGGGACTCAAACAATTAATAATGGTTTGTTGGATAAGGCATTAGATGGTAAAACTGATGTTCCAATTGATACTGTAATTTTAAATGGTGGCGCGGCAAATGCGCAAAGTGTGTCTAACACTGTGAATCAGGTTACAAGCGGACAAGGAGTTGTGAAACAATCAACGCATCCGTATGACGGAGTAAGTGGTATTTTTGGTAATAATCCAGCAACACAACAGAATGGAAACTTGGGCATTACTGATGCGTTTGGTGCAGCTCATACAACATACGGTCCTAACATCCCTAAAATTGAAACAAATAAAGCTTGGGGTAAAAATAATGTGAGTGTACCAATTATCGTTACTCCGACAAATGGGAGGCAGCAATGAAATGGCACTGGTGTGTTACGTTATTGCTTGCAAGTTGCGATCTGTCACAAATTGATCGTCCAACTGCGCCTGATTCTATGCGCTGGAAAAAAGATGGTTATACCCTAACAATGAACCAAGATGCATTGAATCAATGTGGTCAAATAGAGTTGTATAGTGATAAACCTAGAACTGTAGAGGTCTATGATCAGATGATGATGCAAGTAGAACAATGTATGTTAGATAAAGGATTCAAATATGCAGATGGTGGTTGGGATGAGTTGGATCCGTATAATACATTTGTAAAAAGAAAAAGTTGTGATGCTGAAGTAAATAAAAAATACCCTGGGTGTAAATCCCTGCAACCCGCAACCCATACAACCCGTAACCCGCATTAGCGATAGCATAATGCGGGGCAAGCAAAATATGAAAGACTAACCATGCCCCAACCGCCACGAACCTTATTCGACAAACTCCCCGCCAGCGACAGGGTGTGTGGGATAGGCATTGTCCTGTCCGCACGCTGTTCGTACTGTTTTCATTCTCAAATTAACTTAAAAATTTGAGTATTTGGTTTTAAATTAGCTTGTTACGGCAAGCCGAGCCATGAAATGGCTCTAAACAATCTCTTTAAAAATTTAAATATTCATGCCATTTGACTCGATCAATCAGCGTTTATCCGCTGTCCATGCGGACAGTAATAAAAACACCATAATGATTCAAGCCAACATTCAAGTGGCGTACAAAAATACATCACTCAAATTGCGCTACCCATCGGGTGGTTGATACACTCCATGTAGCAAACCATCAAACGCTTGCACAAAAACGGGTTCACGGTTTTCGTTGCCAAGCACTTTGCGCTTTGGTTGTTTGCGTTTGCTTTTATTCGCCTGCTGATGCCACACCTGCGCAGGTGTTTGATTATTCAAATGTGTGTGTGGGCGGCAATTATTGTAAAACACCCTAAACTCATCCAACGCATTTTGCAATTGAACTTTACCGCTGATGCGCAATTGGCGCAGTACAGGCTTGAGCGTGCCGAATAGTCGTTCCATTCGCCCATTCTGCCAAGGCGAATGCACGTTCGAGGTCTGCTTCTGAATCCCAGCCAAACGCAGAAACGACTTGAACACAAATGAATTAAACACCACCTCGTTGTCCGTTCTTAACTTTCTTGGCTTGCCATACCGCCCAATCGCGATGCACAAATGCCCAAGCAATGTCCATGAATTGCGTTTCACCAAAGTTCGCAAACAGAGTAGGGCGCGTGAACCATGGTCAATAATACCCAAACTCGCACGCGTCACTTTGGCTTCATCAGTAAAGAACGTTAAATCCATCGCCCACGTATGGCACACAGGTACAATGCGCGGTGGTCTTGCTTTCAATTCACGCCTCAGTCGAAGCACCTGCACCGCATGGGCTTTCAAGAAATCACAGGTAAAACTCGAACCCACCGACACACCATACTTCTGCGCATATAACCGATTAAACGTCCGTCCCACAGCGCGGCGACTTTGATTGCTCATCAGAGCCGCCAGCCGAATCAGTTCATTACGCACCCAGTCGGGTTTACGAGTGTTCTTGGGTACAAAGTTAGAGGCATAAAGTGTGTGGGAAACTTCGCGCTTCACAAAACCTCTTTGACTGCGTCTAATGCTCAGTACACACTGAGCATAAAACCAAACAAACAAGCAGGTCAACGCAAGACTAGCCAACCATCCAATCCAACTACCCAAATCCACAAACACCAAATGCGACACACAATTCTCCTGAAACCATGTGTAAATTCTAATCCAACTTTTGGAGGTAGTAGCCATTGACCCAACTCATGGCAAGAAACTATGGCAATATAATTATGTTAAATTGCAATCGTTAAAAATGAAATTTATTCTTTATAATCAATAGGTTAATTTGAGCCAATTGACTGTGGTTTGAAGTTATGTTAAATTTCAACCTTGATATAAAGGAAGGACTTGAAAACAAAGGAACTTGAAAATATATCCAACTTCGTATAATTTATATTATGTTAAATTAAATATTTGATAGTTTCTGTTATGTGAATTATTGCTGCATATTATTTCCTTTCCCTTCTGCGATGCCCACTCTATCAATACAAATCCACTGTTTGATTGAGCACAAAAAACCCCACATAATTGTGGGATTTTTTACGGCGTGATTAGTGACCAACGACGCTAAATTATTCCAAATCAATGTCCAGAATTGACATGGTTAATGTGTAGGACACTTCGCCATCTTCCTCATCTTTATAAACGGTGCCTATGAATTCACCACTGAGCAAGACTTCAGTGCAATCATCGTTCTTGCTGGGTTTGAGTTTGATATCCGCACCAAATTGGTTGACGAGGTAGTTTTCGAGTTTGATGATTTCTTGTTTATTCATATCGCGTCCTTTATACGTTTGTGTGGAATTCGATGCGGTATGATACCCGATTTAGTAGCGAGTTTTCACGAATTTGTCACTGATATACTGATAAAAAAATCGCTCACGAATAACCGCAAGCGATTTTTATTCAGGGCTTTTGGGTACAATTATTCCAATGTTTTGAGGTTTTGAATGATTTCACCCGCCATCGGTTGTGCATCGCCATAGAGCATACGGCAGTTGTCAGTGTAGAACAGTGCGTTTTCAACACCTGAGTAGCCTGTGCCTTTGCCACGCTTGATGACGATGACGTTTTGTGCCGCATCGGCATTTAAAATGGGCATGCCGTAAATCGGGCTGGATTTGTCGGTGCGCGCCGATGGATTGACCACGTCATTCGCGCCAATAATCAATGCCACATCCGCTTGGGCGAATTCTTCATTGATTTCTTCAAGGTCAAATATTTTGTCATACGGCACACCCGCCTCAGCGAGCAGTACATTCATGTGTCCTGGCATACGTCCTGCAACTGGGTGAATGGCGAATTTCACCTCTACGCCTGCTTTTTCAAGTAGCCCCGCCATTTCCCAAACCTTGTGCTGCGCGTGTGCCACCGCCATGCCGTAGCCTGGTACGATGATGACTTTGCTCGCATAGCGCATCAACGCTGCGGCATCCATCGCGTTCAGTTCTTTCATCGTGCCCTCAATGGCGGCTCCGCCCTGCGCTTCGCCTGTGATGGGCGTGAACAAAATATTGCTAATTGGTCGATTCATAGCTTTTGCCATGAGTTGGGTCAACAATGTGCCTGCCGCGCCAACCACAATCCCCGCGATAATCAGCGCGGGATTGCTCAGCACATAACCCTCAAACCCCACCGCTAAACCTGTAAACGCATTGAACAGCGAAATCACCACAGGCATGTCTGCGCCACCAATCGGCATGGTCACCACCACACCCAAAACCAGCGCGACCACAAAAAATGCCACGACCAAAGCGATGCCCGCAGGTGCGCTGATGACCATCAATACACCCAAAACCACGGCCAAAACAGCCAAACCAATATTCACGAAGTTTTGTGCGGGCAATCGATGGGCTTTTTTCATTAAACCTTGTAATTTCGCAAACGCCACGCACGAGCCCGTGAACGACACCGAGCCAATCAATGCCCCCAACACCGCCAAGACCACAGTTACAGTGTCATGCGATTCGTGCAACCGCCCTGCTTTGGCAAATTCAATCGCTGCAATTGCTGCCGCCGCACCGCCACCCATACCATTGTAAATTGCCACCATCTGCGGCATATCGGTCATTTGTACTTTTTTACCCGAAATCCACGCGGCAGACGCGCCCATCACCAAAGCCAGTAAAATCAAGGCAATATTGTTCAAATCAGGCACTAAAAACGTGCCGATGATGGCGACCAACATCCCCACACCCGCCCAAACAATCCCTTTGCGCGCGGTGGTCGGTGAACCCATGCCTTTGAGCCCAAATATAAACATCATCGCGCCAACAAGCCACGCGCCTTGTACGTATAGAGGTAAGTGCAACATTATTTACCCCCTTCTTTTTTCTTAAACATTGCCAACATCCGCTCAGTCACCACATAGCCGCCCGCTGCGTTGGCCGCGCCAAGTGCAACGGCAAAAAAACCGACCGCTATTTCAAAAGGTGTCTGCGCGCGTCCCAACGCCACCATTGCGCCGACCACCACCACGCCGTGAATAAAATTCGCGCCCGACATCAGCGGCGTGTGCAAAATCACAGGCACTTTGGCAATCAACTCGTAGCCCAAAACCGCCGCGAGCAAGAATATATATAAAGCCAACATCCCATCCATTTTATTCTCCCAATACCTGTTTAACGCCTGCATGGGTTGTCGCACCATCTTTGCACAACAACGCACCCGCAACCACTTCATCTGACCAATCGATATTCAACTCGCCATCCTTTATCCACGGCGAAAGGAAGTTATATAAATTTTTCGCGTACAACTCCGATGCATGTGTCGGCATACGGGATGGCAAATTGACAGGGCCATAAATATTCACATCGTGCGCGCTGACATAGGTGTCTTGCAATGGATTGGATTCGGTCAAAGCACAGTTACCACCCGATTCCGCCGCCATATCGACCACAACCGCACCGTATTTCATCCCTGCAATCATCGATTCGGTGATAATCACGGGGGCTTTTTTCCCTGGAATCGCTGCTGTGGTAATCAATACATCGGCAGTGGCGACCGCTTTGGCGAGTTTTTCCGCTTGCAGGGCTTTTTCTTCCTCGGTCAATTCACGCGCATAGCCGCCTGCCCCATCGGCGGTCACGCCTGTATCGACGAACTTCGCGCCGAGTGATTCGACCTGCTCACGCGCCGCACTGCGCACGTCGTAGGCTTCAACCATTGCGCCCAAGCGTTTGCACGTGGCAATCGCTTGTAAGCCCGCGACCCCCGCGCCGATTACCAAAGCCCGTGCAGGACGAATTGTGCCTGCTGCTGTGGTCAGCATGGGGAAAAATTTAGAGCTGTGCGATGCAGCGATTAAGGCACATTGGTAGCCCGCGCACGCCCCTTGCGAACTCAGTGCATCCATACTCTGTGCGCGTGAAATGCGTGGTAATAATTCCAAAGCAAACGCGGTGATGCGCCGTGCATTCAAAGCCTGCAAACGCATTTTGTCTTCATATGGTTTGAGTAAACCAATCAACACCGCACCTTCGGGCATAGCGTTGATTTCATTGGCTGTAGGCGGCGT
The DNA here is from genome assembly GCA_018261955.1 of Burkholderiaceae bacterium. Lineage (GTDB taxonomy): Bacteria > Pseudomonadota > Gammaproteobacteria > Burkholderiales > Burkholderiaceae > CTSOIL-112. Next base: position 338,760 of record JAGTRK010000003.1, read on the forward strand.
GACGCGCAAAATCAATTGCGCCCCATCGTAGGTTTGCGCCAAATTGGTAGCGGTCGGTACATCCAAATACTCGGTATCTTTAAACTGGCTGCGATTACCCGCGCCCTGCTCCATGCGGATGTTTGCGCCAAGTGCTGCGAATTTTTTCGCCGTTTCAGGCACTAATGCAACGCGACATTCGCCCGTGAGGGTTTCACCAGCCACTGCGATGATAATGGTCATAGTATGCTCCATGCTTTCTACTATTTTATAAACGGGGCTATTGTGCCATTGTTTGTGGTTCAGGGCTATATAAAATAACGGTCGTGCTATAAAATTTAATGATGGTCGGGCTCAATCGTTTTAATAAATCAACTTGCCTGTGTTATAGTTAAAAAATGAATACACACCTCAATTGGCCTGAAAACGAAACCACACAAACTGCCCTTTGGGTTTCTGAGTCAGGCACCAATCCACCCAAACACATGACCCTTGCCGATGACACTTTATCAGCGGAAAACGCGCATCGATTGGCATCAGAAGGACACGCTTTGCTCTGGCGTGGTGATTTTCAAAATGCCCGCCATTTATTGCAGGCATTGACCCGTCGATTGGATAAATTAAAATCTAAAAAAACAAATAAAAACAAAATAATACAATCGAATTTAGAAGTATTTCATCAACATAGAATGGCGCAAGCACAGCGTGCCCACATCCTCAATGCCATTGTGATTGTGGTGGAAAAAAACCACCATATTGACCTGCGCCGAGCACCCGATGTGGTGGATGCCTGCTTTGAGGTTTTGGGTGAGCAAACCGAGCGTTATGCCCTGCCGTTGCGCCAATTGCTCGCGTATGTTTCGGCGCACGAATGGCGCAAAAACGGGGTATTGATTCCCGCACTTAATTCAAACATCCACCCGCATTATGGTGTGTTTTCACCAATACGCGGCGAATATTTGGAACTCATCAACTCCGCCCCGCTGCCCAAACCCTGTGACACCGCGTGGGACATTGGCACAGGTACAGGGGTCATTTCGGCAGTGCTGGCAAGGCGCGGGGTGAAAACCATCATCGCGACCGATACTGACCCGCGCGCATTGGCGTGTGCGCGCGACAATTTCGAGCGGCTCGGTCTCACAACACAGGTTCAATTGCATCAAGCCGATTTGTTTCCTCAAACCAATACAAAAGCCGACTTAATTGTCTGCAATCCGCCGTGGTTGCCCGCCAAAGCCGCTGCGCCGATTGAACGCGCGATTTTTGATGAAAAAAGTCAAATGCTCAAAGGTTTTTTGCTCGGCGTGGGTGCGCATTTGAGCGCGCACGGTCAGGCTTGGCTGATTATGTCGGATTTTGCCGAGCATTTGGGTTTACGCGCACCCAATGAAATTCCTGATATGATTGAGCGTGCAGGTCTGCGCGTGCTCAAAAAACACGATATCCGTCCGCAGCATGGTAAGGTGTTTGACAAAACCGACCCACTGCATGCGGCGCGCGCTTTGGAAACCACTTCATTGTGGTGCTTAACCCTTGCAGCAAAGACAACATTGACCTAAAGCAACAAATCCCCGAAACCATTGCCCACACAATGCCAATCCGCTACAATGCAGACTTTCTAAAAGTTGTCAGCACACAAGGTAGAATATGACAGTATTCGGCGCGAGTTGCCCTCATTGCGAGACATTGTTTAAGGTTTATCCAGACCAATTGCGTTTGCACAATGGTTTTGCCAACTGTGGTTCGTGTGGACGAACATTTGATGTCCAAGCCGTGTTGATTTTTTTGCCGCCACATGAAACCTCATTTTTAGAACGAAACACTCCGATGGTGGACGGTTTACCCGTTCTGAATGCCGTGGCGTATGTGACTCGCAATCATCAATCATCAACTGAAAGTCAAGCAACCCCAGTCACCCATCCAATCACGGATCAAAGCGCCCCAGAGCAAAACCCGCAAGCACCAACGCAAACATCAATTGCTGATGATGAGTCGCTGTCTTTTCCTGACGATTCGGACACAAGTGCGAATGAATCACCTGTCAGCCACGCGCCCACCGTCAATCCATCGGTCACGATGGCATCTGCTGACGCGCCTTGCGCGCGAGCTTTCAATCCAATCAAATGGCTGCTCTATTTGGCAGTTACCGTCTGTGTCTTGATTGTCATCGTCGCTTTTGTGCGCCCTGATGCACTACGTTCATTCAGCCACACTTTAAAGCAAAAAACCATCCAAACACAGCCATTGGCTCAATATATTGGCACAACCATCCAATCATTTTTACCATGATGGGAATACACGGATGAGTGCCAGCCAACAATCACCTTGGCAAACCTATGTTCCGAGGATTGATAAATGTCACCAACACTGGCTGACCGATACCAACTCGCTGACTTTAAAACTCAAGCGTCACTGCCAGCAATTTCAAGTACTGCGCGCGTTTCAAGGCAAACGCCCTTTACATCTGAGCGAATACAAAGCCATCCAACGCCCTTTGGCCAATCCAGTCATGACCCGAGATGTGGTGCTGTGTTGCGATGGACAGCCTGTGGTGATTGGGCACACCATCACGGCTTTAGACACATTGAAACGGCACTGGCCATTTTTTAATGCACTGGGCAATAAAGCTTTGGGATTGACTTTGTTTTTCAATCCGCTGATTAAACGCAAACCCTTTGAGTACACACGCTTGGCACGCCATGATATGTTGTATCAATTGACACAAAACATCCTCAAAGCACAAGGCTTTCAACTGGATTTACCTGAATACCTTTGGGCACGGCGCGGCGTATTTGTCCATCAACGCCAAAAAAGCAGTCACATGATGGTGACCGAAATCATGCTGCCATCGGTGTACACCCTGACCGAACTGCGAAAGACTTTGCATTATGATCGACCATGATGACGAGCCATTTGAGCAATTTACAGTGAGTACAGTGAACGCGGATAAAAAACCGTTGCTCACTGAAGCGCAACTGCGTCAGCGCATCATGCACCGCGCGATTGGCTACTTGTCTCGACGCGAATACTCACAACAAGAACTCAAGCGAAAACTCACACATGCCTTCGCTGATGCGACCTTTAGCCATGCCGAGCCTGAAAATACACTTGAGTTGGATGATTTAATTGAATCTGTGCTTGAATATTTGGCCAAAAACAATTGGCAGTCCGACACCCGTTTTGCCGACAACATCAGCAAAATCAAAGGCGAGCGTTACGGCAGCGCGCGTGTCAAACAAACCTTGAACCAAAAAGGACTTGCGCGTGAAATCATTGATGAAAAAATCAATGAATTGGCTGAAACTGAACTCCAACGCGGCTTTGAGGTGTGGCAAAAAAAGTTCGGTCAATTGCCTCAAAATTCGGCCGAGTATGCCAAACAAAGCCGTTTTATGGCATATCGAGGTTTTTCGTTTGACATTATTAAAAAAATTCTCAAAGGCAATGTGGAATGTTTTGAATAAACATTTAAATCCTCCACCATTTATCATTAAAAGAATCACCTTGAAACCTTTGCACAATCTTCCTTTTAGAAATTTTGACGATTTTTAAATCTTGAAAATCAAAGACTTGAAAATCGCCGAAATATTTTTAACGTTGTTATGCAAAGGTTTCATCTTGAATCAGCATTCTGAGCATAAAACCGCTGATTAACAGTTATAATAGCAACCTTGTATTTTCACTTTATTTTCACACCTCGCCCATGAACTCAAGCAATTCAAATTATTATCACCCCACAGCCATCGAAACTGCCGTACAAAATGCGTGGAACGCCGCCGATGTATACCGTGTCAATGAGCAATCGGACAAACCCAAGTTTTATGCCTGCTCCATGCTGCCCTATCCATCGGGTAAATTGCACATGGGACACGTGCGCAACTACACCATCAATGACGTGATGACGCGCCATTTGCGGATGAAGGGTTACAACGTTTTGATGCCAATGGGCTGGGATGCGTTTGGGATGCCTGCCGAAAATGCCGCGCTGAAAAACAAAGTACCGCCCGCGCAGTGGACGTATGAGAACATCACCTACATGAAAAAGCAAATGCAGGCGATGGGCTTGGCAATTGACTGGTCGCGTGAAGTCGCCACCTGCCAGCCTGAGTATTACAAATGGAATCAATGGTTGTTCTTGAAAATGCTTGAAAAAGGCATTGCCTACCGCAAAACTCAAACTGTCAACTGGGATCCCGTCGATCAAACGGTTTTGGCGAATGAACAAGTGATCGATGGACGCGGCTGGCGTTCGGGCGCGTTGGTTGAAAAGCGCGAAATCCCTGGGTACTACCTCAACATCACCGCGTACGCTGAAGAATTGCTCAATGATTTAGATGGCTTGGGCTGGCCTGAGCGCGTCAAACTCATGCAAGAAAACTGGATAGGCAAAAGCCACGGCGTGCGTTTTGCCTTCACCCATGACATCCGTGACGCGAACGGTGAATTGGTGCAAGGCGGCAAAATGTATGTTTTTACCACACGCGCCGACACGATTATGGGCGTGACCTTCTGCGCAGTGGCTGCCGAGCATCCATTGGCAATCGAAGCCGCACGCCGCAACCCTACTTTGCAAGCCTTTATCGACAAATGTAAACAAGGCTCGGTGATGGAAGCCGATATGGCAACCATGGAAAAAGAAGGCGTGGACACAGGTCTATTCGTCACCCATCCGCTGACGGGCGAACAAGTCCCCGTGTGGATTGGTAACTATGTGTTAATGAATTATGGCGACGGCGCGGTGATGGCTGTGCCTGCACACGATGAGCGCGATTTTGCGTTTGCCAAAAAATACCATTTGCCAATCAAACAAGTGATTGAAGTTGCTGGTAAAACGTTTTCAACCGACGCATGGCAAGAATATTATGCCGATAAAGAAAACTGTACGTGCATCAACAGCAGTGTTTACAATGGTTTAAATCACTCAGACGCGGTACAAAAAGTTGCGGCTGATTTGTCAGACAAAGGCTTGGGCGAACTCAAAACCACCTACCGCTTGCGTGATTGGGGGATTAGTCGCCAACGCTATTGGGGCACACCCATTCCACTGATTCACTGTGAATCTTGCGGTGTGGTACCTGTCCCTGAAGCCGATTTACCCGTGAAATTACCTGAGGATTGCATTCCCGATGGTACGGGCAATCCATTGAATAAACGCGAAGATTTCCTCCACGTCAATTGTCCGCAGTGTGGCAAACCCGCCAAACGCGAGACCGACACCATGGACACCTTCGTCGATTCGTGTTGGTATTACATGCGCTACACCTGCCCCGATGCGACGACGATGGTCGATGCACGCAATGATTACTGGATGCCAATGGATCAGTACATCGGTGGGATTGAGCATGCAATTTTGCATTTGCTGTACGCGCGTTTTTGGACCAAAGTCATGCGCGATTTGGGCTTGGTTAGATTCGATGAGCCATTTAAAAACCTGCTCACACAAGGCATGGTGCTCAACGAAACTTATTACCGCGAGAATGCCAATGGCAGCAAAGATTGGTTCAACCCTGCCGATGTCGATGTGACCACCGATGCCAAAGGCAAAATCATGGGCGCGGTGTTGCGCGAAGATGCTCAGCCCGTACAAATCGGTGGCGTGGAAAAAATGGCGAAGTCGAAAAACAATGGCATCGACCCGCAAGCCCTGATTGAACAATACGGTGCGGATACTTCGCGCCTGTTCACCATGTTTGCTTCACCCCCTGAGCAAACTTTGGAGTGGTCGGATTCGGGGGTGGAAGGCTCTAATCGCTTCTTGCGCCGCGTGTGGCAGTTCTGCCAAGCGCAAAAAGCAGCGATTGCACAACAAAAATCCGCAGAATTGACACCGACTGCTGAAGCGAAAAACCTGCGTTTCACCATGCACAGCTTGCTCAAACAAGTGAATTTTGACTATGAGCGCATTCAGTACAACACCGTTGCTTCAGGCGCGATGAAAATGCTCAACGAACTCGAATCTGTGTGCAAGAATGATGTCAGCACATTGGGCAAAGCCTTACCTGAAGCAGTGTCTATCCTGTTGCGCGTGCTCTACCCCATCGTGCCGCACATCACCTACGCGCTGTGGAATGAGTTGGGCTATCGCAATAGCGATGGGGATTTGTTGGATGCGAAATGGGCAGAGGTCGATGAGTCCGCTTTGGCACGTGATGAAATTGAATACATCGTCCAAGTCAATGGTAAACTGCGCGATAAGTTAATCGCGCCCGCCTCGGCGGACAATGCGGCTTTACAAACCTTGGCGATGCAATTGGACAATGTGCAAAAATTCACCGAAGGTCTTGCGGTGAAGAAATTCATTGTGGTTCCGAAAAAATTAATTAATATTGTGGTGTGATGCGATGACGACAACAGCGACAATGATGTGCTGGTTTAAAAAAATCTCAGGGGTGCTTGGTGCTTTGGCACTCACGATGAGCCTGTCTGCCTGTGGTTTTCACCTTTTGGGAGCAAGCAGCAACCAAAATCTGCCCAGTTCAGTCGCTCTCGTTGGCAATATCAATAACGAAATTGTCGAATCACTCAAACTACAAAAACCCGATGGCATCGCATCCGCAACGCCCGATAAAGCCGACTTGACCCTTGAGTTTGGCGACATCAGCACAGGTAGAAACGTACTGTCAAAAACCGCCACGGGCACAACCTCCGAATACCGTGTGAGTTTGTCGGTGGTCATTCAAGCCTACGACAATCATAAAAATCAATTGCTCGCACCCACGCGTTTGAGCACTTCGCGCAATTTAATTGTCGGCACGGGCTACGCCACTGCCGAGGATGCGGAACTCGAACGCCTCAATTCAGACATGGCGCGTGAGTTGGCCAACAGCATTGTGTATCGTGTGCGTGCTGTTTGGTTCACCCATCAAAAAACCGCACCATGAGCGCATCATTTACTGTACCGCTCGCACCGTTGTACGTTTTTTGCAGTGATGAGGTGCTGCTGTTGCAAGAATCGATTGACACACTGCGCCAAATAGCACGCAGTGAGGGTTTTTCTGAACGCGAAGTCTATACCGTTGAATCACACTTTAAATGGCATGAAGTCATCGCCTCGCAACAGTCGCTTTCATTATTTGGCGATAAAAAAATTATTGAACTGCGCATTCCAACGGGCAAACCTGGTAAAGACGGTGGCGATGCGCTCAAAGATATCGTGCGCAATCTTTCTGAAGATGTTTTGCTCATCATCTCACTGCCACGTTTGGACAAAACCAGTAAATCCTCGGTGTGGTTTAAAGCCTTGACAGACGCGGCAAAACGCCATGTGTACGAGATTGCCAGTGTAGATTTGAACAAACTTCCCGCATGGATTCAAACGCGTCTTAAAAATAACCAACAAAACGTGTCTGCCGACACCGCCCAATGGATGGCAACACAGTTTGAAGGCAATTTACTGGCTGCGCATCAAGAAATCCAAAAACTCGCCCTGCTGCACCCCGCAGGGCAAATTTCCGAGGATGTGGTACACGAAGCCGTACTCAATGTGGCGCGCTATGATATGTTCAAACTCTCCGAGGCCGTTCTGGCAGGCGATGTGGCGCGCACTTGCCGCATGATTGAGGGCCTCAAAGCCGAGGGCGAATCCATCGTGCCCATCGTTTGGTCACTGACCAATGAGGTGCGCACCCTGCTCAGTCTGAAGCAAGAAACCGAAAAAGGCGGTCATCTGCCCACCTTGATGAAGCAAAACCGCATTTGGGGCGCACGTGAGCAATTGATTCCACGCGCCCTACCGTGTTTATCCAGCAAATTTCTCAATCGCTGTTTGACCCGCACGGCGGAGCTTGACCGCATGAGTAAAGGCATGGACAAAGCCGACCCGTGGGATGCGACCTTGCGCCTTGCCAATCAAATGGCTGTACAAATCGCCAAAAGCCGTTAGAATAGTGGCTTATAGCACGAGTTGTGCTCGCCAAACCTCAAAATCATTCAGACAATACAATGACCTCAATTACCGAATACATGCACAGCCTCGGCAAAACTGCCCGTACCGCCTCGCGCGCGATGGCGTGTGCCAGCACCGCAACCAAAAACGCTGCCTTGCACCACATGGCGGATTTGATTGAGCAACAAGCCGACGCGCTCAAAGCAGAAAACGCCAAAGACATCGCTCAAGCACGCGCCAAAGGTTTAGACGATGCGTTTATCGACCGTTTGACCCTATCCGACAAAGCCATGAGCACGATGATTTCGGGTTTGCGTCAGGTCGCCGAATTGCCCGACCCAATTGGGCAAATGAACAACTTCAAACCCTTGCCCTCTGGCATTACGGTTGGGCAAATGCGCGTGCCTTTGGGCGTGATTGGGATTATTTACGAATCGCGTCCAAATGTGACCATAGACGCGGCTGCACTGTGTATCAAATCAGGCAACGCGACCATACTGCGTGGCGGCTCAGAAGCCTTGCATTCGAACCAAGCTTTGGCCAAAATCGTCCAAGCGGGTTTGGCGCACGCAGGTTTGCCCGAATCGGCGGTGCAAGTGGTCAATACACCTGATCGCGCGGCGGTCGGTGAACTCATCACCATGACCGAGTATGTGGATGTGATTGTGCCACGCGGTGGCAAATCGCTGATTGAGCGTCTGATGGCGGATGCGCGTGTGCCGATGATTAAACATTTGGACGGCATTTGCCACACCTATATTGACGTCGCGGCGAACATCGCCAAAGCGATTAAAGTCTGTGACAACGCCAAAACCCAGCGTTATGCACCGTGCAATACGATGGAAACTTTGTTGGTACATGCGGACATTGCGCAAGATGTATTGCCCCAATTATGCAAAATTTATCAAGACAAAGGTGTGGAGTTGCGTGTGGATGCGCCCACGCGTGCGTTTTTGGAAAAAAACAATTTTAAAAATTTGGTTGATGCGGTTGAAAAAGATTGGTCAACCGAATACCTCGCGCCGATTTTATCCATCAAAACCGTGGACGATTTGGATGCGGCGATCAAACACATCAATCACTACGGCTCGGCGCACACCGATGCCATCATCACCGAAAACCACAGCACCGCGCAACGCTTCCTACGTGAGGTGGATTCGTCCTCTGTGATGGTCAATGCCTCCACCCGTTTTGCCGATGGTTTTGAGTATGGATTGGGCGCGGAAATTGGTATTTCCAATGACAAACTGCACGCGCGCGGACCAGTCGGGTTGGAGGGCTTGACCAGTTTGAAATACATCGTGTATGGAGATGGCAGTGTGCGGGTTTAAAATGCTTCTGAACAAGCGCGTAGGCAAATTAAAAAATGATTGGCTCGCCCTGCTGTTACCCTTATTTTTGTTTGGCTGTCAGCAAACCACACCGCCTACATCAACCGAAAAACAAGCCATCCAAACCCTTGCACCGATAGCCCAATTGCATTTGGAATGGGCTGATACAGCACAAGAACGACAAATGGGTTTAATGAATCGAACTTCATTGCCTGAAAATGCGGGCATGGTATTTGTGTTTGAGCAGACTCAGCCCCACTGCTTTTGGATGAAAAACACCTTGATTCCATTGGATATTGGCTTTATTGATGCGCAGGGGCGTTTGGTGCAAATCGAGTCCATGCAAGCGCAAACCACAGATGTGCATTGTCCCAATCAAGCCATAAAATACGCGTTAGAGACCAATCAAGGTTGGTTTGACAAGCATCAAATCACAGTGGGCACTCAAATACTCAATATTCCACAATGATGACCCAACAACCCAAGAATCACAAAAGCCTCGCAATCATACGAGGCTTTTGTTTTGATTATGGGGCTTTAAAATTAAGCCGCATTGGGCTCAACGATGCGCCGCGCAACCGACTCGACCAAGCCGTTGACCGCGTCTTCGACATAATCGACCACCAAATTAAACGCCGCTTGCTCAGAATAATAGGGATCAGGCACTTCCGCATCGTCGTAATTTTGAGCATAACGCATCATCAGTTCGATTTTATGACGATGGTGTTCAGGAGCTAAATTTTGCAATTGGCGCAGATTTTTCCAATCCATGACCAAAATAATATCAAATTGAGCAAAGTCTTCAACAGTCACTTGACGCGCCACGTGCCCAATCAAACTGTAGCCACGAAAAGCAGCGGCATGCTGGCTACGCGAATCGGCTTTTTCACCGACGTGGCAAGCATGGGTTCCCGCTGAGTCCACCACCACTTTATCGGCATGACCTGATAAAGCAATTTTCTTATTAAAGACGGCTTTAGCGACAGGTGAACGACAAATATTACCCGTACACACAAATAAAATTTTGGTCTTAATCGAGTCAGACTCAACCATCTCGAAACGCATATCACCCTCCTTGGGGACTCCATCAAATACTGCAAAACAACGAGGCAAATTCTAACAATTTGTGCGATAAAAATCAAGTAAAAAAAAATCTACCAAAACATAGAAAGATAAAGAACGGTCTATATTTAAATGTTAAAAAATATAAAGAAAACAGTATTTATGTCAATATCATTTAATACAAAAAATATTAAATCCCAAACAGTTTTGATTTTAGTTCGTGTATCAAATCGCGGGTTTTCGCTGCTTGCTCAAATTCTAAATTCTTTGCCAAATCAAGCATTTGCTTCTCAAGTTTAATAATTTCCTTGCCCAATTGAGCCTCGCTTAATTGGCTAAAACGCACGGTCGTACTGTCGGGTTGACTTAAGTGGTCAATTTTTTTCTTGCCATCGTTGTACACGCCATCAATGATGTCTTTGACGCGCTTGTTTATACCTTTGGGTGTAATGCTGTTTTCTTGGTTAAACGTCAATTGTTTGTTTCTGCGGCGCTCGGTTTCATCGATGGCGCGACGCATGGAGTCGGTGATTCGGTCAGCATATAAAATAGCAGTGCCGTTGATATTTCGCGCCGAGCGTCCAATGGTTTGAATTAAGGAGCGTTCCGAGCGCAAAAAGCCTTCTTTGTCGGCATCCAAAATCGCCACCAAAGACACTTCAGGAATATCCAAACCCTCGCGCAATAAGTTAATCCCAACCAACACATCAAACTCGCCCAAGCGCAAGTCACGAATGATTTCGACCCGCTCAACCGTATCGATGTCTGAATGCAGATAACGCACGCGCACACCGTTGTCATTGAGGTAATCGGTTAAATCCTCCGCCATGCGTTTGGTCAATGTGGTAATCAGCACGCGCTCGCCCACACCCGCGCGTGCACGAATTTCGGTGAGCACGTCATCAATTTGCGTGACCGCTGGGCGCACTTCAATTTGTGGATCAACCAAGCCCGTCGGACGCACCACTTGCTCGGCAATTGCATCGGTTTTATTTTTCTCATAATCTGCAGGTGTCGCAGATACAAACACCGTTTGGCGCAGTTTGCCTTCAAACTCTTCAAACTTTAAGGGGCGATTATCCAAGGCACATGGCAAGCGAAAACCATAGTCAACCAAGTTTTCTTTGCGTGAACGGTCACCCTTGTACATCGCACCGAGTTGCCCGACCATCACGTGTGATTCGTCTAAAAACATCAGCGCGTCTTTGGGTAAATAATCAATCAAAGTCGGTGGTGGTTCGCCAATTTTAGAGCCCGACAAATGGCGTGAGTAGTTTTCAATCCCCTTACAAAAACCAATTTGCGCAAGCATTTCCAAATCAAAACGCGTGCGCTCCTCAATGCGTTGGGCTTCGACCAAACGCCCGTTGTCATGAAAAAATTTCACCCGTTCGCGCAACTCATCTTTAATCGCCTCGACCGCGCGCAACACTGTATCGCGCGGCGTGACATAGTGCGAAGCGGGGTAAATCGTGAAGCGCGGGATTTTTTGCACCACTTTTCCTGTCAGTGGGTCAAACAATTGCATGTTTTCCACCTCATCATCAAACATGCTCAAACGCAGTGCAAAATCAGCATTCTCCGCAGGGAAAATATCAATCGTATCGCCGCGCACGCGAAACGTACCGCGCGCAAAATCGATTTCATTGCGGTTGTATTGCATGACCGCCAACTGTTTGATGATGTCGCGTTGCGCGATTTTATCGCCCGCACGCAAGGTGAGTACCATGCGATGGTATTCCTGTGGATTACCAATCCCATAAATACACGAAACCGTGCCAACAATCACCACATCTCGCCGCTCAAGCAGACTTTTGGTCGCCGACAGACGCATTTGTTCGATGTGCTCGTTAATTGCGGAGTCTTTTTCAATGAATAAATCACGCTGCGGCACATACGCCTCAGGTTGATAATAATCGTAGTACGACACGAAGTATTCGACAGCATTGTTGGGGAAAAACTCGCGAAACTCGCTGTACAACTGTGCCGCCAAAGTTTTATTCGGCGCAAGCACCAAGGCTGGACGCCCCGTTTGCGCAATCACATTGGCCATTGTGAAGGTTTTACCCGACCCTGTGACTCCGAGCAAGGTCTGAAAACTCAAACCGTCGTTGACCCCTTCAACCAAAGTGGCGATGGCCGTCGGCTGATCGCCCGCTGGCGCGAACGGCTGATGCAACTCAAACGGTGAGTTGGGGTAGGTGATGATGCGATTTGCGCTCATATTTATGCTCGTTTTTTTCTATATCAACGAGTGATTATACCACCGCCGCATTTGACATCCGACCCTCATACCAACACCGCCCAAACCAACCAATTGCTCGTAACACCTTATCTCGGATTAAGAAAATTTTAAATTAAACACCACCCACTTAAGTCTTTTATTCAACCTAAAACCTCGGTATAATCTATCGGTTATTTTTGTCCAACTCACTGAAAGCACATTATGTTTGAACACGTTGATGCCTATGCTGGCGACCCAATTTTAGGATTGGTAGAAACCTTTAAAAAAGACCCTCGTGACTCCATTAAAGTCAATTTGGGGATTGGGATTTATTATGATGACCAAGGTCGTTTGCCTTTATTGCCTTCGGTCGTTAAAGCCGAAACCGCATTGGCACAGCACCTCGAGCCGCGCCCTTACCTGCCGATGGAAGGTTTGGCAGCCTATCGCACCGCGATTCAAAACCTATTGTTTGGCGAGAACTCTGAGCCGTTGACATCCAAACGCGTCGCCACTGTGCAAACCGTCGGCGCATCGGGCGCGTTGCGCGTGGGCGCGGACTTTTTGAAACGCTACTTCCCCGCCAGCGATATGTATGTCTCTGACCCGACTTGGGACAATCACCGCGCGATTTTTGAAGCCGCAGGATTCAATGTTAAAACCTATCCATACTACGACGCAGTGACTGGCGGCGTGAAATTCGATGAAATGCTCGCCGCACTCAAAGCCTTGCCAAAAAATTCTGTGGTTTTGCTGCACCCTTGCTGCCACAACCCAACGGGCGTGGATTTAAGTAAAGAACAATGGCAAGCCCTCATACCTGTCATTAAAGAGCACGAACTCATCGCGTTTTTGGACATCGCCTACCAAGGCTTTGGCGATTCGATCGAAGAGGATGCTTATGCGATTCGTTTATTCGCTGCGTCAGGTTTGACTTTCTTTGTCAGTAACTCGTTCTCTAAAAACCTGTCTTACTATGGCGAGCGCGCAGGCGGTTTGTCAGCGGTGTGTGCCAATGCTGAGGAAGCCGAACGCATCTTGGGTCAACTCAAATTAACCATTCGCAAAACCTATTCGAGCCCAGCCTACCACGTGGCAACCGTCACTGCGAACGTCATGAATACGCCTGAATTGCGCGCAATGTGGGAATCCGAAGTGACTGAAATGCGTGTGCGTATCAAGACCATGCGTCAAAAATTGTATGACGTTTTGACTGCAAAAGTACCGGGCAAGGATTTTTCATACTTGATTAAACAACGCGGTATGTTTAGTTACACAGGTCTAAGCCCTGAGCAAGTCGATCGTCTGCGTGAAGAATTTGCGGTGTATTTGGTCAAATCAGGTCGCATGTGCGTCGCCGGTTTGAACAGCAACAATGTGGACTATGTCGCGGATGCGTTCGCGGCGGTGATGGCTTAATATTGCGCTCAAATTAACGTTTGACAGTTGTATCGAAGGTTGATGTGTTTGGACGGTTGTCCTATACCATCAACCTTTTTTATTGATAAAATTTTCGATAAACAACTCAATGGTCATGTAAATGATGCATATCAGGAAAATGCGCATGGGTATGGCGCAATACGCTGTGTACATGACGATGTGTGTGTTTCACCCCCACATCGACAGCCATCTCATGTTCATGTTGATGATGCGCATCGTGCGTGTGTTCGTGCTCATGTGTCATCACGCTGTGGTCGTGTGGATGCGCGTGGTGTTCGGTCAAATGCAGCACAATTCCCACTGCCATCAATAGCGTGGCAATGCCCAGTTGCCAAGTCAAAGGCTCGCCCATCAACAACGCCAATAGCGTGCCGACAAATGGTGCTATCGAAAAATATGCGCCCGTACGCGCCGCGCCGAGGTGGCGCAAAGCGACCACAAACAACACCAAACTCAAACCATACGCCAAAAATCCCACCACCATCGCCCATACGATATTTACCACGACAGGCATCTGCGCACCGAGTACAAATGCCAAGGTTAGATTGACCACGCCCGCCACCGCGCCTTTACTCATCGCAAGCCAAGTGGCATCGGTGAGCGAAACCTTGCGCGTGAGGTTGTTGTCCAAGCCCCACGCCAAACACGTCCCCAAGATTGCCAATGAGGGCAATACATGAGCCAGCCCCACTTCATTTGACCAACTCAACACCAACGCACCGACTACGATAAACACCATACCTATAAAAATACGGGCATCGAACTGTTCCTTAAACACAAACCAAGCCAAAAGCGCGGTAAACACCGCTTCTGCATTGAGCAATAGCGAAGCATTCGCGGCAGGCAGGTGGGTCAAGCCCCACATCAACAAGACAGGCGCGAGCACACCGCCGAACAGCACCGCGCCCGTAAACCATTTGACCTCATCCACTGGTAATTGAACTTTCGGCGAGCGTTTAACTCGGCGGTATAAAAACAAACCTGTGCCCGAACCTAAATACAGCAAACCCGCCAACAACCAAGGACTCACACCACCGAGCAAAACCTTTGCCAATGGTGTACCCACGCCAAAAAGTACTGCGGCAGTAAGTGCCGCAGTGATGCCTGATAAATGTAAACTTTTTAAGATCACAACTACAGACCTAATTTCTCAATCACAAAATCAATGTCTTTATCGCCGCGACCCGACAAATTGACCAAAATCGATTGACCTTGTCCACTCGCACCCAACTCGCGCGCACGACGAATTGCATAAGCGACCGCGTGCGAACTTTCCAATGCTGGAATAATCCCTTCCTCACGTGAGAGTGTCATGAATGCGTCCAAAGTTTCTTGATCGGTGGCGGTTTCGTAATGCACACGTCCGAGGTCTTTGAGGTAACAATGCACAGGGCCAACTCCGGGATAGTCTAAGCCCGAGGCAATCGAGTGAACCGCTGCGGGTGAGCCGTCTTCGTTTTGCAAAAAGTAGCATCTAAACCCTTGCAACTCGCCCACTTTACCAAGGGTAAGGGTTGCCGCGTGGCGGTTTGTGTCCAATCCCTCGCCCGCAGGTTCAATCCCCACGATGCGCACGCTGGCTTCGTCTAAAAACCCGCTGAATAAACCAATCGCATTAGAGCCACCACCCACGCAGGCAACCACTTCATTGGGAAAACCGCCTGTGAGTTTTTCAAATTGTTCGCGCGCTTCGCAACCAACGATGGATTGAAAATACGCCACCATTTCAGGGAATGGTGAAGGTCCGACCACTGAGCCAATCGCAAATAGGCTGTTCTCAGGGTCTTGCAAATACGCACCAAACGCGCTGTCCACCGCTTCCTTGAGCGTGCCCGCACCTTCGGACACGGGCACGAGGGTGCAACCCAAAATTTTCATGCGCGAGACATTCGGATGCTCTTTGGCAATATCCACCACGCCCATGTGAATTTCACATTCGAGCCCCACCAATGCGGCGGCAGTGGCAAGTGCCACACCGTGCTGCCCTGCCCCCGTTTCGGCGATGACTTTTTTCTTGCCCATTTTTTTAGCAAGCAAGACTTCACCAATGCAGTGGTTGATTTTATGCGCGCCTGTGTGGTTCAAATCCTCGCGTTTGAGGTAAATTTGCGCACCATTGGGCGTGAGGTTCGAGAGGTTTTTCGCATGATAAATTGGGCTGGGA
The DNA here is from genome assembly GCA_018261955.1 of Burkholderiaceae bacterium. Lineage (GTDB taxonomy): Bacteria > Pseudomonadota > Gammaproteobacteria > Burkholderiales > Burkholderiaceae > CTSOIL-112. Next base: position 354,845 of record JAGTRK010000003.1, read on the forward strand.
CGACCAATATAGGTTTCATGCAAACGTTTCATTTCACTGATAAATTCTGCATCATTGATGATGTTGTAAAACGCGGCTTTGATTTTTTCCATTTCGACCGCCAACACAGGATGTCCCACGGGACCGCCATATTCGCCAAAAAAGCCCGTCTCATTGGGACGCATCATTTTGGGTAAATCGTTGATACTGACACAGTTCATTACGAACTCCTTTTTTTAGTTGAGATTAAAAATGATTCATTTTTTTGGGTATCGCCCACGCGATTCGTTATTCTTTTAATCCACGCAGCACAGTAACGGTTTCACCACCGATACCCCAATTATCGGTTTCCACTTCATCAATCACAACCACTGTCGTTTTTGGGTTTTTACCCAAAACCTCAACCAATAACTGTGTGACCCCTTGAATCAACTGGGCTTTTTGTTCGGCAGTTGCACCTTCTTTGGTGATTTTAATATTAACGTATGGCATACAAACTCCTTTTGATTTATAAAACCCGATGTTGTAAAGCAGGGATGCTGGTGCGCACCCGCTCAACCCGAGAAGGCTTGATGACTGACATGACCACGCCCTCACCTGTCGCTTGAACGGCTTGGACAATGCCCCATGCATCAACAATCATGCTGTGTCCAAAAGTGCGTCGGCCATTTTCGTGCTCGCCGCCCTGCCCACAGGCAATCACATAACATTGATTCTCGACCGCGCGCGCGCGCATGAGCAATTCCCAATGTGCTTGCCCTGTGGTTTGCGTAAACGCGGCAACGTTGACCCAAGCGAGCACATCGTGCGCCGCGCGATACAGTTCGGGAAAGCGCACATCATAGCAAATCGATAGACCAATCCGCCCCCAAGGACTGTCCCAAACCACAGGGGCTTGCGCCAATTCTCCCGCCATGATGGTGGTGGATTCGTCATAGTATTCCAAACCATTTTGAAAACCAAATAAATGAATTTTGTCATAGCGCGCCACCACCGCGCCATCGGGCGCATACACCAGTGTGGTGTTATAGACTTTATCGGCATCGCTGGTTTTCAACGGCAGCGTGCCACCGATGAGATACACACCGTGTTGCATGGCTTGTTGTTGCAAAAATAATTGTATCGGCGTGCTCGCATCGGGGTTTGACGCACGGTAGTCCTCGGCAATGGCAACTTTGTCGGTGTCCTGCTGCCCCATGATGCAAAAGTACTCGGGCAATACCACCAAATTCGCGCCTTGGTTGGCGGCTTTGGCAATGCCGTGCTCGGCGGATTTGAGATTGTCTGCGACGTTCGTGCCTGATACCATTTGCACACAGGCGACAACAAGGGTTTCGGTTTGCATAAAAAGCCTTTAAAAATAAGGTTAAAAAGCCAATAACTTGGGGTTATGAGCGTTTGCCACGCGCCATCAGTGCCAAATACATCAAAGCCACATTAATCGAATCATTGAGCGCGTCGTGTCGGGGTAGGTCAGGAAACTTGAGTTTATTAATGATGGTCGCCATGCGCAAATCGACATAGCCATCGGGGTTGTTTTTCAACTCTTGGTCATAATAAATGCCAGACACTTCAACCAAGCGATTGGGCAGTTTAATCCCCATCATCGGTTTGAGAAATTTATTGACCAAGGCAATGTCATATTCAACATAATAACCCACCAAAGGACGACCGCCTATGTAATCGAGCAACTGACGCACCGCATCCTGTACTGGAATTCCGCCCGAGACATCCTTCGGGCGCAGTCCATGCACCTTCACATTGGATGCCTGCATGATGCCCTCGGGTTTGACCACCACGTAAAATGAATCGCTGGTCAACACCTTGTTGCCGCGAATTTTAACTGCACCGATGGATAAAATCTCGGCTTCTTTGATATTTAAACTCGTGGTTTCACAGTCAAAACTGACGAACTCATCAGGATGCTCATCGAATAGATGCGCATACTGTGGGTCGGATAATTTGCGTTGCGCCCACGATTTTTTCAGAGCGTCAAACATTAAAAGTTCCCCAGATGAAAGTGTGTGCGAATCACACCTTTAAAGCGTTTGACCACACCGAGTGCTTCTTTGAGCAAATCGCGCTCGAGTGTGGTGAGTGAATGCATATCGACTTGATTGTGATTGCCATCAAGCGAGCACACCGCTTGCGCCAATAGACCTGCTTTGAGACGAATATCGAGCAAATAGGTCAAGGCTTCGGACAAATCTTTGGACAAGGCTTCATCGAGCACGCCTGCTTGCGACAAGCGCGCAATGCGATCAAAGGTATTGGTCTCAGACAAATGCGCCTCTAAACTCAAAGCACGCACACCGTGTACCACAGGAAATACGCCCATTTTTTTGATGTCCATGTGACTGGAACTGTCGCGATGCAACAATTGCGCAAAAAAGCCTGTATTGTGGTGGTCAAACAATTCAATCGCGCGGGCAAAACGCCCCAATGTGCCAGCATCATCGGTCATCGAACGGCGCAATTGCTCTTTCGCTTCGGTCAATAAGGTTTCATCGCCCGCCACGGATTTGGCATCGACAAAAATCGCTAAGTTCATCAACGAATCGCCATCGGGCGCGTAGCACCATTGGCGGATGGTTTCTTTAAATTCGCTGATGGATTTGCGCCAAAACGGATTGTTGACCATGATTTTGCCGTCGCACGGTGGATAACCCAAGCGCGTCAAGGTTTTTGAAAACTCATCCGCTGCGGACGTTGCCACCGCTTCGTCCACGCCTTCGCGCAGAATGAGCGCGTTGTCTTGGTCGGTTTTGAGGATTTGCTCGCCACGTCCTTCTGAGCCCATGACAATCAAACACGAATTTTCATACAAATCCGCAGGTGCAATCAAACGCCACGCTTTTTCAAACAAACTGGTGTTGAGCACTTGCATCAACTGCGCCAGTTGCGGCGCACGCACGCCATTGCTGTGCAGAATTTGAATCGACTGCGTCATCTGCTCAGCAATGTCAATCAACTCATCGACGTTTTGCGCTTTGTCTAAGCGTTGCGCCACCAAATGCGTGTGGTTGGAGAAATACGCCAAGACATCGATTTGCTCCAAAGCCCCAATCGGCTGACCGTTTTCGGTGACCACCACGCGCTGAATTTTAAACTGCGTCATGCGCAATAAGGCATTAAAAACATAATCCTCAATATCAATCGAAATCAGTTCAAACGGCGACCATTTATAAATCGGCTCTTCTGTGGATGCTCCTGCAATCACGATGTCGCGAAACGCTGACTCGGTGAATAAACCGACGCGGTCTTCGTGGCGCACCAAAATCGATTTGGTTTTGTGCTGCTTCATGGTTTGTGCCGCGAGGATGATGGAATCTGAACCATTGAGCCAGACTGCGTTGTCACGATACGCATCGCGTACTTTTGCTGTAAACAAACTCTCGAATTGTTGCGAGTCTTTGTTGTGCGCCATATTGGACAATTTGTCTGCCAATGACGCATAAAAATACGCCCCAAAACGCGGGTTCGATTCCATCAATTCGAGAATCGTCGCTTTGGGGAGTGTATAAACAAGGGCTTCTTCTTGCACGATGAAACGATGCGGGGTATGCCCCTCGACCAAGGCGCGTGCCTCAAAGGTGTCTTTGGCGTGGTACAAGCCTGCGACTTCACCCTCTGAGTTCATCTCACGCACCAAACCCTTAATCACCACATACAAATAATCAACTGGCTGGTTCGCTTCAATAATCACCGCTTCATCTTCAAAAAATGCGATGTCCACTGCACTTTGTAAAGTTGCTCGTTCGTTGCCCGCCAAATACTCATAGGGCGGAAAATTAAAGTCAAAACGTTCCATCCACTGCCTCTTTCTTGATTGATGATAGGGTTGTATTGTCGCACAAAGCCCAATAAAAGAGAAATTGTGTGTTCAATTATCCAGTTTAAATATGACGCCATCCTTGCAAAAAATCTTATCTGAAGTGGATGTCCTGACAATTTAAATTGGCTCGTGTTATTTGGCACAAATTTTTGCACAATGGCTCACTATTTTGGAGACCATTATGAACGAGCCACACCCGAAAAGTATTTCACCCGCACGCATTCAAAACATGATTGCGCGCGAATCAGAAACCTTTTTAAGCAAGCATCCCAAATCCATCACGTTGGCTGAACAAACCCAACACAATTTTTTATTTGGCGTGCCGCTGCACTGGATGGCGGATTGGAATACCCCTGTCCCTCTTTTTGTAGCGCGCGCTCAAGGCGCGGAGTTTACTTGTGTGGACGGGCATCAATTCATTGATTTTTGCTTGGGTGATACGGGTGCGATGTTTGGTCATAGCCCCCAAGCGGTTGCCAACGCACTCAAAACACAGTCTGAGCGTGGCTATACCACCATGCTGCCAACCGCCGATGCGGCAACTGCGGGGCGCGCATTGAGCGAGCGTTTTGGTCTGCCCTATTGGCAAATGGCCACCACCGCGACCGATGCCAATCGTTTTGCCTTGCGCTGGGCACGCGCCATCACGGGGCGCAAAAAATTATTGGTATTCAACGGCTGTTACCACGGCACGATTGACGATGTGTTTGTCGATTTAGACGCACACGATGTGAGCGCACCTGCCACCATGCGTGCCAGTTTACTCGGGCAAGTGTATGACTTGACGCAATTTAGCGATGTGGTTGAGTTCAATGACATCGAGGCGGTCAAAGCCAAATTGGCGAGCAATGAGTTTGCTTGTGTGCTCACCGAGCCTGCGCTGACCAACTGCGGTATGGTATTGCCAGCAGAGGGATTTTTGCGCGAATTGCGAGCAGTGTGCAATGCCACCAATACGCTGTTGATTTTCGATGAAACCCACACCATCAGCGCGGGCTACTCAGGATATACAGGAATTTGCTATGCGCAAGATGGCTTCTTACCCGACATGATTATTGCAGGCAAAGCAATTGCAGGCGGCATTCCATGCGCGGTGTATGGAATGTCTGAAACAGTTGCTCAACGCGCCCGCGCTGCCAAAGAAGCCGCGCCCGCAGGACACTCAGGCATCGGCACAACACTGTCAGGCAATATGCTAACGATGGCGCTGCTCGCCACGAATTTAAACGAGGTGGCGACCGAGTCGGCTTTTATCACCATGATTGCGCGTCAAACCCAACTATCAGAGGGCATGCAAAGCATCATTGCGCATCATCAGTTACCGTGGAATGTGACCCAACTCGGTGCGCGCAGTGAGTTTCAATTTTGCCCCACCTCGCCACGTAATGGCTCTGAAGCCGAACTGGCGATGGACGATGGTTTGGAACGCGCGGTGCATTTGCACTTGCTTAATCGCGGCATTATGATTACGCCGTTTCACAATATGACTTTGGTCTGCCCCGATACGTCGCAGGCGCATATTGAGCAATTTTTAAATGCGTTTGAGGCGTGCTTGGCAGAATTGACTTCGGTTTAAATAGAGCGCGGTCATTGCGGCGATGTTTGATTAGCAAAGCCGTCCATCGTGGTGCATTCGTTGATTGTTGAATGGGTTGTTTTGTGGCTGAACCACGCGCAATAACATACACCTCATCATCACTCAGAAAAATACCATCCCATCCAAATACGCACCACAAATGCGCACTGTTTTAGCGCAAACATTTACAGATTGGCATAGAATACACCCTATGAAACCCATTTTAATCCTCCAAAACGCCCATTATGATTGGCCCGGTTATTTCACAGACTGTCTGACCAACTGGGAAATCCCCTTTGAAGTGGTCAACATCGCTGCGGGCGATACCCTACCGATGTCCATCGTTGATTACAGCGGCTTTGCCATCATGGGTGGCGCGATGAGCGTGCATGACACCGCCGAATTTCCGCATCTAAATCAAGCGGTCGATTTAATTTATGAGGCGATGTCAGTGCGCATCCCTGTGATTGGGCATTGTTTGGGCGGGCAATTGCTCGCCAAAGCCAGCGGTGGACAAGTCACCGCCGCCGCCTACAAAGAAATTGGTTGGCACGATGTCACGCCAATTGCCAATGCCGAGGCCTACCAATGGTTCGGCGGACTCGCACCCGTCACCTTGTTTGAATGGCACAGCGAGTTTTTCATCCCACCGCAACGCGCACGGGTGATTGCCAACAGTTTGTACTGTATCAACCAAGCCTTTATTTTGGACGACATCCACCTTGGTATGCAATTTCACTGCGAAGCCCTGCCCGAAAAAATCAACCACTGGCTTGACACCGCGCGTGAAGATTTAAGCGATGCCAACAACCTCAATGTCCACCATGCCGAACGCATCCGCCGTGAAAACTGGCTGCACATCGAAAGTGCCATGGCGGTGGCGCGGCAGTTGTATTACAAGTGGTTGGAACGCGTTGCATTGGACGACAAAACCCGCAGTCGAATTAAACCATAACGTTGCCCAGTGCTACAATGCACGCCGCACAACATCACAATTGATACCACATGAAACAATATCTCGACCTCATGCGCCATGTGTACGAGCACGGCACTGACAAAACCGACCGCACAGGTACAGGCACGCGCTCAGTGTTTGCGCATCAAATGCGTTTTGATTTGACCGAAGGTTTTCCGTTGGTCACGACCAAAAAATGTCATTTAAAATCAATTATTTATGAATTGCTTTGGTTCATTCAAGGCAATACCAACAACAACTGGCTCAAAGAACGTGGCGTGAGTATTTGGAACGAATGGGCGCGAGCCGATGGCGAACTCGGTCCGATTTATGGGCACCAATGGCGTTCGTGGAACGATGGCAAAGGTGGCGAAATCGACCAACTCGCGCAGATCATCGAGCAACTCAAAGCCACGCCCGATTCGCGCCGCATCATCGTATCGGCATGGAATGTCGCCGACATCCCGAACATGGCTTTGCCACCGTGCCATGCTTTTTTCCAATTTTATGTTGCCAATGGCGAGTTGTCCTGTCAGTTGTATCAACGCAGCGCGGACATATTCCTCGGTGTGCCATTTAACATCGCCTCCTATGCCCTACTGACCTATATGATTGCGCAGCAAACAGGTTTGGTTGCCAAAGAGTTTATTTGGACGGGCGGCGACTGTCACCTGTACAACAACCACTTCACGCAGGTTGAAACCCAACTCGCGCGCGAACCATTGCCTTTGCCGCAATTGGTCATCAAACGCAAACCCGATTCGATTTTTGACTACGCGTTTGAGGATTTTGAAATTGTGAACTACCAGCATCACGAAGCGATACGTGCGCAGGTGGCGGTGTAAATTAGAAAATAACTCGTTGCCACATCCTGTGTAAAAGCAAGAATAATAGCCTTTGTCGTCATTCGAGTCATTGCGAATACATGTATCGCAAAGCAGTCCATATGACCTCAAATAAATGAAGGCGGTATGGATTGCTTTGCTGCTGAAACGTCGCTCGCAATGACCACAGTATTTTAATCCCAAAAATTTAATTGGAACGCCAATATGAGTAACCTCGATTTACAAGGCACACACATCCACCTCACCCCCATTCAGCCCACGCATTTTGACGAACTCCACGCCATCATTCTGCGCAACCCGCAGACCTATCATTTCTCCAATATCGGCGCATCAGTGGAGAAATTCACACTGTGGTTCGAGCAGGCGTTGAGCGATAAAGCCTATGTGGTGGTGGACAATGCGACAGGTAAATTGCTTGGCAGCACGCGTTTTTACAACCACAACACCCTTGTACCGCACGCTTATATTGGCTATACGTGGTATGACACCGATGTGATGGGCACGCACGTCAATCCTGAAACAAAATTGCTCATGCTGACCCATGCGTTTGAAACTTTGAAATTATTGCGTGTCGGTTTTGAAGTCGATGCCGATAATCTGCGTTCACGCGCGGCAGTATTGAAATTGGGGGCAAAACACGAGGGCATCTTGCGCCACCATCGCCGCCGTTGGAGTGACGGGGCTTTGTCGGATACCTATTCGTTCAGTATTTTGTTGGATGAATGGGCTGAAATTAAAGCGAATTTGCAGGCACGCTTGGCGTGATTTTCAACGATACATATCAAAAATTACAGGTTATACAATTAAACCAAAACAAAACCCCTGCAATTTACATCGCAGGGGTTTTTGATGAAACGGCTGTTCCAGTTTATTCAGGTGCTTGAGTCGGTGTTTCTTCTGTCACAACAGGTGCACTCGCTTCACGCGCAGGACGCTCCAACAATGCCTTCATCGACAATTTCACACGACCACGATCGTCGGTTTCAGTGGCTTTCACCGTGATTAGCTGACCTTCTTTGAGGTAGTCCGATACTTGATTGACGCGCTCATGAGCGATTTGTGAGATGTGCAGCAAGCCATCTTTGCCAGGGAACACTTGAACGATTGCGCCGAAATCCAAGATTTTCAAGACTTGACAGTTCTCATAAACTTTACCCACTTCGATTTCAGCGGTCAATTCAGAGATGCGACGTTGTGCATCGGCGGCTTTTTCCGCATCATTAGACGCAATGGTAATCGTGCCGTCCTCTTGAATATCAATCGTTGTACCCGTTTCTTCGGTCAATTGGCGAATGGTTGCGCCGCCTTTACCAATCACGTCACGGATTTTGTCCGCGTTGATTTTCATGGTGTATAAACGTGGCGCAAAGGTGGACATTTCTTCACGACCACCGCTAATTGCGGCTTGCATTTTACCGAGGATGTGCATACGCCCTTCTTTGGCTTGTGCCAATGCCACTTGCATAATTTCTTTGGTAATGCCTTGAATTTTAATGTCCATTTGCAAAGCGGTAATCCCAATCGCAGTCCCCGCGACTTTAAAATCCATATCACCCAAGTGATCTTCATCACCCAAGATGTCGGTCAATACTGCAAATTTACCACCGTCTTTAATCAAACCCATCGCAATACCCGCCACGTGGGCTTTCATTGGCACACCTGCGTCCATCAACGCCAAGCAGCCGCCACAGACCGAAGCCATTGACGATGAGCCGTTGGACTCAGTGATTTCAGAGACCACACGGATGGTGTATGGGAATTCTTCGTTTGATGGCAAACAGGCGACCAATGCGCGTTTTGCCAAGCGACCATGACCGATTTCGCGGCGTTTGGGTGAACCCACGCGCCCCGTCTCACCTGTGGCAAATGGCGGCATGTTGTAGTGCAACATGAACTTATCACGTGAACTCGCTTGCAAAGCATCAACGATTTGCTCATCGGTTTTCGTGCCCAAAGTCGCAACCACCAAACCTTGGGTTTCACCACGGGTGAACAATGCCGAACCATGCGTGCGTGGCAAAATGCCGAGTTCGATTTCAATCGGACGCACGGTGCGCGTGTCACGACCGTCAATACGTGGCTTGCCATTCAAAATTTCAGAACGCACCACTTGCGCTTCTAAATCAAACAAGATGTTGCCCACTTCCACCGCATCGGCCTCAATGCCCGCATCACTCAAGGCAGTCAAGGTTTTTGCAGTCACTTCGCGCAACGCCGTCGTGCGCAATTGTTTTTCGCGAATTTGATACGCCGCTTGTACATCGGCTTGTGCGACTTCAGTCACTTTGGCAATCAAAGGCTCGTTTTTCGCAGGCGCAGTCCAGTTCCACTCAGGCTTGCCACCATCGCGTACCAATTCATAAATTGCATCAATCGCCACTTGCATTTGCTCATGACCATACACCACCGCGCCGAGCATGACGTCTTCGGGCAACTGTTGCGCTTCAGATTCCACCATCAACACCGCTGCTTCAGTCCCCGCCACCACCAAATCCATGCGTGAGGTTTCGAGTTGCGCAAACGTTGGGTTCAACACATATTGACCGTCGATATAGCCCACGCGTGCCGCGCCAACTGGACCTGCGAAAGGCACACCCGAAATTGCCATCGCCGCAGAAGCCGCGAGCAATGCGGGAATATCAGGATTGACTTCAGGGTTTGATGACAAAACCTGCACCACCACTTGAATTTCATTGTAAAAACCTTCTGGAAACAATGGACGTAATGGGCGGTCAATCAAACGGCTGACCAACGTTTCATTTTCAGAGGGACGACCTTCACGGCGGAAAAAACCACCTGGGATGCGACCTGCCGCATAGACTTTCTCAATATAATCCACAGTCAATGGAAAAAAATCTTGCCCTGCTTTGGCTTGTTCTTTGGCAACCACGGTGGCTAAAACCACGGTGTCATCCATATCCAACATCACCGCACCAGAGGCTTGGCGCGCGATTTGCCCCGTTTCCATTTTGACGGTGTGTTGACCGTATTGAAAAGTTTTGGTGACTTTATTAAACATACTCATCATAAATCCTTTATTTCTTTTTAGCGTCCTTGACCTGTTTTCATGCTATTCCAACAAGGTTTTCAAGCAAAACCCTCTTGGAATAACACCTGCCTCGGACTGCTGTGATTAAAAACAACGTTTAAAAAAAATGCCTGCATCATCGACACAGGCATTCTCATAAACTGATTATTTACGCAAGCCTAAACGTTCAATCAACGAACGATACGCATCAGCGTCTTTGCGTTTCAAATAGTCGAGCAACTTACGACGGCGGCTGACCATTTTCAACAAACCACGACGTGAGTGGTGGTCTTTTTTGTGGGCTTTAAAATGCTCAGTCAAATCGTTGATGCGGGTTGTGAGCAAAGCCACTTGAACTTCTGGAGAACCTGTATCGCCAACTGCGCGTTGGTATTGCGCGACGACTTCGGCTTTAATTGCAGTAATAGACATATGAATCCTTAAAGTTAAACTTGCGGTCACGTTGGTCTAACAACGCGCCGTGCGCTCAAAATGAGCAACTGATATTGTACTACAGCACGCTATGCTTCACAAGTCTAATTAAGCCAAAATTTTCGCCAAGGTCAGCAGCATCAAGCCCAACAAGACGAAAATCGTCGCACGCCAAAACAGCCCCACCCCGCTGTTTAATGAACGCACATCTGGATTGGGTCCTGTCCCAATTTGCCCTGCGTTTTTGACTTCGTTGGCTTTTAATTCAACGTCCTCACCATACAGTGCCAACTCGTGCTCATCCATCATATCGCGCGTGCGTTGTGTGACCCCATCGCGCAAAGTCACACCCAATGCGCCCGCGCCCGCAGTTAAGGTCACCGCCGCCGCATCGGTTTCACCCAGTTGACGCAAACTGTCGGACTGAGTGCGCCACGCGTACATGGCTTCTTCAAAATTACCCACCACCGCAAAAATCACTGCGGCACAGCGTGCGGGTAAAAACTCTATCCAGTTCATCATTTTACGTGCGTATGCGGTGTACGCGTCTTGTTTACCCTCGGCGCGCAGATGCCAACGCCGAGCGAGCAAATCCGCCAAGCGGTAGAAAACCACCCCTGCCACACCCAATTTAAACGGCGCAAACAGCAAAAACCAAAACAAACCCGCAAATACATAGCGCAAACTCGATACAATCGCCATTTCCAAGGACTGACGTATCAGCTGCGTTTCAGTCAATTGCGACACTTGAATATTGCCACGATAGCCTGTTAACTCAGCTTCTTCGTGCAACCATTCAACCAATGCGGTGCGTGCTTTGGTATCATCGCCCGCCATCAGCGCGATGCGTATTTTGCTATAAAAATGGCTGAACTGACGAATACCAATGGTCAAATACAAAACCCCAATCGTCAGCAGCAAACCAAGCAGAGGGTGAATCGCATGGGTCGCAAAACTTAGCAATCCAGCAATCAATGCACCCATCAAGGTGATAAACCAAAAGGTTTGCCAAGGCTTGACTTGATCCATCGCCAATGCGCGCTCAACATAGTCAATCACATTGCGCAACCCCAAACGAAGTCGTGTGTAACTCGACAGCGGGAAAATTTGTTCCAATAACAATGCACCTAATATCGCGATTAAACTCATGGTACTTCCTTTATTATGAATGTCTCAATGCCATTCTAAACCAAAAATCGATGTGAACGAGCGTGCCAAAAAGGATTATTCAAAACCAGTCTGCTTACTTAAAACCCGCACGCAAAATCAAATCAAAATTATGTAGCATCGCCATGCTCGCGCCCCAAATAAAAAATTCATCGTGGGTGACACTTAGAAACCTTCGAGTTTGCTCAGCGTACTCAAAGGTGTGCACACGCATTTGAGCCCGATCCAACAAGTTGCGCAATGGCACTGTAAACATTTGATCCACTTCTTGTTCATCAATTTGGATGATTTGCTTCTGCCATAAAATATCCGTTATCACTGCCACCACAGGCGTGACACAAAAGCCTGTAATGGTTTGATAATCGGGCATCACCCCCAAAACCGTTACATCCTGCCGATTTAAACCAATCTCTTCATTGGCCTCACGCAAAGCGGCTTGTAGCGCCGATTCGCCCACTTCAATGCGTCCACCAACGAAACTCACTTGTCCCGCATGGTGGCGTAAATGCGCCGCACGCGTGGTGAGCACCACATCGTAGCCCTGTTCGCGTTCTATCAAAAGCACCAATACTGCGGCATAACGCACATTTTCTGACAGAGAAATATCTTGTCGCCATAAATCGGGTACATCATGTGCCTGCATTAAAGCATTTTGAATAAGCGCACGATTGAGTAATTGCCAATTTTGCTCGGTCCATGCGGGCATTTGTATATGCTCAGACCAAGCAATATGTGGGACTTCGCGTGGGTTAAAAATAGGAATCATCGTTTGGGTCATGCTTCATTGTAAGGGATATAAATACAAAAAGGCGACAAAAAAGCGCGAACATTGAAGTCGCGCTTTTTACTTTTAGCCGCAGAAATTTTATGCTTCAGCCGCTTTGTTTTTACGTGCTGGCAATTTTTCTTTAATACGTGCCGATTTACCTGAACGATCGCGCAAGTAATACAACTTAGCACGACGCACATCACCGCGGCGTTTCACTTCGATGCCTGCGATGGTTGGCGAGTACAATTGGAATGTACGTTCAACACCCACGCCAGATGAAATTTTACGCACGATGAACGATGAGTTCAAACCACGATTGCGGCGCGCAATCACAACACCTTCATACGCCTGAACACGTTTACGAGCACCCTCAACGACATTCACGCTCACCACAACCGTATCACCAGGGGCAAATACGGGGATGGTTTTTCCCAAGCGAGCAATTTCTTCTTGCTCTAAAATTTGAATCAAATCCATTTTTCACTCCAAATACCATCGTTTGTCATCGGTTTTTATTGTAGATGACCAGAGGATGGATGATGTTTGATGCCTCGGCACGCCACATCCATTTAAAAGCCCAAACACATTCAAAACCTGCGTGTGTTTAAGCACCCAAATACAGCATTGACCAATTTATAAAGCATCCTGTGTCAATTGCTGTAAATATTTTTCATCTGCCGAACTCAAAAAACCGTGTTCTCGCGCCCGAACAATTAAATCAGGGCGTTTGTACCAAGTGTTTTTTAAAGCCATCTGCCGACGAAAGACTGCTATTCTAGCATGGTTTCCCGACAAAAGCACCTCTGGTACGGCAAAATCCTCAAAAATCTCGGGGCGCGTATAGTGCGCGCAGTCGAGCAAGCCATTCAATTCATCCGAAAACGAATCTTGCGCGGCGGACAACTGGTCATTTAAAACATCGGGCACACAACGCAATAAGGCATCAAACACCACCATCGCTGCCAACTCACCACCCGATAAAACCACATCGCCGATGCTCAACTCAGCATCAATCAAACCCGCGTCAAACAAACGCTCGTCAATCGCTTCGTAGCGTCCGCACAACACCACCAAACCACGTGGCGGTTTATCAAACTCAGCACTCGCCGCGATATTGGTGGATACGTGCATGGCTTGCAATTGTGTTGCGACCCATGTCTGCGTCAATACCACACCTTGCGGTGACATATAGACCACATAAGGCGCATAGCCCAAAGCCATTTGTCGTTCACGCGCAGCACGGATTGCCTCAGCCAAAGGCGGTGCCATCATCACCATACCCGGACCGCCGCCATACGGTCTGTCGTCCACGGTTTTATAGGCATTACTGGCAAACTCGCGTGGATTGGTCAATTTCAAATCCACCAAACCCAACTCAAACGCACGGCGCACAACGCCCTGCTCCGTCAATGCACTAAACATCTCTGGAAACAGGGTGATGACATCAAGCAGGATGGGCGTGGTTTTGGGCGGGTTCATTCGATGATGAATTCAGAGGACGTGTTTGAGCAACTCATTATACAAGTCTGAACAATGGGCGATGGGGTTTTGGGCTTAGAATTTTTTTGCACAGATGCAGACGAACAACACGCACAGAGACTATGCCGTCGCATCCACATCCCATGTCACCGCGATGGTTTTGGGCTGCGATTGCACATCTACCTTACCGACAAACGCAGACACAAAGGGAATTAAATATTCAACGGGCTTTGCAGCATCTGAGCTTTGGGAAACAACATTCATCACCGTATGCGCGGCATTCTCAAACAATTGAGTGACTTCACCAAGCACTACACCGTCTTGATTAACCACCTGCGCCCCCAATAAATCGACCCAATAAAATTCATCTTCATCAGGCTGTGGAAACTCGGTGCGTGATACAGCAATTTGCCAACCTTTGAATTGTTCGACCATTGTGCGGTCAACCCAACCCGCCATTGTTCCGACCCACGCATCGGCATGCGGTTTAAAACCTTTGGGCTCAAATCCCTGCCAATGCGCATCTGCGACCGATTGTTCAGGAATATACGGCGCAATCCACCAACGCGTGGCATTTTGCAAGGCATCAGGCGAATGCGAAAAGGGATGGATTTTCACCCACCCCTTGACACCATAGGCAGCACCGATGCGCGCGACGATAATTAAATCATCCGTTTGCGCTGCGTTGGTGGCTTGGGTGGTATTGGCTGTATTGCTTGTTTCGTTGTTTTGAACGGATTCTGACACACGCTTTTTTTTCGGAACGAAGTTCGCCATGTGTCAAAACCCAATCAATAAAGATACAAGTTTACGCAGTTTTAACTGATTTAACCAAACGCGCAACCGCTGGGCTCAATTGAGCACCCACGCTTTGCCAGTGAGCCAAACGCTCTTGCTCAATGCGCAAGGCTTCAACGCCTTCAGCTGCCAATGGGTTGTAAAAGCCCACACGTTCGATGTAACGACCATCGCGACGATTACGTGAATCTGCCGCTACGATATTGTAAAAAGGACGTTTTTTAGAGCCACCACGAGCCATACGAATCACTACCATTTTTTAAACCCTTAACTTTAAATTAGATGTTCCATCTGTTTGTTTATTGCAATATTGCAACGCGGCTTTCAAACATCAAAGCCGTAAACGTTTAATTATACTGTCAAACCTTGCTTTGAGCAAGCCTGAATTTGCATTTGTCCTGAAATTGTGAGTTTATACCCCCAAAGCCAGCGACATGGTTTCTTTCACTTCTTCCATGACCACATAACTTTTGGAGTTCGCCACCCCAGGCAGACGCAACAACACATCAAGCAGTTGGCGATATTCGCTCATTTCACGAATACGCGCTTTAATCAAGTAATCAAAGTCGCCTGAAACCAAATGGCACTCCTGCACCTGTTCGACTTCGAGCACCGAGCGACGAAATTCCTCAAACTTACCATTGGCCATATCGCGCAAACTGATTTCGACAAACACCAATAAACTCGCCCCCAATTCCTGTGGATTTAATCGCGCATGGTAGCCCAAAATAATCCCGCCTCGCTCCAAACGGCGCACACGTTCGATACACGGTGTTAGGGATAAGCCGACTTGCTCTGCCAATTCGGTCATCACAATCCGACCATCTTTTTGCAAAATGCTAAGTATTTTACGATCAATTTTATCTAAAGTTTTACTGGCTTTTTTTTCGACACGCATGATAACCCCACGGTTTGTGTAAATATTATTTCATAAATATACAATCAATTTCAGCAACAAATTCTATCATTTTTTCCAATCACGTACAAAAACCATTCATTTGTTACTTAAAAATGTCATATATTTTCAAAGATTAGTACCATTTATCTGACAATAAAAGAAATGTAACACTTATTTTTTGCAACAATCCATATTGTGCGATGAGACTTGTTGTGTACTTCCTTAATATTTTCATCAGGTCGCTGTGATACAATTCGCCCACTTTTTAACGCAATAAGGCACATCATGTCAAACACCATCACCGTCATGCCATCTTCCACTCAATTTCCAATTGAATACAACGAAACCATACTCGATGCCGCACTGCGCGCGAATGTTATCCTACCCTATGGCTGTAAAGACGGTGCGTGTGGTTCGTGCAAAGCCAAATATATCTGCGGAGATATTGACATTGGTATGAACAATGCAATGACGCCCGATGATTATCAAAAAGGCATGTTGATTACCTGTAAAACCACCGTGTCTTCAGATACGACCATTGAAGCGACGATTGCCGATGCGGCTTTTCCTGTTAAAAAGATGCCTTCACGCATTCTTGAACTCAAACGTGCCACAGATGACGTGATGATTGTGCAACTGCAATTGCCCGCCAATGATGATTTCAAGTTTCGTCCAGGTCAATACATTGATGTGATTCTGCGCGATGGTTCACACCGCAGTTATTCGATGGCGTGCGCGCCGCGCTTGGCAGAAAAAACGGTGGAATTGCACATTCGCCACATGGTGGGTGGCGTATTTACCGATCAGTTGTTCAATTCAACCAAAGAGCGCGATATTCTGCGCCTTGAAGGTCCGCACGGCACGTTTTATCGTAATGAAGCATCCTCTGCCCCAATGATTTGCATTGCATCGGGCACAGGTTTTGCACCGTTTAAAGCGATTATTGAAGACATGCAAGCCCAAGGCATCCAACGTCCGATTCACTTGTATTGGGGTGGACGCATACCCAAAGATTTGTATTTGAATGATTTGGCGGAGCAATGGGCGCGTGAGATTCCGAACTTTAAGTACACCCCCGTTGTCTCAGATGCATTGCCTGAGCACCATTGGACAGGACGCACAGGTTTTGTCCATTTGGCAATTGCCGAGGATTATGCTGACATGAGCGGATATGAAGTATATGCCTGTGGCGCACCCATCGTCGTGCGCTCAGCACATAATTTATATACCACAGCACACGGTTTACCCGAAACGGCTTTCTACTCAGATGCTTTTTTGAGCGCGAAAGATAAAGTGCCTGCATGAGTTTCTTGAGCGCTTTTGCTAGCGGCTTTGTCACAGGATTGGGATTGATTGTACCCATCGGTGCGCAGAACGCCTTTGTGCTCAAATTGGGCTTATTGCGCCAATATATTTTACCCATCGCGTTGCTCTGCGCTTTGATGGATGCCATACTCATCATACTGGGCACGGTGTTCGTGGGTGTGACCTTTGGGCAAAGTACCACCGCTTTGCAAATCGTACGCATTATTGGTGTGGCGTTTTTGGTGTTTTATGGCGCACGAGCGTTTTACAATGCTTTCAAACACAGTCAACTATCCGCTGAATCACCCCTCACGCAAAGCGTCACACTCAAAAGCGCGGTGCTCACCTGCTTGGGATTTACCTTGCTCAATCCGCACGTCTATCTCGATACGTTCTTTCTACTTGGCACCATCAGCACACAATACACGCCCGCTCAGTATGTGTTTGCACTGGGCGCGTGCGTGGCATCGTTCGCATGGTTTTTGAGTTTGGGCTTTGGCGCACGCATCCTCACCCCTTGGTTTAAAAAACCGCTCACTTGGGTGATTTTAGAATGTGCGATAGGTCTAATAATGTGGACAATTGCTTATAAAATTTGGGTATTGCCGCTAAATTAGTTTTAAATTAATTCAACAGAATATTTCATTAAAATTATGTCACATAACATCCACAAGTTTTCAAATCACAGTATAATCACACAGCAGTCAGTCAATATTCATACCATACACACAGCATAGGAGTTCACCATGGGATTACTGGATTCAATTAAAAACGCATTCGGTAAAGCAGTCACCGAAGCACAAGAAGCGGGTCAAACTTTGGCAGAAAAAGCCAGTCAGGCGGTAGATGTGGCTCAAGATTTGGCAGGCGATGCCTTAGAAAAAGGCAAAGTACTTGCTGACCAAGCAGGCGACAAACTCTCCGAAGTCACCGCAGTAGCCACTGAAAAAGCAGGTCAAGCATTTGATTCTGCCAAAGAAGTTGCAGGTGAAGCGTTGGAAAAAGGTAAAGTACTCGCTGACCAAGCAGGCGATAAACTCTCCGAAGTGGCGGCAGTGGCCACTGAAAAAGCAGCTCAGGCCGTGGATACCGCTAAAGAAGTTGCCAACAATGTGGTCGACAAAGTCAAAGGTGAAGATACTACTAAAGAAGTCGTAAACGAAGTGGCAGAGGAAATCAAAAGCGAGGACAATGCGCCACCACAAGCGTAATCCACAACCAAACCCACAGGATTTGTGGATTCATTGGTTCGCTAAAAAGCCCAGTATTGACACTGGGCTTTTTAACAATCAATGACGACGATTACAAATCCTTCACCGCAATCACATCGCGCTCCAAATATTCTTTGGACTGCATCTCAACCAAGCGCGAGACCGTGCGAAAAAACTCATTCGCCATCTGTCCCTCTGTGTAGAGTTGTTCGGCGGGTGCTTGCGCACTGACAAACAACTTCACATTGTGGTCATACATCACATCAATCAACCACGTAAAACGCCGCGCTTGCGAGGCCATTGCAGGGCTCATCACGGGCACATTCGACAGCAAAATCGTATCAAAGATGCGAATCAAATCCAAATAATCATTTTGTGAGCGCGCTGTACCACACAAAGAATTGAAATCAAACCACGCCACCGAGCCAGCATAGGCGCGTGCTTGAATTTCGCGGTGGTTGATGTGGATGGAATGCCCTTCACTGTGTGGCGTGAGTTTGTGGTACAAATTCGCCAAAGCCTCTTCAGCCGCATCGTCATTCGGTGTGTAGTAGGTCACCGCTTGCGTTAAAGTGCGACGACGATAGTCAATCCCCGCATCGACATTGACCACATCGTTGATGCGCTTAATCAATTCAATCGCGGGCAAAATACGGTCGCGGTGCAAACCATTCGGATACAAATCGTCGGGTTTGTAGTTCGATGTCATCACAAAACCCACACCGTGTTTGACCAAACCATCGAGCAGTCGATGCAAAATCATGGCATCGGCAATGTCTGAGACATGAAATTCGTCAAAGCAAATCAAACGATAACGTTCCGCCACGCGTTTTGCCACTTCATCCAATGGATCGAACTGCCCTTTCAAAGTTTCCAACTCACGGTGTACGCCGTGCATGAACTCGTGGAAATGAATGCGAATTTTGCGCACCACGGGAATATGCTCGTAATATGTGTCCATCAACAGACTTTTGCCACGACCCACACCGCCCCAAAAATACACGCCTTTGGGAATCGCGGGTTTACTCAGCCAGCGCGTGAGTTTATTCGCACGTTTTTCTTTATAGGCAATCCAATCGTCCTCGCACTGTTGTAAACGCTTGGCTGCGGCTTCTTGTGCATAATCGGGCGTGTAGCCGAGTTGGGCTAGGTTGTTCAAGTAAACTTGCAAAAAAGTGGATTTATTCATGGATATTTCATTCAATTATTTTTCTAAACGCGTGCTGTCAGAGTCTATATAGGGATTGTCAAATCCCAAACGCGCCAAAATCTGTGTTTCTAAATCTTCCATCACCTCGGCTTCATCGTCATCGATGTGGTCAAAGCCCTGCGCGTGCAACACCCCATGCACCACCAAATGGGCGGCGTGCGCCAATATGGTTTTATTTTGCTCGCTCGCCTCACGCATCAGCACTGCACCACAAAAAATAATATCGGCTTCGATGAAGTTGGCATCCATTTGTTCTGCCAACTGCGCCCGCACTGCTTCGGGTAAATCATCGAATTCATCGCTGTCGTTGTACGCAAAAGTCAGCACATTGGTCGCGTAATTTTTGCCACGGTAGGTATTGTTCAACTCGCGTCCTTGCGCCTCATCGACAAAACGCAGGGTCAAGCGCGCGTCTTGTTGCAAGGCAGCCTTGACCCAACGGCGCAATAGAGGACGCGGCAAAACGCTTTGCCAATCGTGTCTGGCATCTGCGTATTGAACACTTAAACTTAATTTAACGGCCATTATTCACCTTGTGATTTTTTAACTTCTGCTTCGAGTTTCGCCAGTTTCGCCAAACGCGCTTCTTCTTTAGTCAAAGCTTTGCTGCGTGCATCATAGGCATCGACAATTCGCGCGACCAACGGGTGACGCACCACGTCGGCGGAAGTAAATTCTGAAAAAGCCAAGCCTTTGACCTTACACAGGGTTTGTATCGCATCGGTCAAACCACTTTTCATCCCACGCGGTAAATCCAATTGTGACGGATCACCCGTGACCACGGCGCGTGCGCCAAAACCAATGCGCGTGAGGAACATTTTCATTTGCTCCGGCGTGGTGTTTTGCGCTTCGTCCAAAATGATGAACGCATGGTTGAGCGTGCGCCCACGCATATACGCCAACGGCGCGATTTCTATCATTTGTTTTTCAAACATTTTTTGGACTTTATCAAAGCCCATCAAATCATACAAAGCATCGTATAAAGGGCGCAAATACGGATCCACCTTTTGCGTCAAATCACCCGGCAAAAAACCCAAACGCTCACCCGCTTCAACCGCTGGGCGCGTGAGCACGATGCGTTTGACCAAATCACGCTCGAGCGCATCAACTGCACACGCCACCGCGAGGTAGGTTTTACCCGTACCCGCAGGTCCTGTGCCAAAGGTGATGTCGTGCGACAAAATGTTTTCTAAATACGTGCGTTGGCGCGGCGTGCGCGCCTGTAAATCGGTGCGCCGTGTGTATAAAACTGGCCCCACATCGTCTAACGTTGGCAAGTCAGGGTTGAGGGTATGCGAAGGCAAGCGTGACTCATCCGCATCCACGCGTGCACGTGAAGCATGAATCAATAATCGCGCATCGGCACGCTGCTCGTCCGTGCTGGCGTGGCGTTTATTGGCAAAGCCTGCTTGCAATTGCACGATGCCCAATTGCACATCATCGATGGAAAGCTCGCGCCCCGCCCTATCGTAAAAATGCGCCAGTGCTTGTGCGACCTCCTGCGCACGTTGACCACTGCTCGCACTCACGGTGAATTTACCACCACGGCGCGTGATGGTCGCGTTGTAGGCTTGCTCGATTTGGCGCAGGTTTTCGTCCAGTGTGCCGCAAAGATTCGCCAAGCGCGAGAGTTCAGACTTGGGCGCAATGAATTGAGTTTTGTGAGATGCCATCGTTTCTTGGTCGCCTTTATGATTTAATTTGTGTGAGCAGTTCAATAAAATACCGCTCATACTCACGCAAAAAACGATCCATTTTCACTGCGGCATAAGTGGTGTTTTTGCCAAACAAATAGCCTGCGTCGCGTTTGACCAAGCCCAATTTATCACAATCAACATTTGCCAGTGCCATGCCTGAGAGTATGCCCACACCCAAACCCAACTCGACATAAGTACGAATCACGTCGGCATCTACCGCCTCGAGTGCAATGTCAGTACGCAAGTGTGCATCAATAAATGCCTTGTCAATTTTCGCCCGCCCAGCAAATGCTGGGTCATAGGTGATAAGTGGATACTGCGCCAAATCTTGAAGTTTAATTTTGGTCTTTTGTACCAAAGGATGATTGACAGGCAGCAAAATTTGGTGCGTCCAGTCGTAGCACGCCTCGCTGCTCAAACCTTCAGTCGCCGCCAAACGTTCAGTCGCCACGGCAATATCCGCGTGGTCATGCAAAACCATTTGGGCGATGTGCGACGGTGCGCCTTCGAGCAAAGACAAGCGCACATCGGGGTATTTTTCGCGAAATTTGGCAATGATGCTCGGCAATACGTAGCGTGCCTGCGTGTGCGTGGTCGCTATGGTCAATCGCCCAAACATCGGATTTTTGCACTCATAGACCAAATCTTTGAAATCGTCCATTTCGTGCAAAATGCGTTCTAACTGAGGCAATAAAATCGTGCCTTCTTTGGTCAAACCACGAATGCGTTTGCCATGACGCTCAAACAAATCAAAGCCCAAAGTCGCCTCAAAATCCAAGACCGTTTTCGACACCCCAGGTTGCGAGGTAAACAACGCATCCGATGCACGTGTCAAATTAAAATTTTGTCGAACAATTTCACGCACATAGCGCAGTTGTTGCAGATTGATATTCATGGATAAATCCTTTTAAGCAACGCGTGTGACTTTCCACAGCCACAACATCGCAATCATTAAAAACAGCAAGATGGGTGCCACCGCGACCACGAAGGGCGAATAACTGAGTAAAGGCCCCAAAAATTGCACCATCGAATTCATAATAAAAAACAACAAACCCAAGAAAATCCCCGTCATCACACGCACACCCACACCACCTTTGCGCGTCTGCATAAAGGCAAACGGCAGAGCCAGCAGCAACATCACCACAATACTTAAAGGGTAAAACAGTTTTTGCCAAAAGCCCAACTCAAACTCGCGCGAACGTTGCCCCGTTTCTTGGGCATTCTGAATGCGCTCACGCAGTTGCATCAAGGGTAAAGACACATACGATAAACCTCGAAAACGTATGTTTTCTAAAGTGTAATCACCCAAATTCACTGTCTGCTGTCGTAGTACCTGTTCAGTCTGCCCCGTAACCACCCCAGCTGGATTGATGACCAATTGGATTTGATGCACATCCGAAAGCGTCCAAACCCCTGCCTTTTCAGTTTCCATTGCGCTTTGTGCAACCGTAAGGGTTTTCAGCGCAAACTCTGAAGTCAACTCGTACAAACGCACATCTTTGAGCGTATCACCCTTGACAATGGTACGCACATTAATCATGCGCACATCACCATTGGGCAAATTTTGACGCCCCCAAAAACCGCCCGCATTTTTAAAATATTGGTCACTTTGCAAGGCAATACTTTTCATACTGCGCGCGGTTTCATTCGCTTTGGCAACCCCAGTTTCCCCCAAAAAACCCACCAACAAAGCAAGTACCACACCCAAACTGGTGACAATGCCAATCATTTGGCGGATACTCAAACCTGATGCACGCCAAACAATCAATTCTGAGCGTGCCGCCATATTCGATAATGCCAGCACCCCACCAATTAAAGTACAAATTGGCAACAAGCGATACATGTAATCAGGTGTACCCAGCAGAGTTACACCAACCAACGTCGCCAGCGTATAATCTTTTTGTCCAACCGAACGCGCTTCATTTAAGCCATCCATGGTCACCAAGACCAAGAAAAAGCCAAGCAACACTGCGCCAATTGACAACAGCATTTCTTTATAAAAAGTACGTACCACCAAACTACGTATCCAGTCCATACCACCTCAAATTCACACGCGCTTGAACGGCCAGAACGCGCTCAAACTCAAATTAGAAAAACGCCAAGCATGATTGCGATACCACAGCGCCAGAAAACTGAGCAACAAAAACCCACCATGAACCATCGCAAACGCCCACCATGTGTGCAACTGACTGCGTGCAATCGCGCTTTCGCCCATTTTGATGAAATTCAGATAAATCATCAATAGAGCGACACCCATCAAAATTCCCCATGTTTTATTCGTGCGTGGACGCGCGTAACCCAATACCACCGCAAAAATCGCCATCGGTACAATCATCCACGCATCCGAAATACGCCGATAAAACTCCGCTCGTGCTTCGCGAGTTTTTGTATTCAATAAAATCAAAGTTGGCAACTGATCCACTGGGGTTTCTTTGAATTTGCGCGCTTCAATATTGGCCACATCACTCATCGAAATGCCATACTGTCCGAAGTGCATACTGCTGATTTGTTGCTTGTTGGCATCGACCAAGTATTGACGACCATTTTCTAAAATCAAAAACAAGCGTGCGTCATCCGATACCTTGGCATAAGCAGAATCCGCAGTCACAACCAAACGCTGATTGGGGCGATTTTGACTGATAAACACCCGCTCAAATGCAGGCAAAGCACCTGTTGTAACCGCTTGTACAAATACCGTGCGCGCACCATCTTTGGTGGTTTGAAAAGAGCCGTCTTTGATTAAATTTAATTGCGATGCCACGTTATTTTTTTGATACGCCGCCAATTTATGGCTCGCCCAAGGCACCAGTACCAGACTCATAAAAGTCAAAAACACCACCATCGGCAACACCAACATCCACACGGGTTTGAACAATGCCCACGTACCAACACCTGAAGATTGCCACACCACCATTTCAGAGTCTTTGTACAAGCGCGCCACCGTACTGGTGATGGCAATCACCACCGTTGCCACCATAATCAGCGGAAAATATTGCAAAGACATCACCAACAAATATTTCAGCAGCACATCCAAAGCGATTGCGCCTTCATTGACATCACCGAGCGCGCGCACCAAAAAAAACACCGTTATAATTGTAAACAGTGTGAAAAATAACACCGCAGTCAGCGTCATCTTTTCGCGCAAAATAGAGCGTTCGAATATCATAGCCAGCCCAACAACAATATCTTCAGAGCGTCCCTTTCACATTCAACACAAACACACATCAATGGTGCGATTGGTTATAATGCGAACCAAACACTAAATAAACTTTGGTTATAAAAAATCATATTCTACAGGAAAACAACCATGCAATTTCAACTCAAAGCCGCAACACCACTCAAAGGCAGCAAAAAACAATTGGCCTACGCCTTTATCGTCGCGTGTCAGAACGAACAATCGCGCGCAATTCTTGATGATGCAACCCGTTTAGCATTACCACAATTGGTACAAAACACCCTGCGCATTGCCATCGATACCAACCATTTCAATGCGACAGCTAAACAACAAATCAGCGTGATTGATGAAGACGCACACACTCAATTCATCGTGGTAGGCACGGGCAAGAAATCCGCCAAAACCGCCAAAACAGCAGCACAAGAAATCACCACGTATTGCCAACAATACGAAATCAAACAAGCATCGGTGTTCATCGATAGCAACTTGGACGATGATTATGCTCTGAATCAATTTATTTTGAGCGCGGCTGACTGCGCATACACCTTTGAATGCCCGAACGGTATGAACACAGGCGAGCATGCCAAGAACAATACAAAGAAAGCCTCACAATCGGCCAAGCGCACACTCACGTTATTGACCCACGGAACCCCTAAGGCGGCTCAAAAACAGCAAGTGACTCAGGCGATTGCAATTGCACAAGGCGTGGCGCTGTCCAAACAATTGGGCAACTTACCCGCGAACTACGCCACCCCAACACATTTGGGCGAAGTGGCCAAAAAATTGGGCAAGGATTATGGTTTTAAAGTACAGGTTTTGGAGCGCAAACAAATTGCCGCGCTGAAAATGAATTCGTTTTTATCGGTGGCAAAAGGCTCAACCGAACCACCGCGTTTCATCATCCTCGAATACAAAGGCGCGGGTGCGAAAGACGCGCCAACCGTATTGGTCGGCAAAGGCATTACTTTTGACTCGGGCGGGATTTCGCTCAAACCAGGGTTGAATATGGACGAGATGAAATACGATATGTGTGGTGCGGCTTCGGTGCTCGGTACATTCAAAACTTTGGGCGAAATCAAACCCAAAATCAACGTGGTCGGCTTGATTGCCACCTGTGAGAATATGCCTGCAGGCAACGCCAATAAACCAGGGGACGTGATCACCTCAATGGCGGGCATCACCATTGAAGTACTCAACACCGATGCTGAAGGTCGCTTGGTTCTGTGCGACGCCCTGACCTATGCCGAACGCTACAAACCATCCGCGGTGGTCGATATGGCGACCCTCACGGGCGCGTGTGTGGTCGCGCTGGGTCACCACCACTCAGGCTTATTTGCTAACAACGATGCTTTAGCGGACGAAATTCAAGCAGCGGGTACAACGCAAAGCGATACGGCATGGCGCATGCCTTTGGACAGCGAGTACAACGAGCAACTCAAATCAAATTTTGCTGATTTGGCGAACATCGGCGGAATGCCCGCAGGCAGCGTCACCGCTGCGTGTTTCTTGTCAAAATTTACTGAGAAATACCCGTGGGCGCACCTTGACATCGCGGGTACGGCATGGAAATCGGGTGCAAATAAAGGTGCAACGGGGCGACCTGTACCATTATTGAGCCAATTTTTGCTCAACCGTGCGAAGTAAAGCCGTCATTGCGGGGGAGAACCAACAGGTTCGAGTAACCCC
Organism: Burkholderiaceae bacterium; assembly: GCA_018261955.1. Classification (GTDB taxonomy): domain Bacteria; phylum Pseudomonadota; class Gammaproteobacteria; order Burkholderiales; family Burkholderiaceae; genus CTSOIL-112. The sequence goes on from JAGTRK010000003.1 coordinate 380,890, forward strand.
GTAGCCGCTTTGCAAGGAGAATTGCGGGGGAGAAGCGCAAACTTCGGGTAATGAACCTGTTGGTTCTCCCCCGCAGTGACCGCATATTTAATTGCCACCACCATATAAACCACCCATCACCATGACCCAAATCGATTTTTTCTCCAACGCCCCCAACCGCATCGAATACGTCGCGCGGCTTTTGCAAAAAGTCCAACAGCGCGGACAAACTGCTGTGGTGTACGGCGATGCGCCGACTTTGCAGTCTTTGAGCGATTCATTGTGGCAAGCGAATGGTTTTTTGGCACATGAGTTGATCCTCGAACCTGTGGATGATTTACCCAATATCGCACCGTTTATCCTGACGGCGCAGCCGCACGCGCATTTTCCACACCACGAAGTCTTGATTAATTTGTCGGACGAACAACCTGTTTTTTTTGCGCAATTTGAGCGTTTAATTGAGATTGTGCCCAACGAAGCCACACCCAAGCAAATGGCACGTGAGCGTTGGCAAAATTACAAGCACACAGGTTATGCAATCAAACACCACGACATCGCAGCCATCAAAAAATAATGCGGTACAATGCGGCAACATTGTCGGGTTTGGCAATGTGTTCATCGGGTAATTTTTTTAAAAGGAATCCATTATGACCATCGTCAAAGTTATTGAAGTCATCGCTTCATCACCCACCAGCATCGAAGATGCCATTCAAGGCGCAGTGGCTGAGGTATCTAAATCCGTGCGCAATATTGACTCGGTTTATGTCAAAGACATCAAAGCACACGTTAAGGACGGCAAAGTCACATCATACGGCGCGATTTGCAAAATTTCTTTCCGCGTTGATAATGAGGATTGATTGAAGTTTTCTACAAACAAAAAGCGTGCCGAGGCACGCTTTTTGCATCATGAGTCTTTGGCAAATTATTTCAAATTTCCCGATAAAAATTGTTGCAAACGCTCGCACTCAGGATGCACCAATACTTTTTTCGGGTCACCCTGCTCTTCAATCACCCCTTTGTGCAAGAAAATCACATGGTTGGAGACCTCACGCGCAAAGCCCATTTCGTGTGTAACCACCACCATTGTGCGCCCTTCTTCTGCCAATGCACGCATGACTTTGAGTACCTCGCCGACCAGTTCTGGATCCAATGCTGAAGTCGGCTCGTCGAATAAAATGACTTCTGGCTCCATTGACAAGGCACGCGCAATCGCCACCCGCTGTTGTTGCCCACCCGACATCGCTGAAGGGTATTTGTCTTCCGCACCTTGCAAGCCCACTTTGTCCAAATACTTGCGCGCACGCCCAACCGCTTCAGCTTTACTCAAACCCAATACGCGTATCGGTGCTTCAATCAAGTTTTCTAATACCGTCATGTGTTGCCACAAATTAAAGTGTTGAAACACCATGCACAAGCGGCTGCGAAAATGTTGCAACTGCTTGCTGTCGTTGGCAACCAAATCGCCTGTTTTGCTTGGCTTGAGGTCAAGCAATTCGCCATTGAGTGCAATCGTGCCTTGATTGGGCTTTTCCAACATATTGATACAGCGTAAAAACGTACTTTTACCTGAACCCGATGAGCCGATGATGCTGATGACATCACCCGCATTCGCTGTGAGCGATACGCCACGCAGAACGATGTTGTCACCATAACTTTTATGAATGTCACTGACTTTGAGTTTTTCTTTGTGTTCCATGTTTTTTGCCCTATTTTTTTTAATGTGTTTATGGCCCGAGGGTTTCACCCAGACCCAAATCTTTGTCCCCTGAAATACTGACCAAGGTTGCACCTTGTTGAGCGTAGCGCACGTGATGACACGCAAAAACAAAGCCGTCAATCGGACTGCGCACATCCGTGCTGATTTGATGAATCGGGTCAATCACCTGTGCCAGCACTTGACCTTGAACCACGGTTTCACCGGCTTTGACCACAAAAACCACCACCCCTGCACTCGGTGCATTGACATACTGCACGCCCGCCAGCGGATGTGGCTTGCGAATCAACTCAGGCAATGCTTGCAAGGCATCGGCTCGCAACGACACATCGCCCAAATGCGCCAAATACTGCACCATTGCCTGCGCGTCGCTGTGCGCCAGTTTGTGTTGCAAATCCATTTGCCCGCGCAACTCCACCGTCATACTGCAACACGCGCAGGGAATATTGGCCTGTGGAAATTCATGCGCCAAACGCAACCACGGCGTGGATAGAAACTCATCAAATGCTTTGGAGCCTGAATCTTCGGAAATGATTTGACACTCACTGCGCAATAGCCGCGCCAATGGCTCAACCGTTGACCACAATTGCGGCAAGGTGTAACAGTGCATCACCGCATACTCGTCGCAATGTAAATCAAGCACCACATCGGCATCAAACGCCAACCCGACCAAAATATGCTGCAGTGTATCCACTTGGGTTTGTGGTTGATAATCTTCAATCACCGCACGCATGGTTTGACGAATATACTGCACATTCGCCACCGCATCCTTACCCAACTGTGCAGGCTTCTCACGCAAGCGCGCAAGGGTTTTGCCATACAAATCAAAATCGGTCAGCCGATTGAAATTTCGCCCCGTAAACAAATCAAATCGCCCTGACGGATCGTACATCAGCGTTTGTGCCAAACCAATCGGATTGCACAAAGGCACGAGCACCACATGCGCTTTCAATTTGCCTTCTTGTTCCAACTGCTCAAGCATCGGGCGCAGATGATACGCAACCAATGCACCGGGCAATTCATCGGCATGCAAACTGGTTTGGATGTAAATTTTGCGTTCCGAATCCTCAGGACCGAAGTGCAATGTGGTGACGTATCGCGTCATTCCGAGCGATGCACCGTCCAAGGCATGGTATTCAATCCGCATAGTCCAATCCTCAATGCGCACGCGGCTTTAAGTGCGCTAAATACTTGCGCTCCAAAGCCTTAAATGCCTGTACCAACACAAAGGTAATCAGCAAGTACAAAATGGCAGCAGGCACATACGCGACGAATGGTTGATAATTCGTACTGTCAAAGCGATGCGCTTGCCCTGTGATTTCGTACAACGTGAAACTTGATGCCAATGCTGTCGCTTGCACCATCAAAATTACCTCATTACTGTACGCAGGCAAGGCACGGCGCAAACTCGATGGCAAAATGATGTGGCGCATGACCTGAGCCGCACTCAAGCCATAGGCGCGCCCTGCTTCAACCTCACCATTTTCAGTGTTGCGAATCGCACCCGATAAAATAATGGTGGTGTACGCCGCCGTGTTGAAAATCAAGCCCAAAAGCACCCAAAAATAGCCTTCACGCAAGAAATTAAAGCCAGGCACTTCCATTAAGTTTTGCACCCAATCCATACTGCCCACGCCGTCGTAAAAAATATACAACTGCACCAACAAAGGTGTGCCAGTGAAGAAAAATGCAAACATGCGCACCCATTTGGCCGACCAAGTGGTTTTGCGCGAATGCATCACCGACAAAGGCAAAGCCATCATGCCACCAATCATCAGTGACACAAAAGTTAAACCCAAGGTCAAAGGCAAACCTGCCAAACATTGCAAAAATGAATCTATCCATAATTGCATGGTATCGTTATTCATAGCGCACCTCCACAATGCCTTTGCGATAGGTTCTGTCCAAATACCTGAACAATGCAATTGAACCGACCGTCAGAAACAAAAACACCACCGCCGAGAGGAAATTGAACAACAACGAACGGTGCTCAACAATGCCCGCCTGTTGCGCCACGCGCACCACGTCCTCCAAACCAATGATGGAGACCACCGCCGTGGCTTTGGACAAAGCCAGCCAGTTATTTTGAATCCCGGGTAAAGCAAAGCGCATCATCAAAGGAAAAGTAATGCGTTTAAACACTTGCCATTTATTCATGCCATACGCAATGCCCGCCTCCAATTGACCCGATGGAATCGCCATAATCGCACCGCGTATGGTCTCGGTGAAATACGCACCATAAATCAAGGTCAATACCAACACGCCCGCAGTGAATGGATTGATGTCAATTTGTCCAAAACCAAAAAACTCAATCCATTGGTTCAGCCACATTTGAATGCCATAAAACAGCAGCAACATCCAAACCAATTCCGGTACACCGCGCAAAACCGACGAATACGCAGAAGCCAACCAACGCACCCAAGCCAAGCGTGATAAGCGCATTTGTGCCATCACCATACCGACAATGAATGAGAGTACAAACGATATAACCGCCACCATCAGGGTCAAAAAAGCTCCGTACAACAGGCGTGGTAAATATTGTGCAACCAAATTTAAAGTTTCCATGAGTGCCCGTGTGATGTCTCTATAAAAATAATGAATGTAGCAAGGCAGCCAACTCAAGCCGATAAACAAAAACCCCACAGACAGTGACAGCGTATGTGGGGTTTCATGTCCATCAAATAAATTTATTGACCATAGATGTCAAAGTTGAAGTATTTATTAGCGATGGTTTTGTATTTGCCATTGGCACGAATCGCATCAAATGCTTTGTTTAGATGAGCCAACAATTCGGTGTCTTCTTTGCGCACCGCAAAGCCCGTACCATCACCCAAAATCGCTTTGTCTGCTGAACTGGCTACATCTGCACCGACTTGTGCAAAGCCTTTGCCCGTTGGCTTTTTGAGGAAACCATCGGTTACGGTCACGCCATCTGCAAACACGATTTCAACGCGTTTGTTAACCAAGTCATTTTGCGCCGCATCCAAAGTTTTATAACGCTTAATTACTGAGTCTTTAAAGTATTTGGTCAAATAAAAATCTTGGCTCGTGCCTTGTTGCACCCCAACCATTTTGCCTTTCAAGCCTTCTGGTGTGGTTTGCAATGTGCTGCCTTCTTTGGCCACGAATTTACTCGGTGCTTGCCAAATTTTTTGGGTGAACGCCACTGATTTTTGACGTTCAGCCGTGATGTCCATAGAAGAAGCAATCACGTCATATTTTTTCGCCAACAGACTTGGGATGATGCCGTCCCAATCTTGATTTTGAAAGGTACAAGTGGCTTTCAACTCTTCGCACATCGCTTTGGCAATTTCAATGTCAAAGCCCGTGATTTCACCCGATGGTGAGGTAAATTCAAACGGTGCATACGAGGCATCCGAACCAAACTTAATCGTCATCGGTGCTGCGGGCGCGCCACCTGCTGCTGCGGGTGCTGCCGCTGTTTTTTCGGCTTTAGGCGCGCAAGCAGTCAGGCTCAAAGCCACCATCGCCGCGCCAATCCAAGTCAATTGATTCATTTTCATAAAGTTCTCCATGTGGGTGTTTGTTGTATCAAAACAAAATCATCATAAGCTTAAATGAACTCAACGGCACACAACGCCCGTCATCACTCTTGCACGGCACAAGTCTATCACAATTTCTACCCAATTCAATGCTCGAATGGGTGCAAAGTAAATGGACTGATTATTTTTTATCAAATGGCACCATATGATTACGCACTAATCAATAACACCATTAATCATTAAACTGATTCATGATGGGCATACGCCAATCCTTACCGAACGCCATTTGCGTGATGCGTGGGCCGAGTGCGCCTTGACGGCGTTTGTATTCATTAATCCGCACCAATCGCGCCACTCTGCGCACCACTGTTTCATCATGCCCCGCGGCAACGATTGTCATGACGGGTTGGCGCAATTCAATATAGCGGTGCAAGATGTCATCGAGTACTTCATACGCTGGCAAACTGTCTTGATCGGTTTGGTTGTCGCGCAACTCCGCCGACGGTGCGCGCGTGATGATGTTGCCCGGAATCACATCGCGCAGCGCAAATGCATCGGTCTGATTGCGCCACTCACAAATGCGATACACAAAAGTTTTATACACATCCTTGAGTACCGCATACGCGCCGACCATATCGCCGTACAGCGTGCAGTAACCCGTTGCCAATTCAGATTTATTGCCTGTATTGAGTACCAGTGCGTTGTGTTTGTTCGACACCGCCATGAGAATCACGCCACGAATGCGCGCCTGTAGGTTTTCCTCGGTCACGTCAGCAGGTTTGCCATCAAACACAGGCGCGAGCATCTGTGTGTAGAGATTGAACATCTCCTCAATCGCCACAATGTCATAACGCACACCTACGCGTTCAGCCATCTCTTTGGCATCATCGAGCGACATTTGCGCGGTGTAGCGCGTGGGCATCATAATCGCGTGTACATTCTCCGCGCCCAAGGCATCGACTGCCACCGCCAATGTCAAAGCCGAATCCACACCGCCCGACAGTCCCAAACAAACTTTTTTAAACCCCGTGGTATGCACATAGTCACGCACGCCCATCACCATGGCACGGTAGGCTTCCTCTTCCTCGCACGGTGTTTCAATTATCATGTCTTTGTGCCAAGCCTGCTCAGCAATGTCAAACACCGCCTCATGTAATACTGGCACAAACATCGGCAACTGCATGGCGAGTATATTGTCTTTTTGTAGAGCAAACGATGCGCCATCGAAAATCAATTCGTCTTGTCCACCCACGCGATTGATCGATAAAATCGGCAAGCCTGTCTCAATCACGCGCGCGCCAAAAAAGCGCAAGCGTTTTGCGACTTTTTCCGTATGAAATGGCGACGCATTGGCGACCAGCAACAATTGCGCGCCCAGTGATTTCAAATGCGCCGCAGGCTCAGGATGCCATGCATCCTCGCAGACTAACACACCGATTTTGACCCCTTGAATCACTGTCAATTCAGGCTTAGGTCCTTCAGTGAAATAGCGCAACTCATCGAACACCGCTTGATTGGGCAGTTTTTGTTTGTGGATGCGTTGTATTTCTTGCCCACCTTGCAGCACGATGATGCTGTTATAAATCTTGAGTTTTGCGCCCTCCATAAACCACGTCGGAATCCCGACCAACACATACAAATCAGGATAGACACGTAGAGCCTTGCACAACTGCCCAAACGCCGCCTCACTCGCCGCACGAAAGGCAGGACGCATGAGTAAATCCTCAGGCAAATAACCCGTAATCGACAACTCAGGCGTGACCAAAACATGTGCGCCCTGCTGCTGCGCGTTGTGCGCCGCTTCAACGATTTGAGCCAAATTAAACTCAAAATCACCAATGCGAGCGGGAATTTGAGCGCAAGAAAATTTCAACATGGGGTTATCCGTTAATTAATATTCCAGTCATTGCGAGCGATGAAACTGCTCATCATGACGCAGGGTTGCATGAATCAATAGCTAACATCATAGCATGGTGACTCAAGTATGAGATGTTGCATAAACAAAAAAGCGAGCGCATCGGCTCGCCCTTTCATCCACAGCCGTTATCACAAACTCGCCAAAACCTGCGCGTGCTCATCCGCATTCAAACGCGCACCAAAGACTGTGACAATTTTCGATGCCGCCAAACTGGCCAATCGCCCTGTGGTTGCGTTGTCCATACCCTGCGTGATGCCATACATAAACGCACCCGCAAACATATCACCCGCGCCATTGCTGTCAATCGCTCGTACGGGATTCGGCGCAATCACCGTGCGTCCTGTAGGGGTCAAATCATCCACGACCAACGCGCCTTTTTCTCCCAAAGTCACGACCAATTTATCGGCAAACGGCTTGATGGCAACAATGGCTTTTTCCAAATCATCCTCACCCGTAAATGCAGTGATTTCTTCTTCGTTGCAAAACAAAACATCCGCGCCCTCGCCAAGCATTTCATTGATGCCTTCACGGAAAAACTTCACCATCGATGGATCTGAGAACGTCATTGCGGTTTTGACGCCATGCGCTTTGGCAATCGCGCGCGCTTTCAGAGCGGCAGCACGAGAAATATCCGAAGTCACCAGATATCCTTCGATGTATAAATACTGCGCTTGCTTAAGTTCATCCAAATGCAACTCATTTTCCGAAAAATCCGCCGTGATACCGAGATAAGTACTCATGGTGCGCTCGGCATCGGGTGTGACCATCACAAGGCATTTCCCTGTGACGCCCTCAGTGTTACAACGCACCTGATTCAAACCCGTCACCACACCCGCCGCGTGCAAATCATTCATATAAAACTCGCCCGCTTCATCGTTTGCAACTTTGCACGCATAAAACGTTTTGCCACCAAACTGGCTTACCGCCACAATCGTATTCGCAGCCGAACCGCCACTGGCGCGCTTTTTCAAGCCAAAACTCTGCTTCATATTGTCCAGCAAACGCAACTGTGTCGGCTCGTCTATCAGCGACATCATGCCTTTGGCAATACCGTGCGCGGCCAAAAAATCATCGGACACTTCAAACTCTTTGTCCACCAAGGCATTGCCGATACCAAACACATCGTATTTTTTATTCATTTAACCACCAATTTACGCCAAGTCACATCAATGAAAAAGCGGGCTCAACACCCGCTCGATACGCTATCGAATTTTGAATCAGCCTTTGTAATTCGCCACACCATCCAAAATCTCTTTGTGCGCATCCTCAATACCGCCCCAACCTTCGATTTTCACCCACTTGCCTTTTTCGAGGGCTTTGTACTGCTCGAAAAAGTGCTGTACATTGTCCTTGATGTATTGTGGCACTTGGTCGATGTTTTTAATGTCCGCCGTCATTGGGCAGACTTTATCAATCGGAGCGACGATGAGTTTGGCATCTTCACCCTTTTCATCGGTCATTTTGAGAATGCCGACTGGACGGCAACGCACCACCGCACCCGCCATGATTGGAAATGGCGCGAGTACCAAAGCATCCACTGGATCGCCGTCACCCGCCAGAGTTTGTGGAATATAGCCGTAGCTCAATGGATAACGCATCCCTGTACCGATGAAACGATCCACCCACAAAGTTTGCGTATCTTTATCGACTTCGTACTTCACTGGATCGCTTTGCGCGGGAATCTCGATGATGACGTTAAAATCATTTGGAATGTCTTTGCCTGCTGGCACTGCTTCGTAGCCCATGATGTGTCCTTAGAAAATATTGGTATGAAAAACGCGACATTATACCGCAAGGCGGGGTGCAAAAAAACCGTCGTCAGCACAAAAATCCATCGCCCGCTATAATCACCATGCACTATATTTATCAACCACACACAAAGGACTCAATATGGCACAAACACTTTTACGCGGCAATCCCGTTCAAACCGCAGGCGATTTACCCACAATTGGCACGACCGCACCCGCATTCACCCTCAAAGATGCGAAACTACAGCCCGTCAGCCTCGCTGACTTTATCGGCAAAAAAGTCGTCATCAGCATATTCCCCTCGATTGACACACCGACCTGCGCGACCTCAACCCGTAAATTCAACGAGCAAGCCGCAGGCAAAACCAACACCGTGGTACTCACCGTGTCCGAAGATTTACCCTTCGCGCTCGGGCGATTTTGCGGCGCAGAAGGCATCGACAACGTACACACATTGTCAGCGTTTCGCTCCACCTTTGGTAAAGACTATGGCGTAGAAATGACCACTGGACCACTGACAGGACTGTGCGCCCGCGCGGTCGTGGTGGCTGATGCAGCAGGGAAAGTCATTTACACCGAATTGGTCGATGACATCACCCATGAGCCGAACTACGCGGCAGCATTGGCTGTATTGGCTTAATCATGCAAAACGGGGACTGTATTCACAATCCCCGTTTTTATGTCTTGCTCCGCATTCTACTTTTTTAAAACACAAGCATCGCCAATACCATCAGCACCACAAACAACATTGAACTAAGCACCACCTGATTTGACAACCAAGCCTTCAACTCATCGGAATGCACAAACTGCGGTGCGAACGAACTCACGGGTAACAATGCAGCAATACCCATCAACGGTGCAAACTGCTCAAACCACACGCGAGGGAACACTACATAACACAACAGCATCAATGGCAAAAGCATCCCAAAAACCCGCGCTAAAAAAACACGTGGTACATCAGAAACAAATGAACTCAAATCAAAACTCAAACTCAAGCCCAAAGACACTGACACCAGCACAAACAATACCGATTTAACCCAAGGAAACATCCATTGCGCAATGGACATCAACACGCTTTGATGATGCAAAACACTGCCCACAACAATTAAAAAAATCGGTAACAATACAGGTTTCATCTTTTGCACATTGGCAAAAAAACCACTCACCACAACCCGTTCAAACCGCTGTACGGCAATGGGGAACAACAAAATCAAAGACAGAAAAATCCCCAAATCCATGATTAAAAAATCAGACAACAAACTCGGCGCGAGCATTGATATCGCCAAAACCCCACGATTGCCGCCACCATAGGTAGAGTATGCCAGCAAATACCGCCCCATCGACGACTCACGAAAAAGCCACGCCGCCAACGCAGCAGGGAACACCGTCAAAACCGCCCCTAAAGCTGCTAAACTCAGATTAGCCAAAACAAAACCATGTGACCAAAACTGCAATAAAATCAAAGACAACAACAGCAACCAAGTCACCTTTTGTAGCTTTTGATACAGCTTGGAACCACTTGCTTGAAATACACACTTGAATACATAGCCAATGGTGACTAACACCCCAAACCACAACAATTGACCCATATCATCCCTAACTCAGTGCAAACAACATACTACCCTGCCAAAACCCCAGCAGCCAAATTAATAGACAAACCAAAAATCGCCAAATTAAAGAAAAAACTGATAATCGAATGAATCAACACCACTTTACGCATTGACTGCGCAGTCACATTCGTATCCGAAGTCGCCGCCGCGCAGGCAATCGAAAACGAAAAATACAAAAAATCCCAGTACGTCGGATAATGCTCACCCACAGGAAAATCCAAGGGGCGAGATTCAGAACGATAATACAAACGCGCATAACTCAAAGTAAACATCACGCCCGTCAAAAACCACGAAGCCACAATCGTCAAGCCCGCCAAAGCATAATGCCACATCTGCAAAGAATGCGCCAAACCCTTGACCCCCGCCAAATCCAACACAATCGCGCAAAAACTCATCAAAGCCGCGACCAACACCACTGCAATCACCAAAAGATGACTGCTGTCCTCCTCCTCTGCCAAACCACGAATCTGCTCGTGCGTCGCCCGCAACATCAGCCCAACAATCAGCACCAAATAAAAACCAACCCCTACATTCCAAGCCACCAAAACACGCGTCACCCATTTCCAACTCTCAGGCAAAAACATCCAGAGCAAAATACCAACCGCCATCCCAATCAATAATCGAGGGCGGTGGTGAACCAAGTGTTTTAGGGTGGACATGGCGTGATGCTTTCTTAAAATGCTTATTCAAATAGGGAATCAATAAAGTCCGACTGCTTTGATTTCAAATGTAGGGCGCCATGAGCGATAGCGAATCGCGCCGAATGGCATAATAAACACCGTGAAGCAGTTAAAATCCCATGCGGCGCGATTCGCAAAAACAGCTCATGGCGCCCTACGGGTATCTGACTTACGAGTTGTCGTTTTGTCAATTTTTAAATCTTGTATTTCATACTTCAATTCGAATGTATACGGTATTTTTAAGTCAATAGAGTCATTTATTTTTATTTGAATTTCTTTATTTATCGGGTAAACGTTTGTGGTTTTGTTTTTTTGAGCATAAAAACCCCCACCTATGCTCGTGATAAAGAAAACAGCAAAAAAGATAATTCCATTTCTGATTAGGTTGAATGAGGCAAAAGTGTAGTTTGACAAACAAATATTGATCAGATCATTTTGTTCTTTGCTTTTAATTAAGTCCTTTAAAAATTCATTGTCTGCTTTTTTTGAAAGCAGTTTGTAGTTTGTTTCTGTCGTTTCTATTTCTGCTTGAACAACGTAAAATAGCCTAATACTTAGGGTTTGCAAGACTCTAATTACACCTGCAATAAAATAAAGAATGCTTACCCCAAGAAAAGCTAAAGCAACAATCTGAAAATTATTCATTGATATCGAATTTAAATAAGTCAATGAAAAAGTGATTGTTGCAATAGATGCGGTGATGATAAAAAGTAGTGATTTAGCCTTGTCTTCAATTATTTTTTTTCTGTCGTGTTGTTCTTTTAAATCGGTTTTTAGTTGTTCAATATATTCACTTTCATTACCTGCAACAGAATCAATATCCACATCAAAATTTGCTCTGTCCTTTTTGAGTTTTGAAATTGTATTATTCGAACGTGCAGCATGAAAACCTGGAATAATCTGTTCGAATATAAATGTTTTCAACTTAGACATTAAGTGACCTTACAATAAGTTTATCAAAGTTATACCCTGTGTGCTTTTGTAGCCAAGACCATTCGCCTGTTGGATTGATTTCGATAAAATAGTATTCGTTATCATGAAAAACTAGGTCAATCGCCCCAAAATTCAGATTGAGTTTTTTGGTAAAATTAATACAAAAATCATGTACTGATTTTGGTAACTCAAAAATGGAGTAATTTAATTCATTTTTATATCTTCTCCAGTCCTCATCAATTTCTTTGTTGCCTGTGATTTTTATAGCAACAACTTCATTCTCTACAACCGTTACTCTGATGTCAACCTTAGGAACCAAACCTTGCTGTATGAAAAACGGAGAGGTGTACTTTACCTCTTTTAACTCATTTTTCTTATAAATCTCAGTATAGACGAACCCTTCATTTTCGCCGTTATTGACAATAGCCGTATCTATTGACTTTATTGCTTGATATTCAAAGTTAGAGGCTAGTGTGACATTTGAAATTGTTGTTTTTGGGATTTTGATTCCTAACTGATTTGCGATAAACAATTGGTATGGTTTTATTTCTGCCTTGTATATGTCCGTTGGGTTGTTGAGCCATTTAACATTTTCAAAAACACATAGAGAGCGGGCAAAAGCAGCCCATTGCGTTCTAATTAGCTGTTCATCTTCTGATAAATCATTTTGAAAGATATCTCTTAAAAATGTGGGAGCACGATAATAGATTGACTTTAAGTATTTGTTGGAAATAATGAAAGAGTAATCGTTATATGTTGCTTTTATCTCTGGTGTAATTGGGTCAAACTCAATAACATAATCTTTTAAATCATCGCGATTTATTCTGATAAATTCAATGCCTTGAGTTGCTAACTCTACCGCAATAAAATCGGTGGAAAAATCAAAACGATTGGATATGAGCAGTACTTTTGGATATTTCATTATTGTCCTTTTTTATCTTCACCTGTTTCAATATCTTCTTTTTTTGATGCTAGAGCTTTGAAATCTTTCGCAAAAATCAGTAATGACTTATCAATGTTATTAACCCATGCACCAAGTGCGCTGTTAAATGAAAAACCAGCGGGGGTTTCTAGTTCTCTTCTTTTTTTGTATGTCAGAGCCTTTTGCAATAATATGTGTCTCATAGTGTCCTTTTTCATTGTCCTTTAGCATCTTCGCCTGTTTCAATATCAAACTTTTTTGTTGCTTGTGCCGTGAAATCATTGGCGAAAATCAGTGGCAATTTATTAGTAATGTTAAACCACGCGCCCAAAATTGAATTATAAGCATAATCTTTAGATGGACTTATTTCTTTACATTTTCTGTATTCAAACGCTCGGTTTAGAAGTATATGTTTCATTGTTATCCTTCTAACTTAGATAAATCCCGCACTGCCCCCTTATCCGCACTGGTTGCAAGCATCGCATAGGCTTTGAGCGCGGCGGAGATTTTGCGAGGGCGCGGTTGCGCGGGTTTCCAGCCTTTGGCTTCCTGCGCGGCACGGCGTTTGGCGAGTTCTTCATCACTGACTTTGAGGTGAATGGTGCGCGCTGGGATGTTGATTTCGATGATGTCGCCGTTCTCTACCAAGCCAATCGCGCCACCTGCTGCTGCTTCGGGTGAGCAGTGTCCAATCGACAAACCCGATGTACCGCCAGAGAATCGCCCGTCTGTAAGCAAGGCGCAAGCTTTGCCCAAGCCTTTGGATTTGATGTAACTCGTGGGGTAGAGCATTTCTTGCATTCCTGGGCCACCGCGTGGACCTTCATAACGCACGATGACCACATCACCTGCTTGTACGCGGTCATTCAGAATATCGTCCACGGCTTGTTCTTGGGACTCTGTCACGTGTGCTTTGCCACTGAATACGTGGATGGATTCGTCCACGCCTGAGGTTTTCACCACACAGCCGTCTAATGCGATATTGCCGTGGAGCACTGCAAGTCCGCCCTCTTGTGAATAAGCGTTTTCAATCGAGCGAATACAGCCCTCTACGCGGTTATCGTCCACGCTGTCCCAACGGGTTTTCTGAGAGAACGCGGTTTGCGTTGGGATGCCTGCGGGTCCTGCGCGGAAAAATGTATTGACTGCTTCGTCATTGGTCAATCTGATGTCCCATTTCGCCAACGCATCCGTCATGCTACCGCTGTGTACGGTGTGTGCCTCGTTGTGCAGTAAACCCGCACGCGAGAGTTCGCCCAATATGCCAAATACGCCACCTGCGCGGTGTACATCTTCCATGTGGTATTTTTGTGTGTTTGGTGCGACTTTACACAGTTGCGGCACTTTGCGCGACAGTGCGTCAATATCACCCATACTGAAATCAACTTGTGCTTCTTGCGCCGCCGCGAGTAGGTGGAGAATGGTGTTGGTCGAACCGCCCATGGCGATGTCCAGCATCATGGCATTTTCAAAGGCTTGTTTGTTGGCGATGCTGCGCGGTAAAACGGATTCGTCGTCTTGCTCATAATAGCGCTTGCACAGTTCCACAATCGTGCGCCCTGCTTGCAAAAATAATTGCTCGCGGTCGGCGTGGGTGGCGAGCATTGAGCCATTACCCGGTAAAGACAAGCCGAGTGCTTCTGTAAGGCAGTTCATGGAGTTTGCGGTGAACATGCCTGAGCATGAACCACAGGTTGGACACGCGCTGCGCTCGTACTCGGCAACGGTTTCATCCAACACACTTTTATCGACTGCGACCACCATCGCATCGACCAAATCGAGTTTATGGATTTTGCCGCCAATCACTCCGAGGCGGGTTTTACCCGCTTCCATCGGGCCACCCGATACGAAAATCACGGGGATGTTCAAACGCAATGCCGCATTGAGCATACCGGGGGTAATTTTGTCACAGTTGCTGATGCACACCAGCGCATCGGCGCAGTGCGCATTGACCATGTATTCGACCGAATCAGCAATCAAATCACGCGAAGGCAATGAGTACAGCATCCCATCGTGCCCCATCGCAATGCCATCATCAATCGCGATGGTGTTGAATTCTTTAGCCACGCCGCCCGCACGCTCAATCTCGCGCGCCACCAGTTGCCCCATGTCTTTGAGGTGAACGTGCCCCGGTACAAATTGGGTAAACGAGTTGGCAACTGCGATAATTGGTTTGCTAAAATCATCGTCTTTCATCCCTGTGGCACGCCAAAGTGCGCGTGCACCAGCCATATTGCGACCTGCGGTGGATGTTTTTGAACGGTATGCGGGCATGAGAGGACTCCTTGAATTTTCGTGTGAACAATGTGCGCCATTTTAACGCAATCACCCATACAAAGGGATTGATCTATAAATATGAAGTGAATATTTTTGAGTTTAGGCGAAGTTTTTAAGTTTGTGTTAATCTTCGCCTCCCATAATGCCATCATGCCTTACCACCTATTGATGCTGAGGCAATTTTTAAATTTTTAGGAGAATTTTATGACCACATTCAAAATGCGCCTCATTTCAGGCTTAATGCTCGCATCCATCGGAGTGATGGCTGGCAGCATAGCCACCGCAGGCGAAATCAAGCAAGACATGAAGGAAATGAAGAAAAATCTGCGTGGCGCAATTAAAAGCGACAGCGTGGAAGAACTGGCTCCCTACATCGAATCGCTCAAATACGCCACTTGGCACGCCTCTAACTTGAATTTTGACGGCTCAGCGCAAGAGAAAAACACCTATCGCGAAGGTTTGATTAAGGTACACAAGCAATTAGAAGAAGTCGATCAAGCCATCAAAAATGGTGATTTGGACGGTGCAAAGCGCGTCCTGAGCCAAGTGCGTGACACTCAAGAGACTTATCACGACAAATTGAACGTTGAGTAAAACCATCAGCCAATGAGCCGTTGATGAAGCGGCTCATTTTTTATGAGCAAATAATTTATCAAGCATTTAGCCCACACTCGCTGCACATTGTTTTGTGATAATCTGTGCGTATCCAAACAAAGGAGTTCGCCATGAAAACAATCAAATGGGGTTTAGTCGGTTTAGTCTACTGCATGAGTTTTTCGGCGCACGCTGACCTTGCTAAATCGCAGGGGAACTCCAACACGATTCTCCAAATACAAACCGATTCCAAAGCGAGTCCATACGATACAACTCATACCGATAAAGAATCAAAAAACACCACTGGACTGAAATTCAAAAGCAGTTCAACTTCGGTACAACTGTATGGCACTGTTGATATCGGTTATGAGCACTGGTCTCAAAAATCAGTCCCTCATTAATTCCCATATACTGTCCAACTTTTGGAATGCCGTTCCGTGTATGAATTCAAACGTTATGCAGATGCGTGTTTGGAACACGGGCATTATAAAACAGATGGATGAAGTCTTTGTACTACGGGATGTACGGTCATTTGAATATTAAAAATCACTTTTTCTTCGCCCTTGGATGTGCCGAGTCATAAACTTTCGCCAAATGCTGAAAATCCAATGCGGTATAAATCTGCGTCGCGGATAAATTGGCGTGACCCAGCAGTTCCTGAACCGCACGCAAATCACCTGAGGATTGCAAAATATGCGTAGCAAATGAATGGCGCAGCATGTGTGGGTGCACATGCACGGGCAAACCGAGTTCTTGCGCGTATTTCGCCAAACGCAACTGCACCGAGCGCGCGGTCAAGCGCGTACCGTTTTGCCCAATAAACAATGCGGGGGTTTGCACCGCGTTTTTAATCCCAGAGCGCACCGACAGCCATGCCTGAATTGCTTGTACTGCGGGTGCGCCCATCGGCACGATGCGTGGCTTGCTGCCCTTGCCAAGGACATGGACTTCGGCTTGTACAAGGTCTATCCAACCATCGCCCTGCTGTTCATGTGCATGATTGGGCGCGCTGATGTCCAAAGCAACAATTTCAGAAACCCGCAAACCCGACGCGTACAGCAGTTCAATCAGGGCGTGGTCACGTAGCAAAAGTTCGGGTTTAGCGGTTTTCGAGGAATTTTGCGCCGCGGATAAATGCACCGCATCATCGACCGAGAGGGCTTTGGGCAAGGCTTTGGCGGCTTTGGGCGCACGCACGCCCAGCACGGGGTTCAGACTCAAACGGTTTTGCTTGACCATCCAGTTGTACCAAGAACGCCAAGCAGACAAATAACGCGCAATGCTTTTGGCACTTTGGTTTTGGCTGTGCAATTGCATCAGCATCAACTGGATGTGGTGTTGCGCCAATTGAGTAACCTCGCGCAGACCTTGTTTGTCGCTCAATTCGATGAGCAAGTGTAAATCACGCGCGTAGTTCTCACAGGTTTTGGGCGATAGGTGTTTTTGTGTATCCACCCATGCGAGGTAATCTTGCATGTGGGTGGGTAAAGTATTGATGAGTGCGCTTAACGGGCTCATTTCAGGCGTGCGTGGTCAGGTGCTCACTGCCCTTAATCACACAAGGGGCTTGTAATCGAGCCAAGGACGAACCCGCCATTTCGCCAATATGTTGCAAGAAATGCGTGCCCATGTCTGGGGTGAATCGTTGCGCATCATCCGCGCCAAACAGCAGTACGCCCAAACACTCGAAACGTGCCGCGCCATTGACCGCGCGTTTGCCCCACAGCGGGATGATGGATAGAGAGCCGATTTTGCCCGTTGGGCTTTGTTTTGCTAAGGTTTCCTCGATTTCAAAGCCTTTACACGCACCGCAATACGGCGTGCGCAAACTGTTGGCAAACACCACCACGTTGTCCGACCACGCGTCCAGTGAGGGATAAAACATGATTTTACTGCGCTCGTCCCAAACCATAACCTGTACCGCATCCAAGGCGAATTGCTCGCGCAAATCACCAGAAATCATATCGGGCAATTCATCGGCAGAACACACCGACAACCATTTGGAGACCAAATTGAACAGTTTTTCATGGTTTTTCTGATTGTGGCTCGCTTGTACCAACAACTGCTCCAAGCGCGCTTTGCTCTGATCGACTTTGTCGCGCAAAACATGGGTTTGCCAGTTCGCCATCGAAATCACATTGCCTTCTTTTTGCATCGGCAACGGCAATTGTGCCAACGAATCAATGTGCTCATTAAAAAACTCTGGGTGCGCTTGTAAATACGCCAAAACCTCATGCGCTTGTAAAGGTGACTCACCGCTCAAAGCCTCCAATCCACCATCCAATGCGTCTAAAACCTCATTATTATTTGTACTCATACACATGCCTCAATTGTATTTTACTGTAAGGATATCTGATTTAAATGGTGACCACACCCTCAAAAACAGTGACAGCAGGCCCAGTCATCATTACGGATGCATCGCCCCCTTGCCACTCAATGCTCAAATCGCCGCCGCGTGCGTGCACCTGCACAGGTGAATCCAATAATCCACAACGAATACCCGCGACCACACAAGCGCAAATGCCCGTGCCACATGCCAGCGTTTCGCCCGCACCGCGTTCAAACACGCGAACGTGTACATCGTGGCGGTTATTGACCTGCATGAAGCCGACATTGACACGCTTGGGAAACATCGGATGGGTTTCTAAAAACGCGCCTTCGGTCAATACGGGTGCGCTGTTGACATCGGCAACGATTTGCACCGCATGGGGATTGCCCATAGACACCAGCGAGAGCCAGTGTGTTTGCCCTGCAAATGCCACACCATAAATCGTGTCCGCTCCCTGCGTCTGTGTCGGCAACCCTGCCACCATCGCAGGCAAATCGGCAGGTGCAGTGCGTGGCGCACCCATGTCCACAGTCACGGTGTTGTCTGGATTGAGTTTGAGGCTCATCACTTGCCCCGTGCAAATGTGCACTGTGACTTCGCGTTGATCGGTCAATTGTTTTTCAACCACAAATTTGACGAAGCAGCGCGCACCGTTGCCGCAGTTTTCAACCAATGAACCGTCTTGGTTGTAAATCGTGTATTTAAAATCCACATGGGGCATTTCAGAAGGCTGAACCAATAAAATTTGATCCGCGCCAATGCCAAACTGGCGATGCGCCAAAGCACGCCACTGTGCGGGCGTGATGTTGGATACGTCTTGGGCAATGCCGTCAACCACAATAAAATCATTGCCCGCGCCGTGCATTTTGGTAAATTTCAATTCCATATGACTGCCTTAATAGACACCCGCCATGCCCTCAGGACGGGTTTTAAACCGTTTGTGCATCCACAAGTACTGCGCTGGGTCTTCGATAATTCTCTCTTCAATGAATTGATTCATTTGTCGCACTGCTTGTTCTTCCGAACCTTGCGGATAGCCGTCCCAAGCGGGATAAAACTGTGTGATGTACCGCGTTTTACCTTGGTCAAAGGCGGGCACATCGATGCGAGTCACGCACGGCACAATCAAAGCTTGGGTCAGGCCCGCTAATTTTGGTAATGCCGTCAATGTGGTCGCGGGCTGGCCAAAAAACTCGGAGAAAATGCTGTCTTTTCGTCCGAAATCCATGTCAGGCAAATAATACAAGGGAATGTTGTCACGCAATAGTTTAATCAATTTGCGCGCGCCATCATGACGTGAATACAAATACGCCTGCCCAGTGCGTGAACGCCCTTCCAACACCATTTGGTCAAACACAGGATTGGATTGCCTTTGGTACATGCTGACCACAGGGTGCATCATATTGATGCGCATTCCCCCTGCATCCAAACCCACGAAATGTGGCGCGAGCAAAATGATGGGACGTTTTTGTGCCAAGGCCTCATTTAAAAAATGTTCGTCTTGCAAAGCAATGTGACTAAAAACCGCTTCTTTCGCGCCAAACCAAAACAAGGACCGATCCATCAAGGCTTGCACAAAATAACGCATTTGCTGTTGAGCAACTCGCTCTATCTGCTCATCCGTCCAACTGGGAAAACACAAACTCAGATTCGTGCGGGCTATATTCATGCGCCGCTTGGCAAACTTAGATGCGAGCCAAGCCAAACGCGCACCAACTCGATAACGAGCCGTATCCGACCAGTCTCCCATATTTTTGAGCGCACGCACAGCCCATTGCGCACTCCAAATTTGCCATTTCGATTTACCTGCCATGTGCCACCTCAGTCGCTTTATTTTCAATTGATGCAGACAAACGTTTGTAACGATTGTAATTCCACAAATATTGCTCAGGTGCCATACGAATGAGTTTTTCCATATATTGGTTAATGGCCAAAGCATCGGTTGCAGGCTCTCCCGTCATTGCAGCATCAACCACCTCAAAATACAATTCAAACCGATGTGACGCAGTTACACGCTTGGCAAACATAATCACCAAACCCGCGCCCGTTTGACGCAAGAGTTTGGCTGGTAAAGTCATGGTCATTGCAGGTTGACCGAACACATCGGCCACCACTGCTTCGCCTTGCCCATCAGGTACTTGGTCGGGCAACAAGCCGACCAAACCATTGTTTTTTAAATGGCGCAACATCACGCGTATGCCCTTGATGTCAGCGGTTGCCATGTGCACGTCAAAGCGTTCGCGCCCTGCCAACATAATAGATTCAACTGCGGCGATTCTCGGCTGACGATACATCGCAACAAACGGGGCGCGTGCGCCTATCCACAAAGACAATAATTCAAATGCACCCATGTGGGGCGTTAACATCAAAATACCTCGATTTTGCGCACGCAATTGCTCGACCGCGTCCCACCCTGTGACCTTGACATGGGGAATGATGGTGCTGACCTTGTTTGACCACAAATAGGCCAATTCTGCCGCGCCCTGGCCAACGTGCCCCGCATTTTCCAGCCAAAAATTAGAGTTGTCATAACCGGCAATGCTGGCATTGGTTTGAATACTGTGTGCGTATTTTTTGTCAAAACGATACACCATACGTCCAGCCCAAGCACCCAGACTGCGCAACACGCCCAAAGGCAATAGTGACAACAACCCCATCAAAAAACGAATTACCAAGGCATTCCCCGTTCGAATTCATCCACCGCAAACTGATTCAAATCGATTATTTGAGGCAAGGTTTGCGACAAAAACATAAAGACGATATAATACCAGTGTTTCACAACTCATCGCTGGTTTAACGACAACTTACGGGGCGATTGAGTGTAACTGTTTTGTTTTTCAAATTAATTTTTAAGACAAAGCACCGTTAAAGCGTCGCTGAACACAGGTTCCACAGGTTTAACCCCTACCTATCCAGCTTCGCTCTATTTTTGACACTTTTTAGCGAGTCATTTATGAGCAAAAATTATCTTTTTACCTCCGAATCGGTTTCTGAAGGTCATCCAGACAAAGTCTCTGACCAAATTTCCGATGCCATTTTGGATGCGATTTTAGAGCAAGACCCCACTGCGCGCGTTGCCGCAGAAACCTTGTGTAACACAGGTTTGGTTGTGCTCGCAGGCGAAATCACCACCCACGCGGTGATTGACTACATCGACATCGCGCGCAACACTCTCAAGCACATCGGCTACGACGACACCGATTACGGCATTGACTTTAAAGGTTGCGCGGTCTTGGTCGCGTATGACAAGCAATCCCCAGACATCGCCATGGGCGTGAACAACGCGCACGATGACAACCTTGACCAAGGTGCGGGCGATCAAGGTTTGATGTTTGGTTATGCTTGCTCGGAAACCCCGGAACTCATGCCTTTGCCGATTCATTTGGCACACCGTTTGGTTGAACGTCAAGCCGATTTGCGCCGCGACGGTCGTTTGCCTTGGTTGCGTCCCGATGCCAAATCTCAAGTGACCATTCGTTATGAGGATGGCAAACCTGCGGCTGTGGACACCATCGTACTGTCCACCCAACACCACGCAGAAATTGAATTGGTCGATTTGCGCGAAGCGGTGATTGAAGAAATCATTAAGCCCATCATTCCTACCAACCTCATCAAAGGCGACATCAAATTCCTCGTCAATCCGACAGGACGCTTTGTCATCGGTGGCCCACAAGGTGACTGCGGTTTGACAGGACGTAAAATCATTGTCGATACCTACGGCGGTGCTGCACCGCACGGCGGTGGCGCGTTCTCAGGCAAAGACCCATCCAAAGTCGATCGCTCAGCCGCGTATGCGGGTCGCTATGTGGCGAAAAACATTGTTGCGGCGGGCTTGGCGGAACGTTGCTTGGTACAAATTTCTTACGCGATTGGCGTGGCAAAACCGACTTCGATTATGGTACAAACCTTTGGCACGGGCAAAATTTCGGATGAAAAAATCACCGCCTTGGTCAACGAGCATTTTGACTTGCGCCCCAAAGGGATTGTAAAAATGTTGAATTTATTGCGCCCGATTTACGCCAAAACTGCGGCTTATGGCCATTTTGGTCGAGAAGAGCCTGAGTTTACTTGGGAAGCCACCGATAAAGCGGCGTTGTTGCGCGATGCGGCTGGGTTGTAGGTTGTAATACACACTCCGTTTATAACCAAACGAATTGCCCACCTACACCCTTTACTTAAAAAATGAAACAATGGTGGCTTCAATAAACCAACGAACCCCTATATTTTTGCAGGGGTTCGTTTATATGTACGAATTTAAAAAGCAAGCGTTCAAAAATCAAATTTATAAACTATTGCCAATAAGTCTGGTGATAGAGTCAATCTACATAACCCAAACCGTTTACGACGCTTCAACCGCCACTGGTTTTTTCAGTAAATACAGCATCGCCGTGGTGACCAAAGTTCCTGCTAAAATCGCAAGGATGTAGGGGAATAAATTATCCACCGCGTTTGGAATCGGCAATACAAAAACCCCACCATGCGGCACGTGCAATTTCACACCAAAAACCATAGACAACGCGCCAGCAACCGCCGATCCTGTCATCAAAGCGGGTATCACGCGCAATGGGTCACGCGCTGCAAACGGAATCGCGCCTTCGGTCACGAATGCAATTCCCAGTACTGCCGCGGCTGAGCCTGCTTTGCGTTCATCTTCAGTAAAGCGATTTTTAAACAAGTAGGTTGCCAATGCCAAACCCAAAGGTGGAGTCATACCAGCAGCCATCACCGCAGCCATGGGCGCATAGACTTGGCTGGCGAGCAAACCCACGCCAAAGGTATAGGCGGCTTTGTTCACTGGGCCACCCATATCAAACGCCATCATCGCACCCAAAATCAAGCCCAATACCAAGGCACTGGAAGTTTGCATGCTGGTCAACCACGCGGTGAGGGCTTTGAGTGCGCCCGCAACAGGCACACCGACCACATAAAACATAATTAAGCCCACCACCAATGAACTTACCAAAGGCAAAATCAAGATGGGTTTTAACCCCGCCAAGTTTCTCGGTAATTTAACCGCCCCGTTAAGCCATTGGGTAAAATATCCAGCGATAAAACCTGCGATAATCCCGCCCAAGAAGCCTGAACCAGTAATCCCCGCCAATATTCCACCAATCATACCTGGGGCCAAACCAGGTCTATCCGCAATAGAGAACGAAATAAATCCCGCAAGCACCGCCACCATCAAACCAAAACCACCCTTTGCACCGATGGTAAATACATTCGCCCAAAAAGTCGTCCACGCTGTGGCTTCCATTTTCGTACCGTCCAAAGCCATGGTTGCATCGTAGGCATAAATCCCACGCGCCGCAAAGCCGATGGCAATCAACAGACCACCCGCAACCACGAATGGGAGCATATACGATACGCCCGTCATTAGGTGTTTGTACGCACCTTTTAAAGTTTCACCTGCCATGATAATTCTCCTTTTATGTGCGTTTGATTATGATTCAAGTGCTGTGGTAATCAAACCCGCACCGTCTTTAATCGCGGCTTTGCTGTTGGTTTCATAAACTTTTTTACCATTGAATCGGCTTTTGTCCACATTGGTATCCGCAGCGATAATCACCACGTCCGCCGCTGCAATTTCAGCTTCAGTCAGTTTGTTTTCAACACCCACTGAACCTTGGGTCTCCACTTTAATGATGTGCCCTAATTTTTTCGCGCCGTTTTCTAAACCCTCTGCCGCCATATAAGTGTGCGCGATGCCCGTAGGACAAGAGGTGATTGCTACAATATGTGCCATGTATTTCTCCTTTAGGTTTGATACTTTACGGTTGATATTTCAATACTGCTGTTGCTGTTACTCAATCCTGCTCGGATTGATTGATGACTACGACGATTAACCAAATTGCTCAATCTGAACTTCTTTTTGCCACTGCGCTATCACCGTTGGCGCAGGCAAATCGCGTGTCAACCGCGTCACCGCAGCAAGCGAAAACGCAGTCGCTAAGCGCGCACAATCCGCCAATGGCAATTGCTGTAAAACCCCTGCCAAAACACCCGCCACCATCGCATCACCCGCACCAACGGTGCTTTTCACCATGACCGCGGGTGGACGGGCGATGAGCTGCGCATCCGCTGTGACAAACAACGCACCCTGTTCACCCATCGACACCACCACCATACGGGTGTCTTGATTGAGCAATGCGCGTGCGTGCGTACGCACTTCATCAATGTCATTGAGCGTGCGCCCTACCAGTTCGCTCAACTCGTGAATATTCGGTTTGACAATGTCCGCGCCCGCATCAAGCGCATGGCGCAACGCCTGCCCGCTGGTGTCCGCAATCACTTGGCAACCTCGGCTTTTGACCGTGCGAATAATATCGGCGTACAGCGTCACGGGCAAACTCGCTTGCAACTGCCCACCGATGACAAACCACTGGCAATCCGCGCTTAGCGCGTCGATATTTGTCCAAAGTTGAGCCACTGCTTGCGTGTTCGGCTCAATGCCGACTGCATTGATATCGGTGGTGAGGTGTTGCGCGCTATCGATGAGTTTGACATTGGTGCGCGTTTGCCCATCAACGCGCACGAATGCATCGCTGATGCCTTTCTGCGCCAAAGTGTGCTCAAAAATCTCTGCGTTGTCTGCACCTAAGAATCCCGTTGCCACCACAGGTACGCCAAAATCCGCCAAGCGCATCGCCACAATTACACCTTTGCCACCTGCGTCCGAGCGCATCGCTTGCGCGCGATTGACCGCGCCTTGCGTTAAATTCGCCAACGTCACCGTAAGGTCTATCGCAGGGTTGGTGGTCAAGGTGGCGACTTTCATATTGGCAAATGTTGAACTCATAATGCACGTACCTCACCCGCTGTGCGACACACCAAGGCTTGTTGCGCCAAGGCTTGCATTTGACTCAAACTGCTTTGGCGCAAATGCGCTTTAATCGTTGGAATTGTCGGCACGGTAATGCTCAATTCCGACACGCCCAAACCAACCAATATCGATGCGCCACGAATATCACTTGCTACGCCACCGCATACGCCAACCCATTTACCTTCGCGTTGGGCGGCTTGCACGGTCATATTGATGAGGCGCAGAACCGCTGGATTGAGCGCGTCCGCTTGCTTTGCCAACTGCGGATGCACGCGATCCATCGCCAGCGTGTATTGGGTCAAATCATTGGTGCCGATGGAGAAAAAATCCACCCGTTTGGCAAATTGCTCCGCCATAATCGCGGTCGAAGGCACTTCGACCATAATACCGATTTCAATTTTTGGCGCGTTGACTTCTATGCGGATGCGCTCACAAATCGCCAAAGTCTGATCGATGTCATCAATGGTGCTGATCATCGGAAACATCACGCGAATCGTTGCCTGTCCTTGCACCGCAAGTGATGCGCGGTAAATCGCACGCAACTGTGGCTCAAACAAATCTGGACGCGCTAAACACAAACGGATGCCACGAATGCCGAGAAACGAATTGTCTTCTTTGGGTAAGTTCAAATGCGGCACTTGTTTGTCGCCGCCAATATCCAAAGTACGAATGGTCAAAGGGCGACCTTTGAGCGCCAATGCCATATCGCGATAAATTTCAAATTGTGCCTGCTCGCTCGGCGTTTCGTCCGAGTCTAAGAATAAAAACTCCGTACGCATCAAACCCACGCCTTCTGCGCCATATTCGACCGCCTGCACCGCGTCCGCGACACGATTGACATTGGCAAACACTTCGATGCTGTGCCCGTCGGTGGTGTGCGCGCTGTCCATGCGCAGGGCAAAATCCACATTGAGCTGACGCGCCACTTCATCGTGCAAAGCCTGCGCACTGACCAACTCGTCCGCCGTTGGATTCAAATACAATGCGCCGTTGAACCCATCTAAAATGCACGGCGTGTCGTTGGCAATCTTTAAAATTTCATCGCCCGCCGCGACAATCGCAGGAATTCCCATAGCGCGCGCGATAATTGCCGAATGCGAAGTCGGCCCACCTTTGGCAGTGATGAAGCCTAAAATCATGTCGGGGTCAAGATTCGCCGTGTCGGATGGGGTTAAATCATCTGCAATCAGAATCGATGGGGTGTGCATATCAGTGACCACCACCGCTTCCACGCCTGTAAGTTCGCGCAAAACACGTTGTCCAACATCGCTCAAATCCATCGCGCGCCCTGCCAAAACAGGGTCGTCCAATTGATTCAATTGCGCAATTTTTTGCTCAATCACCTGTTGCCACGCCCACGCCGCGCTGTGTTTGTCATGGATGAGCGCGCGTGTTGCATTGAGCAACTCAGCATCCTGCGCAAACTCAGCGTGCGCCAAAAATATACTCGCCTGCTGTGACCCCAAGCGCGTTTTCACTTCTTCATAGTTGTGGTGCAATGCCTGCAGAGCACGTGCCAAAGCCTGCTCAAAATGGTTCAATTCCATCTCAGGGTCAGATACTGTGTCTTGCACATGAATTTTGTACGCCTTGTGTTGGCGCAACGCTCCGTGCACAATACCGTCTGAGGCCGCCACGCCCTGCGCAAACACCGCTGTGCTGATGGCGTTCCATTTGAGTTGCTCACGGTTGAGTTTCGGTGCGCCCTCATCATGAGTTGTTTCGCCCAAACCCGATTCAATCGCGTTTTTAAGTGATTCAAGTGCCGCTTGCACATCCGCGCCCTGTGCCGACACGCGCACCGTTGCGCCGTGCACCACGCCCAACTGCAACAAATTCACCAAACTCTTTGCATCGGTCACCGCTTCGCCGTAACGCACACGCACTTGCGATTCAAACGATTTGGCAATACTTACCAATTCAGTTGCAGGACGCGCGTGTAAACCTGTGGGATTGATAATTTGCGCATCGAAATAATCGGCAAAGTCCACCAGCACTTCGGTATTTTGCGAGATAGGCTTTTCACCTGTGAGCGCGAGAATAATATCTGTTTTGTCTGTGGTGTTCGCCAAACGCAAAGCTTCGTCCTCGTTGCCCACCACGCGCGTGAGTTTGCGCAATATACCCAGATGCTCATCGGATTTCGCCGCAATCCCGACCAAAATATGCGCGGTTTCCTCATCGTTCCACGCCACACCTTTTGGAATTTGCAACACCACGATGCCCGTTTTGAGTACCCAATCTCTGTCTTCTGGCAAACCATGCGGAATCACAATACCGTTGGCTAAATACGTGTTCGCCACTGCTTCACGCGCAAACATACTGTCCACGTAGCGCGGATCAATATTCCCATTGCGTATCAATAATTCGCCCATCAACGACATGGCTTCGTTTTTATCCTTGGGGGTGGCATTAAGGGAAATTTGTTCAGGTGTGAGTTCCAGCATGATTTTCTCGATAAGAATAATTTAGAACAACTTGATTGGTTAAAAATGTAATCGATTACATGATTTGTGTCAAGAATATTCATATCATGTTTTCTAATTTAAATTTTCCATTACTTGGACAAATTTTATGTATTATTAATTTTGAGTTTCATTAATCACATAAGAACGAATATATCATATTGTTTTTATTGAAATTAGTTATTTAAGCCATCTTGGTGGGTGTTTTAAACTCAACTATGAATCTAAAAAAATATTCACGCAATTCATTCTCCACGAAAATATTTTTTCAGTATAATGGGCAAACTTCATGATGATTTATGTAATCGATTTCATTTTACTTGATTAACCTCCAAAACGACACAGGCAGCCATGACCAGTATCAAAGATGTCGCTATTGAAGCAGGTGTTTCCACAGCCACGGTTTCGCGCGTACTTGCCAACAAAGGCTCATTCAAAGCCGATACGCGCGACAAAATTTTGAGTGCCATCGCCAAACTGAACTATCGCCCAAACCTGATTGCACGCAGTTTGCGCGTACAAACCAGCACCAAAATCGGATTGTTGGTGTCCGATATTCGCAATCCATTTTTCACCGCCATCGCGCGTGCGGTCGAGGATGCCGCTTATGCACGTGGCTACTCGGTCATCATGTGTAATACCGATGAAAATCCCGAAAAAGAAGCTTTATACTTGGATTTAATGCGTGATGAAAATGTTGCAGGCGTGATTTTCTCACCCACCCAACAATTCAACGCCACACACGTTCAGCATCCCACGCACATCCCATTTGTGATTATTGACCGCACGGTCAATGAGGGCGAATTTGATTGGGTGCAATTGGACAACTACGCCGCCGCCTACGAGTTAACTGAGCATCTGCTCGCACAGGGCTACCGCAAACTTGCAGGGCTATTTGGCGACACCAGCAGTACGGGTTTTGAGCGTAAGAAAGGTTTTCTCGCCGCGCTGGCTGCGCATCAACTTGAACCCATCGCCACCCAACTCATGCCGCCACGTTTGGCGCACGGCTTTGATGCCACGCAGGCACTACTGGCACAGAACCCGCGTCCAGACGCAATTTTCACCAGTAACAGTTTACTCACCGCAGGTGCATTTCAAGCATTACGCACACACAAAATCGCCATACCACAGGAAATTGGCTTGGTCGGATTTGATGAAACCACATGGAGTGAATTGGTCGAGCCTGCCATCACCCTCATCGCCCAACCCACCGAAGAAATCGGTCACAGCGCAGTTGAGTTGCTGTTTCAGCGTATTCAAGAACCTGAACGCGCACATCGAAAAGTTATTTTACAAGGGACGTTACGCATTCACGCGTCCAGCATGCGCAATTTTTAAGCGAGTATTAAAGGAAACTCGGAATAACTCCTAACTCCTTCGCCTGCGTTGGTTATTTGCGACATGAGGTGTGAAGCGTAAGGTGCGACAAAAGGTTATTCCCTCCGTAAACCCTGTAACGAAGCGCATCGTGCCGCAAACAACCAGCCCACGAGATTCGGGTAAAAAAACTGTCTTTTCAATATGTATTAATTCGCCCGAAAACCCTCTATTCTTTATTGAGCGTCTAAAATGTCCTCATCTTCCCAAGGCATAAGTAGCATGACTGTATCAAGTCATCAATACCACCCCAGTGCTCATCGCCAAGCCCACCGCAATCACATCAATCAACGCCAGTTGCAAAATGCGTGTGAGCATGGCGGGTTTGTTTTGAATGCGATGCTCATCGGTGTTCAGTACAATCACAAGGTCAGATTTTTTCGCCAACCCTGTTTTGACGGGACACATGCTGATGACGCTCGCGCCGTGGGTTTTCGCCAGTTCGGCTGCTTCAATGAGTTCGAGCGTTTGCCCCGAACGCGAAATGAAAAATGCCACATCACCCTGCCCCAAACGCGACGCGCATAGGCTCATCATGTACGCATCGGTGCGCGCCGAAGCGTTGATGCCCGAACGTATGAGTTTGTATTGCGCATCGTCCGCCACAGGGGCGGAACTGCCCAAACCAAATACATCGACACGCCGTGCGGTTTTCAACTGCAACATGACCTGTTCAATCACATCAGAGTTGACTTCTTGACGCAAGGTGAGCAGCGCACTGGCGGTGTTGCCCAAAACTTTATGGGCAATCTGCTCGACCGAATCTTGCTGCGCAATCGCGGAAAACTGCACTGAGGATTCACGGTTGAGCGAACCTGACAGTTTGAGTTTAAAGTCTTGCAAACCCTCACAGCCGACACTACGACAAAAGCGAATCACGGTTGGCTGACTGACTTTGGCTTCTGAGGCAATCGTGCTAATCGAACTGTTCACGAACCACTGCGGTTGGTGCAGCACACAGTCCGCCACCCGCGCTTCTGAGCGCGACAAATGCGCGCGCGCATTGCGAATACGCGCCAACCACAGTCCTTCATTGTGGGCATCAATGACTTGTTTTACGCTCATAGCCACACTCACAATTCTTCGTGCCAATTATGCCCATCGCGCGCCACCAAAGCATTCGCCGCCGGTGGTCCCCATGTGCCTGAGGTGTAGGGTTTGGGCACGATGTTCTGTTCCTGCCAAACATCAATGATGGGTTCAACCCAATGCCAAGCCTGCTCTTGCTCATCGCGGCGCACAAACAGTGACAAATCCCCGCGCAAAGCATCGAGCAACAACCGCTCGTAACCATCCATGCGCCGCTCTGGGAAAAAGTCATCCGCATCCATGTCCAAATGCACCGCACCGAGTTTCATGTTATTACCGGGGCGTTTGGCAAGGCAATACATGCGAATTGACTCCTCAGGTTGCAATTCAATCACCAAACGATTCGAGCCAGCGGGCATTTTACCAATCAGTTCATACGGTACGGATTTGAAGACAATCACAATCTCCGCCATGCGTTTGGGCATGCGTTTGCCTGTGCGCAAATAAAATGGCACACCCGCAAATCGCCAATTGTTGATTTCGGTTTTCAGGGCAACGTAGGTCTCGGTGAGGCTGTTTGTGGGCACATCGGTCTCGGCGATGTAGGCTTGTGCAGGTTTGCCCTGCGAAATACCCGCGGTGTACTGACCGCGCACCACGTTGTTTTGAATATCCTCCAACGTCCACGGCTTGAGCGAGCGCAAAACCGCGAGTTTTTCATCACGAATGCTGTCGGCATCCATCCGTGCAGGCGCGTTCATGGCGACAAAACACAACAATTGCAACAAATGATTTTGCACCATATCACGCAGTGCGCCCGTTTGGTCATAAAACTCGGCACGACGTTCTACGCCGAGTTCTTCAGAAATCGTGATTTGCACATTGGCGATGTAATCTCGGCGCAAAATTGGCTCAAAAAAACTATTGCCAAAGCGCAAAGCCATCAAATTTTGCACCGATTCTTTACCCAGATAATGGTCGATGCGGAAAATTTGCGATTCTTTGAAGTGTTTGGCAAACACATCGTTGATTTCAATGCAGGATGCCAAATCGTGCCCCAAAGGTTTTTCAACCACGATGCGCGCGTTTTGATTCAAAGCATGTTTTGCCAAGCCTTCACAAATCAACTCAAAAATCGAGGGTGCAACCGCAAGGTAAAATACGCGCTGATTGTTGGGCTCTTGCGCGTCCAAAATTGCCTTGAGTTGCTCAAATGCGTCATCATCCGTTGCATTGAACGGCACATACAGCACATGCTGTAAAAATTCTTGCCAACGCACCTCGTCAAACCGATCGGTGACATTGGGCTTGACCGCTTCATCCATCCACGCGCGATAGCCCGCATCGTCATACACCGTGCGCGCGGCACAAATCACCCGACTGGCAGGCTCAAACGCGCCATCCAAAAAACTTTGGTACAAAGCAGGCAATAATTTACGCATGGCAAGGTCGCCCGTGCCACCAAACATCACCAAAGAAAAAGCGGAGGTTTTCATACTAAATTCTTTCTTATTTCATACAGTTAGTCATTGCGGGCTAGATCCGAAATGACTCGTATTTATGTTTGCATGAACAATATACACTTATAACTTTGCCTCAAAATGTAGAAAAAGTAAATAATCTTTGACTAATTTTTTTAGTTTTACTACAATTTGGCAAACCCTTTTGGAAAGAATGCCATGAACATCCACCCCAAACTCCAAGCCATCACCGAGCGTCTGATTGAGCGTTCGCAAACCAGTCGTGCGCGTTACCTCGAACGTGTGGCGCAAAGCGCGAAAATCCAACCCTCGCGCAATGTGATGGGCTGTGCCAATCTTGCCCATGCGTATGCGGCGGCAGGCAACGACCAGTTTCGCTTAAAAGTCGAACGCGCGCCCAACATCGGCATCATCAGCGCATACAACGACATGCTCTCGGCGCATCACCCCTACGCGCATTATCCCGAACGCATCAAAGCGCAAGCCCGTAAACTCGGTGCAACCGCGCAAGTTGCGGGCGCAACCCCCGCGATGTGCGATGGCGTGACGCAGGGCTACGCAGGCATGGAGTTGTCATTGTTCTCACGCGATGTGATTGCGCAGACCACCGCGATTGGTCTATCTCATCAAGTTTTTAACGGCGCATTGTTGCTCGGCATCTGTGACAAAATCGTCCCCGGTTTGCTCATGGGCGCGGTGGCGTTTGGGCATTTACCTGCTCTGTTTATGCCCGCAGGGCCAATGACCACGGGCATAGGCAACGACGAAAAAGCCAAAGTGCGCCAACGCTACGCCACGGGCGATGCCTCACGCGAAGAGTTGCTCGAATCTGAACTCAAAGCCTATCATTCCGAAGGTACGTGTACGTTTTATGGCACGGCGAACTCAAATCAAATGATGCTTGAGTTCATGGGCTTGATGTTACCGGGTAGTGCGTTTATCAATCCCGCCACACCGTTGCGCAGTGCTTTGGATGATGGTGCGGTCACGCAATTATTGGCCAATATCCACCAGCCCGAACTAAACATGGCGCAGTTAGTCAATGAAAAATCCATCATCAATGGCGTGATTGGTCTGCTGGCAACGGGTGGCTCGACCAACCACACCCTACACATCGTGGCGATTGCGCGCATGGCGGGCATCGAATTGCGTTGGGAAGACATGCACGATTTGGGCGAAATCATTCCCCTGCTCGCCCGCGTGTATCCGAACGGCTCGGCAGATGTGAATCAATTTCACGCCGCAGGTGGCTTGGCGTATGTGATTGCACAGCTGCGCTCATCGGGATTACTTCACGATGATGTGGACACCGTGGTGTCAAGCACGATGGGCAAAGGCATGGCGGCTTATACCCAAGAGCCGTATTTGGATGGCGACACTTTGAAATGGCGTGCGGGCACAACCCACAGTTTGGACGAAACCATTATTCGCCCCATTGACAAGCCATTTTCTCCTGATGGCGGACTTAAATTGCTCAAAGGCAATTTGGGCAACAGCGTGATTAAAACCTCATCGGTCAAACCCGCGCATCGCGTGATTCGCGCGCCTGCCATCGTATTTGAATCGCAAGCCGAGTTGCAAACTGCATTTGAAAAAGGCGAATTGCACGACAAAGACTTTATCGCCGTGGTGCGCTTTCAAGGACCCAAATCCAACGGTATGCCCGAATTGCACAAACTCACGCCGCCGCTGGGCGTATTGCAAGACCGTGGTCAACACGTGGCACTGGTCACCGATGGGCGCATGTCGGGCGCATCGGGCAAAGTACCTGCGGCCATTCACGTCAGCCCCGAAGCGGTGGACGGCGGTATGATTGCCAAAGTGCACACGGGCGATTGGATGACTTTGGATTCTGAGCACGGTGTGTTGCAACTCGAAGTACCAGAAGAAGAACTCAACGCCCGCGCGATGGCACAAAAACCTGTGGCAGAAACCGAGTATTGGCTCGATTTATTCAGCGTGGCACGTAAAAATGTCGGGCGCGCGGAGTTGGGCGCGACTTGGTTGATTGAAGATACAAAATAATCAGATGCCAAATTGAATAATAAACAACAAGGAAAAATGATGCAAAAACTCCAAACCGCCCTCGCCCAATGCAAAATCGTCCCCGTTGTGGTGGTCAATGACCTTGCCCACGCCGCGCCACTGGCGCGCGCCTTGCAAAACGGCGGCTTGACGGTGGTCGAAGTCACCCTGCGCACCCCTGTGGCATTGGATGCCATCAGCGCGATGCGCCAAGCCTGCCCCGACATGGTCATTGGTGCGGGCACAATTTTAAACGCGCAAAACATCATCGATGCACGCAACGCAGGTGCCGAGTTTGGCGTAAGCCCCGGCACTTCACCTACTTTGCTCAAAGCCATCGTAGACAGCGGTTGGAACTTCATCCCTGGGTGCGCCACACCCTCCGAAGCCATCACCTTGGCTGAAGCGGGTTTCAAAATCGTTAAACTATTTCCCGCCGAAGTGGTCGGTGGCTTGGCGATGCTCAAATCCTTGGCTTCGCCCCTGCCGCACATTCAATTCATGCCCACAGGTGGCGTGCGTTTGGACAAAGTCGCTGAGTACATCGCCCAGCCGAATGTCGCCGCGCTCGGTGGCACTTGGATTGCACCTGTTGAAAAATTGGCATCTGGCGATTTTGCGGGCATAGAGGCACTGGCGCGTGAAGCGTATTTGGTCAGCCAAATGGCCTAATTTGTGATTGGATGATTTGCCATGCCACACACCACTCTTCACACCCTCTACGGCGACCCAAACACCCGCGCAGGTTTGGCGGAGTCACCGCTGTGGGACGCGCAACGCCAAGCGTGGTTTTGGATGGACATTGACCAACACCAAATTCACCAACACACCGTTCGTGCTGACAACGATGCCACGCATAGGGTTTGGCAACTGCCCTTGGAAGCGCGCTACGACATCGGTGCGATGGCTTTGGCGGACAATGGCGACTTGATGCTCGCGCTACGTGCAGGGATTGCGTCTTTTAATCCAGATCAAGCCCAAAAAAATCTCTCACCTGAAATACGCATTCCTGCACCCTATGATACAAACACAACCCGTTTCAACGATGGCGGCGTGGATGCGCAAGGACGCTGGTGGATAGGCTCGTTGTACGCGCCCAAAACCCATGCGGGCGCGAATTTATTTTGTTTGGAACGAGATGTGCTCAAACCGATATTGGGTGAATTGGCAAATACCAAACCCCATACAAATTGGGGCATGACCACTGCCAATGGTTGGGCAGTCTCGCCCGATGGCACGACGATGTACCACGCCGACACACAAGCGCACACCGTCTATCGCTATGATTTTGATGCACGTGCGCCCGTGGAAACCGCGCTGTCCAACCGCACGGTGTTTTTTCAAACCACGGACACACGCGGAACGGATGCGCCCTTGACAACATACCAAGGTCGCCCCGATGGCGCGGCAGTGGACAGTGAAGGCAATTATTGGCTGGCGTTGTATGAAGGTGCTGCCATTATTAAAATCGCGCCCAATGGCAACATCGTACAAAAAATCCCTTTACCCGCCAAAGCCCCGACCATGCTGTGTTTTGGAGGGACGAATTTGAAAACCCTCATCATCACCACCGCAGGCAATCGCCCCGACAGCGAATTGGCGCACTATCCAGCCAATGGACACATACTCACTCTCAAATCAGATACGGCAGGTTTGGCTCCTCAACGCTATCGTTCATCACCATAACCGCTTCCAATGCTGAAAAATACGCGCAATCCAGCCCTCGGTATGGACATCGCGCGCGAATTTGCCGATAATGTCGGGGTTTTGCCAACAAGGCAGTCAGCATTTAAAATTCAAGGAATATCCATGTCAAACACGATTTTACAAAACCTCCCCATCGGTGAAAAAGTCGGCATTGCCTTCTCAGGCGGGCTCGATACCAGCGCGGCTCTGCTGTGGATGCGCCAAAAAGGGGCGGTTCCCTACGCTTACACCGCGAATTTGGGGCAACCCGACGAAGACGACTACGAAGCGATTCCCAACAAAGCGCGTGCCTATGGCGCGGAGCAAGCGCGTTTAATCGACTGCCGCAAACAGTTGGCAAACGAGGGCATCGCCGCCATCCAATGTGGCGCGTTTCATATTTCCACGGGTGGCGCAACCTACTTCAACACCACACCACTCGGTCGCGCGGTCACGGGCACGATGTTGGTCTCGGCAATGAAAGAGGACGATGTCAACATCTGGGGCGACGGCAGTACGTTTAAAGGCAATGACATCGAGCGTTTTTACCGCTATGGTTTGCTCACCAATCCCAACTTGCGCATTTACAAACCGTGGCTTGACCAAAATTTTATTGACGAACTTGGCGGTCGCCAAGAGATGTCTGAGTTTTTGATTGCCAACGGTTTTGACTACAAAATGTCGGTCGAGAAAGCCTACTCAACCGATTCAAACATGCTTGGCGCAACCCACGAAGCCAAAGATTTGGAATTTCTCAACAGCGGCATTCGCATTGTCAAACCCATCATGGGCGTGGCGTTTTGGCGTGAGGACGTTGAAGTCAAAGCCGAAGAAGTCACCGTGCGTTTTGAAGACGGCATGCCTGTTGCGCTCAATGGCAAAACCTTTGATGACCTTGTGGCATTATTTGAGGAAGCCAACCGCATCGGTGGTCGTCATGGCTTGGGCATGTGTGACCAAATCGAAAACCGCATCATCGAGGCGAAAAGCCGTGGCATCTACGAAGCCCCAGGTATGGCGTTGTTGCACATTGCCTATGAGCGTTTACTCACCGGCATTCACAACGAAGACACGATTGAACAATACCGCATCAACGGTCTGCGCCTCGGTCGTCTGCTCTACCAAGGTCGCTGGTTTGACCCACAATCATTGATGTTGCGTGAAACCGCCCAACGCTGGGTGGCACGCGCGATTACAGGCGAAGTGACGCTTGAATTGCGCCGTGGCAACGACTACACGATTTTGAACACCGAATCGCCCAACTTGACCTACCATCCAGAACGCTTGTCAATGGAAAAAGTCGAAGACGCGCCATTTGACCCAATTGACCGCATTGGCCAACTCACCATGCGCAACCTCGACATCGTCGATACCCGCCAAAAACTCGGTATCTACACCCAAATGGGCTTGTTGCTCAGTGGTCAAGACTCGGTATTGCCACAACTGGATCATTCAGACAAATAAGTTTGAGTGTCTGTGGAAACAAAAAGCGAGCCAATGGCTCGCTTTTTTGTTAAGTTTTTTGTTTCCCTAACGTCTGAATAAATGATGGATTGAGCGCCCGATTTACGCTCACATCTAAATGATTGCGTTTTAGCCAGTCGGCTAACGCACCATTAAATTCCTTGTACACAGCTAATACGTCTGATATTCGCAAGTGACCGTGTCCATGAGGAATTCTAAGTGGCTTATTATCTAGATCTTCCTTTTTTGAACCAACCATCAAGACAAATTGCATTTCAGCTGACACAAACTCATCCTGTAACCAACTTTTGGAGTACCCATTTACAAAAAAATAGGTCGCTGTATCTAACTCTCTTAGCACGCTAGAAAGCTCGGCTGGGAAGAAAGGATTATGAATTATCTCGTTGTTTAGCTCGCTAAAAAGCTGACTGGGATAAGGTTCCGAAAAGTAGTGTTTAACGACAAAGCGATCCTTTTCTCCAAAATCCTCAAGCGGCTTGTAATTAATGGCAGAGAAACACACAGGCTCCCCTATCAAAACTTTTCCTCCGAGTGATGAGGTTGGAAACCCAAGATTTGGGTTCTTCTGAATATGATCAAGAAAGCTAGCGACGAGTCTAAATTGCTCCTTCAGCAATTCATTTCCTAGTCGCCCCTTTTCCCACTGGACAGAGGAAACAACTAGACCGCTCAATGTAGCCACCATTGCTAAAAGAGCCATGATGGGCATCACAAGCTTGTCTGGAATTAAGTTATTGAGGGCGAACGTTAGAACAGAACCCGCAATCAAGATAGTCGCTGCTAGTAAAATAAGTATTCGATTACTCAGTTTCATTGCTGCTACTTTTCCAATAATTTTTTTATCAAATAAATTTTATTTTGCTTAATTCGCCCATCAAAATCACTCAAACTTCCCACGCAACAAATATTCCATAATCGCTTTTTGCACATGCATGCGGTTTTCGGCTTCTTGCCACACCACGCTTTGTGGGCCATCGATGACTTCGGCATCGACTTCTTCGCCACGATGCGCAGGCAAACAGTGCATAAACAGCGCGTCCGGTGCGGCGGCTTGCATCATTTCAGCCGTGATTTTGTAGTCGGCAAAGGCTTTCATGCGCGCTTCGTTTTCTGCTTCGTAGCCCATGCTCGTCCACACATCGGTGGTGATGATGTGCGCACCTGTGCATGCCTGCATTGGCGTGTCGCATACGGTGAAAAATGGTTGGTCTGACTCAACCGCGAGTTTTGGGTCGAGCGCGTAGCCTGCTGGCGTGGCGATGTTCAGGTGAAAGCCCAAAACGCGCGCGGCTTGTATCCACGTGTAGCACATATTGTTCGCATCACCGACCCACGCCACAGTTTTACCTGTGATGTCGCCACGCTCCTCGATGTAGGTGTAGATGTCGGCAGAGACTTGGCACGGGTGGTATTCATTGGTCAAACCGTTGATGACAGGCACGCGCGAATTGGCAGCAAAACGCTCAATGATTTCTTGCCCAAAGGTACGAATCATCACGATGTCGGTCATGCGTGAGATGACTTGCGCAGAATCCTCAATCGGCTCACCGCGTCCGAGTTGGGTGTCCTTGGTGTTCAAGTACACCGCATGTCCTCCAAGTTGGTGAAAACCCGCTTCAAATGACAAACGTGTGCGCGTCGAACTTTTTTCAAAAATCATCGCCATCGTGCGGTCGTGCAGCGGATGCCATGTTTCGTAATTTTTAAAACGGCGTTTGAGCTCAGTCGTGCGCGTGAAAATGTATTCATGCTCCTCTTTGGTAAAGTCTTGAAACTGTAAATAGTGCTTCACTTGTTTTGCCACTTCATCTGCTTTCATTTTCGCCTCACTGTTTAAAATATTCTGCCTTGATTTTGCCTGCCTATCGCCTAAAACTCAAACGTACTCATTTTTGAACCATTTAAAAAGAACGCCGTCATACCCGCATGCTTTTAGCGGGTATCCAGTTCAATAACCTAATTAGGGATACAAACTGGATTCCCGCTAACCCCATGCAGGAATGACACGCAGGGAACTTACGCCAAAAATTCTTGAATCACCACCGCCAAGCGCGCCACCAACTCTGCGGTTTCCTCGTCATTGATAATCAATGAGGGCAACAAGCGCACCACGCTGTCGTGCGTGACATTGATGAGCAAACCTGCGTCCAACGCACGCGTGACCAATTCACCACACGGACGGTCTAAAACGATACCGACCATCAAGCCTTTACCGCGAAACTCTTTGACCTTGCCAGCGGCCACTTCTTTGCTCAGAGCCTGTGCCAAACCTGCGCGAATCGCGTCGCCTTGCTTGGTTGCATTGGCACACAAACCCTCATCCTCAATCACTTCAAGTGTGGTCAAAGCCGCACGCATCGCCAAAGGATTACCGCCAAAAGTCGTGCCATGCGCACCGACATGAAATACGCCAGTCGCGCGTCCCCACGTGAGCAATGCGCCCACAGGCACACCTGAGCCCAAACCTTTTGCCAACGTCATCACATCAGGGGTGACGTTTTCGATTTGGTGCGCGAACCATTGTCCTGTGCGTCCAACGCCTGTTTGCACTTCATCAATGATGAGCAACCATTGGTTCGCATCGCACAACGCACGAATTTGACCCAAAACCCCCGGTGACAAACTCGACACACCACCCTCGCCCTGCACCACTTCGAGCATTACGGCAACCACATCCAAATCCGATTGCAAGGCATGAATCGCACCCACATCGTTGAACGGCACACGCACAAAGCCAGTGACCAGTGGGTCAAAACCTTTTTGCACCTTGGCATTGCCTGTCGCGGTCAGTGTCGCCAAAGTGCGTCCATGAAAAGCCTCACTCATCACGATGATTTTGCCATTGGCTTTGCCTTGCTGATGACCGTACAGACGCGCCAATTTAATCGCGCCCTCGTTCGCCTCTGCGCCACTGTTGGCAAAAAACACCTCATCCATGCCGGAAATTTTCGCCAATTGATTGGCCAATTCGATTTGCTCAGGTACTTGGTACAGATTGCTCACATGAATCAGTTTGCCGACCTGCTCGTGCAATGCCGCCACCAAGCGCGGATGGTTGTGCCCCAGCGCATTGACCGCAATGCCCGAGAGCGCGTCAAGATACTGCTTGCCGTTGGTATCCGTCAGCCAAACGCCCTCGCCATGTGTGAACGCCACAGGCAAACGGTTAAACACAGGCATTAGATGATTCGTTTGAGTATCCGACATAACATTCCTAATAAAATAAAAACAAAACAGGCGAGCATAGACACGCTCACCCATCTAAATTACCCCTAAATCATAGGCAAAAACCACTATAAACGCAAGTTTTTAGCGCAAATACCAAGTTTATACCGAACGATTATTGGCAGAGCACGAACCCGATGTCTGCTCGGTTTGAGTATCGCGCAAAATAGACCAACCGCCGCGCAATACCAATAAAGCAATTGCCAAACCAATCACCAAATCAGGATAACGACTGCCTGTCACCCAAACCAAAACGCCTGCGAGTATCACCCCCGCATTGGCAATCACATCGTTTTTAGAAAAAATATAGGAGGCGCGCATGTGCACCCCTCCTTGTTTGTGCTGGGCAATGCGCGTCAAGCAATAATAATTGGCACACAAAGCCACCAAGCCGACCGCCATCATCAGACCACCGACAGGCTCGCTGCCATACAACCATTTGCGCGCCACTTCGAGCAAGACCAAGACCGCCAAAATCACCTCAACCACCCCCGCCACGCGTGCTGCGCGCACTTGCCAGAGCGCCGAGCGACCGATGGCATACAAACCAATGCCATACACTGAGGTATCGGCCAACATATCCAAAGAATCGGCAATCAAACCCGTCGAATGTGCCCACAACCCCAAAAGCAACTCGAACACAAACATCAGCGCGTTAATCCACAGCACCACCCACAAAGTTCGCTGCTCTTGCTCGTTCTGCGCCTTCATCTCACAACCGCATCCAGCCATACCGCCTCCGCCTCATCACCGATAGCCGCCATCGTGCCATCCATAGGCAAACACCACGGACGAACTTAATGTCCATTCTTTGCCATGAATACCAACAAAAGCCCTACGAAAACCATCACCCAAGAGAGAACCAACCAAGCCACTTCCAATGCCCAAGCACCCAAACCTTGACGATAGCGCGTGGTATCGCCCGCTTCTTCTACTTTATTGCGCGCCATTAAGTGTCGAATAGACAAATACGCCGACACCGCCCCCACCCACAAAACAATCCAAGCCATCATAAAAACCACCCGTTTACAAACCGTTCAAATCACATACAGACCAATCGCCACTGCATGGCACGCCGCACCAGCCAAGACAAACACATGCCAAATCGCGTGGGTATAAGGAATTTTTTTCAGCGCGTAAAAAATCGCCCCGATGGTGTAAAACGCACCACCGATGACAATCCACAACATCGCCGAATGGCTCATGGTCGCCATCATGTCACGCACGACAAACACCGAAGCCCACCCCATCAGCAGATACGTGATGAGCGAGATTTTTGCAAAACGATGGACGAAAAACACCTTAAACACCACACCCGCCAAAGCCACCGCCCACAGCACCCAAAACAACACCTGCGCCTTGGGCGAATTCAAACCAATCAATAAAATCGGCGTATAAGTCCCGGCAATCATGGCAAAAATCGCGCTGTGGTCAATGCGCTTGAGCACCCATTTGGCGCGGGTGTGCGAAAACGCATGATAAACGGTCGAGCTCAAAAACATCGCCATCATCCCCAAACCATAAATCACCAAACCCGTGATTTGAAAGTTTGAAAATTCAATTGAGGATTGAGAGGCTTTAACCAGCATCAAAACCAAAACCACCACCGCGAACACCACGCCGAGCGCGTGGGTCAGCGTATTGAGAAATTCTTCGCGTGGGTTGTAGTCAGAGCCGAGGGTGAGTGTGGTCATGATGGTTTCATTGTAGGGCGCAATAAGCGCGAGGTTCGCGCATTGCGCCTTAGGGGTTCATGGTAGTTTCGTTGTTAGACAGTTAAAAAGGAATTCCGTTTGTGAAAATAAATTCTCCAGAATATTTATAAATTTCTTTAAATACCTTAGATATTTTCTCCTTTAATGAAACATTAACCTCCAAACTACTCAAAATAATATCGCAATTTGAAATCTGTAATTCTGCAACTTTGTCTTCTACGCTCCATCCAACATCAATCTCATCATTTTTCAACTCCAAATTGAAATCAGTTTTGATACATGAATAAATTGAATACCATACCATAGACCTAAATTTGTTAATTAGTAATTTCGAACGAGAATAATCATCCAGAATATCTGTATAGAAATTTTCATTTATCTTTTTAAACCAAATACAATTTTCTTTATGGAGTGCAGAGTATTTTTTTATTTCGTTTTTAAACTGATTAAACTCTACAAATCTAATCAAAGAAGATGTTTCTTCTTTATTTACTATATAGTTTGAAATATATTGTTCAGTCACAATATTTTCTGGAGTCACTAAATCACCATCTACAATCAATCTAACCAAGTTTGAATCAATAATCGAAATTAAATTAAACTGATATACCGCCCTTGTCTTTTTTCGTTTTGGTAGGGAGCAGATTTCATATGACTGCGCTTTTAGCAACGATGTAATTGAGTTAAAGATATTTTTATCATTTTGTACCTTACCTGTATTTTTGCTCATTTCTTGAAATGCAAATACCTGATATTTAGGCTTTGCAAGCACAGATTTTGCTGGGGTATTCAATATAAATTCATGATATTCCTGAAAAATTTTTTGTTTATCTAAATAGTAACGAATGGGAATTTCATTACTCCACGCATGAAATGGATACCATTTGATATTCGGATTTTTGCTATCAAGTTTTCTTGAAATTAATGCCCAAACGTTTTCTTCACTCTTTTTGCAACTAATGAGTAATGTTGTAAAAATATCCACCCCATCGATTTCGCTTGTTTTGTAGGCAAGTATATCAAGCTCTCTTACAGTCGCCTGCAAATCGTCCTCATAATATTTGTTACTCATTAGTATCCAACCATCATCGGCAAGGATATCAGCAACTTTATTTTCAAGAATAAATCCCGTTTTCAGAATTTCATCAGCATATTTTGTATTAATCATTCAGGGCATTCCCAATCAATAACCATCACATCCTCGGCACAACCACCCCTGTCTGCCCCTGATATTTACCACCACGGTCTTTGTACGAGGTTTCGCACACTTCATCCGACTCAAAGAACAATACCTGCGCACAGCCTTCATTCGCGTAAATTTTCGCGGGCAATGGCGTGGTATTAGAAAACTCAAGGGTCACATAGCCTTCCCATTCAGGTTCAAACGGTGTGACATTGACGATGATGCCGCAGCGCGCGTAGGTGGATTTACCCAAGCACACGGTGAGCACACTGCGCGGTATGCGGAAATACTCGACCGTGCGTGCGAGCA
This sequence comes from Burkholderiaceae bacterium, assembly GCA_018261955.1. GTDB lineage: Bacteria > Pseudomonadota > Gammaproteobacteria > Burkholderiales > Burkholderiaceae > CTSOIL-112. The sequence goes on from JAGTRK010000003.1 coordinate 423,900, forward strand.
CGAATGAGTTCGGCGGAATGATGCAGGTGTCGCCGATGTGCTCGACGAAACACTGTGGATCAAAGTTTTTCGGGTCGATGATGCTGGAATTGACGTTGGTAAAGATTTTAAATTCATTGGCACAGCGGATGTCGTAGCCATAACTGGATGTGCCGTAACTGACGATGCGCTGATCATTGACATAGCGCACCTGCCCTGGCTCGAATGGCTCTATCATGCCCGTTGTCTCTGCCATGCGGCGTATCCATTTATCCGATTTGATGCTCATATTCATCCTTGCTGTAAAAGTTTGGGGAAATTTTGTACGCATTGTAGCAAATTTGAGGATGCCAATCTGGTAAAATAGCGGTTGTTTTCAACCCATCCGCTCCCGTGGATGGGGCAATTTTTATCTTTTTAGTCAATTATTTTCGGATTGCAAAAATGTTAGACATCCAACTCCTACGCAAAGACATTGATTTTGTCGCCAACCGTTTGAAAACCCGTGGCTTTGAGTTAAACGTTGAGGCGTTTAATCAGCTTGAAGCCGAGCGCAAAGCCATTCAAGTTCAAACCGAGGATTTACAAGCGCAGCGCAACAAACTTTCTAAAGAAATTGGTATTCGCAAAGCGCAGAAACTCTCTGCTGATGACATCATGGCGCAGGTCGCGGGCATTGGCGACACACTCAAATCCTCGGCATTGCGTTTAGAGGCAATTCAAATTCAGATGCGTGAATTGTTGATGAATATTCCCAATCTACCGCACAAATCTGTCCCCGAAGGTGCGGATGAAACCGAAAATGTCGAGGTCGCGCGCTGGGGCGACGTGCCCAGTTTTGATTTTGAAATCAAAGACCACGTGAGTTTGGGTGAAGGTTTGGGACAACTTGATTTTGATATGGCAAGCAAACTCACAGGTTCACGCTTTAGTTTTATGCGTGGCGGTTTGGCAAAATTGCACCGTGCATTGGCGCAACTGATGCTTGACACGCACACAACCGCGCACGGTTACACCGAGTGCTACACACCCTATATGGTCAATGCGGACAGTCTGTACGGCACAGGACAATTGCCCAAGTTCAAAGACGATATGTTTTGGGTGACCAAAGGCGGAGATGAAGAACAACGCGAGTTGTATTTGATTTCCACCTCTGAAATTCCATTGACCAACACTGTGCGTGATGTGATTTTAGAAGCCAATCAATTGCCGCTCAAACTCACCGCACACACGCCCTGTTTCCGTTCTGAAGCAGGCTCAGGCGGACGCGACACGCGCGGCATGATACGTCAGCATCAGTTTGATAAAGTCGAAATGGTACAAATCGTGCATCCCGAGCAGTCCTACGCCACATTGGAAGAAATGCGCACTCATGCTGAAAAAATTCTGCAACTGCTCGAACTGCCCTACCGCGTAGTCGCGCTGTGTACGGGTGATATGGGCTTTGGTGCAGCGAAAACCTATGATCTTGAAGTATGGATTCCCACTCAAAATACCTATCGTGAGATTTCTAGCGTATCGAACTGCGAAGCTTTCCAAGCGCAACGCATGCAAGCGCGCTTTAGAAATGACGCGGGTAAAACCGAATTGGTGCATACCTTGAATGGTTCTGGCTTGGCTGTGGGGCGCGCATTGGTGGCTGTTTTAGAAAATCACCAACAAGCAGATGGCTCGATTAAGATTCCTGCGGCTTTACAGGCATACATGGGTGGTTTAATTGAATTGCGTTAATAGACATCACTCCATTGGATAAATCAATGTCGCCATTGTGAGGGTTTGACCGCCAAGCAATCCAATCAATACGGATTGCTCTGTGCGGATGGCGTTCTCATACATCGCGATTCAAAATCGCCGCAAATTGACACATGAAATAGTTGTAATGAAAAATTTTTCATAAAAACCCCTTGAACAAATTTCTGAAATGCGGCATAATCGCACTTCTTCGCAAGGATGTTTTTTTGCGAGCAGAATTCGGAAGATATTCGGGGGTATAGCTCAGCTGGGAGAGCGCTTGCATGGCATGCAAGAGGTCAGCGGTTCGATCCCGCTTATCTCCACCAAGTTTTTTAGTTGTACATTAGGCTCCCATCGTCTAGAGGCCTAGGACACTGCCCTTTCACGGCGGCGACACCGGTTCGAATCCGGTTGGGAGTGCCAAGTTTTATTGTTTTTCCTCTGCAATATTAGGCTCCCATCGTCTAGAGGCCTAGGACACTGCCCTTTCACGGCGGCGACACCGGTTCGAATCCGGTTGGGAGTGCCAGTTTAAATCCACGCTTTTTGCGTGGATTTTTTTATGTTCTGACCTTCACCAGCCTTTATGCAAACACACAATTCCGCTACAATACGCGCTGTGATTTAATCAGAGGAAGCAGCACCCATGTGGTCAAAAATTTCACTTACCATTCTTAAAATCATTGGTTGGAAAACCACATTTAAGCCATTTCCAGAGCCTCGTGGCATCATCGTGGTGTATCCACACACCTCGAACTGGGATTTTCCTTTGGGTGTTCTGTGGAAATCAGCACATCAAGTTGAACCGCGCTGGGTTGCAAAAGATTCCTTGTTTAAACCACCTGTATTTGGCTGGTTGATGCGCAAACTCGGCGGCATCGGTATCAAACGTGAGGGCAATTTGGATGTGGCGCAATCGCTTAAAAAAACCATATTGGCTGAGGACAATTGCTGGTTGGTGATTGCCATCGAGGGTACACGTTCGTATAAGCCTTATGTCCACTTTGGATATTATTACATCGCCAAAGCCGCAGATGTACCCATCGGACTGGCGAGAATTGACTACGAAACCAAAACCATCGGCATCGAAGAATATCGCCGTGTCAAAGACACGCCCGAAGAAGAATTGGAGCAACTCAAAATTGATTTTGCGCACCACAATGCCTACGCACCTAAAAACGTCAGCGCGTTGGCAATCAAGCAAAGACGCCAAGATAACACTTGATTTGATAAACTTGGTTTTAGTTGTGGCGCGTAGTTTGGTAGCGAAAATCTCCAACGATTTCAAATAGAACCAATGCGTTATGGATTGCTTCGCTGATGACACTTCGCTCGCAATGATCACGAATTTTTAACTGAGGCATCCACCAAAAAAAACGCACCCGATGGGGTGCGTTTTTGTGCTTGCTTGTCCAATCAAATTATTTTTTGATGTTGTAGAACGTAGATTTACCAGGGTACGAAACGGTTTCGCCCAAGGCTTCCTCGATGCGCAACAATTGGTTGTACTTGGCAATGCGATCCGAACGACTCAGAGAACCTGTTTTGATTTGACCTGCATTCAAACCCACCGCGATGTCGGCAATGGTTGAATCTTCGGTTTCACCCGAACGGTGGCTAATCACAGCGGTGTAGCCTGCGCGTTTTGCCATTTCAATCGCTGCAAAGGTTTCGGTCAATGTACCGATTTGGTTGATTTTAATCAGGATTGAGTTACCGATGCCTTTTTCAATGCCTTCTTTGAGGATTTTGGTATTGGTCACAAACAAATCATCACCGACCAATTGGATTTTTTTGCCCAAAATGTCGGTCAAATATTTCCAGCCATCCCAATCCGACTCGTCCAATCCATCTTCGATGCTCACAATCGGGAACTTATCCGCCAAGTTCGCCAAGTAATCCGACATTTCTTTGCTGGTCAGGCTCAAGCCTTCGCCTGTCAACTCGTATTTGCCATTTTTGTAGAACTCCGAAGCCGCACAATCCAAGCCCAATAAAATATCATCACCTAATTTATAGCCAGCCGCTTCAATCGCCGCCGCAATGGTTTGGATACATTCTTCGTTCGATTTAAAGTCAGGTGCAAAACCACCTTCGTCGCCCACCGCTGTGTTCATGCCTTTATCGTGGAGGATTTTTTTCAGGTTGTGGAACACTTCCGCGCCTGCGCGCAGGGCTTCGCGGAACGAGTCAAAACCCACTGGCAAAATCATGAATTCTTGGAAATTCAAATTATTGTCGGCGTGTTCGCCACCATTGATGATGTTCATCATCGGCACAGGCATTTGCATTGCACCAGAGCCACCGAAATAACGGTACAAAGGCAAGCCCGCTTCGTTTGCAGAAGCACGCGCCACCGCCATAGACACCGCCAATAAAGCATTCGCGCCGAGATTGGATTTGTTTTCTGTGCCGTCGAGTTCAATCATCGTGCGGTCAATCAAGGCTTGCTCAGACGACTCCATGCCGACCAGTGCATCGGCAATCACCGTGTTGATGTTGTTGACCGCAGTCAAAACGCCTTTGCCCAAATAGCGTGATTTGTCACCATCACGCAATTCAATCGCTTCACGCGAGCCTGTCGATGCACCCGATGGTACAGCCGCACGTGCGGTCGCCCCTGATTCCAATAAAATTTCGCACTCTACGGTGGGATTGCCGCGCGAATCTAAAATTTCACGTCCTACGATGTCGATAATTGCACTCATACACACTCCAATAAAGAAAAAATTTTTACGTTAAGACAACATACGCCACAAGCACGTACTATCACATTTCAAGTACGTGAACTATACCACCGAATAAAGCCCTTTTGCCCGTTATTTTTAGAATAATTAAATCAACATTAAAAATTTTAACAATGGTAAATAATTGCTGATTAGCCTATAGAATAAATGCAAGCAACACATTTAAATTAATAAGAATAAGGAGTTTCTAATGTCCAGCCAATGGTTACTTTCATTTATTATTTTTGCTTTATCTATGAGTATATCTCCTGGTCCCAACAATTTAATGGTTATGGCGACAGGGGCCAACTTTGGTTGGAAAAAAGCGATTTTACATATATTAGCGGTCAGCTTTGGCTTCCTAATATTACTCATGATGTCAATTTTTGGAGTGGCCGAAATTATTCACCGCATTCCAATGTCTTATTCTGTTTTAAAGGTAATCGGCTCAATTTATCTTATTTACCTCGCCACAAAATTAGCACTCAGTAATGCCCGCATAAATGTTTCATCGGAAGCCAAATCCTACTCATTTTGGGATGTTATGATGTTCCAATTTGCTAATCCTAAAGGATGGATGATGGCAATTGGTGCCGCTTCTACATTTTTCCCACCAAACACGCCCATTCTATCTTTTGCCATTATCTCAGGTTTAATATTTTTGATAATTAATATTCTGTCTAATGGTATTTGGGCGTTAATGGGGGTGTCTTTAATATCTTTTCTAAACTCTGATAAAAAACTAAAGACTTTTAATTTGTTAATAGCTTTCACATTGATTTTAAGCATCTATTTTGTTATTAATTAACCACTGGAGGTCACAGATTCTTGTGATGTAGTTGTCGTACCATCGCGAATCGCCAATGACGTCTTTGCAGACGTCTCTAAAAATAAAACAAACAGAAGAAATTATGATGAACGAAATAAAAGAAAAAGGGGAAAATTTAGGTAATTATATACTTGACTGAACAAGAAATAGAGGGTAAAATAATCGCATAAACTAAAACAAGGCGGTTATTATGTTTCAAGAATTTAACTCTTTATTCGATATGATGCAAGTTTTCTCTGATGAGAAAAAATGTGTTGACCATTTTCGTGCGGTTCGTTGGTCTAACGGTGTTGTATGCCCTCATTGTGGTTCTGTT
>JAGTRK010000008.1 GCA_018261955.1 Burkholderiaceae bacterium
AAAACTTCTCAGTGGCTGAAGGTGCGACTGTGAATATGGGTGGTAATGTGGTTCAAAACGTCGCTCCAGGGGTCAATGGTACCGATGCAGTGAATGTCAATCAGTTGAATGCGATGGGTGCACGTGTGGAGAGCAACCTGAATAATTTGGATAAAAAATTATCCGCTCGGGTCGCGGCAGCCGTGGCATTGGAATCGGCTCCGTATATTCCACGTAAATTCACGTACTATGTGGGTACTGGGTACAGCGGTGGTCAGGCAGCACTTGGGGCTTCCTTCCGTAAAACTTCTGACAATGGTCGTTGGTCGGTCACGGGTGGTATAGCAGGCTCTGGAGTGGGCGGTGTGACTGCTCGCATCGGTTTCACTGGCATTATTGACTAAAAAGAGCCAAGGCAGAAGGAATGATTCCTTCTGCCTGTCTATCACAAGGATAAATCATGAAAAAAACAACCCATTTCAATAACGTCATTGCGACTATATTGCTTGGTCTGAGTTTTACAACCCAAGCAACACCAACATCGGATGCCACTGAAAGTATCGATGTGCAGTTCCCTGAACCAAGCCACTCCTATATTCCAGAGGGAGATTTTATTAATCCACAATCTGTTGGACGAATGAATCACGGCTTAACAAAAGATCAAGTCGCTTTATTATTAAGCAACCCTCACTTTGATGAAGGGATAAATAGCAAGACATGGAACTACCTGTTTAACTTTTATATTGGCTCGGGCAAAGAATACATTCAATGTCAGTACCAAGTGCATTTTAATGCCAACAATCAAGTTGATAACACAGCATGGCGAACAGAGCAATGTGCCGACTTAGTCAATCCGCAACACAAGCCAATTGCAAAAATGGTATTGGCAGCAGATGGCATGTTTGCTTTTGGTAAGGGGCAACTGTCGGACATGGATTCTGCAGGTGTTCAAGCGTTGAATGGTGTGGTTGAAAAAATTCAAGCGGCGGGCAATGGGGTTCATCAAATTACGGTAGAAGGCTTTACCGATCGCTTTGGTTCGAATCAATCGAATAATACGCTCTCTCGTGAACGTGCCCTTTCGGTTAAAAACTACTTGGTTGCCAAAGGAATTGACGCATCTGTTATTCGAGTCGTTGCCAAGGGGGCAACAGAGCCTGTGGTTTACTGCCCAGGTTTTAAAACCCCAGCGGTGATTGCTTGTTTAAAACCCAACCGACGAATTGCTGTAACGGTTGAGTAAACCACGATAAAAATAAAGTCTCATCTTAAATTGACTGATGGTTTGGGTTTAATTTAAGCCAAATTGGACATGTTGATAAACGCCCAATGCATTGATTTGCATAGGGCGTTTTAAATTTTAAGGAAAGCACGGAATCACTCAAGCCCATCTACACAAACGGTAAGAATTGTTGCGTACTTCTTTAGAAAACAAGTGGTTTTGCTCAATTGAATCAAACAATGAATGGGTAATCATTATTCTTGCTTGCTCTAAGTTCTCGGTCTGGATTGGTCAGAAACTCTGTTTCAATATATTATCTATGCTGTGTGCTTTGGTAATACTTTGAAATAAACGTGTGTGTTCTTGATTGGATGGCTCAAACTATTCACGGGTTTAAATCATTTTCACAAGGCACAACGGACAAACTACTATAAACTACTCGCTTTAGAAATACTTATGCAAAGTCAATCATGAGCAAAACCCTCACCATCCATAAACGTACTACATCAAGTTCAAGCAAAGATGCAAACAACACCGCTCGCGCGCCTGTGCGAGGACGCAATCGTAACAACCACGTTGCACCAAGTAAACCCTCTGCAGCGCGTGCGGACTTTGGCACGCGTCCGCAGCGAGACGATAAAGCACCACGTCCGTCGCGAGAAAACCGTGAGGGGGGTGACAGGCGCGATGATGGTCGTGACCATCGCGATGACCGCCGAGATGACAGATCACGCGCACCACGTGCGGATTTTGGTGCACGTCCAACACGTGATGACAGAACACCGCGTCCGCCAAGAGAAAATCGTGAACAAGGTGATAAGCGCAATGGTCGCGATGCACGCGACAGTCGTGATGCACGAGGTGCTAAACCCAACCACCGTGAATCATTGTCACGTGCGCCGCAACGTCACGGTAAAGTGCGTGATGGCGTGCGCGAGGTGGTGGATGGGCATGTGGTGCGTGGTGAAAAACGTCCCGCGCCGCGCAAACCGCAGTTCCCCAAAGAACGTGACCACAGCAGTGAACTCAAGACCAATCCTGCTGAGGGCATTCGGGTGTCCAAATATTTAGCCGACAAAGGTCTGTGCTCCCGTCGCGAAGCCGATCACTACATCGAAAAAGGTTGGGTCACGGTCAATGGCGTGCGCGTGACCTTGGGGCAACGAATTTTGCCGACCGATAAAGTACAACTGGCGCGTCAAGCCAGCGTGGCGCAAGAATCGCGCGTGACCATCATCATCAATAAACCGATGGGCTTTGTATCAGGGCAAGCCGAGGATGGCTACGCGCCCGCAGTGAGTTTGGTCACGGCTGAAAACCAGTGGGATGAAGCCGAATTTCAACAAGACTTTAATTTCAAACACCTGCGCGGGCTCGCACCTGCTGGGCGTTTGGACATTGATTCAGTTGGATTGCTTGTGCTCACCCAAGATGGACGTGTTGCCAAACAACTCATCGGCGAGAATTCGGATGTCGATAAAGAATATTTGGTGCGCGTGGAAGGTGAGTTGATTGAAAGTGGTTTGGCTTTGCTCAATCATGGTTTGGAACTCGATGGCGTGCCGTTGCGCCCTGCACAGGTGAGTTGGCAAAACGACGAGCAATTGATGTTCGTTTTGCGCGAAGGCAAAAAGCGTCAAATCCGCCGCATGTGTGAATTGGTCGGCTTAAAAGTTGTCGGTTTAAAACGTGTGCGCATTGGCAATATCCGACTCGGGCATTTACCCACGGGCAAGTGGCGTTATTTATCGCCCGATGAGCAGTTCTAATCAGTTTGACAATCGCAATTGCGACTGCGCGGTCATTTCCTCAATAACGGTTGATTTGTACAGGTTGCTATGTGGATAGACACACACGTTCACTTTGATGCCCCTGAGTTTGACGCAACCCGCGCCAATGATTGGACACGGGCGCGCGATGCGGGTGTGTCGGCGCAAATTGTGCCTGCGGTCTCGCCTGACAATTTTGAGACAGTGCGCGCGCACTCAGTTCAGTTTTCCAATACGTTTTACGCACTCGGCATTCATCCGATGTATGTGATGGGGTTGCCTAAAAAAGTTTCGATTGAGTTGTTGCGTTCTGCTGTGGTGCGCAGCATGAATGATGACAAATTCATCGCCATTGGCGAAATTGGCTTGGATGGTTTTGTATCCGATGTGGATTGGGACACGCAGGTGTGGTTTTTACGCGAGCAGTTGAACATCGCGCGCGAATTTGATTTGCCTGTGCTGCTCCACGTGCGCCGCAGTGTCGATAAGGTCAGTAAATATCTGCGTGAGTTCAATATTCAAAAAGGCATTGCCCATGCGTTCAATGGCAGTTTCGAACAGGCTTATGCCTATATTGAGATGGGTTTGCATCTGGGCTTTGGCGGCACATTGACTTTCGAACGCGCACGGCAAATCCGCCGTTTGGCAAGCGAGTTGCCTTTATCATCGTTGGTGATTGAAACCGATGCGCCTGACATTCCGCCTACGTGGCTCAATGCGGGTGAGCACAATTATTCCCATCATCTACCGCGCATTGCGCACACTTTAGCCGAGTTGCGTGGACTCAGTCATGAGGTTTTGGCGCAGTCGCTGTGGCAGAACACCTTAAATGCGTTGCCGAGATTGGCTCAAGTGTTGCCAGCAGATATTTAAGGAGCATCACGTGCATCAACCTTGGCGTTTCATCCTGTTGGCAGTGGTTGCGCTTTGGGCGGTGTGTGTGGCGTTCGCATTCGATGCGCCTTGGGTGGGTGCGAAGTATCTGTTTGTATGTGCTTGGGTATGTGCCGTGGCATTTGTGTGGTGGGCGCGCTCGCATCGTTCGAGTGCTATGGGTACGTTTACGGCGATACTGTTGTGTGCGTTGTTGGCTTTTTCTTGGGCGCAATGGCGTTGGTCTGAGCGCAGCGCACACACCATTCCAGCTGAATGGAACACCCAAGTACAAATGGTGCAGGTGCGCATTATTTCCATGCCGACACGCACCGATTATGGTTGGCGCATGTTGATTCAACCCGAATCCGCGCAAATTCAAGTCGCGCCGAATACCCCTGCGCAAATGTCGCTTTCATGGGCGGACGATGATTTGCCCCTACCCATTTCCTCGATTCGCGTTGGGCAAACGTGGCGTTTGCCCGTACACATTCGTACACCTCACGCCTCTAAAAACGAAGGGGTGTTTGACCAAAGCCGTTATTGGCTGGCGAACAATATCATGGGGCTGGCGTATGTGCGTGTTTACAAAAACAGCACGCCCGAGCAAATGCCCCAATTGTTGGCGACGCATCACAGTGTATTGTCCATGATTGAAAATTGGCGGTTTGATACTTTACAAGCCATTGATGCAACCTTGTCCGAAGCAAATCATTCGAACGTGAACGCCAGTGGCAATGTGTTCAAAGCACTGGCTTTGGGCGATCAGGCTGCGGTATCGGCGTGGCAATGGCAATTGTTTCAAGACACAGGCGTGACCCATTTGGTGAGTATTTCGGGGTTACACGTGACCGTGTTGGCGGGGATTTTGGCTCTGTGCGCACGTTGGGCATGGCGACGCAATGTGTGGCTGACCACGCGCATCCCGGCGATGCACGTGGCGCAGTGGGTTGGGCTCATCGGTGCGTTGGTGTATGCCTTGCTCTCGGGTTGGGGGCTGCCTGCGCAACGCACGGTGTGGATGCTCGCGTTGTGGTTGGGCTTGGCACGGCTCGGTGTGGCGCGCTCGGGATTGCGCGTGTTGGGCTTCAGTGTGTTTTGGATACTGATATTTGATCCATTCGCGGTATTGTCGGTTGGGTTTTGGTTGTCGTATGGCGCAGTGGCGTGGTTGATTGTGGCGTTTGATTCGTTTGCAGTGATCAAACAATCAGACGAAGATATGCCCAAACACCGTCAATTGGCTCGCTGGCTCATCGGTTTGATGGGCGCGCAGTTGGGCATTTCATTGTCACTGCTGCCGATGACTTTGTACTTTTTTCGTCAAACCTCGCTGTTGGGTGTGGGCGTGAATTTTTTGGCGATTCCTTTGATGACGGTCTTGCTCGTGCCACTGTTGCTCAGTGTGATGGTATTGGCACTGACGGGTTGGGGCGAACCAGTGGTGTGGATGAATGGCGTGTTGGGTTGGCTGTTAAATGGTTTGCAATACCTACAAGGCTGGGCAAAATCGAGTGATTGGCTTGGGCGAATTGAGTTGTGGCAGGTGTTGGCATTGTTTGTGCTCTCGCTGTGTTTGGTCGTGTGGGTTCGTAAGCTGTGGCATGGCGAACCACTCAAACGCGCATGGAGATTTGTTGGCGCGGCTGTTTTAGCCATCATTGTGGTCATCAACATACCGCCGAACTACCCACGCGTCCAAGAGGGGCAACTGCGCGTGACGGTATTTGATGTCGGGCAAGGCAGTGCGGTGCTGCTGCAAAGTGCGCATCAAAACTGGCTGTATGACGCAGGGGCGCGATTCTCGTCGGATGCAGATGCAGGCGCGCGCATCATCGTGCCGCACCTGCGCTATATCGGAGTGACGCAAATCGACACACTCGTGCTCTCGCACAACGATTCTGACCACACGGGTGGTACGCAAAGTGTTCTTAACGCATTGCCTGTGCGACGCATGATTACCTCTTTGAATGTATCGCAACGTGCTAGTTTGGGTATCGAACCAATCCCCGTGAATCTATGTGTCGCAGGGCAAACCGAGCAATTTGACGGTGTGCGCATGGCTGTGCTCTCACCCGATGCGCAGACCTTGAATGCGGACAGCGCATCCGACAATCAAAAAAGTTGTGCCTTGCGCTTTGAGGTGAGCAGTGCACAGCCGAACGCCCTCAAAAGTATTTTGCTCACGGGGGACATGGACATGTGGTCCGAGGCAAATATGGTGGTGGACAAAACCCCCAATGGTGTGGGTTTACGCACCGTCGATGCGCTGAACCAAACGCCGTTGCAAACCGACATCGTGCTCATGCCCCACCATGGAAGTGACAGCAGTTCAAGCGCACCGTTGATAGATGCGACTCAACCCAAATGGGCGGTGGCGCAAGCGGGTATGTACAATGCTTTTAGACACCCACGGGCAGAGGTGGTGCAAAGATACCAAGCCGCAGGCGCGCAAATTTGGCGTACGGATATACAGTTTTCGCGCGTATTTATATTGGGGCAATAATTCTGTCGGACTTCGATAACAAGAAGTTTGCATGGTAAAATGCGCCTTCACACAATCCAATCAAATATTAAAATGCCTCAATCCAACACTGAACAAACCGTTACGACCACCGTTAAAAAATACCTACCTTGGTTGGTTGCAATTGCTTTATTTATGGAGCAATTAGATGCCCCATCGTCAATACAGCTGTTCCAAGCATGGCACTTAGTTTGCATGCGACCCCATTGAGTTTAAAGGCTGTTGTGGCGAGTTACATCCTCAGTTTAGCAGTGTTTATTCCCATCAGCGGTTGGTTAGCTGACCGCTTTGGTACACGGCGTATTTTTGGTGCTGCGGTGATGGTGTTTACCATTGCATCGGTATTGTGCGGCATCTCAACCAGTGTCCCTATGTTGGTGTTGGCTCGATTGTTGCAAGGTGTCGGTGGTGCAATGATGATACCTGTGGGGCGTTTGGCGATTGTGCGCACGTTTCCAAAATCCCAATTACTGACCGCGATGAATTTCGTCATCATCCCTGCCTTGATTGGTCCTTTATTGGGACCAACTGTCGGTGGATTGGTGGTGCACTTATTGTCTTGGCGTGACATATTTTTCATCAATGTTCCGATTGGATTGTTTGCGTTGTATATGATTTATCGGCACATGCCTGATTACTATGGTGAGACCAATCAACCTTTGGATAAAGTTGGTTTTGTTTTGTTCGGGGTGGGCATTGCTTTGCTCTCGTGGCTGTTGGAGATTTTTGGTGAATCCCGTTTTGCAATTTCAGAATTAATTATTCTGTTTGTTATTTCTATTTTGTTTTTGGTCGCTTATGTTTGGCACTCTGGTCGAATGAGCGCGCCCTTGTTGAAACTTTCTTTGTTTAAAATTAGAACTTTTCGGATCTCGATTGTGGGTGGGTTTGTGACCAGTTTGGGCATTGGTGGTATGCCGTTTTTATTGCCATTGCTTTACCAAGTTGGCTTGGGAATGCCCGCATGGAAATCAGGCGTACTGATGATGCCAGCGGCTTTGGCGGCTATGAGTATGAAATATGTTTCTAAAAACATGTTGCAACGGTTTGGCTACCGCCAAGTGCTCATCGTCAATACCATAATGATTGGAATTAGCATCGTGTCATTTTCTTTGATTAACCCCAATTCGTCAGCAGCATTGATTGTTGTACTGGGCTTATGTCAAGGGCTATTTAATTCATTGCAATTTTCCAGTATGAGTTCTATGGTGTATGCCGATGTTCCCGATAACCAAGTCAGTATGGCGAGCACCATTTCCAGTTCATTTCAGCAGATTTCTATGAGTTTTGGTTTGGCGATGGGGTCGTTGACTGCGGGGTGGTTTTTGCATGGTTTACCTCAAACCAATCAAGTCGCAGTGACCACGGCAATTCATCATGCGTTGTGGGTACTTGGTGCGTTGACCATATTGTCGTCGCTGACTTTCTGGGGACTGCACGCCCATGATGGGGATAGTGTCAGTCGAGGGCAACAGCAGTAATGCCAGCAAATAGATGAGTTGTGTTTTTAGTTAGAAATTAATTGTGCCTCAATTGCTTCTAACTCTTCGTGTAAACCCAACCACTCTTCTTCCAACGTGTGTATCTGTACCGCCAACTCACTCGTTCGGCGCACTTTTTCGGCGAGGGTGTCTTTGTGCTCAGGCGCGTAGGCGGACTCGGAAGCCAGCCACTCTTGTAGTTGAGTATGCTCGGTTTGCGCACTGTGCAAGTTTTTTTCAAGTTTGGTCAGTTGGTGTTTCAATGGTTTTTGCGCATTTGCCAAAGCAATGCGGTTTTGTGTCGCTTGTTGGCGGGCTTCGCGTTTATTGACGTTGGACGGTGCATCGGCAGTTTGTTCAGACCCATCCACTTGGTTCTTATCCTGTTTGTACAGTTGCCAACTTTTTGCACACCACGCGCGGTAGTCTTCCAAATCGCCCTCAAACGGTTTGACCGTGCCATCGGCGACGAGCCAAAAATCATCCACGCAGTTCGCCAGTAAACTGCGGTCATGCGAGACCACAATCAATGCGCCATTAAACTGCTGCAAAGCCACGGTGAGCGCGTGGCGCATGTCCAAGTCCAAATGATTGGTTGGCTCATCGAGTAGCAATAGATGCGGCTTTTGCCAAATCAATAAAGCCAATGCCAAACGCGCTTTTTCCCCACCCGAAAAATTGGTGATGGACTCAATCACGCGGTCGCCCTGAAAATGAAAGCCACCGAGAAAATTGCGCAGAGTTTGCACATTTTCATTCGGTGCAAGTCGTTGCATGTGCCACAGCGGTGATTCGTCTTCGCGCAGGGTATCCAAATGTTGTTGCGAAAAATACCCAATGCGCAGATTTTGCGCCGTGGTGATGCTGCCCGACTGCGGCGTGAGTTCTTGCGCGAGGGCTTTAATCAGCGTGGATTTGCCCGCGCCATTCATACCGAGCAAACCAATGCGGTCGTGCGATTGAATGCTAAATGCAACTTTATCGAGCAAGGTTTTTTCACCATAGCCCAGTTTGATGCCATCGGTTTGCATCAAGGGGTTGGGCAAATCATGCAGTTCGGCAAACTCAAAGGTAAACGGCGAATCCAAATGCGCTACTGCCACCAGTTCGAGGCGATCGAGTGCTTTGATGCGCGATTGCGCTTGGCGCGCTTTGGTTGCTTGCGCACGAAAGCGGTCAATATAGCTTTGCAGATGGGCGATGTGGCGTTGCTGTTGGGCGTACAGGGCTTGTTGTTGCGCGAGCCGCTCACCACGGATGCGCTCAAACTGGGTGTAATTGCCTTTGTAACTGGTGAGCGTTTGTTGCGCGACCTCAATGATGTGGGTGCACAGCGTGTCGAGAAAATCGCGGTCATGCGAAATGATGAGTTGCGTCGCGGGGTGCGTTTTTAAATACTGCTCTAACCACAACACAGTGTCCAAATCCAAGTGATTGGTCGGCTCGTCCAATAGCAATAAATCCGAGCGACACATCAGCGCACGCGCTAAATTTAAACGCATGCGCCAACCGCCCGAAAACGAGTTGACTGGGTTGGCTTGTAGATTTTGCGCAAAGCCCAATCCATTGAGCAATTGCCCCGCACGCGCAGGCGCACTGTAGGCATCAATCCGCGCCAACTCACTGTGGCAATGTGCGATGGCAACGCCGTCGTTTTTATCCTCGGCGATTTTGAGTTCTGCGTTCAAACGCAACAATTCTTCATCGCCTTGCAGCACATAATCCACTGCTGAAATCGAGGTTTCGGGCATTTCCTGCGCGACGTGCGCAATTACCCAGTTAGCAGGAATATTCACATCACCCGCATCACCGTGCAACTCGCCACGCAGCAATGCGAACAAACTCGATTTGCCCGTGCCATTGCGACCAATCACGCCGACGCGTTGTCCCACGTCGATACGGGCATTGGCGGATTCGAGCAGGACTTTTTGTCCGCGTTGGAGGCGAAGGTTGGTAATGGTAATCATGGGCTTGGGCAGAGCGATAAAGGCGAGATTATACCAAAACGGGCATGAGCCAATTAGGCTATCCAATCGTATGGGGCAAACTCTGTTACAATGACGTACCGCGCAAAGGAATTTTATGCGCGGTTATTTTTTGCGTGATATTTTGACGCAACCACAGCGCAGTGGGAATCAGTGGGTATTTTGAAGTGAATCAACTCTGCGCACCATTTAAGACAATAAACAAAGTTGATATTATGAAATTTACTGAACTCGGTTTGGCCGAGCCCATTCTCCGCGCTGTTGCCGAACAAGGCTACGACACCCCAACCCCGATTCAAGCGCAAGCGATTCCGCAGGTTTTGGCAGGCGGCGATTTGCTCGCCGCAGCGCAAACAGGCACAGGCAAAACTGCTGGTTTTACCTTACCGATTTTACAACGTTTAATCAATACGCCCAATCAAAAACACCCACGTGTGCTCGTGCTCACACCCACGCGTGAACTCGCAGCGCAGGTGGGCGAGAGCGTTGAGAACTACGGCAAATATTTAAAACTCAAATCCATGGTGATGTTTGGCGGGGTGAACATCAATCCGCAAATCGACAAACTGCGCCGAGGCGTGGATATTTTGGTCGCCACGCCAGGGCGTTTGATGGATCACCATGGGCAAGGCAATATCGATTTATCGCACGTGGAAATTTTGGTGCTCGATGAAGCCGACCGCATGCTGGATATGGGCTTTATCCACGACATCAAACGGATTTTTAAATTGTTGCCCAAACAGCGTCAAAACCTATTGTTCTCGGCGACCTTCTCGGATGAAATTCGCACATTGGCGCAGGGTTTGCTGCATGAGCCGAAAACCATTGAAGTTGAGCGCAGAAATTCGACGGTGGAAATCATTGAGCAGACCATTTACACCGTTGACCGCGAGCGCAAGCGCGAGTTGCTCACGCACCTCATCAAAGCGCAAAATTGGTTTCAAGTGCTGGTGTTCACGCGCACCAAGCACGGCGCGAACCGCCTTGCCGAACAATTGGACAAAGACGGCATCAGCGCGATGGCGATTCATGGCAATAAAAGTCAAGGCGCACGCACGCGTGCATTGAGCGAATTCAAAGACGGCAAATTGCAGGTCTTGGTCGCGACCGACATCGCGGCGCGCGGGATTGATATTGATCAATTGCCCTATGTCGTGAACTACGAGTTGCCCCAAGTCGCTGAGGATTATGTGCATCGGATTGGACGCACAGGGCGCGCAGGCGCGACAGGCTTGGCGGTGTCTTTGGTGTGTGTGGATGAATTTAAATTGCTCAAGGACATTGAGCGATTGACCCATCGCGAATTCACTCGCTATGCGGTCAAGGGTTTTGAGCCTGATTTGAGCGTAAAGCCAGAACCGATTCAAAAGCCTCGCACGGGCGGTCGTTCAAGCCCTGCCAATCGTGGTGGTGCGCGCACGGGTTCAACAAAAACCGCATCTCCACAAAACCGCACCAATCGCCCGCAAAGTTCCGCAGGTCCCGCAACGCACGGTGCGAAAAAACCTGCGTCAGGACACAAACCATCGATGCACCGCACAGGTGGGCGCGGGCAGTGATTGATTTGCTGCCGTTGCGAGGAACGAAGGAGTATTGACTGAGGGTTTGGGTTCAATACAGTTTGGTAGAAAAATTTTGGGCGATATGGGGATTTCGAATAATCTCAGCAAAAAATCAAAGGAATTTGCTACCTTTAATTTAATGCCTTTGACTATGGAAGTTAATTTGACAATGTTTTTTTTGTCAAATTGTCCATCCATGCAAACAATTCATCTAAATCATAGTCTCCGCTGTGTGGCACACCCCAAGGCAAGGAGTAATCGACCGATTTGCCCGTATTTTTTAATTTAAGGCTCAGCATGGCAGAAACCGCCAGAGCAGTGTCGCGATCGTTCGTGCCGACACGGATGCGCCAGTGTTGTGCCGTTTTTACGTTGGGTTTGCCAACATAATTCATTGGATTCATAAGTTTGACGATGTGGGCATCGGCTTGTTTATTTGTAGTGTGGCTATTGTCATTGGCTTGGGCATACGCGGTGAAATGTTGGGCTGGAATGTTTGTTGTGCCAAATAAGTCATTCTCGCCACTACTCATATCCAATGCGTCAAAAGCAGGTGGGGTTTTCATGCGCGATACGCCATGAGCGTATTGATTCAGGTCGATTGTGCCAACTTGACCGTTTTGGATAGACAGCCATGAGTAAGTTGATAAGTCTGCGCCTTGATTCAAGGCTTTTTGCGCAGAGACTTGAATTTGCGCACTCACGTAGTTTTTAAAACTGCCATCGCCATTGTTGTCAAGTGTGAGCAGTGTGCCACGCGCATCTTTAAGCTTGAGGCTGTTTAAATAGGCAGGAAATTGCTTTTTAAGCGCGTCAGAGGTTTTGATTTCATCGGTTGTGAGTGTGCCCGAGATTTCTTTGCGCTCCATGTGAAAATCAATCATATTGCCCATGAGCATTTTTTTATAAGCATTCACGCCATTAAATTGCCACTCATACGCTGCATCGGCATTCTCTAAATTGGTAATCGGGCAATAAGCCGATACGGCAAAAATATCATCACGCGCATTGGCTGCACCGAGTGCTTTGAGATAGGGTATGTAGTCAGCACTGTTGCCACTGGCACCGAGTAGTGCTGACATCGCACCGCCTGCGCTCGTGCCATTGGAAATGATTTTGCGTGCATCCCCCAACATCACCGAGTCATTAAAGCGCAAATAACGTACTGCGGCTTTAAGATCAACAATAGCCGCAGGTGCTTTACCCGTGTACTGACCGTTAGTATCTTTCAAAGAGCGTCCACGTGCGCCAGGCGAGGCTACCACATACCCGTGAGCCAAAGCATAGGCGATGGTGCTGGTTTTGCCTGCATTTGGACCACGGTCGCTGGGCGTGGCGGTGATGGGCTCAGTAGGCATATAGCCCCCAATGCTATTGGGTAAAAAAATCGGTGCAGTTTGAGCCGTAAAACCGTTGATATTGCCGCCTTGGAAATATACCTCTGGTATGTAAATATTCATCTGTTGGTACTGAGCATCAACAGGATTGCGCACATAAACAATGTGCTCATAAGCGCGGTATTTTATAACTTGACCATCAACGTCCACCGATTGAGTAGCGTAATTTTGAGGGTTAAAATTCAAATCATTGGCAGCTACTGCCAATATCGGCGAGCAAAGTAAGCCAAACATCAAGTGGATTGTTGATGGGAATTTCATATAAGAAAGCTTTCAAAATATAGTCATGGTGCAGGAAAATTGTACTAATCAGATTTTTGATAAAGACCAAATTTGTTTCATGGTCATTGTCAATCTGTGTGCAAATATAGCATAACAATGTTAAGACAAAGTTAATGTGGTGTTAAGTTTTGTAAAGCAAGTCAATCTATGAAGAGTTTCTACACAAAACCAATTAAGGGTATCAGACTTCACTAATTCTATCATTGGATTGCACAAAGAAGGACAGTTCGCAATGACGACATGGATTTATGTCGAAACAGTAGTGTTGTGAATAAGTACTCTTGCACCATAACTTTACAAATTTTTACACCCCCTTAATATTCAGTTAATCTGAGTTTGGTTTAATACGTCTATGCAATCAGCATTTGAATTTTTTACCAAACTGAGGAGAACGAAATGAGTGAATTTAAAACTTGGATGTGCGCAACCTGTGGCTGGATTTATGACGAAGAAGTCGGTGCGCCTGAAGAAGGCATTGCCGCAGGTACGCGCTGGGAAGATGTGCCCGCAGATTTTCTTTGCCCAGAGTGCCAAATGGGCAAAGATGATTTTGACATGATGGCAATCTAAAGCACAGAGTAGGGCGAGGCGGCAGTGTGATGGCATCGGTGCTACAATTTGGCATCACACGAGCATTACTAAGGAGCGACCATGCAACTGCCCTCAGATACCTTGCCTTTTTTGCGTGAGTTGGCGAACAACAATCACCGCGAGTGGTTTGCCGCACACAAAACGCGCTACCAAAGCCTGCATAGCGAACTGCTGGATTTCACCGATGATTTAATCGGTGTATTGATTGCGCATGACCCATTGCTCATCGGTGTCGAGCCGAAAAATTGCTTGTTTCGGATTTACAAAGACGCGCGGTTTGCACGCGATGGCGCACCGTACAAAACCCATTTTGGCATCCACGTGGTCAGCAGTGGCAAACGCTCAGATTTTAACCGTGCAGGGTTTTATCTGCACATCGAGCCGAATGCGAGCATGATTGCAGGTGGTGCGCATTCGCCTAGCCCTGAATGGCTCAAACACATTCGCCTGCGCATTTCGCACAACGGCAGCGAATTACAAAGCATACTTCAAGACAAAGGTTTTAAAAAACACTTTGGTGAAGTTCAAGGCGAACGTTTGTTGCGACCGCCGCAAGGTTTTTCAAAAGATGATGCGAACATCGAACTCATCAAGTACAAAACCCTGTGGGTGAAAAGTGATGTATCCGACAATATGATCTCGGGGAAAAAACTGCATGCGCATATTGATAAAGTCTTTACGGCGTATCAACCGTTTCAGCAATTTTTAAACGCAGCGAGTTCATAAAAATACTGGGGCAAAAATGCCCCAGTATTCAAAACGACTCAAAGTTTGTGTCATCATCAATGTGCGGTGTACAACTGGAACGCCCAAAACATCAAAAATCCTGAGAACAACCACAATACTGAGGTGGGATTTTCTTGTACAGTGTGCGCCTCAATCAATAACTCTTCGGTTACCAAATAGAGCAACGCCGCCACACCAAATGCTAAAATCGCGCTGATAACCGCGGTGGATGCACCTGTGAGAAAATAATTGCCGAGCAAAATCGATGCAATCATGTCGATACCGAGCAGTGTGGTGAGTCCCACAATCCGCCAGCCTTTCATGGTGTTGGACACCAAAGATAAACCCAAAAACAGCATCTCTACCGACAAACCTATGGCCAAGATAAACCCCGTTTCTTTACTGGCGGCAAAACCTGCGCCGATGATGAGCCCATCCACTGCCGCATCAATAAACACCGTGGAAATCAAGCCTATATTCATGCCTTCACTACCCGATGCGGCAGATTTGGCTTCTAAATGTTCGCTCCAAATTTTCATCACATACATCAAAAACACACCAAATGCGAACGAGGCAATCAAGACCCAATTGGGTGCGTGTTCGCGCGTGAGTTCTGGCAATACTTCAACCGCAAGCACTGCAATCACCACGCCTGCGGCAAAGTGTTGAATCAAACTACGCGCATGATGGGAGGGGTGCCAAATGAGTGCCAAAACACCGCTGAGGGCGACGACAATGGCTGGGATGAGCATAATGGCGATAGGGGGCATAATTTTCCTTATACGTTTGCGGGTTGAGGGGGATTAGCGATGACCGTGTGGGCGTTTTTTGCCGTGTATCATTGCAAAAGGTAGGTTTTCACGGGTTTTAATACTTTCAAAAATAGCACCCAAAACGTGCAATCCGATGGCAACCAAAATTAAGTTTGAAGCGATTTCATGCCACTCTTCAAGCCATTTTTCGCCAAAAAATTGGTCGGTTCCCATCATAAAGCCCGTTAATCCTTGATTTAATACCAATACAATCAACAGCAACATCATGACTGCACCCAAAGGATTATGCCCGATGTAACGTGGCGCTTGTCCTTTAAGTTTCAGTCGTGTGTATTCTATCACGCGCGCGGGTGTTGGGAACCAATCCGAGAAGCGCGCGTGTTTCGTGCCAACGAATCCCCAAACAATACGCACCACCACAATTGCGGTGGCTGTATAACCTATCCAGCGATGGTAAAATTCACCATCCTCATTTAAAAAATTGGCAATAACTAAAACAGCTAAAATCCAGTGTAAGATTCGTACCAGAGGATCCCAAACCAATATTTTATTCATCATAACTCCCATGTTTAATCATCATATTCTTCGCCGTCACCGAGTTCGCCAAATCCGCCAGCAAAACTGAGCAGCAGCAAGGCCGCAAACGTGCCGAAAATCCATTTTCCGCGAGGAGTTTGGAGTTGTTTTTTCAGTCCCTGCCAATTGAGTAAAATGTGTAATACCGCACCAGACATCAGTACCATACCAAGCCATTCATGAATTTCCTCTTGAAAATCGTTTGCTATGTCAAAAAACATCAGTGCACCTGTTAAGCCCGAAACGAGTATTGAACCAGCCATGATGGGCGTAATCCATTTTCTATCAAATGCCATTTTGAATCCCAATCTCGAAAAATAAACTAAATAAAACCAGTATCCAAGTCATGTGTTAATGTTCTCGGATACTGTGTATTTAATAATTAATATCAATTGCCTTTTTTTACAATCGCCATGGTTTTTGCATCGAAATACACTTCGGCTTTTTTACCGTCTTTATCAAAGCCATACATTTCATAACAGTTACCTGTGACTTCAAATGTTTTTGCTTTATAGCCCAATTCAATCAATTTGGCTTTGGCATCCGTTTCATTCATCCATTCATTTTTTGGATAAGCGATACAACCATTTTTATCCTTAACCACAGCTGCGGCAACTGTGGTGGCAGTATTGGCCACTGTTGTTGCAGCTGTATTGGCAGCAGATGCGACGGTATTGGCGGTGGCAGTTACTGGGGCAGTCGCTGCGGTTTTAAGTTCTTTTTTGTCATCGCCACATGCACTCAATGACAGTGCAACAACAGAGCCAAGCAATGCGAGTTTTAAAAAATAGTTCATAATGATTCCTTTAAAAAGTAGATGATTCAAATGATGTGATGAAATTAATACAATTAATTGGTGTACAACTGTCACGAGGACGGCGTGATTAAACCAAGTTTAGATTAAGGTAGTATTAAGAATGGTTGAAATCCACGATTGATTGTAAAAAATCACTTTACAAAGCCAAAGAAGGAAAAAGTTTGCATTATGATGTGCCTATGTAGAACCAAACAAAGGGATTTCATATGAAACAACGCTATCTCTTCGGTGTATTCGCGGCTACCTTATCACTCTCTGCCTGTCAAAACATGGGTAATTTACAATCGGTGGTGGACTTGGGCGCGCAAATCGCCATGGCATCGGTATATGGCAACCAAACCAGCATGGTGGGCGGGTTAAAAGAAATGCTTACACTCAGTTCTGACCGTGCCAGTACGTATTTATCTAGCGCAAACGTATGGAATATGCTGTTGCCTGATTCGGCGAAAAACGTGGTGACGACGTTGCGTGCAGTCGGTTTGGGTGCGTATGTGGATAAAGTGCAAGGCACTATGAACCAAGGTGCGGCTCTGGCAGCGCAAGAGGCCAAACCGATTTTTGCAGCAGCGGTGCGTGATATGACGGTGGTCGATGCTTTATCGATTTGGAAAGGCGGCGATACGGCTGCGACGCAATACTTCAGGGGAAAAACCGAAGCCGCTTTGCGGGTGAAATTTCAGCCGATTGTACAATCCTCATTGAAACAAACAGGTTATTACAACCAATACCAAACCCTCATCAGTGCGTACAACGCCATCCCACTGACCTCCAAACCCAACTTGGATTTGGAGGCCTATGTGTTGGATAAAACCTTGGATGGCATGTTTGCGAAGATGGCGAATGAAGAAACGCTGATTCGCAAAAATCCCGCGCAACGAGGCACGGCGGCGATACAGGGAATTTTGGGGGCGATTAAATAATAGCGCGTAAGTGCGATTAGCGGATTTACCGCGTCATTGTGCGCATGTTTTGTGCGATAAATTTCATGCGTACGATGATGCAAAAAATGCAAATCAGTCCTACGGGCTAACAAGGAGATTGCGGGGCAAGCCCGCAATGACTCAGCAGTTATTTGGGCTCAATCAGAGTAACCATCACATCCCCGTCATCAATTCATACCGCCCAGAACCGCTGGTTTTGAGGCATTCAGTGATCACGGGCAAACTCGCTTGCAACTGCTCTGCCAAGGTCCACGGTGGGTTGAATACAAACATGCCTGAGGCTTGCAAACCCGCCGCGAGGTGGGTCGGTTGTACTTGGTCAATCGCCAAACTGGCGTGCAGCCACTTTGCCCCCGCATCGGTGGCGATGCGCTCTAACTGAGTGGCAAGGTTGCGTGATTCGGGGCGTGCAAGGATGGGATACCAAATTGCATACGTGCCTGTGGGAAAGCGCACCATCGCGTCTTTCATGGCTTTGGCGACTTTGGTGTAATCGTCTTTGATTTCATACGATGGGTCAATCAGCACCACGCCACGGCGCGAGGGCGGTGGTAGGTTGGCTTTGAGCCCGACAAAGCCATCAACGGTTTTAAATAAAATGCGTTTGTCGTCGGTGCTGTTCGGCAAGTTGATATATTTGAGGTTGTCATCAAGCAAGCGCATGTCGGTCGGGTGCAGTTCAAATATTTTCAGGCGGTCGATTTCACGCAGGTTGTGTGACGCAACCGTGGGTGAACCCGGGTAATGCTTGAGTTCGCCCGATGGGTTTAAGTCACTGATAAATTTGAGGTATTGGTGCAGCAGTTCGGGCAGGGCGTTGCGCTTGCCTTTGTTGTCCCACAGTGCCCACAGTTTGCTGATGCCTGTTTCGTGCTCACCACTTTTTTGCGCCATTGGGTTGGATAACTGGTACATACCCACGCCCGCATGGGTGTCGATGTAGGTGACGGGTTTGTCTTTTTGCGTCATGTACTGGCAAATCTGCATGAGCGTCATGTGTTTGAGTACATCGGCGTGATTGCCTGCGTGAAAGGCGTGGCGGTAGCTGAACATGGTGTTTCCCAAAAATGATAGGGGCAAATACAGATTTGCCCCTACGGTGAGTGCGTTGCAAAGAGTGTTTCTGCTCGCAATTGTAACAAATAAACCCTATCGGTTTTTACTCATCTTCAGCCAGTGCTTTGTCATCAAACGAAGCTTTGGCGGCTTTTTTGTTTTCAACGGGTCTGTCTGCCACAGCACGTGATTTCACACCGAGTTTGTCGCGCACGAGGTTTTCGATTTCAACCGAGAGTGCAGGGTTTTGGCGCAGGTATTCGCGCACGTTGTCCTTGCCTTGTCCGATGCGATCCGCGCCATAACTGTACCACGCGCCTGATTTTTCGATGATGCCTTGCGTCACGCCCATGTCGATGATTTCGCCTTCGCGCGAAATGCCTTCGCCATAGATGATGTCGAAAAAGACTTCTTTGAACGGCGGGGCAACTTTGTTTTTCACCACTTTGACTTTGGTTTCGTTGCCGACGATTTCATCGCCTTTTTTGATACTGCCGATGCGGCGGATGTCCAAACGCACCGAGGCGTAGAATTTGAGTGCATTACCACCCGTAGTGGTTTCAGGCGAGCCGAACATCACACCGATTTTCATACGAATTTGGTTGATGAAGATGACGGTACAATTCGAGCGACCGATGGATGCGGTGAGTTTGCGCAGGGCTTGGCTCATCAAACGTGCTTGTAAACCCGGTAGGGAATCCCCCATATCGCCTTCAATTTCGGCACGGGGTACAAGGGCGGCGACCGAGTCAACCACGATGAGGTCAACTGCGCCTGAGCGTACGAGTGCATCGACCATTTCGAGGGCTTGCTCGCCTGTGTCGGGTTGGGAGATGAGCAGGTCGTTAAAATCCACACCGAGTTTTTGCGCGTATTGGGTGTCCAATGCGTGCTCGGCATCCACAAAGGCACAGGTACCGCCGAGTTTTTGCATCTCTGCAACCACGTGCAAAGTGAGGGTGGTTTTGCCTGAGGATTCGGGGCCGTAAATTTCAATCACGCGACCACGCGGCAAACCGCCCACGCCGAGCGCAACGTCCAAACCGAGTGAACCTGTGGACACCACGTCAATGTCTGGAGGTGTGTCGTTGTTGCCCAAACGCATGATGGAGCCTTTGCCAAATTGTTTTTCAATCTGTGCGAGGGCAGCGGCGAGGGCTTTGGCTTTTTCGGAGTTATTGGTGGCTTGATTGACTTGGGGTTTACTTTCGGCTTTTGCCATGATGTTGTGTCCTTATACTGTGGGTTTTGATGTTGGGTTGCGCATTCAAAAACGCGACCCATTGCAAAGATGTGTCACTCTAACACAGTTTAAAATCGGCGTGTGGTTTTTGTTACAAAATTCAAACAATCGAAAGACAAGCAGGCAAACGCGCCGTGCGTTTGCCCAATTGTCCTGATTTAGGCGTTCAAATGGTAATCGGTGATGCGTTGGACTTCTTCGGATGAGCCCATAAACACCGCCACGCGTTCATGCAATCCTGAGGGTTGAATGTCAAGGATGCGTTGCGTGCCATTGGTGGACATGCCGCCTGCTTGCTCAATCAGCATGGAGATGGGATTGGCTTCGTAGAGTAAACGCAATTTACCTGCGCGCTCAGGTTCGCGCAAATCGTAGGGGTACATAAATATCCCGCCGCGCGTGAGAATACGGTGGGTATCGGCAACCATCGCTGCAACCCAACGCATATTGTAGTCTTTGTTCAATGGCCCTGTTTTGCCTGCACGCAATTCGTTGATATAACGTTGTACAGGTGCTTGCCAGTGGCGTTCGTTCGAGGCGTTGATGGCGTATTCATTGGTGGTTTTTGGAATTTGCATGTTTTCTTTGGTCAAAATCCATGAACCGAGTTCTAAGTCTAAGGTAAAACAGTGCGTACCAAAGCCCGTGGACAGTACCAATAAAGTCTGTGGTCCATAAATCGCGTAGCCTGCGGCGACTTGTTCGGTGCCTTTTTGTAAAAAATCCTCTTCGTCAACGTGGGTGTCCATATCGACTTTTTTCATCACGGAGAAAATCGTGCCGACGGGTGAATTGATGTCGATGTTGGATGAGCCATCAAGCGGGTCGAATACGAGTAAATACTCGCCTTGTGGAAAACGATTGGGGATTTCGTAAATGGTTTCCATTTCCTCAGAAGCCATGCCCGCGAGGTGTCCGCCCCATTCATTGGCTTCTAATAAAATTTCGTTGGAAATCACATCGAGTTTTTTTTGTGCTTCACCTTGTACATTTTCGGTACCTGCACCACCGAGCACATCGCCGAGCGCGCCTTTGGACACCGAATGGCTGATGAGTTTACACGCGCGTGAGACGACTTCGAGCAGGTGGCGTAAATCATTGGGGATGTTGCCGTGTTCGCGTTCTTGTTCAATCAGATAGCGTGAGAGTGTTTTGCGTTTCATCATGTTTCCTTTAAAGTTTAAAAATCGGTCGGCTTGCTGATATCGGTTACTGAATGCGCAGGGCTTTGTGTACGATCTCGCGCGTGTCATCCGAGAGTGTACTTGCCTGAGCAACGCGCTCTAAGGCATTTTTCATCTGAGTTTGATAGGGCTCGGCAAAGGTGCGCCAATGTTCGCAGGTGCGCGCTAAACGCGAAGCGACTTGCGGATTTTTAGCATCAATTGCCAACACTTGCTCCGCCCAAAATTGATAGCCAGTGCCATCGGTTTGATGAAAATGATGGGGATTGCTGTTGCAAAAAGCGAAAATCAATGAGCGCAGACGGTTGGGATTTGGGTTGGCAAAAGCAGGGTGCGCCATCAACTGTGTAAGTGTGTTGTGCATCTGCGAAAACTCGCCTGAGGTGCGTGTCGCCTGAGCAGTGAACCATTTATCAATCACCAATGCTTCGTTTGCAAAACGCTGGTAGAAATCTTCAATCAATGTATTTGATTGTTCGCTAAAGTTTTGAATCGCGGTGCTGAGTGCGCTGTAGCGGTCAGTCATATTGTCGGCTTTGTGGTATTGGGTTTGCACCGCATCCCAAGCCATTGGCTCGGCTTTTGCCCAATAACTCAAAGCCAAATTTTTCAGGCTGCGTTCGCCCGCTGCGTTGCCGTTGTACACATAGGCTTGGTCGTGGTTAAACTGTTGGTAAATGCTTTGCCACTGCGAGGCGAGCGCGTGCGCAAGGGCGTTTGCCACGGTTTCGCGGGCGTTGAACAAAGCTTGCGGATTGAGTAATTCGGTCTGTTGTACGCGTTGCGACAGGTTGGAAAAGCTGGGAAGCGTGAATAAAAATCCACGGTACGCAGGTGAAAGTGTTGCGTCATCTAATAGTCGTGCCAACACTTGAATCAATGCATCATCGAGTTCGATGGCGTGCCCACGCATCACCTTTAAAATCGCGCGGGTGAACAATTGCTGTCCCGCATCCCAGCGATTGAACGCGTCTGTGTCGCACTCGAGCAAAGTCAATAATTCTGCATCGCTGTAGTCAAA
Organism: Burkholderiaceae bacterium; assembly: GCA_018261955.1. GTDB lineage: Bacteria > Pseudomonadota > Gammaproteobacteria > Burkholderiales > Burkholderiaceae > CTSOIL-112. The sequence continues at coordinate 22,003 of JAGTRK010000008.1, forward strand.
CTGCACCTGTATCGGCGCGCCGAAATTGCGGTTGAGCGAGGGAATCGGTGCGTTTGGAATGTTGTTAAATACAAAAGTCTGTGTGGCTTGGGTCAACTCAAGCGTGAGCGTGTCGGCACCTGCGTCGTTTAACGCCAAACCTGTGCGCTGTATGCTGTCGATTAAGCCAAAATTAAACGGAATGTGCAGCGGCGGTTTGACCAAGTTTGCGTCTTCCAATTCAATGCCCACCGCAGGATTGGATTGGGTCAGGGTCAATGTGTAGGTCTGCGTTGCTGCATTGTATGTGCCCTGCACGTGCACGCGCGGCGTACCCGCTTGCTCGTACCAACGGGTAAATTGCGTTAAATCCACACCATTGGCATCTGCCATTGCCATGCGAAAATCATCGCAAGTGACGGCTTGTCCGTCGTGGCGTTTGAAGTATAGATCCATACCACGGCGAAAACCGTCGCGCCCGAGCAAGGTTTCGTACATGCGCACCACTTCCGCGCCTTTTTCATAGACGGTCATGGTGTAAAAATTATTGATTTCCTCGTACGCATTCGGGCGTATCGGATGTGCCATCGGCCCCGCGTCTTCCATGAATTGTGAGGAGCATAGGTTGATGACATTGGAAATGCGTTGCACCGCGCGTGCGGATTGGGCTTCGGACTCAGACAAACCTTGAGCCAATTGGTCGGCAGTGAATTCTTGGTCGCGATAAACCGTTAGCCCTTCTTTTAAACTCAGTTGAAACCAGTCTTGGCAGGTCACGCGATTGCCCGTCCAGTTGTGGAAATATTCATGTCCCACGACGGCTTCGACATGTTCGAAATCCACATCGGTTGCGGTCTGGGGATGCGCGAGTACGAATTTGGTGTTGAAAATATTCAAACCCTTGTTCTCCATCGCGCCCATATTAAAGTCGCTGGTCGCAACAATCATAAAGCGTTCTAAATCCAGTGGTAAACCATAGCGCGCCAAGTCCCATGTCATCGAGGCTTTCAGACTGTCCAGCGCAAATTGCGCTTTGGGAAGGTCGTGCAGCTCAACATACACTTGCAACAATTTGGATTGTCCATTGTGCTGCACAGTTTCTTCGATGTGCGCCAATTGACCCGCGACAACGGCGAACAAATACGATGGTTTGGGAAATGGGTCGTGCCAAAGTGTGCGGTGCAAACCCTTGTCCAAATCGTGTGCTTCGAGCAAATTGCCATTGGCCAACAACACGGGGTAGGTGGCTTTGTCGGCAATCAGTTCAACCGTATAGACCGTCAACACATCGGGGCGGTCGGCGAAATAAGTGATGCGGCGAAAGCCCTCGGCTTCGCACTGCGTCATCAAATGTTTGCCCGTGGCGAATAAGCCCGACAGACTGGTGTTGCTGATGGGCGCGCAGGTGGTGGTGATTTCCAACTCGCCCGCATTGGGGACGTTGTGCAAGGTGAAGCCTGTATCGGTTAGGGTGTAATCGCTTGGACTGAGCGTTTTGCCATCAAGCACAACTTTGATGAGTTCAATATGCTCGCCATCGAGTGTGAGTTCGTATATATCAAAACCTGCTTTGCGTTCAAACGCGATGCGCGTGCGCACCTGTGTGGCGTGCGCATCCAAGTGTAGTGACAAGTGAATTTCAGGAAAGGTGTATGGGTAGGGTTGGTAGTCTTGACGCAGTGGCATGGGGTGCTCGAATGGTTTTATAAAGGTTAAAATAGTAAGTTCAATTGTAAACGATGTGCACTAAAAAAGCGGATTATTCAATCCGCTTTTTTAGGGTTGTGCTGCGCTGGTCTGCTACCTGTTTGACCGAATTAGAACTAATTGGGTGCCGTAATGGGCTTGACAGGTTTGGGTTGTGTCGGCGCAGCAGGTTTGACGGGCGCAATGATTTCCTCGAGTTTGCGCTCGGACGCGGCTTTGACATCGGCTTCATTGACTGTCTCAGAGGCTTTGCGCGCGTCCGAGTTGGGCAATGGTACAGAGTTTGGATCCGCGTTCAACTCTTCAGGCGCGGGCGGTGGTGCGGGCTGCCCGTCAATGGTGATGGTCGGATCGGTTGGATTGCGTGTGATATCGCCACCCGCATCGGTGACGGCATTTTGCCATTGGGTTTCACGCGTTTCAACTTTTTTGCCTTGCAGAGCCATGCGCATGTAGTCCATCCAAATCGGCAATGCCAAGCCACCACCAAATTCGCCTTCACCCAATGATTTATTGCCCGTATCAAATCCCATCCAAGCCACACCAACGAGTTTGGGTTGGTAGCCAGCAAACCACGCGTCCACTGCGTCATTGGTCGTACCCGTTTTTCCCGCAATGTCCGAGCGACCCAATGCGCTGGCGGCGCGTGCAGTACCGCCACGCACAACACCTTTGAGCAACGCGTCGGTCATGGCGGCGTTTTCTTTGGTAATTACGCGATTTTTTTCATCGTTGGCCAAACGGGGTTTGGCTTCTAATATGACACGACCAGAGCGATCCACCACTTTTTTGATGAAGTACGGATCGACTTTGTAACCGCCATTGGCAAATACGCCGTAAGCACCGACCATTTCATAAGGCGTGGCTTCAATCGCCCCGAGTGCGACGGTTAAAAATTTATCAATCCGTTGACCCTCAAAACCAAAACGCTCGGCATAACTGCGAAAATAATCATTGCCGATGCTTTGCAACAAACGAATCGAGACCATATTGCGCGAGGATGCCAAGGCGGTGGACAACGGTATTGGACCCAAATAGCGACCATCGGCGTTTTTCGGCTCCCAAGAGCCGACCTTAATCGGTTTGTCATCGACAATCGAGTTCGGATTCATGCCGTTTTTCTCCATCGCAGCAGAGTAAATAAACGGTTTGATGGTTGAGCCTGGTTGACGATAGCCTTGTGTGATGTGGTTGAATTTGCTCAGTCCAAAGTCAAAGCCACCGACCAAGGCGTGAATCGCACCATCGGTCGGATCCATAGCGACAAAAGACGCTTGTACGCTGGGAACTTGCGTGATGCGGTAATTTGCACCGTCGCTCGACTCAATCACGCGAACCACCGAGCCTGCGCGAATGCCTTTTTTGTCGCCACTGCCCAGTAAGTTTTTCGCAGGCCCTAAATTGGCACCACTGACTGTAATTTCTTCGCCGTCAGACGTGACACCTTTAAATGCGCCACCGCCCGTTGAAATGACGACCACGGTTTTGAGCGTGTCCAAGTCAGGATGCTCTTCAAAAATGCTGTCGAGCATTTTGAGACGCTCTTCGGGTTTGCTGGGCAAATTGTATTGAGCTTCTGCGCCGCGATAACCATATTTGCGATCATACGCAAACACCGCTTTGCGCACGGCGGCGTAGGCGGCATTTTGTTCTTGACTGCGGATGGTGGTGTAGACTTTTAAGCCTTCAGTGTATGCCGCCTCTTTGTAGCGGTCATACATCAACATGCGCGCCATTTCGGCCACGTAATCTGCGTGTACTGTAAATTTGTTATTACGAACAGCGGCTTTGGTGTCAACAATCTGGACGACTTCGGCGCGTGCTTGGTTGTATTGCGCTTGAGTGATAAAGTTCAATTCCAACATGCGTTCCAACACATAGCGTTGACGCTCATCGGCGCGTTTGCGATTGCGAGCAGGATTGTTGCTGCTCGGTGCTTGCGGTAGGGTGGCAAGCATCGCCGATTCAGCCAAAGTCAAATCTTTGAGTTCTTTGCCGAAATAAATATCCGCTGCTGCCGCAAAGCCATACGCACGTTCTCCCAAATAGATGTGATTCATATAACGTTCTAAAATCTCGTCTTTGGTGAGGTTTTGTTCGATTTTTTTCGCCATCAAGGCTTCGTAGAATTTACGCGTGAAGGTGCGTTCGTTGGTTAGAAAGAAGTTTTTTGCCAATTGCTGGGTAATGGTTGATGCGCCTTGTTTGCTACCGCCAGTGAGGTTGTTCACGATGGCACGCCCCAAACCGAGATAGTCAATGCCGTCGTGCTCATAAAAACGCGCATCTTCAATGGCAATCAGTGCTTTCTTGAGATGGTCAGGTACTTCGGAGAGCAATACGGGTCTGCGGCGTTCTTCGCCGAATTCACCGATGAGTTGACCATCATCACTGAAAATCTGCATTGCCATGCGTGGTTTGTAGTCTTTTAGGGTGTCGATGGATGGCAAATTTCTCCAAGCGACCATAGACGCAAATGCCAACACAACTGCGGCAACGACGGCAGCAAAAAATCCCCAAATCAAAAGGTTTTTAAAGATACGCCCAATCGGACTGGTTTGTGTGGGATGGGGGTTTGGGGTTTTGTCAGTGCTCATGTATGGAGTATGTGCGAATAAAGCGCAAAATTTTAGTGGAACAAAGGTGCTTATTGTATACTCTTGAACATCAGTTGTGGGAAAATCCAGCTATTCTTTGCTATTTGATCCCACTGAATTAACAGCAAGGTTTTGCAAAGGTATTTGGGTACATAAAAGGGCATTAAAGCATGATTCGTGAAACGTTGCGCCATTGGTTTGGGATGAACGAACCCACATTGGCGTTGCAATTGGTGGAACAAGAGGCTCGGTATGTCGTGCGTCATGGCTCTCGCATATTAGAGCAGGGCTCTTGTTTTGCACCCAATGCGATTGTGGATGGGCATCTGTCTAATCCTGCTGAATTGGCACGGGTATTGTTGCCAAAACTACCCAAAATCAAAGGTCAAGTGGCGGCGTTGTTGCCCACGCGTTGGTTGCACTTGCACGAAATGAGTTTGCCCCACGGTTTGGATGGCGAGGAATTGTCCTACCAAATCAGCCGACACATCACCCATACTTTGGGCTTGTCACTCAATGACGTTTTTTACGATTGGACGACTCAAAGTGATTCCACAGATAGACATAAGACAAATATTCAACTGGCCATCGCTCGACAAACGGATGTAGCCCCATATTATCATGTGTTTGTTGACACCGATTGGAAAATGAAATGGGTGTGCTCCGAAGCTCAGGTGTGGGCGTTGGCGTATCAAAAGCGCATGGCAGGGCAAGCTGTGGCGATTTGTCAAGTTGAATCGCGTGAAATTTCATTTTGGGTGATTGACAAGAATTTGCGCGTGCATTCGTTTTATAAACGTTTTGATGACAACCAGATTGTGCGTGCAGGCTTCGTGTACCAAACCTCTACCGAAAAAGAAGGTTCTTTAAAATTGCCTGCACGTTTTGTTGCAGATGAATTGGCAGTGTTGCTTCCCGTTTGGTTAGGGGCGAGTTTGCAAGACCTGGCGATGATTTATGGTACAGGCAAAGGGGTTTCTTGGCGCGATGATATGGCGGTGATTCAATCGCGTGTTGGTTTGCCCATACGCATGGCTGAAGACAAATTGACCTCGGATAAATTGAACAGTAGTTCCGTGCGATCACAGGCAGGGCTGGCAATTTTATGGCATCTATCCAAACAGGTGAACGCATGAAATTGTTGAACTTATGGCCGAAAGAACAGGAAATTGCCCATCCTCAAAAACGTTTGTTGTTGGAAATGCTGTTAGCGGTGCTTGCGGTGGTCGCGCTTTTGTTGAGCATGGGGTTGTGGCTCAATTGGTGTTTACTCAATGTTAGCGAGGTCAATCAACAACTTCAAGCCGAATGGGTACAACTCAATCAATCGCGAGCGGTTGAAATATCATCGGACACAGAGATGCCACGGGTGATGCGCCAGTTATTGGCTGGGCAACTCGATTGGATGGGTGAGTTGCCGCAATGGTTGGTGGACGAGCGTGTGCGTTGGGTTTCCGCCAAATATGATGACAAGGGTCTTAAATTGGCGGGCGTGGCACTTAACGGAGAAGCCATCAATGCCATGCTTGACACAGTCAGGGCGCGCTATCCCAATCCGCCCGTGCAGATTAGCGAAATTGCCAATGCGAGTATCGCAGGGCAAACTTTGTGGCGTTTTGAAATGAACATAGATGCGCAAACTTTGCACAACAAGGTCGAATTGACGGCTGATGCAGAACCATCTGTGGCGCAATCGAAAGTGACAGATGACAACGACAACGCAAAACCTCAATCACAGGTGAATACGACCGTGGGAGGCGCGCATGAGTGATTATGTGAGGCGCAACACCCGTTGGCGAGATTTGGATATGGCGCAAATGCACCTGTGGCCCAATGCGCCGCGGCGTTGGACGGTGGCGTTCTTGGCTGCGTTGTTACTCGGACTTGGTGTGTTCTATTGGATTGTACCGCGCTATGAGCGTTTGACAGAAGCTCAAAAACAAGTGCTCGATACGCAAAATCAAATCATCAAGGCATACCAGACCTCACCCGTATCATTGACCAACATCCCGCCGATTCGCCAGATTAAACGCAGTGAAGAAAGCGTCTGGCTGAGCGATTTGGCGAGCTTAGCGCACAATCACCATTTGAATGCGGTGGTGCTTAAAACCCATGAATTGGATGAAACGGAACGCACTCGGTTGCGCGAGCAGATTCAAACCGCCGTCAAAAACAATCCGCAATGGGTCAATAAACAAGGTGGCGATTTGCCCTTGGATTGGTTGGCTCAAGTTGGTTGGGTTGATATTTCAGCGCAGGGCTCCTACGCGGATGTATTGGCGTTTGTGTCTGATTTGGGTGCGCACGATGAATGGTTGGCAGTCGGAGGGGTTGAGTTGAACGCCATTAATCAGACACAGGTGCATTGGCATGGTGGTTTTTGGTACTATAAAGAGGCAACGCATGTGCCTAAGTGAATTGACTTCGCGTATTGTTTTGCGGGTATTTGCCGTTCTGTTGAGTACATTGCTTATCGCGTGTGGCGACAATTTGCCAACACGGAACAGTTCATTGAGCAGTGATGCATTGCCCAGCATTGATAATTCCCATGATGCGCAGGTATGGTTAGAACAACAAAAGCGGCAGTCGCAAAACGCGGTTGCGGGCAATGTCAACACCCCAGCGCAGAACGACCGCGGCTTGTTGCGCAACATTGGTTCAGTGTCAGACAAAACATTCGTCTCTATGAATGCCAGCGCGGTGGATTCGCTTAAAAACAAATCCACTGATGGCGCGGCGATGGTTCAAAGTGCTCAAGCCAACTCAGGACTTTTGGATGCGAGCGTTGATATGGCAGGGATTCGGGCCGAGTCCAAGGCACGAGTCGAGTTAGAATTGCCTCAGGCGAGTTTGTCGCAAATCAAATTTTTGGGCGTGATGCAAGCCCCAGACGAACTGTTTGGACTGGTGCAGGTCGGTGAGCGAGTGTATCGAGTGAAACAAAATGAGTCGATTGGCGCAGGTAAGTGGCGGGTTGCCTCGATTGATGAGGCGCGTATGCAACTCAAGGTCAAAGGCAAGGTTGTGACGTATGACAAATAAAAATCTGGAAAACATCTCATGGTGGATGGGAGCAGTCGAATGAAGAAACGAGTGACAGTCAAAGGCGTGCAGCATATGATTTGCGCATCCATTGTGCTTGGCGCATTGTGCTTGCCGAGTGTTTGGGCGCAGACCGTGAGCGACTTGAACGTGACCGTCTCGCCCGCGCAGCAAGACTCTGGCAAACGCATGGTGTTTGCTTTTCAAGATGTGCCTGTGCGTGCGTTGCTACAAGTATTGGGTGAGACCGCGGGCGTGAACATCGTCGCCGACGACTCAGTGACGGGCACAATCACCCTAAACCTCAAAGACGCCACATGGCAAGAGGCTTTGGATGTGATTGTGCGCGCCAAAAACCTGCGTTTGGAGCCATCGGGCGGAACGATGTTTGTGCGCGGCAGCAATGTGTTTATGGGCTCAGACGTTTATGGTGCGACGGGCTATTCGAGTAACGGCAACGGCTATCAAAGGGACTCAGGTGCGCGCCCAAGATTTGAGCAACAAGTATTGATAGAAGCGCGCATTGTCGAGGCGGAAGACTCGTTTTCGCGCAGTTTGGGTGTGAAATTGGGTTTTAATGACAGAAGTCGCATGGGCACAACCTATGTGCCAGATCCTGCCAATGCGGGCAAATTCATTCAAGTGCCCACGCGCACCGACAGCGGCGTGATGTTCGGCGGCAACACCGACAGTTTGCAAAGTTTGAGCGGGCAAAACTCCGCCACAGGTATTGGGCAAGTGCCCTCGGTTGCCAATACGATGATTAATTTTCCTGCGGCTGTCTCTGCTTCTGGAGCCGATCCTGCTGCATTTGCTATGACTTTGTTTAATGCGGGTTTGACCCGTTTCATCAATTTGGAACTCACTGCTTTGGAGACCGATGGCAAAGGCAAAATGATTTCCAATCCGCGTGTGGTGACAGGCAACAACATCAAAGCTGTGATTGAGCAAGGCACAGAAATTCCGTACAAAGAAACCAGCACATTGGGTGCGACCAATACCTCATTTCGCAAAGCCAACCTCAAACTCGAAGTCACACCGAAAATTGCGCCGAATAGCGAAGTTCTGCTGGATGTCGATGTGACCAAAGACAGCGTGGGTACTTACACTGCGGATGGCTTTACCATCAACACCAAACACGTGCAAACTCAGGTGAATATTGACAACGGTGGCACTTTGGTCATCGGTGGCATTTATCAAGAGGACAGCCGCAAAGCCGTTGATAAAGTACCGTTTTTGGGCGACATACCACTGTTGGGCAATTTATTTAAAACCACCACCCGCGCCACCAGCAAAACCGAATTATTGATATTTTTAACGCCGCATATTTTAGACTCGCGTGGTAATATTTTGCCCGCGAATACTCAGAAACTCAGCATCAATGAGTAATCGAATAAACGAAGACCACAATCAATGACCTCGAGACAAAATAAAAACGCCTTAGCCATCACGCCTGCGCAAAAAGCCTTGCTCAAACAAGCCCCCAATATTTACCTGATTGGGTTGATGGGCGCGGGCAAATCGACTGCGGGGCGACTTCTCGCCCAAACGATGGGGCGCGAGTTTTATGATTCGGACGATGAAATTGTCAAGCGCACGGGCGCGAGCATTCCGACGATTTTTGAAATTGAGGGCGAAGCAGGCTTTCGCGAGCGTGAGCAACGCATGATTGCCGAGTTGTGCGCGAAAAAATCCGTGGTATTGGGCACGGGTGGCGGCGCGATATTGCGTGAAGCCAATCGTGAAGCACTGAAAAACACAGGCTGGGTGGTGTATTTATCCACCTCGCCCGAACGCTTAATTAACCGCACGCGCTATGATAAAAATCGCCCGCTGTTGCAAACTGCTGATCCCTTGTCTGTGCTCACGCAATTGTATGCAGTGCGTCACCCGATTTATCAGGACTTAGCGGACATTGTCATCACCACGGGTGCGGGGCATGTCACCCATGTGGTGGCACAGATCATTGAGCAACTCATCGCACGCATCGGACAAAACTTGCACGCGCAATAACTTTTAAACATACGAAATACCATGACCACACTGACCGTAGAATTGGGCGAACGCGCCTACCCCATCATCATCGCGCCGAACGCATTGCACAACGCCGCCGCGCTCAACCACGCGATTGCGGGTGACACCGTGGTGATTGTTTCCAACACCACCGTCGCGCCGTTGTACGCCGAGCAATTGGCGCAGACCGTGCGTGAGTTGGGTAAAACGGTTCATATTCACGTTTTGCCCGATGGTGAGCAATACAAAGACTTGGCGAATTGGCAAACCATCTTCGATACATTGTTGTCCAAACAGTGCGACCGCAAAACCACGCTGATTGCGCTCGGTGGCGGCGTGATTGGCGACATGGCTGGTTTTGCGGCGGCGGCGTATATGCGCGGCGTGCCCTTCATTCAGTGTCCAACCACCTTGCTCTCGCAGGTTGATTCATCGGTTGGCGGTAAAACGGGCATCAACCACCCCTTGGGTAAAAACATGGTCGGCGCGTTTTACCAACCGCAACTGGTGCTTGCCGACATCAACACTCTGAACACCTTGCCCGACCGCGAACTTTCAGCAGGCTTGGCAGAAATCATCAAACATGGTGCGATTTACGACACCGAATATTTTGAATTTTTAGAAAAAAATATCGATGCCATCCGTGCGCGTGATGTGGCTGCGCTCACCCACACCATCGTGCGCTCGTGCGAAATCAAAGCCGAAGTCGTGGCGCAGGACGAACGCGAATCGGGCTTGCGCGCGATACTCAACTTCGGACACACCTTTGGTCACGCCATTGAAGCGGGCATGGGCTATGGCAATTGGCTGCACGGCGAAGCGGTGGGTGCGGGCATGGTTTTGGCGGCGGATTTGTCGCATCGTCTTGGACAACTGACTGAGCAAGAGGTGAACCGCATTCGTGCACTCATCCACGCGGCGGGATTGCCCACCGAAGCCCCGCGTTTGGGCGTGAAAGCCATGCTTGAGCACATGCAATTGGACAAGAAAAACAGCGCGGGTTCAATACGTTTTGTGTTGTTGAATGGTTTGGGTAAAGCGGTGATTCAAAAAGTGGATGATGGGGTTTTGCGGGACACTTTGGCGGTGTGTGAATAATCCATAAACCGCCCATCACCTATGTCGCACTTGCATCTATGCTACAGTGCGTCCCGTGCATCTTGCACATTCCAACATCGAGACCCCATGAAAAAATTTAATTCATTCCCCCTTTTTGCCATCAGTGTACTGTTTGGTTTGACCTTAACCGCTTGTGACAAAAAAACACAGGTGCAAGAATCCACAACTGTGACCAGCACGATGGCGGTGGGTGGCGCACCGACGGGTGTTGCACCGATTACGCCGAGTTCGAGCACCAGCCTAATCGGTTCAGGCGTTGCTGCGACGCAAACCTTGACCTTGAGTCAGCCTGTCAAGCGCGTGGTTGCGGATGTGTCGGCGACCTTTATTTATGACCCATCGGTGGGTGATAAAATCGTGGTGACGGCGGATGACAATATTCAAAATCAAGTCAAAGTCAGCGTTGAGCAAGGTGTGCTCAAACTCGCGCCGATTGCCAACACCATTCAACAAAAAACCCCGATTCAAATCACGTGGGGTGGGGTTGCACCAGAGGAGTTGGACATCACGGGTTCAGCCAAAGTGATTGTGCGTCAATTTAAAGGCAGTCAATTGAATGCCAATATTTCGGGTTCAGGCGCGGTGGATGCCGATGGACAAACGCAACAGTTGAATATTGCCATTTCGGGCAGCGGCTCGTTTGTGGGTGCGCAGTTGGTGGCGCAAAAAGCGATGCTGAACATCACAGGTTCAGGCAATATTGTGGTGCAAGTCAAGCAAGAGGTCAGCGGAAAAATTGCGGGTTCGGGCTCAGTGGTTATCAGTGGCAATCCGAAAACTCGTACTTTAATGAGCGAGGGCTCGGCGCAAGTGGTTTATCAGTAAATTATCAGTAAATATTGAAAAACGGCCACTTTATAAAAATCCGCAGTGCACGCACTGCGGATTTTTTTATGATTTTTTTGTCATTGGCCGACATGCATCTGCGCACCATTCTGACCACGAACCTGTGTAGATGCCCGCGCCTGTGGTCGATACATCCAGACCCGCGACGTGCATGGACAGTAGGTTGTGACACGCAGTCACACCCGAACCACAGTAATGAACCACGGTGTCCATCGGCGTGTCCTCGAGCAATTCTAACCACTGCGCACGCAAAATGTCAGCGGGTTTGAAATATCCATGTTCATCGATATTGTTCATCATAAATTGATTGAGCGCGGTGGGGATGTGCCCTGCAACAGGGTCGAGCGGTTCGATTTCGCCACGGTAGCGTTCGGGTGCGCGTGCATCGACCAAAGTAAATGCGGCAATCGGCAACTGCGCCACAATTTCATCCGCAGTGACTGTGCGATTGAGCGAAGGTTTGCGGGTGAATGTGCCGACTGCGGTGGTGACTTTAGTGCTTGATGGTTCCGCGCTCAACGCAAAGCCTGCTTGAGTCCACGCGCCGATGCCACCGTCTAAGACCGCAACATGCTCAAAGCCCAACTCACGTAAAAGCCACCACACGCGCGCAGCCATTGTGCCTGATGCATCATCATAGGCGATGACTTGCATGTCATCGCGCAAACCCAAAGCGCGCAATGTGTTTGCCAATACCTCCAAATCAGGCACAGGATGGCGACCATTGCTCCCCGTTTTTTCACCCGATAAATCGGTTTCCATATTGAGAAAATGCGCATTGGGGATGTGTGCTTCTAAATACGCATTTTTCCCAAAATCAAAATCCGTTAGGCTGTGGCGCGCATCAATGATGAGCACGTCGTTGGCGGGGAGCAAATGCAGTGCTTTTGCGCCAATTAAATTATTGAAATAGGGGGTGGTCATAGCGTGCATCCTTTGGTCTTTTATTGTTTGTGTTTCAAACTATACACCGTCGCTGACAGCCCCGCAACAATCACCAAAACCATGCCCAAGAAGCCCATCAAATCAATGCGTTCGCGCCAAATCACTTCGCCCCAAATCGTCGCAAAAATAATCGTGGTGTACTGTAGGGTCGCACTCAAAGTGGCGTGACCGTGACCAAACGCACGCGTCATGCACAACTGCGCAATCATGCCAAAAATCCCCACGCCTGCGAGTACGAGGATAGAGTACAGTGAATAATGCGGCGAAAAACCGAGCACTGCCACGCCGACCACACCCGACAATATCACCGACACTGAGAATAACATCACCGTGCGCCATTCGGGTTCGCCCAGTTGTCCTAAATTGCGCACGGTCATGTATGCCATCGCGCCGAATGCCCCACCGCACAAGCCGACGAGCATGGCAAAGCGGCTCCAATCGGTTTCGCCAAATGGGTTAAAAATCAGCAACACTCCGATAAAACCAAGCACAATCGCACCAAAGCGCAGCCATTGCTCGCGTAAAATCCCTGCGTAGTAACCTGTGTACAGCAGGGCAATCGCAATGAATAAAGGTGAGGTGTAGTTTAATGTTGTGGACATGCCCAAAGGCAAATGGGTCATGCCATAAAAGCCCATCCACATCGAGGTCACGCCGCTGGCATTGCGAATCGCGTGGGTGCGTAGGTTTTGCCCAAACAGCGGATAGCCTTTGTACACGGCAAAGCCAGCAAGCAGCAGCACGCTGGGCACGCCACGAAACAGAATGATTTCACCGAGGTTGTGGTGCTCTGAGGCGAGTTTGATGCACACCCCCATGAGCGAGAAAAAAAATGATGCGCCGAGCATCCACAGTGATTGCATGGGTTTGACCTGATCCTTGATTTTGAAGGCGAATTTTAGCACGAAGATTGGAAAAATACGGTAGATGCTTTATAATGCCCGATTACGTTAATCGCCTCGCACATTCGTATTCGTGTGGGCATCTATTTTATTTAGAAAAATCATGGAAATCGAACGCATCAATGCCTTATCGAACCAGTTGACTGACCTGCAAGCGCGGATTGAAGCGCTATGGGGGTATCTTTGACTACGCTGTCAAAGCCGACCGCCTCGTTGTTGTCAACGCTGAGTTAGAAGACCCCAATGTTTGGAATGACCCCAAACGCGCGCAAGATTTGGGGCGTGAAAAAAAACTGTTAGAAAGCACCACCCTTAAATTAGACCATCTCAAAGCACACCAAGCGGATACCGCAGAATTATTCGAGATGGCGCAGATGGAGGATGATGTCGACACCATGACCGCATTGGAAGCGGACGTGGGCGCATTGGAACAAGAAGTCTCGCAAATGGAGTTCCGACGGATGTTCAACAATCCGCTTGACCCACAACCATGCTTTATCGATATTCAGGCGGGCGCGGGCGGCACTGAGGCATGTGATTGGGCGAGCATGTTGTTGCGTCAATATGTGCGTTATTGCGAGCGCAAAGATTTCAAAGTCGAGATTCTCGAAGAATCCCCCGGTGATGTGGCGGGGATTAAATCGGCAAGTATTAAGGTCGATGGCGAGTATGCCTATGGTTTACTGCGCACCGAAACAGGCGTGCATCGCTTGGTGCGCAAATCGCCGTTTGATTCGTCGGGTGGTCGCCATACCTCGTTCGCCTCGATTTTTGTGTACCCCGAAGTCGACGATTCGATTGAAATTGACATCAACCCCGCGGATTTGCGTGTGGATACTTATCGTGCTTCGGGTGCGGGTGGTCAGCACATCAATAAAACCGACTCGGCAGTGCGCATCACACACATCCCAACCAATACCGTGGTGCAGTGCCAAAATGACCGCTCACAGCACAAAAACCGTGCCGAAGCGATGTCGATGTTAAAATCACGCCTGTATGAGTTGGAGTTGCGCAAGCGTCAATCCGAGCAAGACAAATTGGAGGCGACCAAGTCCGACGTGGGCTGGGGGCATCAAATTCGCTCGTATGTATTGGACAACTCGCGGATTAAAGACTTGCGCACCAATGTCGAAATCTCTGCCACGCAAAAGGTACTCGATGGCGATTTGGATGCGTTTATTGAGGCGAGTTTGAAGCAGGGCGTTTAACTCGCGTGTTTAGTTTGTAGGGCGCAATAAGCGTTTTTTACGCATTGCGCCGTATGTCGCCATTCTTTTATTAACATTCATTAACATTCGGCGCAATGCGCGAACCCCGCTTATTGCGCCCTACGGTTTATCTTTTATTTGAAACCACCATGATCGAACACAACCAAAACCCAGACATTCAGATTGACGAAAATGCCATCATGGCAGAACGTCGCCAAAAACTCGCCCACTTGCGCGCGCAAGGCATTGCGTTTCCGAATGACTTTGTGCCTGAACAGCGCGCAGCGCAATTGCACGAGCAGTACGGCGCGTGGACGCGTGAGGATTTGGAGCAAGCCAATGTGCACGTCTCCATCGCAGGGCGCATGATGCTCAAACGGGTGATGGGCAAAGCGAGTTTCGCCACTGTCCAAGATGCCACAGGGCAAATTCAGTTTTACATCAATGACAAAGGCGTGACTGAGGCGGTACACGAGCAATTCAAGCACTGGGACATGGGCGACATCGTGGCAACCACGGGGCAGTTATTCAAAACCCAGCATGGCGAACTCTCGGTGCGTTGTGCGAACTTGCGTTTGCTGAGTAAATCACTGCGTCCCTTGCCCGATAAATTCCATGGTTTGGCGGATCAAGAAATGCGCTATCGTCAACGCTATGTTGACCTCATCGTCACCCCTGAAACGCGCGCGACTTTTATCAAACGCACTAAGGCGATGAACGCGGTGCGTGAATTTATGGTGGACAACAACTTCATGGAAGTGGAAACCCCGATGCTCCATCCGATTCCCGGTGGAGCATCGGCCAAACCCTTTATCACCCACCACAATGCACTCGACATGCAAATGTTTTTGCGCATCGCGCCTGAGTTGTACCTTAAACGCTTGATTGTCGGTGGTTTTGAGCGCGTGTTTGAAATCAACCGCAGTTTCCGCAACGAGGGTGTGTCACCGCGCCATAACCCTGAATTCACCATGATGGAGTTCTACGCGGCGTACACCGATTATCAATGGTTGATGAACTATACTGAGGAATTGTTGCGCAACGTTGCCATCCGCGCGACAGGCAGTGCGACTTTGAATTACCAAGGCAAAGTATTGGATTTAGCCCCTGCGTTTGATCGTCTGACCATTGTCGGGGCAATTGAAAAATACGCACCGCAGTACGTCGGCGCGACTTTGGATGATGCCGATTATTTACGTGCAGAGTTGAAAAAACATGGTGTGGATTTGAACGACCCGCAGGTGAAAAACGCGGGTGTGGGCGCGTTGCAATTGGCGTTGTTTGAAGAAGTGGCCGAGCATTTATTGTGGAACCCAACCTTCATCATTGACTATCCGATTGAAGTCTCGCCACTGGCGCGCGTGTCTGACACGCATCAAGGCATTACCGAACGGTTCGAGTTGTTCATGACAGGGCGCGAAGTCGCCAATGGCTTCTCCGAGTTAAACGATCCTGAAGATCAATCTGAGCGTTTCTTGGCTCAAGTGGCTGCCAAAGACGCGGGTGACGATGAAGCGATGTTCTACGATGCTGATTACATCCGCGCTTTAGAGTACGGTATGCCGCCGACAGGTGGTTGCGGGATTGGTTTGGATCGCCTGATGATGTTGCTCACCGACAATCCGAATATCCGCGATGTGTTGCTGTTTCCGCATTTGCGTAAAGAAGACTAAAGAGGACTAAACTCGAAAATTAAACAAAACCGCCGTCATTGCGAGCAGATCCACCGCGAAGCAATCCATCTGAATCAAATCGATAGATGCTGTATGGATTGCCTCGCTGAAAACAGGTTTATCGTTTCTACAAAACAACCGAAGTGCAGTTTCTGCATAAAACGTTGCGCGCAATGACGGCGGTGCATAATTGCACATCACACAATGAACATCCACCATCGTCCATCTAAATCATCTGCACCCAGTGCTGTCACCATCGGCAACTTCGATGGCGTGCACGCGGGGCATGCGGCGGTTTTGAAACGTTTGGTGGCGATGGCGAACGAGCGCGGACTCACGTCGACTGTCATCACTTTTGCACCCAATCCCAAAGCCTATTTTGCGCACAAGCGTGGCGTATCCGCACCCACGCAAATCATGCCGCTGCGCGATAAGGTCGTGGCGATGAAAACTTTGGGCGTTGCGCAAGTGGTGGTTTTGCCGTTCGATGTGCATTTGGCGAGTATGCCTGCCGAGGATTTTGTACGCATTATTTTGCACGAGACTTTGAATGCAAAATTGCTCATGGTGGGTGATGATTTTCGTTTTGGCGCACAGCGCAAAGGCGATTTTGCGTTGTTACAATCTTTGCAAAATCAATACGGCTACGCCTTGGAAAATCTGCACTCAGTTGAACAAAACGGAGCGCGGATTTCCTCATCGCTTATTCGCCAGCATTTGGAGCGCGGTGAGATTAATGAAGCAACCCAGTTGCTCGGACATTCACTGACCCTCTCAGGACACATCATCCACGGTGAAAAACTTGGGCGCACGATTGGCGTGCCGACCATCAATATCAAAATGCCTGAGCGTTTGGCACTACAGGGAATTTACGCGGTCAGTGTGCAATTGCAATCCGCGCCCGAGCAAATCATTCAAGGTGCGGCAAGCATTGGTATTCGTCCGAGCGTAAAAACCAATGGACAGTGCTGGTGCGAGGTGCATTTGTTTGATTTTAATCAAGAAATCTATGGACAAATCGCTTGCGTGACCCTGCATCAAAAAATTCGTGACGAAGCCAAATTCGATGATTTTGAGGAATTGCTCAAAGCCATAGACAAAGATATTGCGCAATGCCGAGCATTTTTCGCTCAGGCGTAATATCCGTAGTATTTAAGCGCGTAAAACACCGACAAGCCCAATCCCAAAGCAATCACAATGTGGCGCAACCACAGCGCGGGCAACCAGCGTGCGATTCGCCCGCCCCAGTAACCGCCCATTACCGCACCTGTAAAAGCAATCAATGTGTATTGCCAATGCACCAAACCAGAGAAAACAAACACCAGCGCGGCGACACTGCTAATCACTGCGGCCAATAGATTTTTCAGCGCGTTGTTTATCTGAATATCGCGCACGCCGAGCATTTGCAAGCCCGCCATCAGCATAATGCCCAAACCCGCAATAAAAAATCCGCCGTAAATCGCAATCACGAATTCAAATACATGCGCAACGCCGCGCCGCGGTAAGGCTTGATGATCCTCGGCATGGTTGGCAAGCCAACCACGAATCGCATCGCTGAACGCAAACAACAGCGTGGCAAATAAAATCAACACAGGAATGAGTTTGAGAAACACCGCGTTTTGAATCCACACCAACAGTACCGCCCCAATGATGCCGCCGAGCAGCCCCAAGAACAAAGACAAGCGCAAACCCTGTGGGTGCGCGCGCAATTCACGGCGATACGCCACCACCGCCAAAGCGTGCCCAGGCCAAACAGCGATGGCATTGGAAGCGTTTGCCACCACAGGCGGCAAACCTGCGGCTATAAACACAGGAAAGGTGAAAAATGTCCCGCCGCCCGCCGTGGCATTGCAAATCCCCGCCATGATGCCAGAGAGAAATAACAAACTGAAAATCAAAAAATCGTGCATGGTGTGAATGAATGTGTGATTGAGGTGGCAGTGTACTATGAATTGTTTGGGTGTTAGCGAGCATGTGGCGTTCATGCAGTTTACGAAATGATGGGTAGTCAACTGAAAGCAGATGCACCAAAAGCCCAATCAAAACCCATGCAATGGGCATTTCATCATGATTTACCCTCGGTTTTCAGTTAAAATACCGCATTCTGAATCCCTTGATTGCAAAGCCCGTTATGAGTGAAAAAAACACCTATCCCGTTAATTTATTAGACACCCCATTTCCGATGCGGGGTGATTTGGCAAAACGTGAACCGCAGTGGGTTGCCGCTTGGCAAGCACAAAAACGTTATGAAAAAATTCGTGCTGCCGTCAAAGGTCGTCCGAAATTCATTCTGCACGATGGCCCGCCGTATGCCAATGGCGATATTCACATTGGTCATGCAGTCAATAAAATTCTCAAAGACATCATTGTCAAGTCCAAAACCATGGCGGGTTTTGACGCGCCGTACGTTCCTGGCTGGGATTGTCACGGCATGCCGATTGAGAACAAAATTGAGTCAATTCACGGGCGTGGTTTGCCCACGCGCGAAGTGCAGGAAAAATCCCGTGCCTATGCAGGCGAGCAAATCGAAAGACAAAAAATTGATTTCATGCGCTTGGGCGTTTTGGGCGAATGGGGCAATCCGTATAAAACCATGAACTTTGCCAACGAAGCCAATGAAATTCGCGCGCTCGGTGAAATCCTCGAAAAAGGCTATGTGTACCGCGGCTTGAAACCCGTGAACTGGTGTTTCGACTGCGAGTCGGCATTGGCAGAGGCTGAGGTTGAATATCAAGACAAAACCGACCCAGCGATTGATGTGGGTTTTGGCTTTGCCGAGCACGATAAATTGTCTAAAGCATTTGGCGTGACCGTGGCGCAAAAAGGCTATGTAATTATTTGGACCACCACGCCGTGGACGATTCCTGCCAATCAGGCTTTGAACGTGCATCCCGAAGTGGTCTATGCTTTGGTCAACACCGATAAAGGTCAACTGATTTTGGCGCAGGATTTGGTGACCAGTTGTCTCACACGCTACGAATTGACAGGCGAAGTCGTCGCAACCACCACGGGTGATAAACTTGATGGCATCGCTTTTAAACATCCACTCTATGATGCGGACAAGGGTTATCAACGTTTGTCACCCGTTTATCTGGGCGAGTACGTGACCACCGATGCGGGCACGGGGATTGTGCATTCCGCACCTGCTTATGGTGTCGATGACTTTATTTCCTGCACCACGCACGGCGTGGCGAACGACGATATTTTGACCCCCGTGATGGGCAACGGCGTGTATGCGTCTGATTTGCCATTTTTTGGTGGGATGCACATTTGGAAGGCCAATCCAGTCATCGTTGAAAAACTCAACGAAGTGGGTGCATTGTTCAAAGTCGTCAACGCACCGCACAGCTATATGCACTGCTGGCGGCACAAAACGCCCTTGATTTTCCGCGCGACCACACAGTGGTTTGCCAGTATGGACAAACCTGTCAATGGCGAATCCTTGCGCCAGACCGCGCTCAAGGGCGTGGAAGCGACACAGTTTTTCCCTGCGTGGGGTAAGGCGCGCTTGCACGCGATGATTGCCAATCGTCCCGATTGGACGCTGTCGCGCCAACGCCAATGGGGCGTGCCGATGCCGTTTTTCTTGCACAAAGCCACGGGACAGTTGCATCCAAATACCCCTGAGTTGCTCGAGCGCGTGGCGCAATTGGTTGAAGTGGGCGGGATTGAGTCTTGGCAAACCTTGGACATCAACGAATTCCTCGGCGCGGACGCGAATGATTATGTCAAAAACAAAGACACGCTGGATGTGTGGTTCGACTCAGGTACGACGCATTTTCATGTGTTGCGTGGTTCGCATGCCGAGCAGTTGGCGTATCCAGCGGATTTGTATTTGGAGGGTTCAGACCAGCACCGTGGTTGGTTCCACTCGTCTTTGCTGACAGGCGCAATGCTTGATGGGCGCGCACCGTACAACGCCTTGCTCACCCACGGTTTCGTGGTTGATGGGCAAGGGCGCAAAATGAGTAAATCGGTCGGCAATATTGTCGCACCGCAAACTGTGGCGAATAAAATGGGCGCGGAAATCATCCGTCTGTGGTGTGCCTCAACCGATTATTCGGGTGAGTTGTCGATTTCAGATGAAATTCTCAAACGGGTGTCTGAGGGTTATCGCCGCATTCGCAACACCTTGCGTTTTTTGCTCGCGAATATTTCGGACTTCGATGCCAAAACGCAGTTATTGGATGTCAACGACTTGCTTGAAATCGACCAATACGCCTTAGTGAAAACCCGTGAATGGCAGGCTGATTTGCTTGCTCATGCCGATAAATACGAGTTCCATCCGATGGTGGCGAAAATCCAAAACTTCTGCTCAGAGGATTTGGGTGGCTTTTATTTGGACATTCTTAAAGACCGCTTGTACACCAACGCGCCTGACTCCAAAGCCCGCCGCTCGGCGCAAACCGCACTGTGGCACATCACCCAATCACTGGTGCGCGTGATGGCACCGATTTTGAGTTTCACCGCCGAGGAAGCATGGGCGGTGATGACGGGGGACGACACGCAAACCATTTTCACCGAGTTGTATCACGACATTCCTGTGCCAGCGAACAGCGTGCAGTTGTTGAGTGATTGGACGCACATTCGTGCGTTGCGTGACGATGTCAATAAAGCTTTGGAAGATGCGCGTGCTGCCGAGCAAATCGGTTCGGCTTTGCAAGCGACGGTGCGCATCAGCGCGCCTGCCGCAGATGCGCAGCTGCTGCAACGTTTGGGCAATGATTTGAAATTTATTTTGATTACATCGGGCGCGTCAGCGGTTGAAGGCGAGGCGCAGGTTTCGGTTGAATTGGCGCAGGGCAGCAAATGTGAGCGTTGCTGGCACGTCACTGTCGATGTCGGCGCGAATGCTGAGCACCCGACTTTGTGCGCGCGCTGTGTCAGTAATGTATTTGGACAGGGCGAAGCGCGCCAGTTTGCCTGATGTTTGCTGTCGTTCGTTGTCATTGCGAGCGACACCTTATCGGTGAAGCAATCCACACCGCGTTAAACGAATGATTGAGCATGGATTGCTTTGTGGTCAAACTGTTCATGATGAGGTTTTATTGATTTAACCTCGCGTTCATAAACACATGATTTTTATGCCATCTGTGTTTCGCAATGGATTTATTTAAAAGGTTTTCTTGTGTCAAATAATTCTCAACCTTCCACCCACGTGTCCACACCACGCACGATGTGGTTTTATGTGGCAATCATTGCATTGGTCATCTTAGTTGATCAGATGACCAAATTTTCGATTGAGGCGCGCTATGCCTTTCATGAGTTTGAGCCCATCACTTCGTTTTTTAATTTGGGTTTAACGTATAACCCTGGTGCGGCGTTTAGTTTTTTAGCCAATCACAATGGTTGGCAAAAATGGTTGTTTACCATATTGGCAATCGGTGCATCGATTTTTCTCGTCATGCAAATTCGTGCCAATCGTGAAAAAATATTGCAAAACATTGGCTTTGCCATGATTGCAGGTGGCGCATTGGGCAATATGATTGATCGTTTGCGCATTGGTATGGTGGTCGATTTTCTGGATTTTCACTGGCAGGGCGTGCATTGGCCTGCGTTTAATATGGCGGATTCGGCGATTTTTATCGGGGTCGTTTTGGTGATTTGGCAGGAAATTTTCCGTAAAAAACAATAGGGATTCTCTATGCGCAACCCCCCGTCCACACAGGCTTATTCAGCGGAATACTATCAAGCCACACGGCAAAGTTATTTGGATGAGTACCTTGCATCCTCCGCTCCAACGCGCGCGGTGCATCGGCTGATACGCAAACTCACCGCGCTGACCGATGCGGTGGTGCAGGCGCGTTGGCGCAGTTCGGTGATGCAGGTTTTGCCTCCTGAATTATTGCCCCACATCTCTTTGGCAGCGGTTGGCGGTTATGGGCGTGGCGAGTTGTTGCCCAACTCTGATGTCGATGTGTTGGTTTTGATTGATGACAAAAAACTCTCTGAGCAAGGGCGTGAGCGCATCAATGCGGCGATTGAGCAGTGGCTCGGCACCTTGTGGGACTCAGGACTTGCGCCATCGCACAGTGTGCGCACGATTAGCGAATGTTTGCAGTTTTGCCATGAAGATTTGGCAACTGAAACCGCGATTATTGAGGGGCGTTGGCTGATTGGTGAAAAAAAAGTATTTGATGACTTTTATGCACGCTTTTATAAAGGTTTTCAGGCGCGTACTTTTTGGCGCAATAAAATTGCCGAAAAAAATGCCCGCTATTCACGTTTTGAAGAAACCCCATTCAGTTTGGAGCCCAATTGCAAAGAATCCCCTGGGGGTTTGCGCGATTTGCATTTGATGATGTGGCTGAGTAAATCCTCAGGTATTGCGCAAAACTGGGCGGATTTGCACACCTTGGGTTGGCTCAACGAGCGTCAGACCAAACTGATTCAAAAGTGCGAAACCCTACTGTTGGCGATTCGTGCACACCTGCACATCATGACCCGCCGCTCGGAGAACCGTTTGTTGTTTGACTTGCAAGGTGGTTTGGCGCAGGCATTTGGCTTTGTTGATGCCGAGGGCAAGCGCGCGAGTGAATTTCTGATGCAAAAATACTATGTCGCGGCGAGTGTGAATTCGATTCGCATGAAATTGTTTTTGCAAAAATTCGAGGACTATATCGCGCCTGAGAACGCACCACACATTGAACACGCGATTGAGGATTTTCCTGAATTCATCGAGGTCAATCACGAGTTGGACATCGTTGATGTGGACGAATTTGCGCGCAAGCCGCATCTACTACTCGATATGTTTTATGTGTTTGGCACGCGCCCTGGATTGACGGGCTGCACCGCGCGGTTGTGGGATGCGGTGCTCAAATATCGTGATTTAATCAACCCTGCATTTCGTCGGGACAAAGCCAATCGTGCGCGGTTTATCCGCATTCTAAAAATGGAAAGTGGCATCACGCACACGACCCGATTGATGCACCAAATGGGCATACTCTCACGCTACTTGCCCGTGTTTCGCAAAATTGTTGGGCAGATGCAGCACGATTTATTTCACATTTACACGGTTGATCAGCACATCCTCATGGTCGTGCGCAATTTGCGTCGATTTACGATGGATGAATACATCCCGCAGCATGAATTGCCCAATCAGGTCATGGCGGAGTTTGGTCAACCGTGGTTGATGTACATTGCGGGCTTGTACCATGATATTGCCAAAGGTCGCGGTGGCGACCACTCCAAACTCGGCATGGTTGAAGTGGTGCGTTTCGCGCGCCAACACGGATTGAGCAAAGCGCAAACCGACCTCGTGGTGTTTTTGGTTGGCGAGCATTTGGAGATGAGCCAATTTGCACAAAAAGAAGACCTCTCAGATCCCGATGTGATTTTACGTTTTGTTGATAAAGTCAAAACTCCAGAACGTTTGCAAGCCTTGTATTTATTGACCGTCGCCGACATTCGCGGTACCAGTCCAAAAGTGTGGAACGCATGGAAAGACAAATTGCTCGCAGGGCTGTATCGCGCTGCCATGCATGTGTTAGAGGGCAATAGCCAGCAACCGCGTGCGACGGTGATTAAAGAGCGTCAAGAGCGCGTGCGTGAATTGCTCGCACAACAAATCGAACGCCCAGAAATTTTAGAACGTGCCGAGCAACTTTGGCGCGACCTTACGCCTGAGTATTTCTTGCGCCACGATACTATGACGATTGCGTGGCATGCCTACCACATCATCCAAGCCGATGAGCACGAAGAAATCTTGGTGGCGGGGCAACATTATGTGCTCAACGATGACGACAATTGCGTGCAACTCATGGTTTATACCCACGACCAGCCCGATTTATTCGCGCGAATTTGTGCGGCGATTATGCAACGCGGCTACTCGATTTTTTCAGCACACATCTACACCAGCGCGCAAAACAGAGCCTTGGACACCTTTCAAATCATCGTCCCTGACTCGGTGCAGGTTGACCAGCAGTTTCTCAATCAATTCGCTCATGTCGTGCGGGACTCGGTGCAAAACCATACCCACCTGCGCAAACCGAGTTTGGGACGACTGTCCGCGCGCTCGCGCAACTTTCCGATTAAACCCTCCATGAGCCTGATGCCGACAGGCAACGATGATTATGTGCTC
This sequence comes from Burkholderiaceae bacterium, assembly GCA_018261955.1. GTDB lineage: Bacteria > Pseudomonadota > Gammaproteobacteria > Burkholderiales > Burkholderiaceae > CTSOIL-112. The sequence continues at coordinate 46,114 of JAGTRK010000008.1, forward strand.
AAACTGACCGCAACCGATCGGCCAGGGGTGTTGTACAGCGTAGCGTATCATTTTCATGAAATGGGCGTGAAACTGCACAATGCGCGCATCACCACATTGGGTGAGCGATTAGAAGACGTGTTTGTCGTACACAGCCCGCAACTGGCATCGCCGAGTTTTGCGGCTGAATTGGAGCATCGATTGATGACCGTTTGTACCATATGAGTTCGTCATTCAAACCCGCATGGTGGGCGCGTCATACCCACCTGCAAACCATACTGCCTGTGCTCATGCCATTCACTGCGCCGAACTACACCCGAGAGCGTTGGGATACGCCTGCGGTGGACAATATTCGTGACTTTATTGATTTGGATTGGGTCAATCTTGAGTCAGCGCATTTGCGACAGCAAAAAATATTCATCCTATTTCATGGCTTAGAAGGCTCCAGTCAAAGTTCCTACTCAAAAGCACTGATGCGCCTTGCACAATTGCGTGGTTGGACGGGCGTGGTGGTGCATTGGCGTTCGTGCAGTGGGCAAATGAACCGTGGGCGTGTCATGTACCACTCGGGATTTTCAAACGAAATTGACTGGGTAGTCAAACGCATCGCGCAGCGTTTCCCCGACAGTGTGCGTCACATCGCAGGCGTGTCGCTCGGTGGCAATGCCCTGCTTAAATGGTTGGGTGAGTCGGGTGCGGATGCTGAGCGGTTGGTCGCCAGTGCCGCGTCCATCTGCGCACCGCATGACCTCAAAGCAGGCGCGGTGGCGTTGGAATCAGGGTTCAATCAGCGTGTGTACATGTGCTCGTTTTTACATACACTCAAACAAAAAGCCTTGGCGAAAATCGCCCAGTTTCCTGATTTACCCATCACGGTGGCGCACATCCACTCGGCGCGCAATTTCTTCCACGTCGATGAATACTTCACCGCGCCGCTGCATGGATTCAAAAACGCCGAGGATTACTGGCAAAAATCATCGAGCAAACAATACCTGCACGGCATCGCCGTGCCGACCCTAATCCTCAACACCGCGAACGACCCCATCGTGCCCAAACACAGCCTCGCACGTGCGGATGAAGTGAGCCCATCGGTGCGGCTGTGCTATACCGAGGATGGCGGACATGTGGGTTTTGTCACCGCTCGGCAAGCGGGTGATGACATGGCGCATTTTGGGTGGATGCCTGAGCGGGTTTTGGATTTTTTTGAGAATGTCTAACTTATGCCTTCACGATGTATAGAAGGCTTAAACGGTCTATGTTTGAGCAACCACATTTTTCCAAAAGGAAGTTTAAAAATAATTAAGAAGAAACGGGTTTGTCATGATGAATTTCAAGAGAAAATTATTTACATCTCAACGTGATTATGAAATCGCTTTGATTGTTTTAGCTGTTACCTATACTTTTATTATGTCTTTTTGGTTTGAAGCTAAATGGGCTGATAGTAAATGGGCAATCTCTTTAATTGAAAAAATAGGTCGCATTATACCTGTTGTCAACAATATAAAAAACTCTCTGCCAGGTTACTCAAATTATATAGGGCTCTTTTATGCTGGGATTTGGTTGCTTGCTCCATTTACTATCTATTTAGGATGGATGATGGAGAAAAATCCTAATGTAAAAGTTATTAATCAAAACTTATTACCATCAGATCCATCTCATTTGTTTAAGTATTTTGTAGCCTTAGGAATATTAATTTTTTTGATTTGCATGCCCATTTCTCCCACACACCAAGATTGGCAGCAGGATTTATTGACTAAAGGTTTTTTTGGAATGGGGTTTTCATCGTTTATTTTTATTTCTATACCAGCATACTTAACTGTAGTATTAAAGAAAATTATTAAGATAATTTTATTAAAAGAATAAATAAAAGAAGCAAGTTATGACACCTCATTAACAGCGAGTAGGTGGGTGAGCTGATTTTACGAACCCCAACATCGTGGCATGCACACCCATCTTGGTATTCGTAAAACCAATTCACCACCAACCTACGGCACTCGATAAATCGCTATAATGGGTTTAATTCCGAACCCATTTTTAATGCTCTCCCATGCCCATCTCTGATTTATTTTCCGATGATTTACCCGATACTGCGCATGGCTTGAACGTCTTGCCCTGTACGTTTTCCCATGCCTTTTGGGATGAGGTGGTGGGGTGGATGGCTGGCTCGGACGCACCATTGATGGGGCAGTTGCTCATTGTGCCCGATGGCTCGATGGGTTTGGTGTATCGACAGGCTTGGGGACGGTGGGCGCAGTCGCACAAGCGAGCATGCGTCATGCCGAGGATTTTGACCTTGATGAATTGGGCGCGCTCGCATGGTGCGGATGATTGGGATGCGCGAAATACTGAGCGCACTTTGCAGTGGATGCAGTCTTTGCCCACAGTGCCTGCACTGCTGAATATACTTTCGGGCAATACACCCAATGATGTGATGGGGCTGGCACAACAAATCATCGCCATGAGCGACGAGTTGAGTGTGCATTTGCTCGCGGGGCGCGATGTTTTGTGGGTGAAAAAATCGGTCACTGCTGCAATCGAACAGGTGTACTCGGATGCGGGGCATCACTTGGCGCAGGAGGAATTGCAGGTGTTGTTGCATTGCTGGGCTGCGGATGTTGAAAAAAATACGCCCGTTGTTCAGTATTTAGCGACTTTGCGTGAGATGGCAAATGCGCCAGAATTCCAACAAATTTGGGTGTTGCGCAACCGCACGTGGACGGCGCATGAAGCGGATTTTTGGCAGCGGTTGAGCACAAAGGCGCGCGTGCAGGTTTTGGATGTTTCACACATTCAGGTGGCTGCCGATGCCACGCGACAGCAAGCATTACAGAAAATCGCTTCACAGCCTGCGCGCTATACTGCGAGCGTTGGTACCACCAACGCTGCGGTTCAGGTTTATGCCGCAGCGAATATCGAGGATGAAGCCCAAGCAGTGGTACAGCAGGTTTTGGCGTGGCGCGGCGAGGACAAAAATATTGCCTTGGTTGCATTGGACAGGCAGGTCTCGCGGCGGGTGTGGGCGTTGTTACAACGCGTTGGCGTGGACATTCGCGATGACACGGGCTGGCTGCTCTCCACTTCGCGTGCGTCACACGCATGGCAAATGGGTCTGCGTTTGATGCAGGGTGAAGTGCATTCGAACGAGTTGCTCGATTGGCTGGCACATCCTTTGGTGTGCGCGCATTTGTCGGTAGAGGATAAATCGACTTTGGTGCAAGCATTGCAGCACGTATCCGACCAACAGGTTCAGTACCAAAGAACCACCGTTTGGCGCACTTGGACAGATTGGCAACATGCGGTTCATCAATATTCTGAGCACACGCCTTTGCATGAGTTTGTTACTCAAGCAGTTCAGCTGAGCCAGCGGTGGACAAATTCAAAAACATCTGCACGCAGTTTGGCGCAGTGGGCGCAGGCGTTCATTGACTGGGCGCAGATGTTTGGCTTGTGGGACGCGCTCAATGCCGATGGCGCAGGGCAAAAATGGTGCGCGCTGATGACGCGCTGGACGCGGGTTGAGGATGATTGGCAGATGCCGCTGTCCACTGCTTTGCGTTTGATGAGCAGTGAAGTTGATGGCTTGACCTATCGCCCCGAGCGTGAGCAGGAAAATCGCGCAGAAACCGTGGTGCTGATGCCTTTGGGCAACACGCGCCTGCGTCAGTTCGATGCGGTGTGGTTGATGGGGGCGGATGCAGGCAATTTGCCGAGCAGTGAGATGGATGTCGGTTTGCTCAACACCGCCGTGCGCCGTGCTTTGGGGTTGCCGAATGTTGAAGACAAACAAGCCGTCTTGCGCGAAGCCTTGCTCGATGTGCTCGCGCTCAATCCGATTGTCTGCGCGAGTTACTGCACGCAAAAAGACGGCGCGCCGAATAGTTTGTCTCCGTGGCTCAGACAATATTTACGCGCGAGCAATGACCAAATCATTCGCATCGAACCGCAGGTTGTGGACATACAGCCCCAAGTGCGCGGACGCAGTGCGGCTGTGGTTTTAGAGTGTGTGCCTAGCGTGGTTTCTGCGACTGCGTTGAGTAGTTTATCGGCTTGCCCGTATCAATTTTATGCGCGTCAAGTGCTCGGCATCACGCCCATCGCGTCAGTGACGAATGCGGTCAGCCCAAGTGATATTGGCAATGCGTGGCACAAGGTGGTTGAATATTTTCATAAAACGCGTCAAAGCGGAATTGATGATGAGGATGTTTTTGCGCAGAGCATCGAAAAAATACTGCACGATAAATGCATTGAAAACCCACGTTATTGGGCGTTAAAACCTTTGTTTGCCTCATATCAAACTGCGTTTATTCGCTGGTGGCAAGCGCGTGAGGCGCAGGGTTGGCATCACATCCACAGTGAATATTCGCCTACGGTTTCTCCTGTGCAAACCATCGTGGATGCGGTGCACCAGCCGATTCATTCATTGCAATGGAAAGGGCGCATTGATCAAGTGGATGAAAATGTCGAGGGCGTATTCTCGCTGATTGACTACAAGACCAATGGGCTGAGCAAACATAAAAAACAAGTGGCGAATGACGAGGATGTGCAATTGGCGTTTTATGTCAATCTGATGGAACAGTCGCAAAACGCAGCCATCGCCGACGCGCTTTATGTGGGGGTTGAGAAAGATGCCAACAAGTCGAGTCCTCAGGTCAGCATCGGCACAGAGGATGAACTCAAAGCCAAAGCGCAAAAATTACGCGAGCAGGTCAATCAAGTGTTCGCGCAGATGTGTGCGGGCGAGCCACTGCGCGCTTTAGGCGAATTGAGTGCGTGTGCGTATTGCGATGATCGTGCGGTCTGTCGTAAAGATTATGTCTTGGCGGCGAACGATGAGAACACTACGGAGGTGGCGCAATGAACACACCGTATTTGAAAAATAATGCACCAGTCGGTTTGGCAGAATTCACCCGCGCGGCCTTGGAGCCTGCACACAGCGTGGTGGTGCGCGCCTGTGCGGGCAGTGGCAAGACGTGGTTGTTGACTTCGCGCATCATTCGCTTGCTCATCGCTGGGGTTGTGCCCAAGCATATTTTAGCAATTACCTTTACCAAAAAAGCCGCGCAAGAGATGCGCGATCGCGTGGCGCAACTGTTGCGCGAGATGGCGGACGGCACGCCTGAGCAAGTGGTTGAGTTGTTGACCATGCGCGGTCTGAGCATCGCGCAAGCCGAGCAGAGCGTAGTACGCGCGCAAATGTTGTATGACGAGATTCTTGGCGCGGGGCAGGAGTTGCCCATTTACACCTTTGATGCGTGGTTTTACCGTTTACTCAAAGCCGCGCCGATGGGATCGGGTGTGGCGCGCGATGCGGTGTTGCTGACCGATGCAGATGAGTTGCGCGAGTCGGCTTGGCAGGGTTTTTTTGAGTTGTTTAATCGCCCTGAGGGTGAGCGCATTCGCACACACTATCTGAATTTAATTGAGCGCATGGGCGCGCACAACACGGAGAACATGCTCAACGCAGCATTGTATTTGAGTAATGAATTTGAGTTGTGGTTGGACGGCGTGGGGGGTACGGTCGAGGAGGGTTTGCTCGCCTTGCAAAACGAGATTTTGGCGCAAACGGGCTTGGATGTCGGCATCGGTGCGGAGGGTATTGCACATAATGCGCATCAAGCCATCATTGCATCGGGTGCATTGGCAGTCGTTGTGCGCAGTTTGGGTGCGGGCGATGACAAAAAAGTCACACGTGCCGAGCATTTACAAAAGGCTTTGGATGCTGACGATACTCAGGTTTTTTGGGAGATTGTGAATCAATATGTCGCTACGAGCACAGGGCTTCTCAACGGCACACAATTTAAGTTGGAGAAAAAACAAAAAGCCACCATGCAGGGCGCGGGCATTAGCGAGGACGATTATGTGCAAGCAGTCGCGCAAGTCAATTCGCATTTGGATGAGGCACACGCGCAGAGCGCGGATTTAAGTGCGTATCAAATTCACGAGGACATGCTGCCATGTGTGTTTGCTTTGCTTGAGTTGTATCGCCAACACAAGCGAGATGCCAATGCCGTCGAATTTGCCGATGTCTCACGCCAGTGTTTTGAATTGCTCAACAGCCCTGAAACCGCAGCGTTTATGCAGACCGCTTTGGATGCGCGTTATCGGCATTTATTGTTTGACGAGTTTCAAGACACCAACCCCGTGCAGTGGGGTATCATCCACGGCTGGCTCTCGGCGTATCAGGGCGATGCGCACAAACCGTGCGTGTTTTTGGTCGGTGATGTCAAACAATCAATTTATCGTTTTCGCGATGCTGATTCGACCCTGTTCGCTACGGCGCAGGATTATTTGGTGAACGAATTTGATGCAACCGTGCTGCAAACCCAGTTCACGCGGCGCAACAGCTCTGCGGTGGTTGCGTGGGTCAATCGCATGTTTGAACGCGCCGACAGCCAATTGGATGATTTCATCGCGCACAGCACCGCGCAAACTGAAATGGTCGGGCATATTGCGTGCTTGGGATTGGTTAAAGCAGATGAACACACGAATGATGAAAATGCAGTTGTTGAAAGTCATAAACATCAAACCCAACGTGATTGGTTGAATGAACCTGCGCAGGTCATTGAGCTGACGCGCCATGATGATGAAAGTGCGCAGTTGGTGCAAGCGATTCATGCCTTGGTCGGGCACTATCCTGTCTGGGATGAGCAGCAGGAGCATTATCGCCCCGCGCGGTATGCCGATATCATGATATTGATTTACGGGCGCACGCATTTGAGCAGTTATGAGCGGTTGTTGCGCCAAGCCCAAATTCCCTACGAGAGCACACGCCGTGGCGGGCTGATGGACACGCTCGAAGCCTTGGATTTAATGGCGTTGCTCAAATGGTTGACGCGCAGCGACGATGATTGGGCGTTGATTCAGGTATTGCGCGCGCCGATGTTTGCCATCAGTGACGCACAATTGACGCAACTGTTGATGTATAAACGCGGATTGGAACAATTGCACGCAACTGAGTTGTCGTATTGGCAAACGCTGGCGCAATTGGCACAAGTGGATGCGACGTGGCGGACAATTTATGAATTGTTAAATGAATGGTTACAGATGGCGGGACACGCACCGCCGCATGATGTGCTTGACCGAATTTATGCGCAAGGCGATATTTACAATGCCTATGCGCGGGTCGTACCCACTTGGCTTAATCCGCAAGTACAAGCGAATTTGCGTGGGTTTTTGCAGTTGGCATTGAATGTCAATGCGGGGCGTTACCCAAGTTTGATGACTTTTTTGCATGCTTTAGAGCGTTGGCAAGAGCGCGAGACCGAAGGCGTGTCCGAAGGTGAACCGCTTGGTATGTACGATGCGGTGAAAATTCTCACGGTGCATGCGTCGAAAGGTTTGGAGTCGCCGATTGTCATGCTGATTGATATGCGCACGAATAAAAAGCCCGACATCAAAGGCAATCAATGGTTCATCCAACGTGAGGGCGACGCAGTACCCACACATTTGTCGTGGTTGGGCAATCAAAGCGAGCGCGGACGTTGGCGCGCAGCAACCATCGCGCGTGAATCTGAACTCAACGCTAAAGAGCATTACAACAAATGCTATGTCGCCATGACCCGTGCCAAACAAATGCTGCTTGTGAGCGCGGCGCAGGAAATGGACATCCAGCGCGATGATGAAGGCAATGTGGCATCAACCCAACCGAGCAAAAAAATGGATGGCTTGTTTGAGGCATTGCACGAGGAGTCTTTGAATTTAGAATGCTGTTTGCCCAATGACATTGTGCAATGGTCTGCGCTGTGGCAAGCGTATTGGAAGACCCATCCCATGCAATCGGCTGAATCGGTACAAAGTACAGCACAGGGTGCTGTTGATGTGGCAAATTCGGAAGTATTGAAAGTGTCTGAAATTGCACACAACGCACAGGGCTTGGCGCGTTGGCGCAGTGCGTTTGCATCGAATACCACTGATGCGCTTGAAGAGCAAGCCGCACAAATGGGTGTGGCTTTGCACAGCGCACTCGAATGGGCAACCGACACTCATCATCCCCAAACTGTGACTGAGGACATGCTCGTCGAACGGTGCGCGTTGACACAGGCGCAAGCGCGCACCGTCATGCAATGGGTGACACAAATTATGCTGCATCCTGCGCATCAAACATGGTTCGACAAAACTCAATTTGATGAGGCACACAATGAGATGGCACTGGTGGATGCGCAGGGTCAGGTCAAACGCATGGATCGTTGGGTGCGTCATGGTCAATCCATCACAATTTTGGATTACAAAAGTGCTTGGTCAGTTGAAAATTTAGCCGTGTATGAAACGCAGGTGCGCGAATATATGGATTTGATGAAACAGGTTTATCCCGAACACAGCATATGCGGCGTTTTGCTTCGGGTGGATGGTGTGGCGCACCGTATTGAATGATGGGTTGTTCGGTACAAACTGTGTTGATGCTTCACCATCCACCCTGCACCAACAACGTGCCAAGCATTTTTTCAAGATTATGTTAGACTTGATTCATTAAATAATCGCTCGGAGATACCATGTTTTTGCCCACCACCCCCTTGTTTCAACTCGCGCCCGATGAGAAAGAGCGGCCCTTATTAGAAGACATCCGTTTGTTGGGGCGAATGCTCGGTGATGCAGTGCGCAATTACGCAGGCGATGAGGCGTTTACCCATACCGAGAGCATACGCCAAGCAGCGGTGCGTTTTCGCAAAAGCGAATCGGGTTTGGCGGGTTCGCTCGAGGAGCAAAATACTGCACACGAGGCGCGTAAAATGCTCACCGATTTGTGCGAGAGTTTGGGCGATGCTCAGGCCTTGCGCGTGATTCGGGCGTTTAGTTTATTTTCTTTGTTGGCCAATATTGCCGAGGATGTGCATCAAAATCGCCGTCGTCGCTATTACCGTCAGCATGGTGCGCAGGCGCAGGTCGGTAGTTTGTCGCGCGCGTTGCTGAATTTGCAAAACCGTGGGGTATCGGCTCAAGATGCCTTGCGCGCGATGACGCGCACGCATGTCGTCCCCGTTCTGACCGCGCATCCCACGCAGGTGCAGCGCAAAACCATTTTGGATTTAACCCGCACGTTGTCGCAACGCCTGTCTGCGCGCGATGGGGTGTTGCAAGATGTGGAAACTGAGCAAGAGTTGTTGGCGGACATTGAACGTTTGGTACAAACGCTGTGGCAAACCGCGATTTTGCGCAAAGCAAAACTCAATGTGATGGATGAGATTAACAGCGCGGTGAGTTATTACCCGATTACGTTTTTGAAACGCATTCCCTCATTGGTCATGCGTTTTCAAAAAATGGCACGTGAACTCGGTGCTAACGAGCGCGAAGTGCAAGCCTTGTTGCCGATGTCGATGGGTATGTGGATTGGTGGCGATCGCGATGGCAATCCATTTGTGACCGCGCAGACTTTGCGCGAGTGTACACTGGCGCAGGCTCGTGTGGTGTTTGCGCATTACGTGCGCGAACTCAAAGCCTTGAGGCAAGAGTTGCCTTTGTCCAATGCGATTACCACGGTCAGTGCCGATTTACAGGAATTGGCCGAGCGTTCGGGCGATGATTCTTTGCACCGTGCGCAAGAACCCTATCGTCAGGTTTTGGTAGGTATGTGCGCGCGCATGGTCAAAACCGCACACGTTTTGTGCGATTGGGTGATGGGCTCGGAAACCGAGGTGATGGACGCGCCCGCATACACATCGGCACAAGAGTTTGCCAACGATTTGCAAGTGATTGCGCAGTCATTGCGCGACAACCACGCTGCTTTTTTGATTGAGGGGCGTTTGAGTCAATTAATTCAGACCGTGCATGTGTTTGGTTTTCATTTGGCAACGATTGATTTGCGCCAAAACTCCGATGTGCACGAAACCTGCGTGGCGGAATTGCTCGCCAGTTCGGGCGTGTGCGCGAATTATCGCGAATTGGATGAGGACGAGCGTTGTCAACTTTTGACCGAGCAATTGCGCACCGCGCGTTTGCTTGGCAGTCCTTGGGTGGCGCAGAGTGATTTATTGCGTGGCGAATTGGCGATTTTCAACGCTGCGCGCGAATTGCGCGAGCGGTTTGGTGCGCGTTTGATTGAGCAGTCGATTATTTCAAAATCGACCAGCGTCTCGGACATGCTGGAGTTGGCGGTGATGCTTAAAGAAGCAGGTTTGGTGGCGGTGCAACCCGAGCCACGCTGTGAATTGGGCATCGTGCCCTTGTTCGAAACCATTGAGGATTTACGTGCTGCGCCTGCGATTATGCGCGATTGGTTTGCCACCGATTTGGTGGATGCGTGGTTGAACTTATCCAATGACGAAAGTCAGCGCAATCGCAAACAAGAAATCATGCTCGGTTACTCAGACAGCAATAAAGACGGTGGTTTCTTGACCTCGATTTGGTCACTGTACGAAGCGCAACAAGCACTCATCAAAACTGCACACCATGCAAAGGTTGAAGTGTCGTTTTTCCACGGACGTGGTGGCTCGGTCGGACGTGGTGGAGGTCCTTCCTACGAGGCAATTTTGGCGCAACCTGCGGGGTGTATGACGGGCAAAATCCGCCTGACCGAGCAAGGTGAAGTCATTGGCGCAAAATACGCCGACCCCGATATGGGTTTGCGCAATTTGGAAACACTGGTGGCAGCATCCATGGAAGCGGTGGCGAACGATGTCGGCGAGACTGCTAATTGGGCTGAGTTTGAAACCGCGATGAGCGAAATGTCGCAATTGAGTTTTTTAGCGTATCGCAAACTGGTGTACGAAACCGATGGTTTCACCGATTTTTTCCGCGCAGCCACGCCCATCAATGAAATTTCTCAATTAAACATTGGCTCGCGTCCATCCTCGCGTAAACCCTCACAGAGGATTGAAGATTTGCGCGCGATTCCGTGGGTGTTCTCATGGGCGCAGTCGCGCATGATGCTCCCTGGTTGGTACGGCGTGGGCTCGGCGATTGAGCAGTGGGTTGGCGGTGATGAAACTCGCTGGGCGCAACTGCGCCAAATGCAGGCATCGTGGCCTTTTTTTCAATCGGTCATCTCAAATTTAGACATGGTGATTGCGAAAACCGATTTGGCGATTGCCGAGCGTTATGTGCAACTGGTCGAGGATAGAGAGTTGGCAGATACAATTTTCGGCGAAATTGTCGCGGAGTGGAAACGTGTGGTCAATGCCATTATGGCGGTGACAGGCGAGAGTGCTTTGCTTGCGAGCAATCAGACCTTGGCGCGCAGTTTGCGTAATCGCTTGCCTTACCTTGACCCACTGAATTACTTTCAAGTGGAACTCATCAAACGCTATCGCGCAGGCGATGACTCTGAAGAGGTGCAAGACGGCATTCATATTGCCATCAACGGATTGGCAGCAGGTTTGCGTAATAGTGGATGATGATTTTTGCGCGAAGATAATGATAAATAGGTGAAAAATACTGTCATTATTGAGTGCATTTAAATATTCAGTAATTGACGGGAACTTTGAATATTTTTAAGCAACTCCTTGTAAATTCAGACAAAACCGAACGCCCGTGCCGTTAAAAGTTGCTTGAATAATTGCATTGCGCTGGGCAAATCCTGTTACAATGCGCGCAGTAAATCGTTGGATTTATTTTTTTCTATCAATGGAGAGAACATGGAAAACATCGAACAACGTGTCCGTAAAATTGTTGCAGAACAATTGGGCGTGAATGAAGCAGACATCAAAAACGAATCGTCTTTTACCAACGACTTGGGCGCGGATTCATTAGACACCGTTGAACTCGTGATGGCTTTGGAAGACGAATTTGAATGCGAAATCCCTGACGAAGACGCAGAAAAAATCGGTACAGTACAACAAGCGATTGATTACGTGACTGCCAATTTGAAATAAGTTATTCAACCAGTCTTTGGGCTGTCTGAATCATGGCACTATTCAGTAAAAGAGACCCAAAAGGTCTCTTTTATTGTATGGTTCTTGGTTGACGATTAGTTAGATTATGATAGAGGTTAAGCGATGAGCAAACGCAGAGTAGTCATCACAGGTTTGGGTGCAATTACGCCCGTGGGCAATACGGTGCAAACCACATGGGACAACCTAATTGCAGGGCAATCAGGGATTGTGCGCATCAGCAAATTTGATGCCAAAGATATCAATAGCCAAATAGCTGGCGAGGTCAAAGACTTTGATGTGTCCGAATACATTGGGCAAAAAGAAGCGCGCACGATGGATACCTTTATCCATTATGGCTTGGCAGCAGGCATACAAGCCTTTCGTGATTCAGGCATTGAGGTGACGGACGAGAATTCTGAACGCATCGGTGTCATTATTGGTTCAGGTATTGGTGGTTTGCCTTTGATTGAAGCCAATTGTGAAAACTTATTCAATAAAGGCGCGCGCCGCGTGTCGCCTTTCCTCATCCCAGGTTCAATTATCAACATGATTTCAGGACACATGTCCATCATGTATGGTCTGAAAGGGCCGAACATCGCTGTGGTCACGGCGTGTACCACGGGCACACACTGCATCGGCGAAGCCATGCGCATGATTCAGTACGGCGATGCAGATGCGATGCTCGCAGGTGGCGCGGAATCGACGATTTCCGCGCTCGCGATGGCAGGCTTTGCCAATATGCGCGCACTTTCAACACGCAACGACGACCCAGCGGCGGCTTCACGTCCGTGGGACAAAGACCGCGATGGCTTTGTCATGGGTGAAGGTGCGGGTGTCTTGATGCTCGAAGAATACGAGCACGCCAAAGCACGTGGCGCAAAAATTTATGCTGAACTGGCAGGCTACGGTATGAGTGCAGATGGCTACCACATGACTGCGCCGTGCGAAGATGGCGATGGTGCAATGCGCTCGATGCGCAATGCGATGCGTGACGCGGGCGTGAATGCGGATGCAGTCAATTATGTCAATGCGCATGGTACGTCAACCCCCTTGGGTGACGTGGCAGAAACCATTGCCATTAAACGTGCTTTGGGCGATGCGGCAAGCAAAGTGATTGTCAACTCAACCAAATCCATGACAGGGCATTTGCTCGGTGGTGCGGGCGGGGTTGAGGCAGTGTTTACTGTGTTGGCGATTGCCCATCAAAAGTCTCCGCCGACCATCAATTTGGACAACGCAGGCGAAGGCTGTGATTTGGATTACTGTGCGAATGTCGCGCGTGACGCAAAAATTGAGATTGCCATGAGCAATAACTTTGGTTTTGGTGGCACGAATGGCACACTGTTGATGAAAAAAATCTAATCGATTATTTACACTAACAACCTTTCTAAAGTAAGGGCAGACCTGATTGGGTTTGCCCTTTATTTTTGCAATGAAGATTAATTAAAAATATAACTTGCCAAGCGATGCGTAAACCATTACAATACTGGTCTTGGTTATGGAAGCGTGGCAGAGTGGTTGAATGCAGCAGTCTTGAAAACTGCCGAGGGTGTGAGCCCTTCGTGAGTTCGAATCTCACCGCTTCCGCCAAATAACCATGTCAAAACTTTTGTGTTTTTAAATTTTTTGACGCGATATATTTTACTGGCGCGGGGTGGAGCAGCATGGTAGCTCGTCGGGCTCATAACCCGAAGGTCGTAGGTTCAAATCCTGCCCCCGCAACCAATTGAAAAAGCACAGCATCGCAAACAGACGCACCAGTCGTCGTTCAATTCTCCAGTAATTCTCTTAGCAGTGTCACAAACATCATAAGCAACACCAAAGAGCCCACTTCATTTAGAATTCTCAAAGTACGCCTTGCAGTCGTTCGCGTTGCGCTTGAGTCCATATTGCAACGATTCAAAATTGAATGCAATTGATGATTACCCACATCTAACCTGATAGTCACATGACACCAAACGAAATCAAACGCATCATAGAAGCATTGATATTGTGCCACGACGTGCCCATGAGTTTGGCGCATCTCAAAGAAGCATTGGCGATGGATATCAACAACGATACTTTGCGCCTATTATTGGATGAAATTAAAACGGAGTGGTCTGAGCGCGCGGTGCATTTGACTCAGGTGGCGACGGGCTATCGCTTCCAAACAGCACCTGATGTGATGCCTTATATTGACCGATTGCGCGCTGAAAAACCGGTGCAATACTCGCGTGCGGTATTGGAAACTTTGGCAATTATTGCGTATCGACAGCCCGTGACACGAGGTGATATTGAGGACATTCGCGGTGTGACCGTGTCATCGAATATCATCAAAAATCTTGAAGAACGTGGTTGGATAGACACCGTTGGGCATCGCGAAGTACCGGGTCGTCCTGCGTTGTTGGCAACCACCAAACAGTTTTTGAATGATTTGGGGCTGGTGTCGCTCAAAGAGTTGCCCGTTTTGATGGGTCAAGCCGACGCAGAAACAGGGCAATTGGAATTGGTTGATCACCATGATGAGGCTGACGAAATACAGTTGCAACAAATGACACAGACGCTCGAGCCTTTGACAGCACAAATCACAGACGCAGACAGCATTGCGATACATCTCACAGAAAACACAAACGAGTTGGGCACGACAACGGATGACTCAGAGCCATCAGAACCCAAGGATTCCAGTCCCACCTAAGCGCGTTCGACGCATGGGCGACATTCACCAACAATTTCTTGACTAAGAAATGGAATTACATGAGCGAAATAGAGCATAAACCCGCAAAGAAAAAAAGCACATTATTGCGCGGTAAACATGGCGTGCGCAAACGCACCGAACGCCCAACCCACTCGGGTACAGTTGCTGAACACGCAAAAGCCAGCACAAAAAACACATCGCCACGCACCATAGATGACAGCCTGCCTGAGCAATGGGGTTGGCAAGATAAACCCCAAACCCATTCAGTGCCGAGTACAGGCGATGCCTCAAAAGCCCCTCGTGAACGCAAGGGTCAACGCCTCTATCGAGCGGGCGTGCGCTCAAATCGCAAAAACAATACCCAAAAACCGACTTCGCAAAACTTTGGTGAGCCCACCGAAGCGTTGGCAATCGATGCTTTTGACGATGTCGCGAACGAGCACGCCGACACCTATATGGACGGCAGCATCAAACTGCAAAAAGTACTGGCGGACGCAGGTATCGGTTCGCGCCGCGATATGGAAGAGTTGATTATTTCAGGGCGCGTATCCATCAATGGCATGCCCGCGCATGTCGGGCAACGCATCACCGATGACGACCAAGTGCGCATCAATGGCAAACTGCTGCAACGCAAAAAACTCACGCCAACCGTGCCGCGCATCGTGATTTACCACAAACCCGCTGGCGAAATCGTCAGCCACAGCGATCCCGAAGGTCGCCCAACGGTGTTTGACAAACTGCCATTCACGCGCAAAGGCAAATGGTTGGCGGTTGGGCGGTTGGACTTCAACACCGAAGGTCTGCTGATTCTGACGACTTCGGGCGATATTGCCAACAAAATGATGCACCCGCGCTATGGCCACGAGCGCGAATACGCCGTGCGCGTATTGGGCGAAGTGACCGATGCGCAACTCAAACAACTCACTGAAGGCATTCAACTTGAGGATGGCTTGGCAACTTTCTCTAAAGTCGAGCATTTGGGCGGCGAGGGCGCAAATCGTTGGTTGCGCGTCATCATCAGCGAGGGACGCAACCGCGAAGTGCGCCGAATGTTTGAAGCGATTGGCTTGACCGTGAGTCGACTCATCCGCGTGCGCTTTGGTCCCGTCATCCTACCCAGCCAACTCAAGCGTGGTAAATCCGCAGAGTGGGAACGCCCGCAAGTGTTGCAACTCATGCGCGAATTGGGGTTGAATATTTCTGCGGGTTTAAGCCGTAGCCATCGCGTGGATAGCGAAAACGATGGCGAAGCCGTACCACAAGATGCGCATTTAATGAGTGCGTTCGGCGTGGATCACAACCGAGATGCGGGGCTGACAGGGCGTGAAACGCGTGGGGACAAAAAAGGTGCGCGCCCCATAACAAAAGGACAAGGGGCTCGCATGGGTACGGGCGCACGCACATTGACCTCGCGCACGCCAGGCGATAGAAGCACAGGCGGTAGAGCGGCTGGTACACGCAATTCAGGTGGCAGTGGTCGTGGCACAGGCACACGCGGTATGGGCGAGTCAACACCACGCACAAACGCGGGACGCACAAGCAATCCGCGAGCAAATGGTTCACGTAAGCAAAATCAAAACCGTGCATCTATGCCTATGGGCACAGAGGGTGCAAGCCATGCAGAACGCGGACAAAACACCCAACGCAAAAGCCGTTCACAGGTGGGGCACGCAGGCGCGCGTCCAGCACGACCAAGTTCGCGTGGTACGCGGCGCAATACTCACCGAGAGTAACTAAAAAACGGTGTTTTTACCAACAGCATGGATGGAGTATTTAAATTCAACGATTGAAAATTAACGCTGATTAAAAAAGTGTAAACAACGCCTCGATTTTCAACAGCTAAAAAAGCGAGCGGGTTGCCGACAAAACAATGAATTCTCAGCGTGGTTTCTATAAAAGTGCGGTAGAGCGCAGTGATAAAAGTATAGTGAATGTAAGTTATAGAGGGGCAAAATCATCGATTTTGCCCCTCTTTTTTGTCTTAATAAATTGCGATGGGTTTTGTAAAAATTTATACAGTAGAGGGAGAAAATATGTTGCTACGTTAATATTCTTTAATTATAATTAAGTAAGTATTGGATACTATTTGATATTATTTGATATTATTAAGAATGAACGGCAAATTATAACGATAAACCGCTACACAAGCTTTAATTTTGTCTTTTTGAAATACACATCTTTTAAGAGAGGGTAATACATTATGAATAAAATTTATCACACCGTGTGGAATGAAACTACAGGGACTTGGGTAGCGGCTTCAGAACTTAGTAAGAACAAGAAAAAAGCTAACTCAAAAAAAATCATCTTAGCTATTTGTGCAGGGATATTGGCATCAGTTCCTTTTGGTGTTGCGAGCGCAACTACTTATAGTCCTGGTACCTGCAATGCTGTTGGGACAGCGACGATTTATCAGATCAGTGTAACAGGTACGAATGCACAACCTGTTGATGGATCAGGTCAGTGGTCAAATGTTGTGGGTTGTAATGCGTCTGGTAGTGGTGCAAACGCTGCGACAGTTTATGGGTCTTACTCCGTTGTGAGTGGGCAAGGGGGTACTGCAATCGGCTTTAATACAAGGGCTGCTCAATGGGCGACAGCACTGGGAGTTGAATCCCGTGCAACGGCTACGGGCACCATCGCGGTTGGAGCAGGTGCGCAGGCAACCAGCACAGATGGTATTAGTATCGGTCGATCTGCCACCGCATCGGGTTCAACGGGTGACCAAATTGCGATTGGCGCGTCTGCCACTGCGTCTAATCAGGATGCCATCGCTTTGGGTGGTCAAGCTCAAGCAACAGGCATTGATAACATCGCGATTGGCGGTTCAGGCATTACAGCAGGTGGTACAGCCACAAAATCCAGTGCCACAGGAGCTACCAGCATTGGTTATGGTGCTACAGCAAACAGCACCTATACTACAGCAATCGGTACGGGTGGCACCAGTGCAGCGACCAGTGTGGCGGCAACGGCAGCGGGTGCGACAGCCATTGGTGCCAATGCCACTTCGGGTGCGCGTGCCACAGGCACTGATTCAATCGCGGTTGGCGGACAGTCACTTGCCAGTAACACCTCGGCTATTGCGATTGGTAACAATGCGCAGGCACTCAGTGCATACTCCATTGGTATTGGTGCGGGAGCAGGGCTTGGTTCAGTCACGGCTGGAAATAGCAATACGGCGATTGGCAAAAATGCGGGTAACACAGTTAATGGTAGTGATAATATTGCTGTGGGCAGAGGATCTGGTAGCACAGTCACAGGTGACAATAATCTTTCTACGGGTGTTTTGTCGGGTATCAATGTCACGGGTAACCGTAACCAAGCCTATGGTGATTTAGCAGGTCAGAATGTGACGGGTAGTTGGAATATGGGTTTTGGTGCCTCGGCAGGTAGAGATGTTTTGGGTAGTCAAAACCAAGCTTTCGGTGATTCTGCTGGTTGGGTTGTGACGGGTAATTATAACTCAGCGTTTGGTGTTTCTGCTGGTAGGACGGTTTCGGGTGAACGCAATTTGGGGTTTGGTGTTAGTGCAGGCAGGGATGTAACAGGGGATAGAAACATCGCCATCGGCAACTTAGCAGGGCAAGCTATTATTGCTAACGACACCATCAGCATGGGTAGCTCATCTAAAGCCAGTGCCAATGATGCGATTGCCATTGGTTCTTCAGCGCAAGCCACAGGTTTAAAAAGTATCGCTGTTGGTTACGATGCCATCGCGACGGGTTCAGTTGCGATGGGTGCATCTGCCCGTGCGGGCAATGGTGGTGCGGCATTCGGTGATGGTGCGGTGGCAACCTATTTAGGTGGCGCTACAGTCGCAGGTACTGTGGCTGGTGCAGCATTGGGACAAAATGCGATTGCAGACGTTTCTGGTGCAACTGCGCTCGGTACCAATTCATCTGTAACAGTGGCAACAGGTGTGGCACTGGGCAGCAGTTCGGTTGCCAACACTGCTGCAGGTGCGGTGGGCTACGCGCCTGCAAGTGCCACGGCAGCACAAAAAGCGGCG